>JAZQPJ010000078.1:0-38292 GCA_045628525.1 Bacteroidales bacterium
TGCATAATTCTTTTGCCAAAAAAGGCATTTCGTGATTCGACGGGGATTCGAACCCCGGACCGACTGCTTAGAAGGCAGTTGCTCTATCCAGCTGAGCTATCGAACCATCATAAAAGCGGCGCAAAGATAGGGAAAAGATGCGATATATCCAAATTTTTTGGCTGAAAAATGCTTGTAAGGCATCATTTCGCACTTATTGTTGCTTATTTTATGTCTTAAACAAAGCATTAGAAATAGTAGCCGGCGTTGAAGGAGACACCGAAATGGTCGGTGCGATCGTTCCAATGGAAGTCGAGCGCGACGGGTCCGACGGCTGTCCGGATATGGTAGCCGGCCTGCACGCCCCATGTGATGGACTCTGAATCGAGCAGCAGTCGCGCCTTGTTGGCCATGGTGGCTACATCGGCTCGCATGTGGATGTAGTGGTTGCTGAAGATGCGGTGGCGTGCCGACAGGCCGAGGATGCCCACACCGTCCTCGGGGATCACCTCCATATAGGGCATGCCGGCCATGGTGAGCTGATGCGAGATCTGCAGACGGGGACTGAAGCCGCCTACTACCGTTGCCATTGGCCATGGACAGCTGGCATCGCCCTTGAAGATGGCGCGCGCCATGAGGTGCGGAATGAATGTCAGGCGGTCAGTAGGGCTGAATATGGACTGATAGCCGATGCGGACGATGGGGAAGAGTGACTTGCCCTGATACTCATAGAGGTTGTCGCTAATCACGTCCAGACCGACGAGCACCTGCTGGCCGCTGTTGGGGAAGTACTGCTGGTCGAGCGAGTTGTATTCACTCTCGATGAAATATGACCAGTATCGGGTCCAGCCGGTCTCGGGGATGTATTCGAAATCGGGACTGTGCAGCACGTCGGTGTAGTGATGCATCTGGTATTTGGCTCCGAAGCGGTATTGCACGCTGTGCCATACCTGTGTGAAGTAGAGCTGCAGGTCGTGCAGGTTGCTTGAGACCTGGGCTGCCTTTTCACCTTTGTAATAAAAGTTAAGGTCGCGGTTCTGGTAGTTGTAACGGAATCCCATGCGCTGGGTGCCGATGGTCTGTGTAGCGAGGTCGGCGGTGAAGCCCATACGCTGGCCCAGGCGGCCCTTGAGGTTGAGCAGCGTGCTGTTCTTCTGGTTGAGGTTGATGAGCAGGCCGAACTGGATGGCGGCATGTTCCTGGTTGTCGAAGCGTGCGCCCAGGTTGATGGCACCATTGCGATAGTTGCGCTTGATGGTGGCCAGGGCCGTCTCGCGATGTGGCTCTTGGCTGCGGAGGGGATTGATGACGGTGGCAAAGCTGTAGTCGCCGATGCGGGTGCGAACAGGCTCCTCGTCAAGTGCCAGGACTGAGCGCAGGCTGTCCAGCTCGTGTGCCTTGAGCTGTGAATAATAGGCTCCACGCTGTATGAGCGTGTCGATGGCCTGTGAGGTGAACGAGGCTGCCGAGTAGCCGGTGACGTCGATGGGCATGTAGATGTCGCATGAGGCGATGTTCTGCTGATAGCGCTCCATGCTGACCAGGTCGATGCAATGGAGCAGGATATCGACGGCCGAATTGGCCAGGTCATTGTCGGTGGTGGGGGTGACCAGGTCCACACCGATGACGATGTCGGCACCCATCTGCTTCGCCACATCGACGGGGAAGTTATCGACCACGAAGCCGTCGATATAGACGTCACCATTGATCTTCATGGGGGTGAATACCGAAGGTATGGCCATCGAGGCGCGGATGCATTGGGCCAAGTTGCCACTGTGGAACACCTGCATCTCGCCCGTCACGGCATTGGTGGCCACACAGGCGAAGGGAATGGGCAGGTCGTTGAAGTCGAGCGAGTCGGGCAGGCCGTGCATCATGTCGTGGAAGAAGCGCATCACATTGCGGCCGGCAATCACACCGCCACGACCTACGTCGGACGAGCGACGTTCCTGGTCGATGTGCATACGGAGCAGGTATTTCTCGTTTTCCTTCTTGGCTGTGAGGCTGTTGTCACCATAGTCAGGATTGTCCATGACGAGCTGCACCCAGTCGTTGTTGCCGCAGATGGTGAGCATGGAGTCGGGCGAATAGCCCATGCAGTACATGCCGCCGATGATCGAACCCATCGACGTGCCTACAATCATATCGATGGGCAATCCTGCCTCCTCGATGGTCTTGAGCGCCGAGATGTGTGCCATGCCTTTGGCTCCACCGCCTGCGAGCACCACCGCCACCTTGGGGCGGCTCTGTGCCCATGTCAGGGTGGTGACCAGGGTTAGGATGATTGATAAAAGTGTCCTTAGCATGTTGTTATTTTTAATTCTCCATCAGAGAATTCAAAGGAAATCAAAAAAAGGGGGATTAGTGATTGATTTTCTATGAGTTTTTTGATGGAAGAAAACTATTGACAATGTTTTTCGATAAAAGTGCCTACGTGCTGGCAGTATTCGTCCCAATACATGTGGATGCTGGCTGCATGTTCTGCTTCGGGGGTGACCCATAGCTCGCGATAGCCCTGCTGCTTGGCCTCATAGCAGTCATAGACCATCGAGGTGGGCACGTAGTCGTCGGCTCCACCGTGAATGAAGAGTACGGGACGCTCGCATTTGGCCAGCTGGCGTGTGGCCGAAGACTCCGAGGGCCGCCAGCCGTATTCATATTGGCAGAGCCAGTCCGCCACGTTGAGGATGGGGAAGGAGGGGAGACTGAAGTCTTCCTTCATCTTCTCGGCCAATTGCGTATAGGTGTCGCTGTAGCCGCAGTCGTCGATGAATCCCTTGAGAAGCAGCGTGTCGGCAAATGTCTCGCCCGAGGTCATCATCGTGGTGGCTCCGCCCATCGAGAGGCCATGCTGCACGATGGGGAGCTGGGGCCACAGCTCGTGAGCCAAAGGTATCCACAGGTCGCGGCAGTCCAGGCGGTCCAGCCATCCGAAGCGGATGTCCTTGCCTTCGCTCTTGCCGTGGGCCGAGAGCTCTGGCACGATGACGTTGCGGTGCAATACCTCGTAGTGCAGGTAGTAGTAGCGCATCATGTCGATGCAGTTGTCCATGTAGCCGTGCACCATCACGGTCGATCCCGCAGCCAGCGAATCGTGCTGCAGGATGAAGGCGTGGCGTTTCAACCCATCGTCGGCTGTCAGGAAGGTGTCGCGCAGCAGTTGGTGTGTGGTGAGCGAGTCGTACCATTGCTCCAGCTCAGGATACTTGTGATATACACGGCCGAACCAGTATTCGTAGTCGTGCGTCTTGTTCTCTTTGGGGTGGATGGCGTAGTCGAGCATATAGTGGGACACCGTAATCAGCAAGGCGCCGAGCAGCAGCAGTATTCCTGCCGTTTTCAGAAGTGCTTTCTTCATATTTTTGATAGATAAATGCAATAATTATTAGTATTTCGCTGCAAAGATACTAAAAAAATCTGCCAAATACTATTTTTTTGCAAAATCTTTTGGAATTTTCAACGAAAATGGATAACTTTGCACCCAAATCGACAACTATTTCGCATTTTTATTGTTCATTTAAGGTAATATATCAACTATCCTATTATATTTTTATGTTCAAGATTGTCAACAAAACAATGTTCAGCGAGAAGGTAGCCTGCCTTGAGGTTGAGGCTCCGCTGATCGCTAAGAGCCGCAAGGCCGGACACTTTGTAATCGTTCGTCTGGACGAGAAGGGCGAGCGCATTCCGCTTACCATTGCTGATGCTGATATCGAAAAGGGTACCATTACCCTCGTCGTTCAGGCCGTCGGTGCCAGCTCCACCCGTATCAATGCTCTGAATCCTGGTGACCAGATCTTCGACGTCGTTGGTCCTCTGGGCCATGCCACCGAGATCGAGAAGTACGGCACTGTCGTATGCTGTGGCGGTGGTGTGGGCGTTGCTCCATTGCTTCCTATCGTCAAGGCCATGCACGAGGCTGGCAACCGCGTCATCGTGGTGCTCGCTGCCCGTACCAAGGACCTCATCATCCTCGAGGAGGAGATGCGTGCCAACTCCGATGAGGTCATCATCATGACCGACGATGGCTCATACGGCAAGCAGGGTGTCATCACCCTCGGCGTTGAGGAGGTCATCAACCGCGAGAAGGTTGACAAGTGCGTCTGCATTGGCCCAACCATCATGATGAAGTTTGTCTCTCTGCTCACCAAGAAGTACGAGGTTCCTACCATCGTCAGCCTCAACACCATCATGGTCGATGGCACCGGCATGTGTGGTGCCTGCCGTGTTACCGTGGGTGGCAAGACCAAGTTCGTCTGCGTCGATGGTCCTGAGTTCGATGCCCACCAGGTGAACTTTGACGAGATGATGATGAGAATGAGAGCGTACAAGGCTGAGGAAACTGAGGCTATGAATGCTTTGCTCAATAAATAAGTAACTCCAATCGTTAAACTATAAATTCGACAAATCATTATGACACTTGAAGAAATTAAGGCTCTTCGCAATGAGCCATGGCGTGAGGAGCTTCGCAAGTCAATACCAGCCAAGGATCGTGGTGCCATCGAGCGCGTCAAGATGCCTGAACTGACCCCAGAATATCGTGTAACCACCTTCACCGAGGAGGTGCAGCAGGGTCTCACCCGTGAGCAGGCCATCTGCGAGGCCAAGCGTTGCCTCGACTGCCCCGATCCATCATGCATGAAGGGCTGCCCAGTAGGCATCAACATCCCAACCTTCATCAAGCACATCGAGAAGGAGGAGTTCGACGAGGCCATCAAGACCATCAAGAAGACCTCTTCGCTGCCAGCTGTCTGCGGTCGTGTATGTCCACAGGAGAAGCAGTGTGAGGGCCAGTGCATCAAGCTCAAGATGAAGCAGAAGGCTGTTGCCATCGGCTACCTCGAGCGTTTTGCTGCTGACTACGAGCGTGAGTCGGGCAACATGCAGGCTCCTGAGTGTGCTCCAAAGAATGGCAAGAAGGTCTGCGTCGTAGGTTCTGGTCCTTCAGGCCTTGCCTTTGCTGCCGATATGGCCAAGTTCGGCTACGATGTGACCGTCTATGAGGCCCTCCACGAGATTGGTGGCGTGCTGAAGTATGGCATCCCTGAGTTCCGTCTGCCAAACAACGTCGTTGAGGCTGAGATCAACACCCTCCGTGCCATGGGCGTCAACTTCGTGCCCGATGTCATCGTGGGCAAGACCATCAGCTACGAGCAGCTCCATGAGATGGGCTTCGACGGCATCTTCGTCGGCTCAGGTGCAGGTCTGCCTCGCTTCATGAACATCCCTGGCGAGAATGCCATCGGTGTGATGTCGTCGAACGAGTACCTCACCCGTATCAACCTCATGGGTGCAGGCCGTGGCCAGGGCTTCGACACTCCTGTGCTCAAGGGCAAGAACGTCGTTGTCTGCGGCGGTGGCAATACCGCCATGGACTCTGCCCGTACCGCCAAGCGTATGGGTGCCGAGACTGTGACCCTCGTTTACCGTCGTGGCCTCGATGAGCTCCCAGCCCGTGCCGAGGAGGTTCATCATGCTATGGAGGAGGGCATCGACTTCCACGTGCTCCACAACCCGATCGAGTACCTCGCTGACGAGAACGGCCGTGTCAAGGAGGCTGTGCTTCAGGTCATGGAGCTTGGCGAGCCTGATGCCTCAGGTCGTCGCAGCCCAGTGCCCGTTGAGGGCAAGACCGAAACCATTCCAGCCGACCTCGTGATCGTTGCCATCGGTGTATCTCCAAACCCAATCATCCCATCGGCATTCAAGGGTCTTGAGATCAGCCGCAAGGGCACCATCGTGGTAGGTGAGGAGACCATGCAGTCAGCCGTCAGCGACGTATTCGCAGGTGGTGACATCGTGCGTGGTGGCGCTACCGTGATCCTCGCCATGGGCGACGGCCGTCGTGCTGCTGCCAACATGCATGAGTATTTGAACAAGTGATTTGCTCAAAATGAATAATCACCCATCCTGCTGAGATAATGCAGCGAGGGCGAACTTTGTCCATCCATCCGCGGCGCATACTATATTTGCGCCGCGGATGGATGGACAATTTATTTACGCCTGGCGCGCGCTCGTGCGAAAACTTGCCCTGACGTTTAGCAATGTCTCCGCAGGTTGGCGGACGCGTGCAAAAGGTTGGGGCAACGGATAGCAGATGTGCGGAGAGGCAGCAAAAGTTTTTTCTGCGCTTTCGCAGATGTGCGGAGGCTCGAAAAAATGTCTGGGCAACGGATAGCAGATGTGCGGAGAGGCAGCAAAAGTTTTTTCTGCGTTTCCGCAGATCTGCGGAGGTCGGAAAATGGCTGAGGCAACGAATGGCAAGTCGGCGGAGGTCTGGCAAATGGATTTGCCAAACTCCTGGCTTCGTGCAGGGGCTTGATCATTCGCAATGGCAGGGTGTGGCTGGCGCGATAATGGGCAATGAAGCAACGCGTTTTGATTGTGTGTGATTGCATTCTATCTGTAAATAATCTTATTTTGGGCTCCGAAAGCAATTTCGGGGCTTAATTTTTGGTATTGACGAATTATTTTGTTATATTTGCAAACTTAAAAAGGGTGGGAAGTAGTACGTTTCACTCCTTTTGGGTAACTCTTTTGCTTAAAATAGGAATATGATAGATTTTGATACAATAAACGAAGAACCGAGAGACCAGCGCATTGAGGGAACCACCATCATGCCGCTGTTTGGCGATGGCGGCCTGGACCTCTCGATCGATGAGAACAAGCTCGACGCCGGGCACCTGCCGCTGATAGCCGTGCGCGATATGGTGCTCTTCCCGGGCATGACGATGCCTATCTCTGTGGGTAGGCAGAAGTCTTTGCAGGTGATCAAATGGGCCGAGAAGACGCACAAGTACGTGGGCATCGTGACTCAGAAGAATAATGAAGAGGAGCCAGTGTTCGATGACCTCTACACCACAGGCACCCTGGCCGAGGTGGTGAAGGAGGTGGAATTGCCCGACGGCACGCACAGCCTCTTCGTGCAGGCACGTCTGCGCTTCGAACTGCTGCAGCTGGTGGAGGCTACCCCGATGCTGGTGGGCGAGGTGCGGCTGTACGATGAGAAGCTGATGCCCCGGTTCGACAAGACCTGTAGCGCCTTGATCGCCAACATCAAGAGCGATATGCATACGCTGATGGAACTGCCTGAGAGCGGATTGCCGCGCGAGATACAGTTTGCAATCAGCAACATCACGGACAACAACTACCTGGTCAACTTCCTGTGTTCGGTGTTTGCCATGAGCCCAGCCAATCGTCAGGAACTGCTTGAGTTCCATACCATACAGGGCCGTGGCCGCGAATTCCTGTCCATCCTGAGCCGCGAGCTGGAGTTTGCCAAGCTGCGCAACATGCTGCATCGCCAGACGAATACCGAGCTCAACAACCTGCAGCGCCAGCACTACCTGCGCACACAGATCCAGACCATCCAGCAGGAGCTGGGCGAGAGCAGTCAGGAGGATGTGGATAAGCTCCTGGCCAAAGCCAACCTGAAGCAATGGTCATACGCGGTGCAGGAGACCTTCCGCAAGGAACTGAACAAGCTGCAGCGCATGAACGAACAGGCGCCCGACTACTACATACAGTACAACTACCTGCAGACCATGGTGGATCTGCCGTGGGGCCAGACATCGCCCGACAGCCTCAACCTGAAGCATGCCCGCCGCGTGCTCGACCATGACCACTACGGCCTGGACAAGATCAAGGAGCGCATACTGGAGCATCTGGCCGTGCTGAAGATGCGTGGCGACATGAAGGCTCCGATCCTCTGTCTGGTGGGCCCTCCAGGCGTGGGCAAGACCAGCCTGGGCAAGAGCATCGCCCGTGCCCTGAAGCGCGAATATGTGCGTGTGAGCTTCGGCGGCCTGCACGATGAGGCCGAGATCCGTGGGCATCGCCGCACCTACATCGGAGCGTTGCCCGGACGCATCATCTCGGGCATCCAGAAGGCCGGCACGGACAATCCGGTGTTCGTGCTCGACGAGATCGACAAGATAGCCTCTGACTTCAAGGGCGACCCGTCATCGGCCCTGCTCGAAGTGCTCGACCCCGAACAGAACGTGGCGTTCCACGACAACTTCCTCGATGTGGACTACGACCTCTCGAAGGTGCTCTTCATCGCCACAGCCAACACGCTGAAGACCATTTCGGGTCCGCTGCGCGACCGCATGGAGGTGATCAACCTGTCGGGCTACATCCTGGAAGAGAAGGTCGAGATAGGCGAGCGCCACCTGCTGCCGCATCAGAAGTCTGAGCACGGACTGAGCGATCTGCAGTTCTCGATACCCAAGAAGACCATGGCGCAGATCGTGGATCAGTACACCAGCGAGAGCGGTGTGCGTCTGCTGGACAAGCAGCTGGCCAAGATCATGCGTCGCGTGGCCTGGAATGTGGCCAACGAACTGCCTGTGCCGCAGAAGCTGGCGGTGAGCGACCTGGAGGAATACCTCGGCAAGCCCAACTACAACCCGGAGAAGTACGATGGCAACGACTATGCTGGTGTAGTCACTGGCCTGGCATGGACGTCGGTAGGCGGCGTAATCATGGAGGTGGAATCGACCCTCGTCAAGGGCAAGGGCGGACTGACCCTGACCGGCAACCTGGGCGATGTGATGAAGGAGTCGGCCCAGCTGGCTCTGCAATGGATCAAGGCCAATGCCGACGAACTGCAGATCCCATCGGAGATCTTCGAGAAATATACCGCCCACATCCATTGCCCCGAGGGAGCCACACCGAAGGATGGACCCTCGGCAGGCATCACCATGGTGACCTCGCTGGTGAGCACCTTCACTCAGCGTCGTGTGCGAGCCCGCATCGCCATGACCGGCGAGATCACGCTGCGTGGCAAGGTGATCCCCATCGGCGGCGTGAAGGAGAAGATCCTGGCTGCCAAGCGTGCCGGCATCACCGACCTCATCCTCTGCATCGACAACAAGAAGGACGTGGAGGAGATCAACGAACTCTACACCCGCGGCCTCACCTTCCACTATGTGCGCGACCTGCACGAGGTGCTCGACTTCGCGCTGCTGCCGGAGAAGGTGAAGAATGCGAAGGTGTTTGATTTGTAAAGAGTGATTAAGGGTATTAAGGGGAGTGAAAGGGGAGTGAAAGGGGAGCGAAAGGGACGATACCAACGGTTGGTCCCAACGTCCTAGCTTTCTAAAGCCCCTCGAACCACGGCACATTCGTCCCTTTCACACCCCTTTCACACCCCTTAAAACTCTTAAAACCCTTAAAACCCTTAAAACTCTTAAAACCCTTAAACAAACAATGATTCACGACCTTGGCATTATCATGCTTACCGCCGGCGTGACATCGCTGGTGTGTAAGTTCCTGAAGCAACCCGTAGTGCTCGGCTACATCGTGGCTGGTCTGCTGGTGGGACCGTATGTGTGCGGCGCCAGCTGGGTGCATGAAGAAGAATCGGTCGAGACGTGGGGACAGGTAGGCGTCATCTTCCTGCTGTTCTCGCTCGGCCTGGAGTTCTCGTTCAAGAAACTCGTACAGATGGGTTCGACCGCTGTAATCGGCTGCATGACCATCGTGGTGGGCATGATGACCACGGGCTTCCTGTTGGGCCGGGCGATGGGGTGGAACGAGATGAACTCGCTCTTCCTGGGCGGTATGCTGTGCATGTCGAGCACCACGATCGTCTTCAAGGCATTGGACGACCTGGGACTGCGGCAGCAGAAGTTCGCCGGCATCTGCTTCGGCATCCTGGTCGTGGAGGACCTCTTTGCCGTGGTGCTGATGGTGCTGCTGGCGTCGATAGCCGTGAAGAACACCTTCGACGGCCAGGAGATGCTCTGGCAGGTGGTCAAGCTCGTAGCCTATCTGCTGTTCTGGTTCGTGGCTGGCATCATGCTGATACCGACGCTGTTGCGCAAGTGCAAGAAGCACCTCAACGACGAGACCATGACCATCGTGGCGTTAGGCCTTTGCCTGGGCATGGTGCTCCTGGCCGAAGGTGCGGGATTCAGCGCCGCGCTTGGAGCCTTCGTGATGGGTTCGATCATGGCCGAGACCGTCGAGGCCGAGCACATCGAGCACCTGATCTCGCCGGTCAAGAATATGTTTGGTGCCGTGTTCTTCGTGTCGGTAGGCATGATGATCGACCCTGCCTTGCTGCTCGAATACTGGCTGCCCATCACGCTGATCACCTTCACCGTGATCATTGGCCAGATTATCTTCGCCTCGCTGGGCGTGGTGCTCTCGGGCGAGCCCCTGAAGACGGCGATGCAGTCGGCCTTTGCACTCACACAGGTGGGCGAGTTTGCCTTTATCATCGCCAACTTCGGCAGCGAGAAGGGCATCACCGAGCCATATCTCTATCCGGTCATCGTGGCCGTGTCGGTCATCACCACGTTCCTCACGCCCTACGTCATCAAGCTCTCGGCCCCGGCCTATGAGTACGTGGACCGCATCATGCCGCGTCGCTTCAAGCTCATGCTGCTTGAATATTCGCGCAGCCGCAACACGGTGGGGCAGGAGTCGCTCTGGCAACGCTTCCTCAAGAAGGTGGGACTCTCCATCACGCTCTATACGGTCACTTGCATCTTCCTGCTGAGCCTCTATTTCAGTCTGCTGAGCCCGCTGCTCGTCGATTTTGTCAACCAGTTCCTGCCTGCACAATATGAGTGGGTGGGACGCGGCACGAGCCTGATCCTGGTGTTTGCGATGCTCCTGCCGTTGGTCTATAAGATCGCTACGAAACATCTGCGTAGCGAAGAGGAGCGCCAGATCTGGCAGTCAGGATCGTACCATCGTGGCGGCATCGTGCTGAGCTATCTGCTGCGCATCCTCATCAGTCTGGCGCTCATAGCCTTCTCCATCTCGCAGCTGTTCCCTGCCACCTACGGCGTGCTCGTGGCTCTGGCATTGGCCGTGGTGGTGGTCAGCCTGTTCAGCAAGCGCATCCAGCAGCATTCGTCGCGCATCGAGCAGAGCTTCCTCAATAACCTCTCGGCACGCGAAGCCGCCCAGGAACGCGCTCGTGAGGGACGCCGTCTGGTAGGCAAGCAGTTCGAGCGCGAGTTGCTCACCTACGACCTCCACATCTCCGACTTCGACATTCCTGCCCACAGCTCGTTGTGCGGAATGACGCTGATCGAGGCCAATTTCCGCCAGCGGTCGGGTGTCAATGTGGTGCGCATCGTGCGTGGCGGATTGCACATCAACATCCCGGGCGGCAAGGAGCGCCTCTATCCGGGCGACCGCATAGCCGTGGCAGGTACCGACGAGCAGATACGACGATTCGGACAGATGCTCACGGCCTCCTTCGCAAAGAGCGGTGCAGCGGGTGCGAATGCCGTGCAGCATCGCAACGAACCGATCACGTTGCAGCAGTTTGTGATTACGGCATCCATGCCATTCTGCGACAAACCGCTCCAGCAGAGCCGCATCGGCGAGCTGACCCAGTGTGCCGTGCTTGCCATCTCGCACAACGGCGAGGTGAACATGGCACCCACGGGCGAGACCATCCTTCACACGTTCGACACGGTGATCCTGGCTGGCGAGGCGCCACGCATCCGTGAGTTCCTGGCCAAATATGAATAACTATGAAACTGCAAGTCATCTTCATCGGTCGCACACAGGGCAATATCTATCCGGGGCTGATCAACGAATATGCCCAGCGACTGGGGCACTACATCCCGTTCCAGATCGAGGAGATCCCCGACCTGAAGAATACCAAGTCCCTGAGCGAAGAGCAGCAGAAGGAGCGTGAGGCCGATCAGGTGCTGGAGCGCCTGCAACCGGGCGATGTGCTGGTGCTGCTCGATGAGCGTGGCAAGGAGATGACCAGCCGCGAGCTGAGCCAATGGATGGAGCAGAAGCTGCAGACCGTGCCCAAGCGGCTGGTGATGCTCATCGGCGGCCCCTATGGTTTCTCGCCTCGCATCTACGAGGCAGCGCAAGGCAAGATCTCGCTCAGCAAGATGACATTCAGCCATCAGATGGTGCGCCTCTTCCTCGTTGAGCAGCTCTACCGCTCCTTCACCATCATGCGTGGCGAGCCGTATCATCATGACTGATTATTTGACAATTCGAAATCTCATTCCTATGAAACATATTCTCTTCATTCTCCTCCTGGCCTGTACGTTCGGCTTGCAGGCACAGGCTCCCCAGGGTGTTCCTTTCAATGGACTGGTCACCGATGTTGCAGGCAATCCGCTCAAGGGCGTCAAGGTTTACGTCTTGTCAGAGCGCGTCTTTTCACGATCGGACAAGAAGGGTCGTTTCGGTCTGACCGATGTCAATCCGACCGATACGCTGCACCTTGTGTATAAGAAGGTGCTTTATGACATCCCGGTAGATGGTCGCAAGAGCATCCGCATCTGTCTGGGCGATCAGTTGTCGCCCGCGGCTCGGGAAGACGAAGAACTCGTAAACTGGGGCTACGGCTACGTGAAGAAGCGCGAGAGCATACAGGTGAGCAGCGGCATCACGGGCGAGGAACTGGCACGTACCGGCAGGACCAATCTGCTGGAAGCGCTGCAGGGTCGTGTGCCTGGACTCAGTGTGACTCCGTCGCCGAGGGGGCTGGGTGATGATCCGCAGGTTCGCATGCGTGGCATCAACTCCATCAACCTCCCCACCACGCCTCTTTATGTGGTCGATGGCGTACAGGTGTCGTCGCTTGAGTTCGTCAACGTTATGGATGTAGAGCGTGTCGAGGTGCTCAAGGATGCCTCCATCTATGGCGTCAGGGGAGCCAATGGTGCGATTGTCGTTACGACCCGACTCGGTAAATAGAACGAATCAAATAAAACACGAATCAAATAAAACAAAGACTGCCTTGATTCCGGATGGAGATCAAGGCAGTCTTTGTTTTCGATTGTCCGATTGCAGGATGCTGCAACGTTGTTTTATGAGTCGTTAGGCTTCAGTCTTGTTGCTGTTGCTGCTCTTGCGACGTCCGCCACGACGGGTGCGGCTCTTCTTCTCGCTGGCAATATTGCCGCCAATCAGCTCCATGGCCTCGGCCGAAAGGGGAGGGAGGCTGATGGCAACCGGCTCAGATGCAGGGGCGTCAACGCTGGCCTCAGCAGAGACATTCTCTACAGCCGCATCATCGCTGACAGGCTGTGCAGGGGCGGGCTGTACTACAGGCGCAGAGTCGGCCACGGGCTCAACGGCTGCGTCGGTGGCAGGTGCTTCGGCAGGTGCATTCTTGGCAGCGGCTTCGGCGTTGGCCTTCTTTTCGGCTTCGGCACGCTCACGGTCAGCACGACGCTGGGCCTCGCGGCGTTCCTGTTCCTCGCGACGTGCAGCCTTCTCGGCCTCACGACGCTCCTGTTCCTCACGACGTGCAGCCTTCTCAGCCTCACGACGCTCCTGCTCCTCACGACGTGCAGCCTTCTCAGCCTCACGGCGTTCCTGCTCAAGGCGCTGCTGTTCACGGCGTTCAGCCTCACGACGTTCCTGCTCGATGCGCTGCTGTTCACGGCGTTCGGCCTCCTTGCGTTCCTGCTCACGACGCTGCTGCTCCTGACGGGCGCTGCGGCTCTCGTGACGGTCGCCAGGACGGAAGCCTTCGAGCCAGAGCTCCAGCGGCTGCTCCACGACAGCAGGCTCGCGCATCTGCACATCCTGCATCCAGCCACGGCCGGCAGCTACCTGCATGAAGTGGTACTGACGTGTGTACTGGTCGAGCAGCTTGAGGTCGTCCATGGTCAGCACCATCGGGCGCTGTGGCTCATAGACTTCGCGCCAGGTCTTGTCATCGACGTTGTTGGTGCGCTGCAGGTCATCGCACATGCCCAATGAGCGGATGCCCACTGAGGCATCGTTGGTGAGCAGCAGCACCTTCTTGCCCTGTGCAAAGAGCTCCACGGTGCGACGGATGATGGCAGGGTCGGCAAAGGCTGCATGATGACTCTCGCTGCCGATGCCCTCGATGCGCAGGCGGTTCTCCTTCTGCTGGCTCAGCATCAGGCGCTTGGCCAGACGGGCTGCCACGTTGCGGCACAGGGCCTCGTCCTTCCAGTCAGCATCCTTGTAGTTGGTAGGCTCCTGCTGGGTGGCAAAGCGGTCCACCTCCTCGTAGGTCTCGCTCATGATCATGAACTTGCCGCCGATGCGCTTCATCATGCGGCTGATGAACTCCAGCTGACGCTCGAACATCAGTCGGGCATTCACACGTGGATCGGAATGGCTTGAGGTGTGGCCAATGAGCAGTTCGAGCCAGATGTTGGTGTCGGAGAGCACGATGTCGTAGTCGAGCACATTGCAGATGATGGCCTCAAGGATGAGGTTGCGGTTCACGGCATCCTCGTAGGTGAGCTGCTGTATCTGCTGGTCGCTGAGCAACGGGATGCGGCTGCCGTAGTTGGCCAGGTCGCAGAAGTCGCGCACCACCAGATTGCTGGGCATTTTGGGGATGGGCTTCGGCTCTGGCTTGCGGTTCTCGACAGGCTTGGCTTCGTCCTTCTTGTTTTCTACTTGAGTTGGCTTCTGTGGAGCATTCTTTGGTTCGTCCTGGGCTTGTGCTTCCTTTTTCTCTTCAGGAGCAACTGGCATCTCAGCGGCAACAGGCTCGTTCACATGATCAACTCTTTTCTCATCACTCTTTTCGGGAGTCTTTGACTCCTCTACCACCGGGGCAACAACCTTCTTGCGGGAGCGGGAAGCCCTCTTCTTAGGGGCCGCTTCAACCGCAGGCTGCACTTCGCTGACAGCATTCACGGGTGCTTCAACGGTGGTGTTTGTCATGTCTTTTTCTTTCATTCAATGACTTTGGGTTGATTTGTCGGGCGCAAAGGTACGGATTTTTTCCCAATTATGCAATAGTTGCCGTGGTTTCTGCCCACATTTCGCCCGAAAAGATTCACTCTATCTGCCAAAATTGACTAATTATATTATATAATGTGTGTCCGTGGACGCTTTTCCACGTCGTAATTTGTGGTTTTGCGCAATAATTCCTATCTTTGCGCGCATCGATATAGGCTTCTTTTGCGTTGCCTCCGGTTACTAATCCGTCAATTCTTTTACAACCTATGCCCGATATGCTCATCCTGGTGGCCCCTGCGGTGGTGATTGCCCTGTGGTGCCTGGCGTTGCTTCTGCTGCTGTTGCGCAGGTGGAAGACGGCGCTCGTCGTGTGCGGCATCTCGGTCGTGCTGAATGTCTGGACAGAGCAGGTGCCCATCAATCCGCTGAATGCCCTGCAGCTGCTGTCTGACGAGCAGCAACGCTTCCCTGCCCATAAGTCGCCGGGGGCCATTCGCGTGCTCGAATACAACATCTGCGGCAAGGTTGAGTTCGTCCCCAACCACGGTCAGGAGTTCATCGACTTCATGCTCAGGAGCGATGCCGACATCCTCTTCCTGCCTGAGAACAATCCCGGCACGGCTCCTGAGATGGACGATTCGCTCAAGGCGCACTATCCCTACTCAATGCAGCTCTTCGAGGGGAGTAACCGATATGTGAGCGAGCGCACCCTCTACAGCCGCTATCCGCTGAGCAATCCAAGGTTCTACCATCTTGATGCACAGCAGATGCTTGAGAGGGATCCGCAGCTCGACACGTTGCGCGTTCAGGGGCTTGGCACACAGTTCTTCATCTTTGAGGCCGAGGCCGATGTGCAGGGACATCCAGTGACGCTGATGCACGTCCATCTGCGTACCAATTCGTTCGATATCCATAAGATCGAGGGCGATGGACGCCGAGAGAAGGTCTATTCGGTGTATGAAAACCTGGAATTCGGCTATAAATGCCGCAGCTATGAGTCGCAGGTGATTGCCGACTCCTTGAAGAACTGCCCGAATCCCCTGCTCATCTGCGGCGACTTCAATGATCTGAGCGGCTCCGTGGCCTTGCGTCGCATCCAGTCGTGCCGCGATGAAAACATCCATCCTGAGCATCGTGACCGTCTGAAGAATGCCTGGTGGGAGGGAGGCACCGGCCTGGGCTTCACCTTTGCCGACCAGCACCTTCGTTTCCGCCTGGATCATATCCTTTATTCCAAAGAGTTCGACCTGGTCGATGTCACAATTCCCAAGGTCCACTATTCGGACCATCGACCCATTATTGCAGATTTTAATTTCAATCCTTAATAGAAACACGCTACAATGAAACGTCTATTCCTTACCCTCTTCGCGACTGCCTCGTGCATGATGTCGCATGCTGACATCGTGATCAACGAGTTCATGCAGTCCAACATCGATGCCGTGATGGACGACCTCAACGAGTTCCCTGATTCCTGGGTGGAACTCTATAACACAGGTTCGTCGGCAGTCAATCTCAATCAGTATCGTCTTGGCTTGAGCGATAATGTCGAGGAGTCATGGCCATTGCCATCATATTCCTTGTCCTCGAAAGGCTATAAGCTCGTCTTCTGCGACAAGGAGGGCACGGGCTACCACACCGATTATCGTCTGGAGAGCGGCAAGGGCGGCAGCATCTATCTGTTCAAGGATGGCGAGGTAGTGGATTGCATCAAGGACATCAAGAAGCAGCCTGCGCCCAACGTGGCCTACGGTCGCAAGAACGATGGCGATGAGACCATGGGCTACCAGGCCGAGCCTACGCCGGGAGCTGCCAACTGTGGCGAACTGTGCTCCAAGGCCCTGGGCGATCCGATCTTCTCCGAGCCGGGCCGTGTCATCACAGGCGGTGGCGAGATCAACCTAACCGTGGCCCTGCCTGCCGATGCTCCTGAGGGCACAGTGCTCCGATACACCACCGACGGCTCCGAGCCGACAGCCACCAGCAGCGTGTTCCCTGCCGAGGGTCTCTCATTCAAGGCTACCCGCGTGATTCGTGTCAAGCCATTCTGCAAGGGCTATCTGTCGCCACGTTCCACCACCCAGTCGTACATCTTCTTCCCTCGCAACTTCACCATTCCCGTGGTCTCGATCGTGACCAACAAGAAGTATTTCAATGACAGCAAGATCGGCATCTATGTGAATGGCAGCTATCAGAGCGGCAAGGCCAACTACAAGTTCGACTGGCGTCGCCCCATCAACCTTGAGTTCTTTACAGCTGCAGGCGAAGAGAGCCAGCTCAACCAGCTCTGCGAGACCCGTGTGGCTGGTGCCGCTTCGCGCGATGCACAGCTCAAGTCATTGGCCCTCTATGCCAACAAGCGCTTTGGCGAGAAACGCTTCAACTACGAGTTCTTCCCTGAGCAGCGTCCTGGCGTGAAGGATTTCAAGTCGATCATGCTGCGCAATGCCGGCAATGACTTCGACTACCTCTACATGCGCGACGCCATCATCCAGCGCAATATGGCCTCGCACGTCGATCTTGACTTCCAGTCGTATGCTCCTGCCATCTTCTATCTCAACGGCGAGTACAAGGGCATGCTCAACCTGCGTGAGCGTAGCAACGACGACAACATCTACACCAACTACGACGGCCTGGAGGACATCGACATGATCGAGAACTGGTGGGAACTCAAGAATGGTACGTGGGACAGCTTCAACGAGTTCACAGCCTTCTACAACGAGCATGGCCACACCTGGGATGAGTACGCCGAGCGCATGGACCTCGTCGAGTTCATCAACCTGATGATCATGAACCTCTACTACTGCAACCTCGACTTCCCGGGCAACAACATCGTGATGTGGCGCCCAACCGCCGAGGGTGGCCGCTGGCGCTTCGTGGCCAAGGACACCGACTTCGGTCTGGGACTTTATGGCCGTTCGAGCAACTACAACACCATCGAATGGATCTATAATCCGAACTACGACTACAACAACAACTGGGCGAATCAGTATGAGCACACCCGCCTGTTCCGTCGCCTGATGGAGGACGAAACCTTTGCCCGCGAGTTCATCGACCGCTGCGCCATCTACATGGGCGACTTCATGAACTACAATGGCACGTGGGCTGTTTGGGAGCCAATGTACGAGGCAATCAAGTACGAATATCCCAACCATCGCAAGCTCATCAACCAGTGGTGGCCCAACTACAACGACGAGCTCAATAGCGCCAAGAACTGGCTGAAGCAGCGTACCAACAACTTCTACAACATGGTGGCCAACTATTACAAGGTCGGCACACCACGTATGCTCAAAATCAATGCTAATCTGACCGATGTCGAGCTGGCAGAGGCTCCTGTCGTGTTCAATGGCGTGGCTCTGTCTGAGAACACGTTCGATGGCAAGTTCTTCCAGGGTCGCAGCATCACGCTGCAGGGTGGTTCGAGCGATGGCCGTGGCGTCATTGGCTGGAATGTCAAGACCGTGGCTGCGAATGGCCAGGTAAGCGACACGCATATTGATGGTGCCACCTACACCTTCACGATGCCTGAATGCAACCGCTGCGAGATCGATGCCATCATTGGCGATATCCAGGGCATCGACGATGTTCACTTCGACGACATCGCCACCCCAACAGCCATCTACGACGTCAATGGTATCCGTCACGACCGCCTGGTTAAGGGCCAGAACATCGTGGTGATGAGCAATGGTGAGGTTCGCAAGGTTCAGTTCTAAAATCTCCTGTTCCACGCGTCGGAAAGTCTGTCACGGTTTTCGGACAAGCTTTCCGACGCGTCGAAATCTCTGCCGCGGCTTCGGCATGAGCTTTTCGACGTCTCGAATTCTCCGCCACGACTTTGGAATAAGCTTTTCGACGCGTCGAATTCTCCGCCACGACTTTGGGACAAACTTTTCGAGACGTCGAAAACCTTGCCACGGCTTTTAAATGCTATTTCGACACATAGAAACACAAATACATTTTCTTACTATGAAAACCCATCATTTCCTCATGGCAGCCATGGCGCTCATTGCCACAGGCTGCTCCACCAAACCAGAGTCTCCGATGGATGCCTTCGTCTCAGACCTGATGTCCAAGATGACGCTTCAGGAGAAGATCGGCCAGCTCAATCAGCAAGTAGCTGGCGAGATTGTCACCGGTAGTGCACAGGACACCGAAGTCGGAGCCCTCGTTGCCAAGGGCGAGCTTGGTTCCGTGCTTAACCTCAAGGGTGCTGACCGTGTCAAGGCCCTGCAGCAGATTGCTGTCGAGCAGTCGCGTCTCGGCATTCCGCTCATCGTGGGCATGGATGTCATTCATGGCTTCGAGACCATGTTCCCTATTCCTCTCGGCCTGGCTTCCACCTGGGACCTGGAGGGCATCGAGCAGTCTGCCCGCATTGCAGCAAGTGAAGCCAGTGCCAATGGCGTGGCCTGGACCTTCAGCCCGATGGTCGATATCTGCATCGATTCCCGTTGGGGTCGTCAGTCAGAAGGCGCTGGCGAAGATCCATACCTGGGCAGCCGTATTGCCGAGGCTATGGTGCGTGGCTATCAGGGTCCTGATCCAAACACATACGCTGATGACGAGATCATGGCTTGCATCAAGCATTTTGCCCTCTATGGTGCTGCCGAGGCAGGCCGTGACTACAACACCGTGGATATGAGCCGCTATCGCATGTACAATCAGTACTTCCCACCTTACAAGGCTGCTGTCGAGGCAGGAGCCGGCTCGGTGATGAGCAGTTTCAATCTGGTCGATGGCCAGCCAGCCACCGCCAACCATTGGCTGCTGACCGACGTGCTTCGCAACCAGTGGGGCTTCGACGGCTTTGTGGTGACTGACTATGCAAGCATCGACGAGATGACCCAGCATGGCATCTATCCTGACAAGCAGCACAATTCGGTCATGGCACTCAAGGCTGGTACCGATATGGACATGGTAGCCCGCGGCTTTGTCGAGACACTTGAGCAGTCTTTGAACGAGGGCCTGATCTCTCAGTCAGACATCGACCAGGCTTGCCGTCGCGTGCTCGAAGCCAAGTACAAGCTCGGCCTCTTCGACGATCCTTATAAATATTGCAATACCGATCGCGTAGAGGGCAGCACCTATACCGAAGAGTTCCGGCAGGTGGCTCGTCGCCTCACAGCCGAGAGCCTTGTGCTCCTCAAGAACGATAAGGTAGGCAAGCAGGACAAGGCGCTCCTTCCACTCGAAAAGAAGGGCACCATCGCCCTCATCGGCCCATTGGCTGAGACCCGAACCGACATCAGCGGTTCATGGTCTGTAGCACAGGAGCCATCACGTTATTCTACCCTTCGCGAGGGTCTGGAGCATGCGCTTCAGGGCAAGGCTCGATTGCTCTGCACCCAGGGTTGTAACTTGGTGGACGATCCATACGTTCAGGAGGTTACCGGAGTGGGTCATGGCAACGAGTCCATTCCATTCGTCGATAAGCAGAAGGCCATGCAGCAGGCTCTGGCCATTGCCCGTCAGGCCGATGTCATCATCTGTGCCATGGGAGAGAATGCCTGGATGAATGGCGAGGGCACCAGCCGTGCCAACGTCGAGATGCCAGCCCCACAGCAGGAGTTGCTCAAGGCGCTCAAGCAGACGGGCAAGCCTATCGTGCTGCTGAACTTTGCCGGACGTGCCACCGCCCTGAAGTGGGAGGCTGAGAACCTGCCTGCCATCCTCCAGTGCTGGTATGGCAGCGAGTCGGGCGATGCCATTGCTGATGTGCTCTTTGGCGATGTCTGCCCACAGGGTAAGCTGACTGTCAGCCTGCCCCAGTGCTCGGCTCAGTTGCCTCTCTACTACAACCACCTGAACACCGGTCGTCCTGTAGCCGATGATGCTCCGAACTATCAGCTCTTCGCCTCGAACTATATTGATGTGCGCAACGGTGCCTTGTATCCATTTGGCTACGGTCTGTCATATACGACGTTCGAGTATTCGGACATCCGCCTTTCTGCTAACGAGATGTCTGCTACCGGCAGCCTTACGGCCACCATTACTGTCACCAATACAGGTGCATGTGAGGGTACGGAGATCGTGCAGCTCTACATCCACGACCTCTTCGCCACCATTGCCCGTCCGGTCAAGGAGCTCAAAGGCTTTGAGCGCATCACCCTCAAGGCAGGCGAGAGTCGCGACGTGACCTTCGAGATTACGCCGGATCTGCTCAAGTTCTACAACTACGATCTGCAGTATGTGCTTGAGTCAGGTGACTTTGATGTCATGATTGGTGGTAACAGCCGTGATGTCAAGACTGCCCGCTTTACTGTAAAGTAATTACTTCTCCTGCATCCTGATTCTCCATTCCTGAGGATAGAGGTTGTTGCTACGGTTTCCCATATTCTTGACGAAACCGAGCGGCAACCTCTTATAGCATACCAGCACATAGCCGGTCGGGGCATCGGCAGGGAGCACGATGGCTTCGCGACGCAGATAGGAGAGGGCTGTCTCCCGATCTACCTCCACCATAGGGAAAGCCTCCTCATTTCGTTCGATGCTCATGGCCAGGGCGTGCGATGGAATCACGTCCTTTCCCTTGATCATGCCCAGCTCGATGCCGCTTTGCAACATATAGAGCCCATGGGCAGAAAGCAGGCTGTTGAGGTTTTGCAATTCCTTGGGGATGAGTCGCAGGGTGCCATCGGAAGTTGACTCTACGATGCCTTCGCAGCGGACCCAGCTTTGCAATTCTGCAGAGAGGCGTTTCATGTCGATGGCAGGCTGCTGCAACTTAACATTGCCTCCTTTTCCCTTGTTGTCAAATGATCTCGCCTTGCTATTGTTCTCCGGCTTGCCACCTTTCTTATTATGGCGAGCTTCGACGTTCCTGATTGTCTGCAAAGGTTCGTCTTCGTTCTTGCGCAATGCAGCCATGAAGAGACCCTCGCCACGCGTGTAGTGAGGCATGAAGCGATAGCAGGGCAGCGTGTCCTTGAGCGCAGGATGGATGTGCCAGGCCTCCTCCACGGGGATCTCTACGGGTGTGGCTCCCAGCTCGTCGCAGATGTAGCGCAACTGCTCTTCGTCCTCATGCACGTTGAAGGTGCAGGTGCCATAGATCAGCAGTCCGCCAGGCTTCAGCGTTGGCCAGATGTCCTGCAGAATCTCGCGTTGCAGCTTCACGCAGCCCTCCACCTTGGCAGGGCTCCAGTCGCTGATGGCGCCTTCATCCTTGCGGAACATGCCCTCGCCCGAGCAAGGCACATCGGTAAGAACCACGTCGAACAGATGGGAGAGGGGCGAGAAGTCGCGTGGCGCATTGCCCGTCACAATCACGTTGGCATGGCCCCACTTGGTCACGTTCTCGCTCAGGATTCTGGCTCGGCGATGGTCGATCTCGTTGCTCACCAGCACGCTTCCTTCGGGCAATACCGAGAGTGCAGCCGTGCTCTTGCCGCCTGGGGCTGCGCAGAGGTCGAGCATGGTCACCGGCTGGTGGGCTGGCAGCAGCGTACGGAGCACATGCGTAACGAACTGCGAAGAGGCCTCCTGCACGTAATAGGCACCACCATGCAGCTGCGGATCAAGGGTGAACAGCGGGCGCTCGCTCAGGTATTTTCCTTCGATGCTCCAGGGGATCTGCGACTCGGCAATTGTCTCTCCACTCTGGGACTCTCCGTTGCTCTCGTCGCTCGGTGTCCAGTGGATCTCATCGCCCCCTTTGTTCCTGTTGATACGTACGCACACGCTTGCATCCGTCTGGCTCAACGCACGCACAAACTCCTCCAGCTCTTCGGCTGGCAGATAGGGTTTCAAGTCTTCAATAAACGCTTCTGGCAGGCTCATAATCGTCACATTTTGGTGATTTCTATTCTAAAACCTTGCAAATTTAGCCGAATATTTTGGAATTTCCAAATTTTTTGCGTAATTTTGCGCGATTAAATAGAAAAAATACACGCTCAATGCTCGAAACTGCGCTTTATTTGATACCCGTAACCCTTGGAGACACGTCCATCGGGCAGGTCCTGCCACCTTATAACCGTGAGGTGATTCTGGGCATCCGGCACTTCATCGTTGAGAACATTCGTTCGGCGCGTCGTTTCCTCAAGAAGGTGGAGCCCAGCATTGACATCGATCAGCTCACCTTCAGCGAGCTCAATCAGCACACCGACCGCACCCATATCGACCGTTATCTCGATCCTCTTCGCGAGGGTCTTCCTGTGGGAGTGATCAGCGAGGCTGGCTGTCCTGCTGTGGCCGATCCGGGTGCCGATGTCGTTGCCATTGCCCAGCGTCGCGGCCTCAAGGTGGTGCCTTTGGTGGGTCCGAGCAGCATCATCCTCAGCGTCATGGCTTCGGGCTTCAATGGCCAAAGCTTTGCCTTCCATGGCTATCTGCCCATCGACGATGGCCAACGTGCTGCCAGGCTCAAGCAGCTTGAGGCCCGTGTCTATGCCGAGGACCAGACGCAGCTCTTCATCGAGACGCCCTATCGCAACCAGAAGATGATGCAGACCCTGCTGCAGGTGCTCCGTCCGCAGACGCGCATCTGCCTGGCTTCGAACATCACCTGTGCCGACGAGCAGATCCACACACGCTCTGTGGCTGATTGGAAGAAGCTGCTTGCTTCGGCCAAGAGCGAGGAGGCTGTGCAGGCATTGATCCCGCGTGTCCCTTCGATTTTCCTGATCTATAAATAAATGCTCAAATTCCTCAGTCTATCCAGCGGAAGCAGTGGTAATTGTTATTACCTTGGCACCGATCAGTATGCTATCCTGATCGATGCAGGTATTCCTGTGCGTACCATCCAGAAGGTGTTGCGTGAGAATGGCCTCTCTTTTGGCAAGATCATGGCCCTGCTGGTTACGCACGATCATACCGACCACATCCGCTCGGCTGGCAGCCTGGGCGAGCTCTATCACATCCCGGTCTATTCCACTAATGCTGTACACAACGGCATGGAGCGCAACTACGGCATGGCTAAGAAGCTGACCTCTGCCTCGCGTCGCTATCTGGAGCGTGACGAGATGTATTGCATTCCCGGCACGCAGTTCCGTGTCACTCCCTTCACCGTGCCTCATGACTCGACGGACAATGTGGGCTATTACATCGAATTCGGCTCCCTCGATCATCCTGTGCGTTTCTGCCTGGCTACGGACATCGGCTTCGTCACGCCCGACATCTGCCATTATCTGTCAAAGAGCGATCACATCGTAGTGGAGAGCAACCATGACGTGGACATGCTCATGAATGGCCCTTATCCACAGTACCTCAAGAAGCGTGTGCGTGGCGAGGGTGGTCACCTGAGCAACAAAGAATGTGCCGAGCTGATTCACAATGTCTATCACGAGAGCCTGCGCCACGTCTTCCTCTGCCACTTGAGCCATGAGAACAACGATCCCGATCTGGCCTACCGTTCAGCAGCCAAAGCCTTGCAGAGCGAGGGTGCCAAGGTGGGCGAGGGGATTGTCCTGAGTGTGCTGATGCGCAACAGTCCATCGCTGGTCTATGATCTCATGCCCTCATCTTCGTCATCGCCTGCTCCTGCCCAGCCACAGCAGCTGACGCTCGACTTCGGTGATTAATCTTGCATTATACATTTTTACATTATTCATTTAACCTCTTATCCCATGTATTCCGATCCACAACAGTGCCTCTATTGCACCAACAATGAGACTCTTCACAATCTCATGATCGAGATCTGCCACCTGCGTGTCTCACGTCTTTTCCTCTTCAAGGAGCAGACCTACCACGGTCGTTGCCTCGTGAGCTACGACCATCATGTCAATGACCTCAACGAACTCTCTGACGAGGAGCGCAACGCTTTCATGGCCGATGTGGCTCAGGCTACCCGCGCCATGCAGAAGGCTTTCAATCCCGAGAAGATCAACTACGGTGCCTATAGCGACAAGCTCAGCCACCTGCATTTCCACCTCGCTCCCAAGTACGTGGATGGCCCTGACTACGGCGGCACCTTCCAGATGAATCCCGGCAAGGTCTATCTCACCGATGCCGAGTATGCCGAGATGATCGAGCAGATCAAGGCAAACCTGTGATTCTTCGAGTTTCTACGATAAAAATGTCCCACCCTCGCTCTATGCTGCAAGGGTGGGACATTATTTATTATTTACTATTTTGAAATGAGCTGTCTCATTTCAGCACGGGCTCCAGATACTCCCAGATCAGGTCCATGTAAGGCTGATAGAGCGATGAGTTGGTGGTGAGCACCAGCACGATGTCGCGCTCAGGGAAGATCATAATGTACTGGCCTGCATAGCCATCGGCACGGAAAGCACCATGGCGGCAAACCCACATCTGGTAGCCGTAGCCCTGCACCCATTCGTTGTTGTCCTTGTTCAGGCCAACCTCCTCAAGCATCTCATAGCGAGTGCCCGATGGAGAAGAGGGCACCTGGTACTTGCCCATTTCGGCAAGCCAGTCGGCCGAGATCAGCTGCTGGCCGTTCCACTCGCCCTTCTGCAGGAAGAGCTGGCCCATCTTGGCCATATCCTCGGTCTTGAGCTGCAGGCCCCAGCCGCCGCAGCTGATGCCCTGTGGGCTCTCCGACCACTCGGGACGGTCGATGTGCAGAGGCTGGAACAGATGCTCGTCCAGATAGTCGAGCACCTTGACGCCCATCACCTTCTGGAAGATGGCCGAGCACATGTAGGTGCCGAACGAGTTGTACAGATAGTATTCGCCCGGTGTGTGCAGCACAGGATGAGCCAGGAAGGTGGTCACCCAATCCTCCGAGTCGTTGCGACGAGCCTCCTCGTCATGACCGCAGGTCATGGTCAAGAGGTCGCGCACGGTCATGGCAGCCAGGTTGTCGCTCACCTCGGCAGGCAGCTGGTCGGGGAAGAAGCTGATCACCTTGTCGGTCAGCGCCAGCTTGCCCTCGCTGATGGCCATGCCCACGGCAGCAGCGGTGAAGGTCTTGCTCACCGAGTGCATCTGGTGTGGCATCTCGGCGCTCTGGCCGTTGTACCAACGCTCCAGCACCACTTCGCCATGCTTCACCACCATGATGCTGTGCAGGTCGATGTGATCGGGAGCCACCGGACGGGTCACGGTAGCATTATAGAACGAATCCACAGCAGCCTCGAGCTCAGGAATGGCCTCGCCACGTGGCAAGTCGATGACCTCAGCCTTTTGCTCCTGCTTGCTGCAGCCTACGAGGGCAGCAGCGGCCACAAGAATGGAAAGGAAGAACTTTTTCATATTTATGTAAGGGTTTTAAGAGTAGTGATAGTGTAGTGAAAGAGTAGTGAAAGGGGCTTCACTCCCTTTTCACTACCCTTCAAAATCATTTTGCCATCTTGTAAATAGCTACCATATCCTCTCTCTTCAGCTCCTTGAGGCAGCCCACGGTGTTAACGCCATAGTTGCTGCACTTGTCGGCCATCTCTTCGATCTCAGCATCGGTAATCTCGCGGCCGATGAGCTCGTGGATGTTGACTGGCATACCGATCGAGCGATAGAAGTCCTCCATCTTGGCGATGCCGGCGAGGGCGGTCTCTTCGGTGTTCTTGAAGTTGTTGGTCACACCCAGCACATTCACGGCAAAGCGTGCAAAGCGGGTTGGGTTCTCGCTCAGGACGTAGCGTGCCCAGCTGCCCCACAGCGCTGCAAGGCCTGCGCCATGCGAAACGTCGAACATGCCCGAGAGCTCGTGCTCCAGGTTGTGGGTAGCCCAGTCGCCCGAGGTGCCACAGCCGGTGAGGTCGTTGTGAGCCAATGAGCCAGCCCACATCAGCTGTGCGCGATGGCGGTAGTTCTCTGGCTCGTTGAGCACTACGTGAACGCTGTCCATAGCCGTACGCATCACAGCCTCGGCTACGGCATCGGTCACCTCCATATCGTCGTCCTTGCTGAAGTAGCGCTCCATGGTGTGCATCACCATATCCACGGCGCCGCAGGCGGTCTGCCAGGCAGGGAGGGTGTAGGTGAGTACAGGGTTCATGATGGCGAACTTGCAGCGGAACTCGTCGATGCAGTAGTCCTTCTTCAGGCCACCCTCGTCATTGGTGATTACCGAACCGTTGCTCATCTCGCTACCGGCAGCAGGGATGGTAAGCACGCATGAGGTTGGCAGGCACTCTACGTCGAAAGCCTTGCGGGTATAGAAGTCCCACACATCGCCCTTGTAAGGCACGCCCACGCTGATGGCCTTCATCGAGTCGATGACCGAACCGCCACCAACAGCCAGGAGGAAATCGACGCCCTCCTTGCGGCAGAGCTCGATGCCCTCTCGCACGAGGCTCACACGTGGGTTAGGCACTACGCCACCCAGCTTCACATAGGCGATGCCCTCAGCCTCGAGCGACTTGCACACTACGTCGAGCAGGCCCGAACGTACCACGCTGCCGCCACCATAGTGCACAAGCACCTTCGTGCCGCCATATTTCTTTACCATCTTACCAGTCTGGTTCTCAGCATCTGCACCAAACACTACTTCGGTGGGTGCATAGTAGTGGAAATCCTTCATAATTGTTCTTGAGATTTTGTTATATTATTATTAAAGTAATGTGTTCAATTCGAATCTAAATTGTGCGCAAATATACGCATTTTTTTCGATGTATCCAAACTAATTAGGAATATTTAGCAGAAAGTGGCGCGAAAATTTGGAGGGCTGCGAGAAAGTGCGTATATTTGTCCATCGAAAACCTTTTCCAAGTTGCAGCTAACCATCAACAATTATACAAATGAAACACTTCTTATCCCTTCTCTGCCTGTTGGCGCTCTCCCCGTCGCTGAGCGCTCAGAAGATCACGGGCAACTACGAGATTCCCGACGTACCGGAATGGGCGAAGAATGCCGTGTTCTACCAGATCTATCCGCAGACGTTCTGCGACTCGGACGGTGACGGCATCGGCGACATCCAGGGCATCATCAGCAAGCTCGACTACGTGAAGAGCCTCGGTGTGGATGCCATCTGGTTCAATCCGTTCTTCGACTCTCCGTTCATGGATGCCGGCTACGACATCCGCGACTACTACCGCATCGCTCCACGCTACGGTACCAACGACGATGCCAAGCAGCTCTTTGACGAGATTCACAAGCGCGGCATGCACGTCATCTTCGACTATGTGATCAGCTACACCGCCATCGACAATCCCTGGTTCGTCGAGTCGTGCCGCCAGGAGCCGAACAAATACTCCAACTACTACATCTGGACGGAGACCAACTGGGTCGATCCGCCGCGTGAGTTCGCTGGTCAGTTCATCAAGGGCTATGCCGAGCGTAACGGCCAGTATATGCGCAACTTCTACTGGTGTCAGCCGGCGCTGAACTTCGGCTTCGCCAACCCTGATCCTGAGCAGAAGTGGCAGCTGCCTACCGACCACCCCGACGTCATGGCCATGAAGGAGGACCTGAAGAATGTGCTCCGTTTCTGGATGGACATGGGTTGCGACGGCTTCCGTGCCGACATGGCTGGTGCCTTGGTCAAGACGCGTCAGACGCGCGGCAACGAGCAGTTCTTCACCACCAACGAGAATGCCACCAAACTCTTCTGGCGCGAGATTCGCGAATTGCTTGAGAAGGAGTACCCCGGCTCGCTCATGGTAGCCGAATGGTCGTACCCCTCAGACGCGCTCGACAAGTGCTTCCACGTCGATTTCTTCCACTGGTTCAACGGCTACAACGACCTCTTCCAGAAGGAGAGCTGGCGCATCCTCAACGGTTGCAGCGAGGGTCACAGCTTCTTTGACTGCGAGGGCAAGGGCAACATCACCGACTTCCTGGCTAGCTATATGGAGCAGTACGAGAAGACCGTCGGCAAGGGCTATATCAGCCTCCCATTGGGCAATCACGACAACGCCCGCATTGCCAACACCCGCACCGACAAGGAGCTCGAGATCATCTACGCTTTCGGCTTCACCATGCCCGGCCTTCCATTCATCTATTATGGCAATGAGATTGGCATGAAGCAGTTGCCCACCACCTGGCCACAGGTCGAGGGCGCCTATCAGCCACGCAATGGTGCGCGTACGCCAATGCAATGGACATCAGGCAAGAACCTCGGTTTCTCTTCGGGCGATCCTTCGTCGCTCTATCTGCCCGTCGATCCCGCTGCTGATGCACCAAACGTAGCGTCGGAGGAGGCCGATTCCAACTCGATGCTCAACCGTACGCGTCGTCTCATCGCACTTCGTCACAGCGAACCTGCCTTGGCCAACTATGCCGAGTTCGTCCCCATCTATGCCGAGCAGAACACCTATCCGTTCGTCTATGCCCGTGCAGCCGGCAAGGATGTTGTCCTCGTGATGCTCAACCCACGCGCCGAGGCTTCGGAAGCCACTTTCATCGTTGACGTCAAGTTTAACAAGACCAAACTCCTGGCTGGCGACAAGTTCCCCATCGCCCACGACAAGAAGACAGGCAAGGTAACCGTCACCATGCCCGCTACCAGCTACGCCATTATCAAGCTGCAATAACATCTTGCGGAGATAAGATTGATTTGCTATGCTACTAATTTGCATATATAGAGGCAAATTAGTAGCATAGCAATAATCTCCGACCAAAAACACCGGAAAATCCATTTGCAAAGCTCTGCAAATTTGCAAAACCTTGCCACCAACCATTCCCACGTCTCTGCAAGTTTACAGAGCCACGCCACCAACTCATTCTCCAAATTGACATCAAGCTGGTTTTCTTCGTCAGGTGTTGTGTAATTATCTTAAATTTACTCGATTTAGGTTTCGTTTCTGAGCATTTGACAACCGATGATACTTGTTTTCTTGTCAAGAAAAATGAATTTTCGGTGTTTTTGATTGCTGAATCAAAAAAAGTGCGTATCTTTGCCGTGCTTTTATTATTTAAAATGTGTCCTATCTGGGATTCCTAAATGAAAGATAAATAGAAGATGGCAATATTTGACATATTCAAGAAATGGCTGGTAAGTGACGAAGAGATACTGTCAGCTCGGAAAGGTGGCAAGACTGCCAATGGTGAAGCTGCGTTCGTCGTGCCCACAGAACTGACTGCCGAGGCGGTATTGCAGGCCCTGCAGCAATATGGCAAGGCTGCTGGCTATGAGCTCATGGACGGCGTGGAGCGTCATAAGGGCAATGCCTTGATGCAGTCGGTCAAGAATCAGGTAATTACGTTGCACGAAGAGATATTGAAGTGCTACAAGCGCCTAGACAAGATGCCCGACGAAAAGATGCTCAACCTGCTGACGGTAACGAACATCTTCTACCTATCGATGGGTTCTGCCATCCTTGCCAAGGTGAAGCGTTCGAACCTGATAGCGCAAGGTGTGTTCCAGAAGCTGTTACGCAAGTCGGGACCAGAACTGTTCTATCGTGAAGTAGCTGCGATGGCTGGCAATAAATACGGGGCGGAGGATGTGGAGGCGTTGCACCAGCATGTGCAGCGTGCCGCCTATCTGCTGCTGACCGAATGCGACAAGCTCGCAGATCGCCATGAACGGGTGGTTGAGTGTGCGCGAGCCATGTATATGTACGGCCTCTGTGTGTCGCTCCGAGAAAAGAAATAACCAAATAACAAATCGTATGAAATACCTTCTCTCTCTCATTGCAATGGCTGTCAGCATGGTGGCTATGGCATACGACCATGACGTGCAGATGCGTCACGATTCCATCCTCTCGGTCATCAGCGGAGCACCGTCGCAGCTGACATCGGCCGAAAAGCAACCCTACAGGTCGATTGTGGCTTTCGGGGCCAAGGGTGATGGCAGGACCGATTGTCTGCCCGCATTCCGCAAGGCCATGAAACAGGCTGCGAAGGCTAAGAACGGACTTCATATCGTCGTGCCTCAGGGCGAATGGTTTGTGAAGGGACCTATCCATCTGGTCAGCAACGTGACCATCGAACTGCAGGAGGGTGCCACCTTGAAGTTTTCGCCCGATCCTGCTGATTATCTGCCTGCTGTGCGTACCTCGTGGGAGGGAAGTTTCTGCCAGAATTATTCTCCGTTCATCTACGGCTATGGCTTGAAGAATGTGGCCATCCTCGGCAAGGGAACCATCGACGGCAACTGCGCGGAGACCTTCCCGAAATGGCGACAGGAGCAGAAGCCCGATCAGATGACTTCGCGCCAGTATAACCACGATGAGGTGCCCATCGAACAGCGCAACTTTGGCGAGGGCAACTTGCTGCGTCCACATCTGTTACAGCTCTTCGACTGCCAGGATGTGACGCTCGAAGGGGTCTTCATCACCAACAGCCCTTTCTGGTGCGTGCATCTGCTCCGTTGCGAGAACGTGATCTGTCGCGGCTTGCGCTACGATGCGAAGCTCGTCAACAACGACGGCATTGACCCCGAGATGACGCGCAATCTGCTCATCGAGGACATCGACTTCAACAATGGCGATGACAATGTGGCCATCAAGGCTGGGCGCGACAACGACGGCTGGCGCGAAGATGCACGTCCCACCGAGAACCTCATTATTCGCAACTGTCGCTTCAAGGGGCTGCATGGCATCGTCATCGGCAGCGAGATGTCGGCTGGTGTGCGCAATGTCTTTGTGGAAGACTGTACCTACGCCGGCTATACCAAGCGCGGCCTCTATGTCAAGACCAACCCGAACCGTGGCGGCTTTGTGCGCGACATCTATTTCCAGAATGTGGAGTTTGGCGAGGTGGAGGATCTGTTCTACATCACTTCGATGTATGCTGGCGAGGGTGCTGATGACCATCACTTTACCGACATCGCTGACATCCACGTCAAGGATGTTCGATGCCAGAAGGCTGCGAATGCCGCCATCATCCTGCAGGGAACGGCAGCCAAGCCTTTGCGCAATATCTCGTTCGAGAATGTCACAGTCGGCGAGTGTCGTGTCGGTTTCACTTCGATCCACACCCTGCCTGTCACCCTGATCAATTGTGCTTTGGGTGGCAAGGCCGATGCCGCACCTTCGCAGGCAAGTGCCAAGGATAAGCTGTTTGAGAGATAGACGGCATCGTCAGTCGTTAACGGATCAACACTAAGAAAAAACTGCCCGCCAATGATGACGAGCAGTTTTTTATTGTAAGAAAATGTTACGCTTTAATTTATTGTGGGCTCAGCGTGAACGAGAAGGTGTAGCTCTGATAAGGCAGCATATACTCTGGTCGAGGCTGTGCACCCCAGCTGTTGACACAACCTAAGCCCATCTGGCGCAGGTCGATGCAGAGGTTGGTGAGTGGCTGTGGGGCGATGTCGGGGCTGTGCAGGTTGTGCTTGTTGGGGCCTTCGTCGAGCGATGCCTGGCTGTAGTGCAGGGCCGAGGCGCTGAACAGGGGTTCGCCTGGTGTGGTGCTGCTGATGCGCAGGTTGCCCCGGCCGTTGATGGTGCGGAGCTGCAGCCAGCGCAGGTCGGTGTGATTGCCATTCTCCTGTGGACGGATGTAGGGATAGAACTCGTCGGTGACCGTGCTCTCGTAGATGCCCACGAACTGCGAATCCTTGCGGTCGGAATAGTTCTCCACAGGGCCACGGCCGTAGTAGGAGAGGTGCTCGAAGTCGGCTGGCATAGCCATCTGCATACCGAAGCGGAACATCGGAGGAATTGCCTCACGTCCGGTCAGCTTGGCAAGCTCTGGGTTCGGGAGGAAAGACTGGTTTACTTCGATTTCACCTGTACTCTTAATATTGTAAGTGAGAGTGAGTTCACCAAGCTGCTGTTCGGGGTTCTGACGGTTGACGACGGCGTACGAGGCTGTTCGCTTCGAATGGAGTCCGCTTTCGGCAACGCCGTCGCTTGTCATCTTGAGATCTTCGACCTTCTTTAAGATCAGCAAAGGATTGCGCCAAACCTCGTAGCGACGCTGAAGGCCAGCACCATAGTCGTTGTCGGTAGGAGCGCGCCAGAAGTTCGGTATGAGCTGCGCACCCTCCTGTAAGTACGACACGCCATTGACCACATATCGGCAAAGGAATCCTGTGGCTGGATCAAACTCAATCTCTACAACAGGAAGTGAATAATGGGCAGATGTGATGCCGGTGCAATCTGATTCCCATACGCTATGAAGGGTGAGCTGTTGTCTTGCTACGGTGGTTCCAGCGTCAAGCAATGAATCTGCTTTCTTGAGTTTATAAGCAAGATTCAGGAAATATTCACCTTCAACGTTGGTGTTGGCTGATGCCAGGATCGTGAGGTCGGTATTGCCTTGAGCCTGAGCTTGAAGGTCGTTAATTACGCCCGTCTCTATTGCCTTTCCATCGCGTAGGAGCTGCCACTCAAGGTATACATAGTCCAATGAACGGAAGAAGTTCTCATTGGTTACAGTCAGTGCGATGCTACTACGCTTTGCATTGTCAGCATTCACCTTGTTGAGTTCTGTCCAGATGTTCTGGTAATAGTACTGCACCTCGTATGCATGAGGATTCCATGAGCGGTCAGGGGCGATCAGACCGTTGTCGCAGAAGTTGCCGTCGCTTGGGTCGTAGGCGTTGTAGTCACCACCATAGGCCCAGATCTGCTTGCCATCCTTATTCTTCCAGCGGATGGACTGATCGACAAAATCCCAGATGAAGCCGCCCTGGTACTTGGGATAGCGGCGCACCAGGTCCCAATATTCGGCAAAGCCACCCTCGCTGTTGCCCATGGCGTGAGCGTATTCGCACTGGATGAGCGGCTTGTTGAAATCCACATCGCGCAGATACCAGTAGTCGCCATGATCCTTCGAACTGTAGTTCTCCGAGTCGCGATAGTCGCAGTACATCGGGCAGAAGATGTCGGTGAACTCGCTAAGCATGGCCTGCTCGTACTGCACAGGACGGGTTGTGTCTTCCTGCTTGATCCAGCGGTAGCAAGCCTCGAAATTTTGACCCATGCCTGCTTCATTGCCCATGCTCCATACGATGATGCTTGGGTGGTTGTAGTTGCGCTGGATGTTGCGTTGGTTGCGTTCCAGATGAGCCTTGGCATACGATGGGTTCTTGGCCAACGACTCTTCGCCATAGCCCATGCCGTGGCTCTCCACGTTGGCCTCGGCCACGACGTAGAGGCCATACTGGTCGCAGAGGTCGTACCACTGGGCATCGTTGGGGTAGTGGCTGGTGCGCACGGCGTTGATGTTCATGCGCTTCATCTCGCGAATGTCCTGAATCATGCGCTCGCGGCTCACCACGTAGCCGTTGTCTGGGTCGAGTTCATGGCGGTCAGCACCCTTGATGAGGATGGGCTGTCCGTTGACCAGCAGCTGGTTGTTCTTGATCTCGACGGTGCGGAAGCCTACCTTCATCTCGTACTGGTCATGCACGACAGGCGCTTTCGCCTTGTTGTCGGCAGCAAAGATGCGAAGCGTATAGAGGTTCGGTATTTCGGCACTCCATTTGGCCACGTTCTCCACGTCGATGCTGATGCTGTTGTCCGTAGCGAAATCAAGCGCATAGATGCACATGCCGTTCTGGTCGATCAGGTTGGCCGACCAACGCATACCCTTGGGCTTGTCGAGCTGTACGGTGAGCGTTCCGTCCTTGTAGTCGTTGCTCAACGTGGTGCTGACGCGGATGTCGTCGATATGGTTCTTCTTGTCGCGTGCATAGAGCCACGAGTCTCGACTGATGCCGAAGTTGCGGAAGAAGTCCTGATCCTCCAGATACGAGCCGTCGCACCAACGCATCTCGTGCAGGGCGATGAGGTTGTCCTGTCCTGGCTTCAGATAGGGCGTGAGGTCGAACTCTGCTTCGAGTTTCGAGTCCTCGCTATAGCCCACGAACTTGCCATTGACCCAGAGGTAGAAGCAGCCGGGCACTGATCCGAAGTGGGCGATGATCTGCTGGCCCTTCCAGTCGGCAGGCACATTGACCCAACGGCGGTAGTAACCCTGGTGATTGTCCTCGATGGGAACGAAAGGAGGGTTGTTCTTGGCACGTCCGCGCCACATGTATCCTACATTTAAATATATAGGGTCACCGAAGCCGTTGAGCTCCCAGTTGCCAGGCACGGGCATCTTGCTCCACTTGTTGGCCTTGGCAAACATCGGATTCTCCTCGCCGTCGGTCAGCTTGTAATCGGGACGATAGAAATCATCGAGCATCTCCTGCGATCCCTGCTGCCACAGGAAGTCCCACTCGCCATTGAGGGTGACACGCTTCGTGCCTTCCGAAAGGACATGCGCGTGCATGGGCAGACGGTTCACCTGATTGAGTTCGGGCTGCTGCCAGGCCTTGGCATACTGCGCCGGAACGCCAGGCACGGCTGGGACGTCGTTCAGATTGCTGGGCATAGTCAGCTGCTGTGCCGTACATGGCAAATACAGGCTTGCCATGAGTCCGTAAAGTAGTAATCTTTTCATGATTCAAAATAGATTTATTGTATTTTATGTTGTTTCATTGATGAAAAAATTGCTAAAAATCTCAAGATTCGTTTCAAAATGTGTAAATTTTGAAACATTTCTGTTGCGTGGTACGAAACTGCAACTCCATGAAACATCTCTTTTCGGTCATTCGCTCAAATGTTTGTATCTTTGCATCGCAAAAAAGAAAAGAAATAGTCTCATAATATCTGTTATAAGATTATAAAGGTGTTTATAAAGGTTTTTTAGATTCTTATGTGTGTGTTATAATGCAGTAGGCCGTGAGGTTTGCTGCTTTATTTTTTACCCGATGATCACACGTTCACCCAGCTCCTTGCTGAACACCTCCTGCACCTTTTTCAGCATCGTGAGTTTCGACATCAGTTCCATGATGTTGTCGTTAGGCGATGGTCGGCGCAGCTGGTTCATCACTCCTTGTATCTGCATGGTGAGCAGGGAGTTTTTGAGCTCGAGTACGCATCGGGGCACGAGCACATCCAGACGCTCTTCGTTAGCGGCAATGCCCATGGCGTCGTATTTGTCCTGCAGCAGGTCAAAGGCCAGTTGCTGCGCCTGCGGATCGTTGTGCAGGTTGCGGAAGTAGCGCACGCTGTCCCACGCCACGTTCGGATCGGCTGAGGCATCAATGGCGAGGTTGAACATGTGGGCATAAAGTGGGTGCTGTAGCGTGATTTCGTCGGCTGCCAGCTCGGAGTAGATAAAGTCGATGACGCGCCAGTCCTGCGAGAAGGGGGCGTTGGTCTCGGGATCGGTGAAGCTGATGGACACGATCTCGCCGCCATAGCGCACAATGTAGCGGATGATGTTGCGCTCATATCGATCGCTCGGCAGGGACATGCGTTGTGGCTGCTGTGCGATATTCTGTTGCTGCGCGTAGGTCGTCTGCTGTGCATTATTCTGCTGCTGTGCGAAGGAAGCCTGCAGGTTGTCAGTCTGTGCCTGTGTGGCGGCTCCTGCGTTCGATGCCTGTGCCTCTGCAGTGCTGTTGCCCGATAGGGTGTTGCCAATGGCCTGAGCTATGATCTGGTTCTTGATGCCCAGTTCCTCCTGTTCGCGCTGTGTCTGCTCACGTCGCATCTCGATCTCCATCTTGCGCACCTCGGCCTGGTAGTTGTTCTGCTTGGCCTGGTTGACGTAGCGCATCACGTCTTGCTCGCCAATCTCGAGCATCTGAGCCACCTGACGCACCAGCAGCGACATAGTGATGGGGTCGGCGATGAGTGCCACGCTGTTGCACACGTTCTGAGCCACCTGTGCCTTGGCGTAGAGGTCGCCGGGGTTGATGCCGCGCAGCAGCATGCGTGTCTTGAAGGTGATGAAGTCCTGCTGGTTGCGCTCGAAGTAGGCGCGTACCTCTTCGCTGGAGTTCTTGCGGCAGAAGGAGTCGGGGTCTTCGCCATCGGGCAACAGCAACAACTTGACCTGCATGCCTTCGAGCAACAGCAGGTCGATGCTCTTGAGCGCGGCGGTGATGCCTGCGCCATCGGCATCGAACATCAGGGTGCAGTTCGATGAGAATCGCTTGATGATGCGGATGTGCTCCGAAGTGAGTGCCGTGCCGCTGGCTGCAATGACGTTCTGGAATCCTGCCTGCGACATCGAGAGCACATCCACGTTGCCCTCCACTACGTAGCAGTTGTTCTCCTTGGCGATGGCGCTCTTGGCCTCGTACAGGCCGTAAGGCAGGTCGCTCTTGTGGTAGATCATCGACTCGGGCGAGTTGACGTACTTCTTGAACGCATGATCCACCCTCTGCAGGATGCGTCCACCAAAGGCGATGCACTTGCCCGACAGCGAGTGATGAGGGAAGATGACGCGACCTGCAAAGCGGCACACCGGCGTACGCTTCGGATCGTCGCCATAGCACAGTCCCACGCCGGTGCCATCGAGCAGATACTTGCGATTGAGGCCGTGCTGCAGGGCGCGACGTGCCAGGTTCTCCTTGTCCTCCAGGGCGTAACCGAGGTGGAAGCGATGGATGGTCTCGTCCTGGATGCCTCGTTCGCGGAAGTAGGTGAGGCCCACGTTGCGCCCCTCGGGCGTGTTGTACAGATCCTCCTCGAAGCATTTCTGCGCGTATTCGTTGACCTGGAACATGCCCTCGCGATCGGTCTGGCGCTGGCGGTCCTCGTCGGTCATCTTCTTCTCTTCGACCTCGATGTGATACTTGTCGCCCAGCCACTTGATGGCCTCGTGGAAGGTCATCTGCTCCTTCTTCATCAGGAAGGTCAGCGGACTGCCACCCTCGCCACAGGCAAAGCACTTGCAGACGTTCTTGTTGGGATTGACGTAGAAGCTCGGGCTCTTGTCCGAATGGAACGGACACAGGCCGACATAGTTCTGTCCGCGGCGCCTGAGCGTCACGAACTCCTGTACGACATCGACAATCTGTGCGGTGTCCAGAATCTTATCTACGGTTTGCTGGTCAATCATCTTCTCAATCTGACCGTCAGGTCAATAAACTCCTGCACACTCAGCTGCTCGGCTCGCTTGTCGAACAGCGGGTCGGCGAGGATCTCGGCTGCATGTTCGGGCTGCCAGTCCTGCACGAGCGACTTCAGGCAGTTGCGCAGCGTTTTGCGACGCGTACCGAAGGCGTTCTTGACGAGCGTACGCAGGTCTTTCTCTTCACAAGGGAGCGAGGTGACGTTGTTGCGCGTCATCTTGATTACTGCCGACTGCACCTTGGGTGGCGGATTGAATACTCCCGGTGGCACGGTGAAGCAATACTCGATGTCGTACCACACCTGGATCAGGACGGACAGGATGCCGTAGGTCTTCGAGCCCGGCTGTGCTGCCAGACGCTCGGCCACCTCCTTCTGGATCATGCCCGAGCAGACAGGGATCAGGTCGCGATAATCCACCACGCGGAAGAAGATCTGCGACGAGATGTTGTACGGATAGTTGCCAATCAGCGAGAACTTGCGGCCTCCAAACACCTCAGGTCCATCGAGCGGCAGCTTCAGGAAGTCAGCTTCGATGATGCGATGGTCGAGCGAGGCGGGGTAGTGCAGCTTCAGATACGACACCGATTCGCCATCGAGCTCCACCACCTTGAGGTCGTACTCTTTCTGCAACAGGAACTGCGTGAGCACACCCATGCCCGGGCCCACCTCGAGCACAGGCAGGTCGTGGTGATCCTGCAACGTGTCGGCTATGCGCTCAGCTATCGAGAGATCCACCAGGAAGTGCTGTCCGAGGTTCTTCTTGGGGCGCACCTTGTCCTCAAGTGCAGCGATGGAGGCTGGATTGTAGTCGTTGCGACGATTGCCCTCGCCACCACCACGGTGGTTGCCCGATCCGCGTTTGCCGTGATCCTTGTTGTTATGCTTCATTGCTTATATTATTATATAATGTGGGATTGTCGCCCACAGCCAGTAGTCTTTCTACTCCCAGGCCGGGAGCTGTTCCAAGATGCACCTTGCCGCCGATGACCTTCAT
>JAZQPJ010000079.1:0-28145 GCA_045628525.1 Bacteroidales bacterium
GAAGCTCGTCTTCTCGCCAAGAGCATAAAAATGCTCTTTCTATGGCTGCGAGGACCGCAAGGGAGGGGAGTAAATAGTACTCTAGTCGGAAGCCCTATGCACGGTGCCAAGTGCATGAGGGTGGCACCTCTTCCCAAGTGGTAATCACTCCCCTCACTTGGGAGGGGCCGGAGGAGGGTCCTGTCTTTTGACGCTGCAAAGATACCCCCTTTTTCCCACTCCCCTGCCGCTTTCTCCCCTATTTAGCCGCTTTCTCCTCTAAATCGCCGCTTTCTGCACAAAAAAAAGAGAAATATTTGGTGGATGAGGAAAAATCGCGTATCTTTGCGGCGTGATAATTTGTAAAATAGTAGAATATATGAGCAACACCGCACTAATAAATCTTTGGAACTATATCCAAAGTATGTCGCTCTCCGACCGCAACAAGCAGTGGCTTGCAGATCGCCTGATAGAGTCAAAATCATCGGTGAAAAACAAGCCATCAACTTTGGAACAGAGAATGGAGCAAGGACGTGAGGAAATCCGCAAAGGAGAATGCACGACGTGCCGTAGCAAAGAAGAACTGAACTCATTTCTTGAGGCTCTATGAATTACACAATTACGTTTTCAAATTCTGCTAAGAAGGTTCTTAAGAAGTGGAAAAAATCTAATCCCACCCTTTTCAAAAAGGCTGCAAGCATCTTAGAAGAGCTCGTAGAACACCCTCGTACTGGCACAGGACATCCTGAGCCTTTGAAGGGTGGAAATGATATCACCTATTCTCGTCACATCTCTGCACATGACCGTATCATCTATGACGTATTTGATGATAGAGTTGAAGTGCATGTAATTGATGTAGAAGGTCATTACGATGACAAATAAATCTCGCGCATCAATGCAGCTGCCTGGAAGGCAGTACAAGCAAGAACGCGCTTTCTCCTCTAAATCGCCGCTTTCTGCACAAAAAAATGAGAAATATTTGGTGGATGAGGAAAAATCACGTATCTTTGCGTCAGAAATAAACTTTATAATTATGTGTACAATAAATATGACATTCGAAGTGCCAGAGTCAAAGTCAATTGACATTGAGGCTCTGAAGAAGCAGATCAACGATCTGTTTAATGTCATTGTTGCCCGACCAAGCGTTCTTAAAAAAGAAAAGAATCATGCTTGGACAGAAGAGTTCCGTGGCAAATGGCAGGATACGAATATCTCGGCAGAAGATTTTGTACGCGAAATCAGAGAACATAGAGAAACCAGATCAATCGTGGATTTATGAAAAAGTATCTCCTTGACACCTGTATTGTGGTTTTTCTGTTTCGAGATAAATACAATGTAGCAGAGCGCATGGACGCTGCAGGACTGGAAAACTGCTACATAAGTGAGGTGACAGTTGCAGAATTACAAGCAGGCGTCGAAAAGTCAAGCAACAAGCATTTCAACCAGCAGATGCTTGACAAGTTCATAAACATGGTCAATGTTATCCCATTTTCTTCGGTCATAAAAAGATATGCTAAAGAAAAGGTAGCAACTGACCGCCAAGGAACTCCTGTTGCCGATTTTGACTTGCTTATAGGTTGTTCCGCTTTAGAGAATGATCTGATTATGGTCACTGAAAATGTAAAGCATTTTCGACCTATCCCTGGCATCCAGCTTGAGAACTGGATCGAAAGATAAAGCAGAAATTGTTCCACTCAATATTGAAGCTCGCTATCCTTCCTATAAGCAACAGCTTGCTATGGGATTGACGCCCGAGTACTGCAAGAATCTATTAACCCAAACAGAAGAATTTGTATCATGGATAAAGCAACAGTTCTGAATCTTGTAAGACAATACAAAGAGGCCATCAGCGGGGTTGTAGAGAATCCAAAAGTATATCTGTTTGGCTCTTATAGCAAAGATTGTGCCCGTCAGGACAGTGATATCGATGTTGCAGTGGTAGTGCCTGCAATCCCTGAGGCTCAATTTCTGAAGATCAGCAGTAAGCTTTGGAAGGCAACACTTAAGGTCACGACCAAGATCGAGCCTGTTCTGATTGATTCCCGTCACTGGTCACCTCTTTATGAGGACATACAGAAGACTGGCATTGCTGTATGAATCACTCCAGCGGCTCACCGATGTACTTACTATCAGCATTCCAAAGGTCGATTTGAAACAATTCAAAGGTCTGGCAAAGGCTATGGGATGGGTATTCGAGAAGAAAGAAACAGAAATCAAGGCGGTAGATACCGAGGAGTGGAGGGCAGAACAGGAGCGTGAGGCGTTCCTCCATACATCGCGCATCAATGCCGCTAAGATGTGTGCTAAGTATCTTTGAGTACTCCTCCAGCGGCTCACCGAGGTATTCTTTGAGTACTTCGAATTGAATCGCCAGGCTGCCTGGAAGGCAGTACAAGCAAGAGTGCTCTTGCTTTAGTAACCCGGGACGAAGTCTCGGGATAAGACAATCATAAAACACAACACTGGCTGGAGGCCAGTACCAATCCAATTACCATGAGTCATATCGTATTGACCTATCATATCGTCTGGCGCACCAGATGCAGCCAGCGGACTATCACTGAACGAGTATATCAAGAATCAGAAGGCGCACCATGCTGCGAAGTCTCCGGATATAGAAGGCCACTCCTCAAAAATCTCTTTTGCCATCAAATTACAGTTTTCTCCTCTAAATCGCCGCTTTCTGCACAAAAAAATGAGAAATATTTGGTGGATGAGGAAAAATCGCGTATCTTTGCGGCGTGAATCATAACTTTATTATTAATCAAAACACTTGTTATTATGGAAGGAATAAAGTACATCATCCCCGATTCCGGATGTATTGAGTTTCTTGAAGGAGATACCATGGTACTTCCTAAGCCACGAGTAATAAAGTGTGGCAACAAGAACAAGAGCTATGCTCCAATTGAAGTTAAACGAACCATACAACCGGGTGTTCGTACGCTTAGGGCTGGAGAATCCATCGACTGGCGTAAGGAATATTGTTGATGCAAAAATTGATACGGGAGCTATTGTTACCACCGTACCGAAAGAATTTGTTGATGCCTTAGGCCTCGAAGTTCTCGGAGAACGTAATCTCGCTATGGCAGATGGCTCACCTCTGCATGCGTATGTCTGCCTGTGCAATGTGACCTTTTCCGATGAAGACACAATAGAAGTTCCCATACATGTCGTTGATTCTACCACCGGCATTGCGTTGATAGGAATGGATATCCTCCAATGCTGTAATTATGCACAATGGCATGAATGGGATGATTGCAATAAGCATTCAATCAATTTTAAGATTGAGCTTTTAGATAATGTCTAATACTGTCTACTCCAGCGGCTCACCGAGGTACTCTTTGAGGACTTCGAGGTGAGCTTGAGAGAAATATTTCTGCGACGTGTGGTAACCCATGCGCCGCAGTTCTTCTTTTAAGGGGGGATCGTCATGGATCCAGCGGCGGAGCTTGCGGGATGCGGTGGCGAAGTTGTCGTCGGGGAAGTAGCGCATGGCTACCTGGAACTTGGTGTATCGCGGCTCGGTGGGAGGGAGACGGCGGAGATAGGATTTTTTTTGCATGGCAAAAAAAAAGTTAGGAGTTAGGAGTTAGGAGTGAGGAGTGAGGAGAGACTTGCTTCCTGAATAGATCGAGCACCTTCTGCTCCGGTGTACGCACAGGAGCGGCTTCGGCAGGCAGCGCAATATACGGAGAGATGAGCGTCAGGTCAGGAAGGAAGTTCATCAGGAACGAAGGGCGGGCGCCATCGCGGCTCTTGGCCACCTCGCCATAGAGCTTGTCGCGCGTGTCGATGCCCTGGAAGGGAGCCGGGAAGTCGGCCTTGTCGTGGAAGGCATTGTAGAGGAGGATGACCATATCGGCAGCTTCGCCTATGGCACCCGATCCACGGAGGGCGGCGATGTTGGGCATACCTGGCATAGAGCGATTGACCTGCGAGAGGAGCATGATGCAGACCCCCAGTTCCTGCGCCAGCGCATGCAGCTTGTGGCTCAGATCAGACAGGAGCTTGTTCTCGTTATCGCACTCTTCGCCGGGCGAGGCATCGATGAGCTGGGCATAGTCGATGACCACCACGTCGATGCCGCGCGTGCGGTTCATGGAGCGGATCATCAGGAGCAGGCCGTTGACATCATGCGTATTGCGATTGTCGAAGTAGAAATTGCCGGCCACCGTCTGCTGCAGTTCGCTGATGGCCTCGTGGGTGCGCTGCAGCTCGTCGGGCGGCAGAGGGAGGCGCATGATGGCATTGCTGTTGACACCGCTGCGCATCGATACGATACGGCCTGCCACGCGCTGACGGGTCATCTCGATGCTGAAGCAGGCGATGCGATGACCCTGAAGGAGGGCGTAGACGGCCACGTTGATGGCGAAGGTAGTCTTGCCATGACTGGTCTTGGCGCCGATGATGACCAGTCCATTGTCAGGCAGTCCGCCCAGGTTGTCAATCTCAGGTAGTCCGCATAGCACGCCGAGGTGCTGGGTGTCGGGCGACTGGTTGTCGTCGGCGATTTGACTGACCTCATCGAGCACCTCGGTGAGTGAAACTACGGCATCCTGAGCTCCGCCAGTGACGATCTGCTCAAAGAGGCGCATCACTTCGGTGGTGCCCTGCTTGAGGTTGTAGGTCATGTCGGACGTCAGCATACGGATCTTACGCTCTACCTCGATGAGCTTGCGGCGCTGCGAGTATTCCTGCAGTCGCAGGGCCATCGGGATGGCATCGTAGTACTCATCACCGCCGAAGATACGTTCGGCGGTGATGCTGACAATATGCGTGGCACGCTCGGCGGAGAGAGTGTTGCGCAGCTGCTCGGCCACGGAGGTCATAGAAATCTCTATGCCGCTGTTATAGAGCTCGCTGATGGCCTTGAATATGGCGTGATGAGTAGGATCTTCGAAGTAGTCGTCCCTGAGCAGATGCATCACCTGCAGGGGCGCATAGCGATCGTTGATCAGGCGGTTGAGCATAGCTGCCTCCAGGTCTTCGCTCTTGACTAGTGAGGTGGCGTATTCTGGCATGGGAGTGAGGAGTTAGGAGTGAGGAGTTAGGAGTATTTGCTGGCCCATTTGCGGCAGGTTTTGTTGGCCGAGAGGTAGCCGGTCAGGAGGCGAGGGAAGTTCTCCATATCGTTGAGCACGGTGAGGATGCGCTCACGGGGGAAGTCATTGAGCAGACGCTGCATCTCGGCGAAGGTGAGCGGCTGCTGCATCTGGCAGATGCGCGGAAACTCTTCCTTCATGTGCTGATAATACTCCCTTTCAGAATCAGAGACAGAGGCAGAGATGAGAGCTTCAATGCTCGAATCTCTCTTATTTCTTTTTTCTCTTTCTAATTCTAATTCATTACAAGGTTTGTCTGCACGCCCATCTGTACGCTCGCCTTCACGTACGTCTGTACGCTCGTCTACACGCTCGCCTGCACGCAAGGCTTCCTGCTCTTTCTCGTAAGGATCTATGAGCGGACAGGCGCGATAGAGGCCTCCTCCGATCTTGTCAAAGAGGTCGTATTCAAAGATCACTCGCCCCGCGATGCGTCGGCTGGTGATAGAAGAGGCGCCATCGAGCAGCGTGCTCATCTTGCATCCTTTGACATTCTCGTCGGTCAGCACGCGCATGAGCAGATAGATACCGAGGCCTTTGGCACCGAGGTCGTTGCAAAGGCGGTTGATACGAGGGTCAGACATCAGGGATGTCTCGATTTTGATCCAATCTTTCATGTTAGTTAGGAGTTATCGACGACAGGTGAATACGACATGGCCTTCGGTATCGAGCACGTCGATCTTCCAGCACGACACTTCGTTGGCCTTATGCTCCACGCCATCGCGGTCGGCGTAAAGACGTGAGTAGAGGCGCAGATAGGCGCGCAACTGCGTCTGTGGAGTGAGCTGGCAGCTGCTGAGCTGCACGGCCAAGGCGCCAGTGAGATAGAGCACAGGGGTCTGGGGCAGAGGCTCGTCAGTACGGAGCTCGAGGGTTATAAACTGATACTTGCCGCCGTTGGCAGCGTCGGCCTCCTGGAGGCTTGAGAAACTGGTGATGAAACCAGTGAGGATGAGATTGTTGTCCATTGTTTTTTTGGAAAATAAAGTTATAAAGTACACCGCCCATCAGGAACTTGATCCTGATGGACGGTGCAAAGATGATAAAAATAATAACTTGACAGGGGGGTATTACCCCCGGTAAAATTTACGATTTCTTTGAAGATTTTAGCTGAATGTGGATATTCATGTCGAAAAAGGCATTATTTATGTCTTCAATTCTACTCTGATAGAGAGGTGAAAGCGTACAGCCTTCGTAAGCCAGATTCTTTGTTGTGCGGTAACTACGTCCAGTCATTGCACAGAATAGTTTGATAATTTTAGACCGATCATTGACTGCAGGCCCTGCATTAAAATGGGTCAGCAATGCCTCAAAAGCAGCATACTGCAGACGGGTAGGAATAGTATCACGCTTCTCGTCCTTTTCCTCTCCTCCTTCATAGACGTCTTCTGTGGAGGGTTCTTCCATGGCACCATCACGCATGGCTGACTGCATGACGTCGGACATAAGGCTGCTGAAACTGGCTGGTGTGTAGCACTCGCGAACATTGCCATCGTTGAGTGCCATGTAGCACTGGGGCGAAGCATCGTGCTTGTCGTAGGCTTCGAGTGAGAGCGTGAACCACTTGAGGGTGCGGCATCGCAGCGTTTCGCACTGCTTAGGGTCGTTAAGAATACGGAACAGGGTGTAAATCCTGTAAAGATTGAACTCATTGGTCAGCTGCATCCATGCCTCTACGGTGTTTGCTTCGTGGATGGCCAACCACAGAGCCTCACGGCTCATTGTTGTGTTTTTTCCCATAAAATAGGGGATAAGTGTAACTGGGAATGGGTGAAGGAAAATTTAGAAAAAAAAGGGAATGGGTAAGGCTTTCATAAGGGCATAACGTAAGCGAAATGTCAAACTCCCATTTGTCCAAGCTACATTACACCACCTTACCCACACCTGGAGGTGCAGGAAGATAGCCTTAATGTACTTCGCTTGGAGTTATAATTTGGAGTTTGACACTTCGCCGAAGTAGATTGACTACGTCCTTATATCTTTAGTATTTCTCTTTTCTTTTCAGTCTTTCTAAGTTACTAATAATACTATGGTTTATCTATCTATCCCAGGCCGCGGAGGTAGCTCTGCATAATGGCCTGACCATGATTTTAACCGCCGCAAAGGTAGAGATTATTTTCGGATCCACCAAATATTTATTAATATTATTTGCACGCTGAGCAAAAAAACTAATTTTGGAGCTGTTTATTGAAGCGAAATTTAGTCATAAGAAAGTTTTTTTTGAAATTTTGCGTCAGTTTCTTGCACATGTCAGCGAGAGTAATTATCTTTGCAAAAAAAATATGCACTTTTGCAACTGCAAGTATGAAAGCATTCAATACCGCGGGTACTTGTCGCCCGAAAGAACACTATATGGTGGACATCACCGAGCGCTTGGAAATCATCCGCAAGATGGTTGCCAAGGGTGACTATTTCTGTATTAATCGAGGCAGGCAGTATGGCAAGACTACTACACTGGAGGCCTTGTCTGATTATCTGAAGAACGATTATTGCGTTTTCAGCATCAGTTTTGAAGGATTGGATGACAATGTCTTTACAAGTGCATCCACAGTCTGTGCCGAGTTTCTGAAAATCTTGAAAAGACACGCAAGAGTAAACGGCTCGTCTGAGTCCATGCAGTCGCTTCTCAAAGAAGTCGTGCCAATAGGATGCAAGGAAATTGCAAGCACAGACTTCGCAGAAGTTATAGATGAATTATGTGCCCTATCTGAAAAGCCTCTTGTCGTTTTGATTGATGAGGTGGATCAAGCCAGCAACAATGAAGGGTTCATCAAATTCTTGGGTGTGCTGCGCAATATGTTCCTTGCACGAATGACCTTCCAAACCTTCCAATCCGTAATCCTCGCAGGTGTATATGATATCAAGAATCTCAAACTGAAGATTCGTACAGAAGAAGATCATCAGTATAACTCACCTTGGAACATTGCGGTTCCCTTTGATGTTGATATGAGTCTTTCGGCAAAGGGTATTGCGGATATGCTCGCTGAATATAAGGCAGACCACAATTTGATTTTTGATGAAGCATTTGTAGGTCAGATGATTCGTGACTATACTGCTGGCTATCCTTTCCTCGTGAGCCGTATCTGCCAGATTATTGATGCACAGCAGTACACATGGGACAAGGAAGGAGTGCTGAAGGCGGTTAATGCACTGCTCAAAGAGGGCAATACGCTCTTTGATGATATGCAGAAGAAGCTGACCCAGTTCCCAGGGCTCTCCGACATGTTGAAGTCTATCATCTTCGGTGGTAAACGAGTATCTTTCAACTATTACGATCATGATATTAACATTGCCGTTATGTTCAACTTCGTGAAGGAAGAAGGAGGCGCAACAAAGATAGCCTGCCGCATATTCGAGACGTGGCTTTACAATTATTACATTTCTCTTGACAAACCATCCCACATCTATCAGATGGGCGAATACGAAAAGAACCAGTTCGTCCATGATGGCTTTATCGATATGCGTCTTCTCATCGAACGTTTCTGCGTACACTTCAACGAAATCTATCGTCCAGGACACGACGATCAATTTGTAGAAGATAACGGTAGAAAAATTTTCCTTACCTACTTGCGCCCTATTATCAACGGCATAGGTAATTACTACTGCGAGGCGCAGACTCGTGACCTCACCCGTACCGACATCATCATAGATTACCTTGGTCAGCAGTACATAGTGGAATTAAAAATATGGCGAGGACAATCATATAAGGAACGAGGTGAGAAACAGCTCTCTGAATATCTAGAGCGTTACAATCTAAAGACTGGCTACATGGTCAGTTTCTGCTTCAACAAGAACAAGAAGTCTGGCTTACTTCCACCTGTAGAACTCAATGGTCGCACTTTGATTGAGGCGATAGTATAAATCGGATGCCTTTGCTGCTTTATTATAGTTTATGACGTGAATATTTGCTTTATTCGCGTCATAATTTTACGTGAATAGGCTGTTTTTTTCGCTGCATTTTTTGTCATCTATCATTTTTGTGTCTAAAAAGTTTGCAAAACGACTCGATTTTTAGGTGTTTTTGCATTTTAAGACGTTTTGCTCGCTGTTTTTAAGAAAAAATTATTATATTTGCGCACTTAGACTTTGTCTAAGACGAAGCCAGCCGGAGGGGACTTGTCAGATATCCGGAGACTTCGTCCCCGGTTGTTACGCTTTGCTCCACGCGAGCAGAGCTCGGAGACTCACCGCTCACTTCGTTCGCTAGTACAGCCTTCCAGGCTTGTCATATCCCTTATGTTCCTTTTATTCCTTTAAAATAATGAGAAAACTCTTCACCACATTCCTGCTTACCCTCGTCTCCCTTTCGAGCTTATGGGCGCAGAGAGAAATCGAAGTAAGCACAGCAAAAGAACTGCAGCGAGCCATCCTGAGCAACTACAAGGCCAGGATCAAACTGGTGGCTGATATCGACATTAGTGAGCTCGGTAAGATCTGCGACACCTTCGCAGGTTCTATCGACGGTGGCTACATGATCATCGACAGTCTTGGCAAAGAAAGGATTGCACCGCACGTGCTCAAAGGTAAGCGTGGGCAGGGACGTGGTGCAGATCATTATCTGTTTGAGACGCTCGACCATGCCATGTTCGAGAACGTTGCCTTCGAGCGTTTCCGTGTAGAGGACGAAGACAACGACAACCTCGGCGTCGTGGCACGTAAGGCCATCGGATGCGTCTTCTGGAACTTCACGATGGCGGGCGTATCGGTCTTCTGCGACCATGACAACGCCGGTGCTATCGTGGGTGTGGTCGAAGACTGTACGTTCGACAATGTCAAGATCCTCGACTGTGACGTCACCGTGGATGGCATCTCGGCAGGTGGCATGGTGGGCAGTTCGAAGCGCTGCAAATATACCGCCTGTACGACCAATGTGCACACCCGTGTCTTTGCCGATGGCCGTGACGGCGTTTTCTTCAGCACCAATGCGGCCAACAGTGGTGGCTTGGTAGGTTTTTCTGAAAGCGATGAATTCCTCATCTGTTTCAACTCTGGTTGGGTAGGTGGCGACCAGGAGAGAGTGGGCGGATTCGTTGGATGCAGCATGGGATCGCACTTCACAAAATGCAGCAATTTTGGCTATGTAATACAATGCACAGAGAGCAGTTTTGGAGAACTCTACTCCACCAATGCCAAGAACATTGGAGATTATGACTATCTGTTTAGTGACATGATGTGGGTTCTGTGGTCCATGACCTCTGTAACCACTGTTGGCCTGGCTACTGCAGTGTTAGTAGCGGGGGGCATCACCGGTCCTGTTATTTTAGCGGCAGCCTTGGTGGGTACTATGTGCGGAGGAATAGTTTTTGCTGTTGATTGGTTCCTTCTATCTAGCCATGACGAATTAGGCGGCATTGTAGGCCATGCGGAACATGGTTCATTTGAAGAATGTGCCAACCACGGCTATTATAAATGCGTCGACAGAATGGTCGGCGGCATTGTAGGCTGGGGTAAGTATATCGGCATCAACAACTGTTTGAGCACGAGATCGCCTAGAGATGGCAACGGATCTGACCCAGATTACTCTGGCTCCATCATCGGCCTTGGTCTGGAAAGCACCATCACCAACTGTCTGTCAAACACAAATTATCCTCTCTACGGTAACGATTCGGAACTGAAGTCGGCATCGGGCAACAACTATGTGGTGAGCGACAAAAAAATGGAACTTTCTGACTATGAGACGAGAGTGCCGACAGAGCTGGCAAAGACGGGCATCGTGGCACGCTGGCTCAATAATGGCTATGAGAACTGGTCGAAGCAGATGCGCCCTTGGTATCAGACGCTGACTGACAAATCGAAGGATGAACCAGCCGATGCAGCCCCTGTGAACTCTTCAAAGCATGACGTGGTAAGAATAGAAGACATCAAGAATGTCACCGTCATCACCACTGGAGACGAGCTTGAAGCATTTGCAAAACGCGTCAATGACGGCGATCAGTACGCCTGTGCTGTGCTCGACGATGACGTGAATCTCGGCAACCGCGACTGGACACCTATCGGCACTGAGAGCCATCCTTTCCGTGGCATGTTCGATGGACGTGGACACACGATCTATGCCCTCGCCATCAAGATGGAGAAGAATATGAGCGCAGGTCTCTTCGGTGTAGTAGGCGACAAGGCAGAGGTGCGTAATGTGGCCATCGCTAACGATTCGAAGATCAGCAGCAACAGCGAACTTGGCACTGCCGGTATCGTGGGCAGGGTGAACATCGAATCAGCTTCTACCAACGTCGTGATTGCCAGCTGCGGTAACTACGCCAACATCTCTGGCACAAAGCATGTAGGTGGCATCCTGGGCCGTGTGATGACCGATGGCAGTGATAATATCAAGGTCATGATAGACAGCTGCTTCAACATGGGCACCATCACAGCTTCTAAGAGCATGAGCGCTCAGCTCTGCGGATATGCCAAGGATAATGGCTACATCATGAACAGCTGGGTAGGTGGCCGACTGGAGCGACTGAACGACTCATGTCCACTCCCATATAACAACGATAACCCGACGAAAGAGGCGGAATACTTCGCAGGATATAATAACCGCCTCACCATCAATAACTGCTACGCTATCAACCCTAACGAACTGGGAACTTTCACCCAGCAGAGCGGTGTGAAGCGCACTACGTGGGATGAGTTCAATCGCCTCGGGTGGAATTATATCAAGCCAACGTTCGGTGACGTCACTGGCATCGGCAGCCTCCTCGCTCCTGGTCTCTCTGGTGACTGCTGGTATGACCTCAACGGCAGACGCGTGGATGAGAACTACCGGGGCGTGCGCGTGGGAGGCGTCAAGAAGGTGATTGTAAAAGAGTAGTAAAAGAGGAGTAAAAGAGTAGTAAAAGGGGAGTGAAAGGGGCGTTTGTATCAGATCGTCCGAGAATACTACCCACAAGACAACGGCGAAACCGATACTATCGTCCCTTTCACTCCTTTTTCACTCCCTTTTCACTCCCCTTAATAAAATATAATATGAGAAAACTTTACACAACATTTCTGCTGTCCCTTGCCTGCCTATCTGGTGCATGGGCACAGCAAGACACTATCAGGGTGTCAAATTTAGATGATTTCAAAGAGGCTCTGAGAAACTCGAATGCAAACATTGTATTCGAGAATGACATTGACTTTGAAGGCAAACATTTAAACTACTTTGATCGTAACAACAAGTTCCATGGTACGATCGATGGCCATGACCATAGTATTAAGAATTTCAAGATGGACGCTGGAGGATCCAACCAAGTATATGTTGCCATGATCCAGTCTGCAGAGGATGCTACCTTCTAGAACCTGACGCTCGACAACGTACTCGTCGGGGCTACCGACCCGGTGGCAGGTCTGGTGGGATATTCTAAGCATTGTACCTACGTGAACATCAGTCTCAAGAACTCTAAGATTGGTAGCTATAACGGTGACGCTAAAATAGGCGGTCTTGTCTACGAATCTGATCATGACGGCTTCACCCGCTGTACGACCGACGAAAATACCAGCATCTCTGGCGGATACGCAGGTGGCCTGGTATACAGCGCTTCATTTTCAGCCTTTACCGATTGCATAAATAAAGCAGATGTCTCAGGTGGTTGGGAATGTGTAGGCGGCATCGTTGGCAAGGATAATTACTCTACCTTCACCCGATGCATCAACAGCGGTTACGTGCATCATGCCAGCAAATATTTTAAGGATGACGATGAGCTGGGCGGCATTGTTGCTGAAGGTGCAGGTTCACACTTCATCGAATGTGTCAACGATGGCAAGCTCTACTGTGAGGATGAGAACGGTGGCGGTATCATTGGTCTCGGCAAAAACGTAACCCTCATCAACTGCCTCAATACGTCTCATGACCTGAACTTTAACCACTCTTCCTGTGGTGGTATCATCGGTCGTGCAGAGAATAGTAGGGTATCCAGCTGTCTTTCGCTTGCTGACTATCCGCTCATCGGCACCGAGAAGAACATGAGAGCAGCTTCGGGCAACAACTACCGTCTGGAGGTCAACAACCACAAAACCAGCGACTGGGTAATGGGTGTAAGCGAAGAGCTGCTGACTTCGGGCATCGTGACTCGCTGGCTCAATAACGGCGATGAGAACCGTTGGTATCCCAAGCCGGTATGGTATCAGCTGCTTTTTCATGGTCTTTATTACCCTTACATGCTTAATGCATATACTTCCTATGGGTATGCCGTTGAAATAGAAAATATCGAGGGCTGTATGCATATCTCAACAGCCGACCAGCTCATGGAATTCGCCAAGAAGGTCAACGGTGGTGATCAGTTTGCCTGTGCCGTGCTCGATGCAGACATCAACCTCCACGACTACGACTGGAAACCTATCGGTACCGACCAGAGCCGCTTCCGTGGCTGTTTCGACGGCAAGGGTCATACCATCAAAGGCATGAACTTTGCTATCAACAGCGACGCTGACGGAGCAGGTCTCTTCGGCGTGGCTCATACCGGTGCTGAGATCCGTAACGTGTTCTTGGCAGATGACTGTGCGATTGTTAACACTGGCGATGGTGGTGCTGCCGGCATCCTCGGCCGTGTCAACATCGGATGGGCCTGGGCTAACGTCGTCATCGAGAACTGTGGTACCCACGGCATAGTCACCGCCAACAAGCACGCAGGTGGTATCTTAGGCCGTGTCACGACAGGCGATAAGGACCGAAATGTCAAGATCTACATCAACAAGTGTTTCAATCACGCCGATATTGTTGCCCATAACAGCATGAGTGGCCTCTTGTGCGGGTATGCCAAGAACAACGCTTATATCACCAACTGCTGGTCAACTGGTTTCCTCATTAGATGGGACGACACTTGTCCTGCCCCTTATGACAAGAAAAATCCTTCAGGCGAGATAGAATACTTTGCCGGATACGATCAGAAGATCTACTTCCAAAACTGCTATGCTATCGATCCTTACAAAATAGAAGAAAAGGACAACCAGAATGGCGTTGTAAAGATGACCTCTGAAGACCTCGCCAACGGTAAGCTCACCTACTATTTGAACCGCTTTGCTACCGAAGGCGACCTCGACTGGTATCAGAAGATCGGTAAGGATGAGTATCCTATCTTTAGTTCACGTGGCGGCGACATTGTCTATGCATACTCGAGCTACGGAAATGAGGCTTATACCAACGATAAGGATCAGAGCGGCTTCCTGCAATTTGGTCCAATCCGTGTCTCGAACGACTATAGCATGGCATGGCTCGATGGTAACTCTACGAGCGACCTCACCCTCAAGGAGGGCTTCACGGTAGAGAATGCATCGCTCAACCGTAGCTTCAAGGCTCACGTGCCTTCTACGCTTGTCCTGCCGTTCTCGGGTAGATTCGACTTCAGTAAAAATGCCCGTTTCTTCACCTTCAGCGCTATGACCTATGACAAGGAGAGCAATAAGTATACTGCAGTGATGGATCAGACAGAAAACGAGTTCAAGGCTTACACTCCTTATCTTGCTTTCTTCTCTGACGATACCGAAGCCCTCGAATTCGACCGTGTAAACATCGAGCCAGTGGCACCTGCCGTAACCCAGCAGAAAGATTGGTACTTCATCGGCACCACCGGCTATAAGGTCCTCGGCCTCGACGACGAGGAAAGTCAGTATTACTACGGCTATGCAGGCATGGAGTTCGACGGCTTCAAGCTCGGAGAGTTCTCACGTCTGGGCGAGGGTGCTTCGATCGCACCATTCCGCTGCTACATGCGCCACATCGACAGCGCCGGTGCTCCTGACAGCTTCGATGTGATCACCAAGGCACCAACCCGTTCAGCCGTCCCTGATAACCAGTTCAGCGTGGTAACGGAGGAGATCCCAATGCCAAAGGCCTTCGACGTCATCCTCAAGGCTGCCAACGGCGAGACCGGCATCGCAACCTTCGACAACGAGACCGGTGAGTTCCGCTTCGAGGGCTGGTATGACCTCAATGGCAACCGCGTGGATGAGAACTACCAGGGCGTACGCGTAGGCGGTGGCAAGAAGGTGATTGTGAAGTAAATGATGCTGAGCCTGGAAGGCTCTACATATCCCTTGTATCCCCTTATAATAATCTATATGAGAAAACTATTATCATTCCTTCTTCTTGCCCTCGTCTGCCTCAGCAGCGCGTGGGCACAGCAGGATACCATCCTTGTGAGCTCTGCGCAAGAGCTGAAGGAGGTCATCCAGAAAGACCAGTATGCCAAGATCAGGGTGACGACCGATATCGACATCAGCAATATTGGCAAGATCCGTGACAACTTCTCGGGTGTCATCATCGGTGGCTACTTGATGAACGATTCTATCACGGGTGAACTAAAGGTAGTGCCACATATCCTCTACGGCAAACGAGGGCAGGGCAAGGGCGCCGACCACTATCTCTTCGAGACGGTCCAGAATGCCCGTTTTGAGAACATTGCTTTCGGTTTCATGCGCGTTCAGGACGAAGATAACAACAACCTCGGCGTTGTGGCACGCAAGGCTGTGGGTACTACATTCCGCAACTTCTCAATAGTCGGTTGCTCTGTCTTCTGCAATAAAGACAATGCTGGCGCCATCGCAGGCGTTGCCGAAAACTGCATCTTTGAGATGGTCAGAAACGTTGACTCCGAAATCTCGGTCGACGGCATCTGTGTAGGCGGTCTCGTCGGCACCTCAAACAACTGCCAGTTCATTTCCTGTGGCACCAGCCTCCGTACGCATGTCTTTGCCGATGGCAGAATCACCGCTGGCGCTTACGCAGGTGGTTTCACAGGCAAATCGAACAAAGATTATTTCTTCGACTGTGTCAACTATGGTTGGGTATGTGGTGACGAAGATAAGGTCGGTGGTATCGTTGGCGAAACATTGAGCTCTAACTTCCTCTGTTGTTACAACCGAGGTAATGTCCTCCAATGTCCAGAGGATATGTTTGTCGATATCATGAATGATGCTGTGAAACGTGCGAATGTATTCTCGAAAGGTTCTTGGATCACCGATAAGATTTTTGAGGTAGAACTTGGTGTTAGTGCTATTGCTATGATTGCAGTCGGCATTGCCGTGCTTTGTACCCCCCTCGGTTTCGGCGTGTTCTTTGCAGTTGCGGGCGGTGCCTTTTTGGTGGATTGGCTTACACAAGCTGTCGGTAAACTTCTGACTGTTACCATCAATGGACATGACGAACTGGGAGCGATAGCCGGAAATGCAGAAAAATGCATCTTTGAACAATGCGTAAATGCAGGAAACTATTGTGCTGTCGATAACTATTGTGGCGGCATTGTGGGCTATGGCGTATCTACCACCATCAACAATTGCCACAACGACTTTTATCGTGGTGTTGATAATCTGGCTAATAAGCCTAACAGAGCCACCACTGGTTCTATCATCGGCTATGCAAAGAAATGTACTATCACGAACAATTCATCAAATACAGACGAACACATAATCGGTGAGGAAGTCGATCCGAACGGTGCTACTGGCTATAATTTCCGTCGCACGTTTGGCACTTATTCATATCAAATGGAAAGTGAGATGGCTTTCACCTACGATTTTATGAAGACAGGTATTGCAGCCTACTATCTCAACAGCAGTCCTGAGAACAAGAATAAGCAGGTTAAGCTCTGGCGACAGAATAAGACTGGCGAGAATATAGATTACGCGCCTGTGCTCGATGCTGATCATGACGAGGTAGAGTATGACTCTCTCTTCACCACCATCATCACCTCCGCTGATCAGCTGGTAGCCTTCGCCGAAAACGTCAACAGCGGCAATACGTTCGCACGCGTTGCCCTCGGTGCCGACATCGATCTGTCGGGTATCGACTGGGACCCTATCGGCAACGATCAGCATCGCTTCCGTGGCATCTTCGACGGCAAAGGCCATACCATCCATAATCTGAAGATTAGCGGTGGCAAACACAGGGCTGTGGGTCTCTTCGGCGAGGTAGAGACAATTGCTATGATCAGGAACGTCATCCTGGCAGACGACTGCGAGATCAACAGCACCAGTGATCTGGGCACCGGTAGCATCGTCGGCTGTGTACATACCGAAGGTCGCTGGGGTACAGTCACCATCGAGAAATGTGGCAGCTATGCCACCATCAAAGGCACGAAGAAGCAAGTAGGCGGCATCCTGGGCCGTATCCGCACTGAAGGCGGTGAAGCGTATGGCAGGAATATTAAGGTGCTTATCCAGAATTGCTTCTATATGGGCAATATCAAAGCAAAGGACAGCGGTGCAGCATTCCTTGTAGGCTATGCCAAGAATCATGCCACTATCCAGAACTGCTGGGTTGCCGGTAAAATTGAACGTTTTGAAGATTCAGATCCTTATCCATGTGCAACTAACAACAGCGAGTTTGAGTACTTCGCTGGCTATGAGGAACGTTTGACTTTGATGAACTGCTATGCTATCGATCCAGAAGGCGTAGGTATCAGAGCTGAGCAGAAAGGTGTTTCCAAGTATTCCAAGGCAGTCCTCGCCAATGGTCATCTGACCCTTCGACTCAATGGTTATGCTACTGAGGGCGACCTTGTCTGGCATCAGAAGATCGGTGAGGATGCTAACCCTATGTTAACTTCACGTGGCGGTGACATTGTCTATTCATTCTTCGATAAAGAGACCTATTATACCAACGATTCTGTCATGAGCTCGTTCTTCTATCACGGTCCACTCCGCCTGAAGAAGGATAAGACCCTGGCATTGCTCGATGGCGACTCTCAGAAGTCGCTCACACTCAACAGCGAGTGGGAGGTAGGCAGAGCAGAGCTCAGCCGTAGCTTCAAGGCTAACGTACCTTCTACGCTCGTCCTGCCATTCTCAGGTGAGATGGATAGCGAGAGCAATTCCAAGTTCTTCACCTTCAGCGCCATGAACTTTGACGAAGAGAGCAACAAATATACCGCAGTGATGGATGAGGTAGAAGGCGGCAAGTACGAGGCCTATACTCCATACCTTGCCCTCTTTGCCGAGGATGCTGACAGCCTTGTCTTTGACAATGTCACCCTCAAGCCAGTGGTTCCTGCCGTTACCCAGCAGGATGAGTGGTACTTCATCGGAGCTACCGACTTTAAGATGCTCGGCCTCGATGATGAGGAAAACCAGTATTACTATGGCTATGCAGGCATGACCTTCGACGGCTTCAAGCTCGGTGAGTTCGCCCGTCTCGGCGATGGTGCCACTATCGCTCCATTCCGCTGCTACATGCGTCACATGGCCACCACCAATGCTCCTGACATCTTCGACGTCATGACCCGAAAGGCTCCAACCCGTGCACAGAGCGGAGTCGGCGATCTCTTTAACAAGGCGCTCCCACAGAAACTCGACGTCATCCTCAAGGGTGCTAACGGCGAGACCGGCATCGCAACCTTCGACAACGAGACCGGTGAGTTCCGCTTCGAGGGCTGGTATGACCTCAATGGCAACCGCGTGGAGGAAGGCTACCAGGGTGTACGCGTAGGCGGCGGCAAGAAGGTCATGATTAAAGAGTATTAAAATGTAGTGAAAGAGGAGTGAAAGGGGGGTGAAAGGGACGTTTGTATCAGATCGTCCGACAATTCTACCCACAAAACAAAGGCGAAACCGATTCTATCGTCCCTTTCACTCCCTTTTCACTCCCTTTTCACTCCCCTTAACAAAATATAATATGAGAAAACTATTATCAACACTTATTCTTGCCCTCGCCTGCATAAGCAGCGCATGGGCGACGGTCGACGATGAAGACCCAGTAGTATATAAAGAGGCCAAAGTATATACGGCTAAGGAACTGGTGCGTTTATTGGAGGGATTTTCCGAAAGCTCGCTCAGAGTGAACATCCAGTTGATGGCCGACATCGATATGGCCGAGGTTCCTGATTACGAGCCTGCAAGTAACTTTGACGGTATGATTACCGGCTACTACGAGTTCACCGACTCGCTGAATAACACCTCGATCGAGTACCATGTCATCAAGAACCTCAAGACGAACCTGGTTAAGGATATGACCGATGCCAAGGTTTCGGGCATCACGTTCCTCGATGGCGAGCGTGGTGGTAAATTTTATGGTGGACTCAATGCGTGTTTCTTATGCAAAGATGCAAAAGATTGTGAGTTTACCGACATCATCTTAATGAATTGCCATTATGAGCAGAGTAGTTTTGGCGGTGACTGGTATGCCTCTACGACGGGCTTGCTGACCAATACGATGAATAACTGTAAAGTGACCAACGTTGCAGTTATGCATGGAAGCATTTATTCTGATGGTTCAGAGATCGGTGGTATCACGGGTGTAGCCACCAACGGCTGTAAGTTTACTGACTGTCTGGTTGATGGCTATTCAAATATTTATACCGAAAAGGAACCCGACGCATACATCGGTGGATTGGTGGGCATCTGCGAGGACTGTACTTTCGTCGATTGCACTAATATGGCACTTGTATCGGCATCACCGATGTCTGATAATCTGGGTGGTATTACAGGCAAAAGTACTAGATGCAGCTTTACAGATTGTACAAATATAGGCACAGTCACCCAAATGACGCCAGAGTCATACACCGGCTTCCGTTCAAAAGCATCGATCCTTTTCAAAAGTTACACTTATGAGGCAAATTTACTTACTGCAATTAAGTACCGTACGTTTTGCAATAGATTAAAGTTTCATTCAGTAAAGCGAAATTGGGTTAAAGAAGGTTTGGATACTAATTCAAGTCTATTAAAAGATAAGGCCACTGTTGAGTCTTATGGCGCGGGAGCTGTAGCAATGTTGACTTTTGCTATTATTATGACAGCTATTGAAGTGGCCCAATTAATATACGACTCGAACGCTCCCGACGAGGTGGGTGGCATTTCCGCTGCGTCATACGCCTGTACTTTCGAAGGTTGTACCAACACAGGTCTCATCGTCTGCCGTGATGCCTACTGCGGTGGCATTGTAGGCTATGCAGACACCAAGGACGGTAAGATTACCAAGATTAACAACTGCATCAATACAGGCTACGTTCAGGGTGGAGAGCAGACCGGCGGCATCGTAGGTTACCTAAAGGACAGCCACGCTACTAACTGCTTCAATGCAGGCGCAGTAGACTGCCTCAAGGGCACCAAAGGCCCTATCTATGGTGATACCAACGCCAAGGGAGCCACCATTACTACCTGCTTTGCCATGGTGCATGGTGCCAAGTATGAAGGCGGTGCCATCGGTGGCGAGGGTGTCATCGTGAAATTCAGCGAAAAGGACGTTTTGGGCGGCCGAGCTGCCTACGAGATGAACCGCCTCGTGGGTAAAGACCTGTTCCGTCAGAAAGTCGGCGAAGACCGCTATCCTAACTTTACTAGCGATGTGGTGAAGGCCAGCGACATCCGTAACGACGTAGATCTGGTATATCATGTGACTGATGCCGGCAGTTTCTGTGATGCTCTTATTGATCCATATTCTACGATCGAACTCCAGAATGACATTGACTTCGAGCATAATTATATCTCTTTGTATCGTTCGTCACTTAAGTACCGTGGTACGATCGATGGCAAGGGCCATACGATCAAGAATATTAAGATTGAGGCTACAGAACAGGATAATAAATACGATCAGAAGAATGAACGTCGTGCCTTGATCCAGTTCGCAGAGGGTGCTACCTTCAAGAACCTGACCCTCGACAACATGACCGTCAAGCGTGACCTCATGATAGCAGGTCTGGTAGGCAACTCTAAGAATTGCACCTACGAGGACATCAATATTACCAACTCTACTATTTATGCCGAAAACAGTTGGGTCGGTGGCCTGGTCTATGAATCGGATCATGACACCTTCACCCGCTGTACGACCGACAAGAAGACCAGCGTCAGCACACACGGTATACCAGGTTTACATGATAGCGCTTATGCTGGTGGACTGGCGGGCAAAGCCAAGAGTTCAACCTTTACTGACTGTGTGAACGGTGCAGATGTATCAGGAAAAATGGATGTGGTAGGCGGCATCGTAGCACAGGATGAAAACTCTACCTTCACCCGATGCGTCAACGAAGGCTACATTCATCATGAAAGTTGGCTCTTTACCGAAGACGACTACCTTGGTGGCATTGTGGCCGATGCCAAGAATTCGAAATTCTACGAGTGTATCAACTCCGGTAAGCTCAAATGTGAGGAAAACTACGGTGGCGGCATCGTAGGATATGGCACAAACGTAACAATCCTCAATTGTCTCAATACCTCAAAGGAACTGCAGTTTATCAAGAATAACTGTGGTGGTATCATCGGCTATGCAGAGAATAGTATGATAGCCAACTGTGCGTCGCTTGCAGACCGTCCGTGCATCGGTGATAGTAAGGGCACGAACCTTGCTTCGGGCAACAACTACCGCGTACAGATCAGCAACGACGGAAGCAACCGATGGGAGGCAACCGTAAGCGAGAAGGTTATGGCCTCGGGTCTCGTTTGTCGCTGGCTCAACAACGGCTATGAGAACCGTAAGGATGGCAGGATTGTCTGGTATCAGGTTCTTTCCGGCATGTTCCAGGACAAGGTGCCATTCCCTGATGGTTCTCGTCATCCTGAGGTACTTACCACCGACCTGCCTCATGACGTCATCACCTCAGCCGATCAGCTCGTAGCCTTCGCCAAGAAAGTGAACGGTGGCGATAACTACGCCTGTGCTGTACTGGCCAACGACATCGACCTCTCTACTATTGGCTGGTGGACACCTATCGGCAACCACAATAACCGCTTCCAAGGCGTCTTCGACGGACAGGGTCATACTATCAGCGGCATGAGCGTCAACATCAACAGCAACGACGTAGGCGCAGGTCTCTTTGGTGTGGCTCATATGAACGCTGAGATCCGCAATGTCTACCTCTCAGACAACTGCAACGTTCACAATACAGGCGAAGCTGGTGCTGGTGGCATCCTGGGCCGCTTCCACATCGGATGGGTCTGGGGCAACGTGGTTATCGAGAACTGCGGCAGCTCTGCTAAGGTCAGCGCCAAGAAGCATGCAGGCGGTATCGTGGGCCGTATCTCAGTCGACAGCGGCACCGACTATGGCAAGAACGTCAAGGTCTATGTCAACAACTGCTTCAACATGGGCGACATCTATGCCTCTGAGAGCAACAGCGGCCTGCTCATCGGCTATGCACAGAACAGTGGACATATCACCAACTGCTGGTCGGCCGGTAGCCTCAAAAAGATGAACGAGAGCAATCCGGTCCCATACAGCAGCAAGAATCCTAAAAACGAGACTGAGTACTTTGCCGGATACGATCAGAAGATCTCCATAGTCAACTGTTATGCTATGGAGCCATTACCGGCGGGACAGAACGTACGCCAGGATGGCGTTCAGACGCTGGAGGCCGTCGCTCTCACCGATGGTCACCTGACCTACCGTCTCAATAGAAACAAGACTGAGGGCGATCTCGACTGGTATCAGAAGATCGGTGTGGATGCACGCCCTATGTTAAGTTCGCGTGGCGGCGACATCGTCTATCTGTACCTCTCGGAGGATAACAAAGTGTATTATACCAATGATAATATGCGTGAATCGTTCGACTTCTACGGCGCTATCCGCGTGAAGAAGGATAAGACTCTGGCATTGCTCGAAGCCAACTCACAGAATCCGATCACTCTCAATAGCGAGATCGAGGTAGGCAGAGCAGAGCTCAACCGCAGCTTCACGGCTAACGTGCCTTCTACGCTCGTATTGCCATTCTCAGGAGAGATCGACAGCGAGAGCAGTGGCAAGTTCTTTAGCTTCAGCGCCATGAACTATGACGAGGAGAACAACAAGTACACAGCTGTGATGGATGAGGTAGAAGGCGGCAAGTTCGAGGCCTACACTCCATACCTTGCCCTCTTTGCAGAGGATACTGCCGACAGCCTCGTCTTCGAAAATGTGACCCTCAAGCCAGTTACTCCAGCTGTAACGCAGAAGGATGAGTGGTACTTCATCGGAGCTACCGCCTACAAGGCTATCAGCCTCCAAGATGAGGAGAGCCAGTATTACTATGGCTACGCAGGCATGGCCTTCGACGGCTTCAAGCTCGGAGAGTTCGCCCGTCTGGGTGAAGGTGCATCGATTGCCCCATTCCGCTGCTACATGCGTCACATCGCCAGTGAGGATGCTCCTGACAGCTTCGACGTGATCACCCGTAAGGCTCCAACCCGAGCAGCAGTCCCTAGCAACCCACTGTACGGTGTATCGGAAGAGGGCTCAATGCCAAGTGCCTTCGACGTCATCCTCAAGGGTGCCAACGGCGAGACCGGCATCGCTACCTTCGATAACGAGACCGGCGAGTTCCGCTTCGAAGGCTGGTATGACCTCAACGGCAACCGCGTGGATGAGAACTACAGCGGTGTGCGCGTAGGCGGTGGCAAGAAGGTCATCGTGAAAGAGTAGTTAACCTTTTCACTCTCTTTTTAGCTTTTATATACACTGATATTCCCGGCGTCTGATCTTTCAAGCAGGATCGGACGCCGGGATTTCGTGTGTACTTATCCTTCATGCAGGATCGGACGCCGGGATTTCGTGTATACCTATCTTTTTCTATAGATTCGTACAACAGTATGTCAAAGAGCGGATTTTATTTTCTGGATCGGTTGCCGTGCGTTCGTTTCTCCCTATATTCACGCGCGGTGCACTTGACGTTGCGCAGGAATTTCTCCTTTTCTTTTTCCTTTACTGGTACCGGTGGTTGCAATCAAAACTTCCTCAAACTTTCTCTTTTATGTTTTTCCGACGATTTTTTTCTCTGTCTGATATATGTACATAGCAATGTGCATAGTATTGTACATAGCAACGAGCGAAACAACGTACATCTTAAATAACATATAATATTTAATAGTCATTATCCATTCCAGGATAATAGACTCAATTAAATATTGACTCGACCCCCTCCTTGGAGGGAGGGGGGAGTATATTTAATTGAGTATTTCTTAATAGTATGGGATCACTCTGCCGCGCGAATGAATCAACAATAATTACCCGAGCGCATTTTTGCGCTCGGCGCCTTGTATCTAAAAGAAAAAGGTGAGCGCGGGGAGGCGCTCACCATGATATTAATAGCTGAATGTATATTTACTTTTCTATTATTAAATCAGTGTCATGCCATTGTCTGCTAAGGAGGAACTGCAATTTGTCAGGATTTTGTAGTACATTCCACACGAAATGAATGAAAACATAATCTTCATGAATAGAATAAACGAGCTTATTCTGACCTACGGCTATTGAACGATATTCAATACCTGACTCATTGAGAATAGCTTCTTTTTTCCCTAATCGGGGATGGTTTTCAAGCATTTTTGCAGTTTCACCAATTTGTTTTTCTACCAAATCGGCGGTCTTAGCTCCGAATCTCTCTTGGCAATAGTCATAAAGATTCTTGATGTCGCAACATGCTACATCACTAAAAAAGACTTTCATATTCAGCCATGAATATATTTCTGTACTTCTTCCCAAGTACGACCCTTTTTCTGCTTTGCGTCAATCGAGGTTTGACGTAAGATGGAGTGTACTTCGTCCAAAGTATATGTACATGGCATGGGGAGATTTCTTGGCTCGACATTTAAGATGCGTTCAATCTTATCAAGAATGTCTGAATCATCAATCTCCAGAACTCGACGAGAGAGTTCTTGTTTTCTGGTTGTAAAAGAAATTGCTTCCATGATTATTATTTTTTCCGCTGCAAAGATAGTACGTTTTTTTCAATCCACCAAATATTTGTCTGGAAATCTTTTCTTTGTGTGGTGGGATAAAGGAAATGGTGAGCGCGGGGAGGCGCTCACCATGATATTAAGAGTTGGATGTTAGTTGTTTTGCGGGTGGGTCAGACCTGTCCCTTTGACCCTCTGGACGTTTCTTCATCACGGAACGGACGTCTTGCATGCAGTTTGTCCATTCCTTCATCACGGAATGGACGCCGTGCATGCAGTTTGGACGTTCCTTCATCACGGAACGGCCGTCTTGCATGCAGTTTGGACCTTCCGTGATACAGGATTTCAACGTTGTGTACACAACGTCAATTTTCGTGATGATGGAAGGTATCGCACGAGTCACTGTGAACACTTATACCATCGTCTGTGTCTTGGCAGCTTGGCCCACGGGGACGGGTACCTTGATTCTTCGCTATAATTCTTTGAAGAATCGCGGTACCCGTCCCCGATTATATTTGTTTATGACGTGAATAAACTGTTTTTTTGCTGCATTTTTTTGTCATCTATCATTTTTGTGTCTAAAAAGTTTGCAAAACGACTCGATTTTTAGGTGTTTTTGCATTTTAAGACGTTTTGCTCGCTGAAATTAAGAAAAAATTATTATATTTGCGCACTTAGACTTATGTCTAAGACGAAGCTTACATGAATTATTTTCTAGTTTCAATCAATAAAATGAAAAAGCTATTATCAACGCTTACTCTTTCCCTCGCCTTCCTCTCCGGCGCATGGGCCCAGCAAGACGTCATCAAGGTGTCGACGGTCAATGAGTTCCGTGAGGCACTGGGCAATCAGAATGCTCACATCGTGCTCGAAGATGACATTGACTTCGGTGGTAATTATTACACCTTCTTTAGTAAGACCAACAAGTTCCAAGGTACGATCGATGGCAATGGTCATAGTATCAAGAATGTCAAGATAGACGAAGACAACTCCATCTCCTATGAGGGAAGCGCACGTAATGCCATAATCCAATTTGCAGAGGGCGCTACCTTCAAGAACTTGACGCTCGACTATCTGAATATCAAACAAAGAAAATATATAGGAGGTTTGGTAGGCAATTCTATGTATTGTACCTACGAAGACATCGATATCACGAACTCTACTATTTATGCCTATTCAACAGAAGTTGGTGGCCTGGTCTATGAATCAAAATATGACAACTTCACCCGCTGTAGGAACAGCTGGTCAAACACCATCGGCACGCTTGGTTCCCCGTTTGGAATTCAGGATACTTATGCCGGTGGTCTTGTCAGCCATGCCGATAATTCGACTTTTATCGACTGTGTCAACCAGGGAGAAGTTGCTGGTCGTCTGTGTAGGGTAGGTGGTATAGTGGCTTCTTGTCAATACTCTGTCTTCATCCGATGCAGAAACGAGGGTTACATCCATCATACCAGCGAGTATTTTAACACCGACGATGAACTGGGCGGTATTGCAGGTTTTGCTTACAAGTCAGACATCTACGAGAGTATTAATACTGGTAAGCTCTACTGTGAGGATGAGTATGGTGGCGGCATCGTAGGTCGCGGCTACAAAGTCAGCATCATTAACTGTGCCAATGAATCAAATGAGCTTAACTTTAGTACATCCACTTGTGGTGGCATCGTTGGTCGAGCTGAGAATAATAGTACGGTGGCTAACTGTGTATCGAACGCTGACTATCCGCTTATCGGTGAGGAGGTGGACATGAACCCGGCTTCGGGCAACAACTTCCGCCTGGAGATCGATAATCACAAAACCAGCCCCTGGGTGATAGGTGTAAGCAAAAAGACTATGGCATCGGGCATCGTTGCTCGCTGGCTCAACAATGGTTATGAGAACCGTAGGGATGGTAAGACGGTATGGAATCAGCTGCTCGATTACGATGAGTGCCCTTACCCGTTTAATAAATTATATTACCCTGAGTATGTTGTTGATGTAAAAGATATCAGGGGCGTTATGCACATTTCATCAGCTGACCAGCTCATTGAGTTCGCTAAGAAGGTCAACAATGGTGACAAGTATGCATGTGCCGTGCTCGATGCAGACATTGTTCTCTCATTTTCCGACAAGTGGACGCCTATCGGCAACCATAATAACCGATTCAGTGGCTGTTTCGACGGACAGGGTCATTCCATCACTGGAATAAGGTCTTCAGTAGATAGCAACGACGATGGATCTGGCCTCTTCGGCGTGGCGTATACTGGCGCTGAGATCCGCAACGTCATCATAGAAGATGACTGCTCAATTACCAATTCTGGCACTGGAGGTGCTGCAGGCATTCTGGGTGGTGTCTTCATCGGAGGAACCTGGGGCAACGTGGTCATCGAGAACTGCGGCAACTACGCCAGGGCCGGTGCCATGCGACATGCAGGTGGCATACAGGGTCATGTAAACACCAACACCGAAAAAGGCAAGAACATAAAGGTGATGATCAACAACTGCTTCAATATGGGCGACATCTATGCCTTTGACAGCAATTGCGGCCTGCTCTGTGGCTATATCAAGGACAGCGGTTATATCACTAACTGCTGGTCGGGTGGTAGTCTTACGGCATTCAAGGGGGGGCAAGATTGTCCTTATGACACTCACGGCACCGAATATGAGTACTTTGCTGGCTATGAGAAGAACCTCGTTATCACAAACTGCTATCTCATCGATCCAGACGTGGTAGGAATGAACGCTAACCAGATGGGCGTTCAGAAGCTGAGCAAAGTCGATCTCACCAATGGTAAGCTTACTTATAAGCTTAATGGCCATGCTACTGACGACAATCTTGCCTGGTATCAAAAGATCGGTGAGGATACTCGCCCTATGTTCAGTTCACGTGGTGGAGATATCGTTTATGCGTACCTGCAGGATAGCAAAGAGTATTATACCAACGATAGTAAACTTAGTGAGTTCGATTATTACGGCCCGCTCCGCGTGACAAAGAATAAGAGCCTTGCATTGCTTGACGGTGATTCAAAAGGTTCGCTTTCTCTCAATAGCGAGATCACAGTAGGCAGAGCAGAGCTCGAACGCAGCTTCAAGGCCAATGTGCCAAGCACCTTAATGCTGCCATTCTCGACCGAAATCGGCACTGAGAACCATGTACACTTATTCACCTTCGAAGAGATGCATAGTATTGTTGGCGAGGGAGTTGAGTATAATGATTTTCTGGCTGTGATGAAGGAGGTGGAAGACGGCAAGATCGAAGCCTACACTCCTTACATCGCCATGTTCGACGAAGATACCGATGTCATGGTCTTCAATAATGTCACCCTGAAGCCGGCTCAGAAGGCTGTTACAGAGCGTGGCGACTGGTGCTTTGTGGGTCAGAGCACCTATCGCGAGATTACCCTCGACGATTTCTATAACGAGAAGCTCATCTTCTACGGCTATACAGGCATGGCTTACGACGGCTTCAAGCTGGGTGAGTTCGTAATCCTTACCTATGGTGCATCGATTGCCCCATTCCGCTGCTACCTCTACTATAAG
>JAZQPJ010000080.1:0-19777 GCA_045628525.1 Bacteroidales bacterium
GGGTTTGAAGGGTTTGAGGGGTCGGAGGGGTTGGAGGGGTTGGAAGGGTTTGTGGGGGTCAAACGTTTCGAACTTTTCAAACTCTTCAAACTTTTCAAACGTTTCGAACTCTTCAAACTTTTCAAACGTTTCGAACTCTTCAAACTTCTCGAACTTCTCAAACCTCAAATCAACCGAGCAATGGTTGAATGATGAACTTCCAGATATCATTCGCATTGACATACACCATCAGCGCGATGATGAGACCCATGCCGATGTACTGTGCACGCTCCTTGGCCTTGTCACTGATTGGGCGACGGATGATGGCCTCGAGGAACAGGATGAAGATATGTCCGCCATCCAAACCCGGGATAGGCAGGATGTTCATGAAGGCGAGGGCCACGCTGAAGAACGCCGTCATCGACCAGAACGCCAGCCACTGCCAGGTCTCAGGGAAGATCGAACCCATCGTGCCGAAGCCGCCAAGCGACTGCGCGCCCTCCTTGGTGAACACCAACTTGAACTGGCGCACGTAGTTGTAGAGCATCTTCCAGCCGCGCTCGATGCCGGCAGGGATGGCCTCCAGGAAGGTGTAGCTGATGTGCGTGTAGCACTCCTCGCCTATCATCTGCTTCATCAGGATGCCGATCTTAGCCTCTTCGTTCACAGGCAAATCGCAGGTCAAAACCTCACCGCCACGCACCAGGAGCACGGTGAGCACCTTGCCGGCATGGCTGCGCAACTGCTCGCGCACCTGATGCTGGAAGGGGGTCATGATGGTGTCGGACACCGTGAGAATGCTGTCGCCCACGCTGAGCTGCAAAGGCTCGACCACACCGATGATCGAGTCGCCCACCTGCATGCCGGCGTCACGCGCGGCACTTGTCTCACCGTGGAAAGCACCCACCACCATCGGGAAACGGGCATCGACAAACTCATTGAGCTGTGAAGGCTCGCGCAGGAAGAGCTGACCCATCGTGTCGGGCAATGCGATAATGACCTCCTGGCCGCCGCGCTTCACAGTCACGTCATTGGCCAAAAGCAAGGCGCTGTGCAAGCCACTGAAATCGACCTTCTTGCCATCTACAGCCACGATCTGGTCCTCCTCCTCGAAGCCGATCTGCCGGGCATATTCGCTGTAGGTCACGCCGTAAGGCAGGTTCTCGATCTCGACGATGTCCTTGCCCCAATGCCAGCTCATGCCGATGTAGATCACCACAGCGATGATGAGGTTGTTGAGCACGCCACCCACCATAATCATGAACTGCGCGAACTTACCCTTCTTCACAAAGGCATCGTCGCGGTTGAAGTCGGCGGTCTCGGCGTTGTGCGTCTCATCCACCATGCCTACGATGGCGCAATAGCCGCCCAACGGGATCCAGCCGATGCCATATTCTGTCTCGCTGGGGTTGGCCTTGTCCGACACCTTGATGTTACACAGGTACAGGCCGGTCTTGTTCCAGCGCATCAATGCAAACTTCTCGGTGTCGAAGAACATATAGAACTTCTCGACACCCACCTTAAATATACGCGCCCACATGAAGTGACCCAGCTCGTGCACGAACACCAGGATCGACAGCGCCAGGATCAGCTGCAGGGCTTTGAACAAAAATACTTCCACCTTCTATTTTTATTTATCGAGTTTTCGATTCTTCGATGTTTCGATGTTTCGATGCTTCGAATTATCGAGGCATCGAGACTTCGAAAATCGACATAAACATCATTTTATCATTTCCATCGCCTTGACACGAGCCTCAGCATCAATCTCGAAGTAGTCCTCCAACGCAGGCTCGGCCACGAACGGCATGGTGGCAAGCACCTTCTCGTTGACCTCGGCCATCTGCAGGAACTTGCACTGACCGCGGCGGAAAGCCTCGTTGGTCACCTCGTTGGCGGCGTTGAGCACGCAACTGCGGTCACCACCCTGTGCCAGGGTCTCGAAGGCCAGACGCAGGTTGGGGAATCGCTCCAGGTCGGGACGCTCGAAGGTCAGGTGCGCATAGTCCTCGATGCGCAGCTTGCCGTTGATCTGCGAAGGCATACGGTCGGGATAGCTCAGCGCGTAGGCAATCGGCAGCTTCATGTCAGGACAGCCGAGCTGCGCCTTGATGGCACCATCGCTGAACTGCACCATCGAGTGGATGATCGACTGCGGATGCACAGCCACCTCTATCTGGTCGGCCTTCATGCCGAAGAGCCAGCGTGCCTCGATCACCTCGAAGCCCTTGTTCATCATCGAAGCCGAGTCGATGGTGATCTTGGCGCCCATGTCCCAGTTGGGGTGCTTCAGGGCCTGGGCAGCGGTAACGTCGCGCATCTGGTCCATGGTGAAGGTGCGGAACGGGCCGCCCGATGCCGTGATGATGAGCTTGTCAATGGGATTGTCCAGATAACTGGGGCGCTCGGGATCGTCCGTGTTGCTGATCCATGGGAAACAGCCGCGGGCTATCGACTCGCCCTGCAGGCACTGGAAGATGGCCGAATGCTCCGAATCGACAGGCAGGATCGGCACCTGATATTCGCGGCACAATGCCTCGATGTACTGGCCAGCCACCACAAGCGTCTCCTTGTTGGCCAATGCCAAGGCCTTCTGCGCCTTGATGGCAGCCACCGTGGGGCGCAATCCGGCAAAGCCCACCATGGCGGTCACCACCACGTCGATAGGGCCGGCGGTCACCACCTCGCAGAGGCTCTCGGCACCCGTCCACACCTTGATGGGCAGGTCGGCCAGGGCGTCCTGCACCTTGTCGTAGTAGTTTTCATCCACGATCACCACCACCTCCGGCTTGAACTTACGTGCCTGCTCGATGAGCAGATCGGCCGAGCGGTGTGCCGTGATGGCATATACTGAGAACAGGTCAGGGTGTTCCTCGCACACCTCAAGCGTCTGCTTGCCGATGCTGCCTGTACTTCCTAATATCGCTATTGTTCGCATAATTTATTAAGTGTAGTGAAAAAGTAGTGAAAGAGTAGTGAAAGGGACAATACCTTCTGCGGTCGAAACAGGAGCTCTTGAGGACTGGAACATTCGTCCCTTTCACTCCCCTTTCACTCCCTTTTCACTACCCTTTATTACCTTTAATATTATTTTTCCAACGTCATTACCGACCTTGGATCCACCTCCTTGCCACGGTGCCACACCTGCAGGCCCAGCCAGCGCTCGGCCTCATCCTTCTGGGCACCTGCATGGCCGATGGCGCGCCCGGTCTTCACCGGCTGGCCCACCTGCACCAGCGGCAGGGTGAGGTGCGACAGGATGAACACATATTCGTCGTGCGACTGCAGCACCACCTCCCAGCCTTCGCCCATCAGCAGATGCCGGGCAATGACGGTCGATTCGTACGGAGCCAGCACAGGCGATTCCTTCTTGAGCAGCACGCGCAAAGGGGTACCCAGCTTCAGCTCCTCCTCCGACTCGGGCAGCAGTACCTCGCCTGTGACGGGCGACATAAAGGTCTGTCCCTGCAGCGGTGTGTTCCGCTCCACGGCGTTCAGGCCGAAGCGTTCGCGCTCCTCATAGCGGGTCACGAAGGCCTGTTCCGCCTCGGTGGCTGCCAGGCCGAGGGTGTCGGCAATGCGCACCACCGCGCTGTCGTAGGCCATGATGCTGTCCACAGGACGTGACTTGTCGAGCAGGATGTCGCGCATATTGTCCAGATACGCCGCACGCAACTGGCTCTCGCGTTCCAGCGAGTCGATGCGCATGGCACTCTCCAGCGCCACCGAACGCTGATTCACGTCCAGATAGCCTGGCAGGTATTGGCGCAATGGCGTACGCGTCATCACGATGATCACCAGCAGGATGGTCAATGCCGTCACCAGCATGGCCAGCATGGCGGTGAGCCACACGGGCATCGAGAACGAAAAGACCGCCTTGCCCTTCCGTTCGCTTACCAGCATCAAGCGGTATCGCCAATGTCTCCAGTCGAAATTCATGTTCGTCTATCCTGCGGGCACGCGCACCATGCGCACACACCTTTGCGCTGCAAATTTACATATAATTTCCGAGATTTTCCTCCTTTTTAAATAAAATTATGTCTCCCAGCAACGTTTTTCTCCCCTTTTGTTTGGTACACCCAATATTTTATGCTAAATTTGTGGGCGAAAGTTTACCTTTCACCCAAACATCAAACCCCTCAAACCCCTCAAACTCTACACTCAAATGAACATCGCCGTTCTCCTGGCCGGAGGCAGTGGGCGCCGCATGGGGGGCCCCGAGCCCAAGCAATTCATCCAGATTGCCGGCCGCACCCTGCTCGAGCACTCCATCCGTGCCTTCCATCAGCACGCGGGCATCGACCAGATCATCATCGTGGCCCATGCCGACTACATCGACCGCATCCGCCAGATTGCCGCCCCCTACCCCAAGGTACAGCACATCGTGCCCGGCGGCAAGGAGCGCTACGACTCCACCCTCGCCGCCATTACTCTCTATCAACACCCTCAACCCAGTCAACTTATTCAACCCATCAACCTCCTCATCCACGATGCCGTCCGTCCCCTCGTCTCGCAGCGCATCATCACCGACTGCCTCGCGGCCCTGGAGCAATACAACGCCGTGGACGTGGCCATCCCCTGCACCGACACCATCGTGGAGGTCAATGCCGAGGGCCACATCTGCCACATCACGCCACGCGCCATGCTGCGCAACGTGCAGACGCCCCAGTGCTTCCGCCTCGACACCATAGCCGAAGCCTACCGCCGCGGCCTCAGCGACCCCGGCTTCGTCACCACCGACGACTGCGGCGTCGTCCACCGCTACCTGCCCGAGGAGCCCATCTTCGTGGTCAATGGCGACACCACCAACATCAAGGTCACATACCCCGAGGATCTGATCCTTGCCGAGAAGGTGCTTTCAGCGTCCGCAGATACTGCTTCTGTTCAGGCGTAATCCTGTAGCTTTCGCACGCTTTTTGTATGGTTTTATTGTGTGTCCAAGGCTCCAAAACGCACTTTTCGAGGTACAAAATCGTGGCCTCCCACTGTTTTGCCAGCGCCGTAGCATAGAACCACGCCACCATCATGCGCACATAATACTCCTCACTACGCACCCGAGCAGGTATTTCGAGGTATTCGGCACGGAAATCTGCATCCAAAAAGTGCGTCATCAGCATCTCAAGGCCGAAGCGGCAGGTGTAGGTGTGCGACGACGCGCTCCACTCCCGAATCTTCTCTATCAAACCCTTCGAACCCCTCAAACCCTTCGAACCCTTCGAACCCCTCAAACCCCTCAAACCTTTCGAACCTTTCGGCCCCTTCAAACCTCCAACCTCACAACCTAATAACCTGTGCTTGGCAAACACCTTCGGTGACATGATATCGCACACTGCCCAGTTATCCACGTACGGCAGGAAGCTGTCCACAGCGCGGATGCACGCATCGTAGTCCTTCATCTGCGACAGCAGCAGGGCGTGCAGCATGTTCTCGTCGTAGTACGTGTGCGGCAACGTCTGCAAGAAACCTTCGCACGATGCCTCCTTGCCGAACTCCTTGGCGAACTTGCGGAGCAATGGCACGCGCACGCCGATGAACGACTCCACCGGAATGCCCGGCGTCAGCTTGGCCTGGAACGCCGCATATCCCTTGTCCTGCATCGCAAAGAGCCGCTGCTGCAAGGTCAGGATCTCCATCTTCCAATAAGTGTGGCCGAAGATGAAGAGCTCGCCCGCCGGCTTGAATCCCAGCGACGCATACAGCCTTTGTGCACGGGTGTTGACCGGATCGACAGCCAGCGTCACCTTGAGCCCCAATGCCAGGCCGCGCCCGATGCCCTGCTGCAGCAATGCCCGTCCGATACCTCGGCCACGGTATTCGGGCACCACGGCCAGCGAATCCAGGTAGTACTCGCCCGGCACCGCCTCGTCCTCCATGCCAGGGAACGCCACGCCCAGCTTCTCCTTCACGATCGCCATCGTCCGCTCGCGCATCGCATGGTAACGCTCGCCCTCGTACGACGTGATCATGCCCACAGGCCGCCCCTCCACGATGGCCAGCAGCGTGTTGCGCCACGAATACAGCACATCCTCACGCACGCACACATCATTGGCAAACCCTGCAATCCGCTCCTGCGTGGCATCGTCGTAGAGCATGGCGGTATGGAAGCCCCACGCTATGAACAGCGCGTCCTCCACCGTAGCCTCGCGGAAGGTCAGCTCACACTGCATTTTATTCTTCATCTTATCCATTTCTTTTCAGTTTTTAATTGTGAATCCACAAAATCTCGTCAAGCATCCGTGACAGCCTTCTTCTTCGAAGGTGGAGAAAACGCTGATATATAGGAGGAAGTGGCGGTGGCAGGGATTACTCCACTGCCACCTTCAGTAATTTCCATAGTAAGATACAGATTCTTCCCTATAAAATCGATTAAGTGTTACAGAGTCACATAGAAACCGAAATAGAGGTCGGTGGAGAGGTCAAAGGTGAAAGAGGAAGCCGTGAAGTCGGTATCATGATCACTATCAAGGGTGCGAGTATAACTTAATCCGCCAAAGCCGGCTACGAGGCTGATTCGATCGTTGACAGGGTAAGAGATACCTGGCGAAAGATGACAGCTAAAATCGACAGTCTCGTAGTCTGTTCCGCTGATATGCGATATGGCGGCTCCCACGCCACCATCGACAAAGAAACGAAGTTTGCCACACTCCGTAAAATAGTAACGGAGAAAAGGTCTGATAGCATACGTGTTCTGTGCAGACGCGTTAATGTTGGCATAATTCTCGTAGCTGGTCGATACGTGTGAATATGAGATACTGGCCGCCAGAGCCAACTTCTCATTCAGGTCATATCCGATGGTTGGTGCAATGGAAACGGCATTCGTCACTCTCTCTTTGTCGCCATCGTTTGTTGTATTACGATTGAATCTTATATCACCACCCAACCACATTTGAGCCGAAGCTACAGTAACATTTGCCGCCAGAATAACGGCCGCAGAAATAAGCTTATTTTTCATACGTTGAAAGTATTTAATAGTAACACAGAAAAATTAGGTATCCCTATAATTATTTATTCATACATTATTGCACAAGAACGATTTTACCAACTTTATCGAATTTAAATTCTTCTATTTCTGTCTTTTCATATGCATCATCAAAATAAGTATTTGAAGCACGTGAGAATGTATGGTTACTATCGATATGAGTATATACACAACTGGCAAAACCATCCCAAGAAAAAACGCTGAACAAACGAGACACTGAGGTGATTACATCTTCATGTACATTGACCATATATATATCTTTGTCAAGATACTCTTCACTATTCTTTTCGGATTCAACCTCAAAAAGGAAACTGTCGAATGAGTCAGATATACTAACCATTCCATAAAAATACGCTTTTTTGTCGTGAATCTTCTGTTCCATCCAATCCTCTTTAGTAGGAAAAAAATCCAACAAATCAACAGACCATTGATTCACAGGATCAAACGCAGCAAATTCCTTGAATACTGGATTAGGAACAGGACACCCCCCTTCATAGTTCTTCAGCGCATCTCTGTCTGGGAACTCTGCTTTAAGATGGGTGGTCGCTTTTTCTTTCTTCAAAAAAGATAATAGTATATCATCTGAGTAACAAAGATTAGAGAACCAATTACGTGGCTGCTTAGGGATCACAACTTCTTTGGCCGTATTATCAGATTCTGAAAGACAAGAGTCAATCTGATTATTAATCTTTTCACTCGCAAATATATCGCTGCTATTTTCAGTACGACGAGGTGCACAATTGGAAACGAGCAACAGTGTGAAAATAGAGGCAACCGAAAAAAACAAATAGAAAATATGTTTCATTTTATGTTTATATTAGGAACATCATAGCTTAGATAGCGCACCTCAAAAGTACCTTTATAAATTGTAGATAATTGGTCCTAATAACCCCTTATTAATACAGATTTGCATTTATAGCCTTCCTATAAAGGTGCTTTTGTGGTGTGCAGAGAATAACTATTTTGCAAAGATAAACCATTATTTGCAATTGTCCATACTGTCGTTCAATTCTCTATTCAAATAAATCCTGATAGGGGAAACCCATAAGTGTTTTTGAAAGAATTCGTGGTGATACTCCTGCAATATTTGTAGCATCCTTATTAGCGCCAGCATCAATCAGAAGCTTGATAAGTTTCCCGTCTGGAACCGTATTTATTCAGATTTGAGTTTCAAGTTGTTTGGAATCTGCAACCGATTTCTATAGTTTCTGTAATCTTCTATAGATAGTGGTCCATAGATGTTATTAATTCTCTTATCCACAATCCAATAATCGAACACGTTGAAACTATCACGGAACAGTATATAAGATTCATGAAAGTCCCTATATAGACTATCCTGTGCGTAAAATTTATCTTTTGGTTTTTGTTTGACTAATATGAAAGAATCATCGTTCTCAAGCTCTACAATATGCTGTCCAATGACAACACATCCATTCCTGGTGCATGTATCAATGATTTCAGTAACGTGATTATCTAAAGTATCAATACGTGTGATTGATGGATTTCTGTTTGCATTATCCGCATATTCATATACAAGCATAGTTGAACCATAATCCTTATCAGAAGACAAATAGTACCCATTTCCTATACTGGCATCAAAGCACGATTGGAATAGGAACATGATAAGTAGTGAATAAAGTAGATATCTCATAACCTAGTTGTATTTATTTGTCAAATGATATAAATTATTGATTTGTTTCGTGGTAAAGAGATTAATCCAGCGCTTTATATTGCTCAAGATATTCAGAAAGTGACTTAACCCATATCTTGTTATTCTTATCCTCTTCAAGCTTTCTTTCCAGCAAGTCTATGCCTTTCTGTTTCTCACCCTTCAAATAGTAGCATTTAGCCAGGACTAGAAAATCTTCATCGGTTTCTTCAAAGTAAGAAATCATTCCATCTAATGTACTTAATCGCTCTAAGATTGGAATACCTTGCTCTACGATTGCATTGATCATATCATCCATCATCGCAGAGTTATCCATGTCACTCCTGAATTCCCATCCTAACACGTAGCCTGGTCTATCTATCATCGTGCCAGCTGAAAACCAGTATTTATTGGAAGATGTATATCCTGTCATCTTCGTCGTTAGTTCGTTAATTTCAGGATTTCCGATTTTTAAATGAACTAGCACCCAACGATGAGGAGAGTTAAAAGACGAAATTCCAAAACCTATTCCCCAAAAGATGGTTGGAGAAATACTCTTTACATGAAAAACACTTGACTTTTTGAACCCATATTCCTTCAGTCGTTCAGCGATTTCCTTTTCAAGCTCTCTTGTAAAGTTACGTCTTTTCTTCGGTTTTTCCTCTGACCGATCTTCTGTTTGGTCATTACATATTGCCATACCGAGCAAACCGGCTAAAGGAAGGAGAAGCTTTTTCATACAGTGAAAGAGTTACAGTTAGGTACTACTATTGCCAGGCAAAGGAACGAATTATTTCGGACATTTCCAAATTATTCGCTAACTTTTTGCCATTTTCTTCTTCGAAGGTGGAGAAAATGCTGATATAAAGGAGGAAGTGGCGGTGGCAGGGATTACTCCACTGCCACCTTCAAGGGCCACAGGGACAGGCATTCTGGTTCACTCTGAAATTAAGGGTTGAGCAATGTCTGCACCAATAACACCCATTCCCCAATTACCCAAGGTAGACCACAAGGACAGGCTTTTTGGTTTATCTGAAAGTGCTAACAACGGATTGGACCAAACTGCCTGTCCCTGTGGCTCTCTCATACATTATTGCACAAGAACGATTCTACCAACTTTATCGAATTTAAATTCTTCTATTTCAGTCTTTTCATATGCATCATCAAAATAAGTATTTGAAGCACGTGAGAATGTATGGTTACTATCGATATGAGTATATACACAACTGGCTGATGTTGTCGAACTTAAGCTCGAGATATTCTAAGTTAATGGAACTTATCTTTTTAAAGGACTCCAGATTGGAGATTAGGTTTAAAATAGCTGGTAGGTTTTGCATATGGGGCATCGCCCAGATCGCGGGTGACGCGGCCGGCATAGTAGCAGGCCTCGGGCAGGAGACGGGGATCGCCCTCCTCCTGATAGTAGCGGAGCAGGGTGAGCACGAGGCTGTCGGAGGTGTGGGGGATGAAGGCTTTGTCCTGGGCCTTGATGGTGAGCAGCTGATGGTAGCGACGCACGGGCTCCTTGGCTTGCGACATAGTGGGAGCAAGTTCCTGCAGCAGGCGGACGGCACTGTCGGCATTGCACTGCGTCAGGCTATCGGCCAGGAGCAGGGCCTCGGGGTACTGTGGTGTGGGTCGGCAGCTGCTGATCAGGCTGCTGGCGACAATCAGGAGGACATAGAGTATCGTGTTCTTTGCTCTGCTTAGCATACGAACTTTTTCTTTGCACTATAATTATTCATTAAGATTTGGGAATCCTGGGGGAGAATTTCAACGCCGACGTCCACACGTGTAACCAGGGGATTAAAGACTTGATCCTTGGCTTGGCAGGACGCCTAATATCATTAGCAAAGAGAAAATCCTTTACATCGGCAAATAATGAATTTCATAATAAGCGGAACTCATATCCCTGCTCTATCAGCCACTCGAGCGAGGCTGGTAGTGCTGTTTCGAGGTTGTGCCAGGACTTGGGCTGGTCGTGGAAGGTGATGATGGAGCCGTTTCGGGCGTAGCGCTTGACGTTGGCGATGACATCCTGCGGGGTGAGGCGCGAGGAATAGTCGCGCGTGACGAGGTCCCACATGACGATGCGGTACTTCTTCTGCAGCAGCGAGGCCTGACCGAAACGGAGCCAGCCGTGGGGCGGACGAAAAAGGTCGCTTTGGATGAGGACGTTGGCCTTTTCGACATTGGCGAGGTAGGCCTTGGACTCGTAGGTGAGCGCGGAGATGTGGTTCATGGTGTGGTTGCCGAGGCGATGGCCGGCGGCCTTGACCCGCTCGAAGATGGAGCGGTAGCGAGCCACGTTGTCGCCCACACAGAAGAAGGTGGCCTTGATGCCATAGCGTGCCAAGAGGTCCAACACCCAGGGAGTGACCTCGGGTGTCGGACCATCGTCGAAGGTGAGATAGACGCACTTGGGCTGCGATGGGATGCGCCACAGGCTATCCTGGAACATCAATCGACGGAACAGAGTGGGCGGCTGCTCGATGAACACTGCTCTAAACTCTAATCTCTAAACTCTCCATTCTAAGACTTGTCAGTTCAGCAGCTTGTACTTGCTGTAGGCCAACTCGAAGTAGTGGCGGAAAGTGTCATCGTAACGTGCATCGAACTGGGTGTCGCCATACTCCTGTGCCAGCTCGAGGGCATCGCGCATGGTGAGCAGATGCTCGCGGATGGTGCGGCTGATGGTGAGCATGTCAGAGCGGTCGAGGGTGTAGGCCCAGTGCAGGTACTCGTCGTTCTGTGCCAGGATCTCGCCGATGATGCGAGCGCCCTCCTTGTCCTCACCAGTGGTGTAGTAGGCTTCGGCCAGGGTGAGCGACGTGTAGTCGTATGGGATGTTGTACGACGGGATGGTCTTGTCGCAGAAGCGGGTGGCTTCGAGCGCACGCTCCTTATCGTCGGCAGCCAGCAGCTCGTCGATCATGGTGGTGAACATCATGCGCTGGGTGCGGCACATGCGACGGTTGTTCTCATCGAGATAGACGTTAGGATCCTGGATGTTGCCCCACACGAACTTGTTCATGAGGTTGTCGTAGGTCTTGTCAATGTCGCAGGTTGAGGTGCCGCCGCCTTCGAGCGGAACGATCTGGTAAGCCAGGCCGACGAGACGGAAGTAGCGGTTGAGGCTCATATACATGTCGCTACCAACGGTGGTGGCGAAGTAGATGGGCCGCTGCCAGCCCTCCTTGGCAATGTTCTGAATCATGGAGAGCATGGCGATCTCGTTCTTGGTGATGTAGCTCTTGCCTGAGAGGTCGATGTGCATACGATCGGAGATCAACGACTTGTCTGGTGTGTCGATCACAGGCGAATTGGCCACGGCTACCGAATCGATGTCAATGTACATCTTCGAAGCCGGGATATAATCGACAGGATCGGCAGAGCCATAACCCTCAAGGCGCTTGTAACGGGGATCGTCGCTATAGAGCCAGTTCATAACCTGATCCATGGGCTTCTCCTCGCCCTGGAACATGTCAAGGACATGGGCATAGTTGAGCTTGTCACCAGCGTACTGATCAGGACGCAGCGAGATGGGCAGTGGCTGCGACTCGTAGGCCTCGGACTTCATCTGGTTGATGTACCAGTCGGTCTGCAGGTACGAGAGGTTGCAGACGCGGACGTCGGTGCGATAGCCTTCGACCTCCTGATTGTACCAGAGCGGGAAGGTGTCATTGTCACCGTTGGTGAAGATGATGGCATTGGGCTCAAGCGACGACAGGTAGTTGCGGCCGAAGTCGCGGGCGGTGTAACGGCCGGTGCGGTCGTGGTCGTCCCACGTCTGGCTGACCATCTGGAATGGCACACCGAGGCAGATCACGGCCACGAGGGCGGCGAGCACGGTGTTGGGCTTCTTCATAACCTTTTCGAGCAATGCCACCACACCTGCCACGCCCATGCCAACCCAGATGGAGAAGGCATAGAACGAACCGGCGTAGGCATAGTCTCGCTCACGCGGCTGATAAGGTGTCTGATTGAGGTAGATGACGATGGCCAGACCTGTCATGAAGAAGAGGAAGAATACGACCCAGAAGCCCTGGATGCCTTCCTCGCCGCTGTAGGCCTGCCAGAAGAGGCCAATGAGACCGAGCAGGAGCGGCAGCATGTAGAATACGTTGCGACCCTTGTTGTCACGAAGTGCGGATGGCAGATCGTCCTGACTGCCTACGAGCATCTCGTCGATGAACTTGATGCCGGTAATCCAGTTGCCGCGGTCGATCTCGCCATAGGTCCGCACGTCGCTCTGACGGCCGGCGAAGTTCCACATGAAGTAGCGCCAGTACATGAAGTTGACCTGATAGCGCAGGAAGTAGGCCATATTGTCGGCAAAGGTTGGTACGGTGATGACCTTGCCGTCGATGTTCTTCTTGGTTCCCTCGAAGTTCGACCACTCCTTGTAACCCTGGATGTGATTGGCCTGCTTGGAATACATGCGGGGGAAGAAGACATTGTAGTTGTAGTGATACGACTCCCTGTAGCCGCTGATCTCATAACGGTCAGGATCGGCAGGATTCTTCTTGACAGCCTTGGCATAGATGGGCGAACCCTGCGAGGTGACGACCTTACCGCTGGCATCGCGCTCTACGTCGCTGCCAAAAGTCTGGCCGAAGAAGAGGGGACTCTCGCCATACTGCTCACGGTTGAGGTACTTGGTGAAAGAGAAGATCTCGTCGGGCGAGTTCTGGTCCATTGGCAACTGTGCCGATGAGCGGATGATGATCTGCGCAAAGGTGGAATAGCCGATGAGGATGGTGAGGAGGCAGAGCAGGATATTGCTCGAAAGACGGGCATTGAGCCCATTCCATGCAAAGATGCCGCCCACGAAGAGGGCTGCCAGGAGGATGCCTACCCACCAGCTATCAGCAATGAATGGGGTGCCGCTGAGCACGATGCCCGAGGCGAGCAGGATGCGCAGGGTGCGGTCAGAGGTGTGCTTCTGATAAGCCTTCCACACACCGAAGGCCAGAAGAGCCAGGACGAAGAGGAAGTAGAAGACGGTGCCGGTGTTGAATGAGAAGCCGAGTGTATTGACGGCAAAAAGCTCGACCTGGCCGGCGATTTTGATGAAGCCTGGGATCAAACCATAGAGGATGAAGGCGATCATCAACACCGAAAGGATGAGTGCGCCAAGGGTGCCCTTGAGGGTGACGAATGGCTCCTTCTTCTTGAAGTAATAAACCAAGACGATGGCTGGGATGCACAACAGGTTGAGCAAGTGCACACCGATGGAGAGGCCGATGATGTAGGCCAGGAGGATGATGTAGCGGTCGCCCTCAACGCCCACGGAATGATCCTCCCACTTGAGGATGAGCCAGAATACCAGGGCGGTCATGAAGCTGGAGAAGGCATAAACCTCGGCCTCGACAGCCGAGAACCAGAAGGTGTCGGACCAGGTATAGACCAGCGCACCCACCATGCCCGATGCCAGAATGGTGATGATCTGTGGCCAAGAGATTTCATTTGCCGACTTGTTGCGACGGCACACGACCTTCTTGGTGAGGGCTGTGATGGTCCAGAACAGGAAGATGATGGCTCCAGCCGAGAAAAGGGCCGACATGCGGTTGACCCAGATGCCTGCCTGCGCCAGGTCGCCACCTGCGAAGTTGACGAAGAATCGTCCGGTGAGGTTGAAGAATGTGTTTCCTGGTGGGTGACCCACCTCGCCCTTGGCGGCACAGGTAATGAACTCCGGACAGTCCCAGAATGAGGCCGTGGGCTCTACCGTTGAGAGGTAGGTGAAGGCGGCCACAAGGAAGGCTACCCATCCGAAGATGTTGTTGAGCAACTTGTATTGCTTCATCATAATTGTTAGGTGATTTATATGTTTATATTACTTTTTGCGTATATAAAGTCACTATTTCGCGCGGCAAATTTAGTCAAAAAATGAATAGGGTGGTACAATACGGGGAGAGAAAATAACATTTAATATACGATAGCTTTACTTTTTTAAAGTATATTAGGCAAATCACAGGGTGTTAACAGGTTTTCAAAGGTATTTATAAAGTTTTTTGTCAAATGATTTGGAGGGCTCGGAAAGTTTTATTACTTTTGCATCAAAATAAAACTAAAAATCTACTTCTATGAATCCAATTGGCATTTTCGACTCAGGCTTTGGTGGCCTTTCCATCTTCCGCGAGATACATCATCTCCTGCCTAACTACGACTATATTTATCTGGGCGATAACGGACGCGCGCCCTATGGCGACCGCTCGTTTGAGGAGGTCTGCGACTTTACGAAACAGGCCGTAGACCGATTGTTCGATATGGGCTGTCCACTGGTAATCCTGGCCTGCAATACGGCTTCGGCCAAGGCGCTGCGTAACATCCAGCAACGCTGGCTCCCCTACTCTGCCGACCCTTCACGCCGCGTACTGGGTGTGATCCGTCCGACGGTGGAGCGTGTGGAACAGCTGACCTATTCAGGACACATCGGCATCATCGCCACACAGGCCACGGTATCATCTGAATCGTACGAGATGGAGCTGGAGAAGATTCCTACGTCGTTCCGTCTGGACTTCCGTCCGCTGGCTGTCACCAGCCATGCCTGCCCTCGCTGGGTGCCGATGATTGAGGCTGGCCAGATGCACTCGCAGGAGTTGCATGATATGGTGTATGAGGACCTGGCTGCCCTCTTGGACAAGGATCCGGACATCGACACAATCATTCTGGGTTGTACGCACTATCCATTGATCACGTCGCTGATCCAGACGGTGCTGCAGGAGCTCAAGCACCCGGAGATCATCCTGATGCCTCAGGGCAAGCCTGTGAGCTATGCGCTGCGCGAGTACCTGCGCCGTCATCCGGAAATGGAGCATCGCCTGTCACACGATCGACAGACCAGATATTACACCACGGGCGATGTGGAGCGTTTCCAGCAGCTGGCACCATTCTTCATGGGCGTGGATGCCGAGATTAAGGCCGAATCACTAAACTGGTAATTCGTGGGATAAAACAAATAGAGAATAGTGAATAGAGTTTGTGACCGTCAATTCGGTCTTTTACTCTATTCACTATTCTCTTTTGTCGATTCCAAAACTGTTAGGCACCAAACATTTTTGCCACACGTTTCACGCCAGCTACAAGCGCATCTACCTCCTCCATTGTATTGTAGAACGAGAATGAGGCTCGTACCGTGCCTTGAATGCCAAGGCTCTGCATCAATGGCTCGGCGCAATGATGGCCTGTACGGACAGCGATGCCGAGCTTGTCGAGCAGCATGCCCATGTCGTAGTGATGGATGTCGCCCACAAGGAAACTCATCACGGCCGACTTCTCGCGGGCATTGCCAAAGATGCGCATGCCTGGGACCTGCTGGAATTGTTCGTTGCAATAGGCGAGCAACTGATGTTCGTAAATCGTGATCTGGTCCATGCCGATCTGCTCTACATAATCGAGGGCGGTGGCAAAGGCGACGGTGCTGATGAAGTCGGGTGTGCCGGCCTCGAACTTATAGGGCAGCTCGTTGAATGTGGTCTGCTCGAATGATACGGTCTTGATCATCTCGCCGCCGCCTTGATAGGGTGGCATCTGGTCAAGCCACTCTCGCTTTCCATAGAGTACTCCCACGCCTGTAGGTCCATATATTTTATGACCAGAGAAGACAAGGAAGTCGCAATCGAGCTCCTGAACATCTACTTTCATGTGAGGCGTTGATTGTGCACCATCGATCAAGACAGGTACATTATGAGAATGAGCAAAAGAGATGATCTCTTTGACTGGATTGACAGTTCCGAGCACATTGCTGACATGCGTAAGACTCACCAGCTTTGTACGAGGCGAGAAGAGAGATTTCAAATGCTCTATATCGAGCTCCTGTAAGTCATTGAGGCGAGCATGGCGAATGACAATATGTTTACGCGACTGCAGCAATTGCCAACTCACAATATTAGAGTGATGCTCCATGTCGGTAACGATAACCTCATCGCCTTCCTCCATGAAGGCTTCGCCAAAGGAACTGGCCACAAGGTTGATGCTCTCGGTGGTGCCACGGGTGAAAATAACCTCGGCCGACTCGCGCGCATTGATGAAACGCTGCACACGGGCACGAGCACCTTCATGCAAGTCGGTGGCTTCCTGACTCAGGAAATGCACGCCACGATGTACGTTGGCATTATGCAGCGTGTAGCACTCGGTGAGTTTGTCAATCACGCAGCGCGGTTTCTGCGTGGTGGCTCCATTGTCGAGATAAACAAGCGGTTTGTTATAGACCTTGGTATTGAGTATGGGGAAATCCTTACGGACCTGATGAACATCAAACATAGCGAAAAAGAAAAAATAAAGCCCGCACGAACCGTACGGGCTTTTGTATTTATTGGTTCGTTGACCAATGGTTTACTCAGCGGCTGGTGCCTCGGCAACAGGAGCCTCTGCTGCAGGAGCAGCCTCAGACTTCTTGCTGCGTGAACGACGGGTCTTAGCCTTCTTCTCAGCGGTCTCCTTGAGGAGGTTCTCGTTGTAGTCAACGAGCTCGATCATTGCCATAGCGGCATTGTCGCCAAGACGATTGCCGAGCTTGAGAACGCGGAGATAGCCACCTGGACGGTTAGCGATCTTTACTGCGATCTCACCGAAAAGCTCCTTAACGGCCTCCTTATCCTGAAGATAAGAGAAGACGATACGGCGGCTGTTGGTTGAGTCATCCTTAGCACGGTTGATGATTGGCTCAGCGTAAACGCGAAGTGCCTTAGCTTTAGCTACGGTGGTGGTGATGCGCTTAGCCTTGATCAATGATACAGTCATGTTGGAAAGCAAAGCCTCACGATGAGACTTGGTGCGTCCAAGGTGATTGAATTTCTTATTGTGTCTCATTGTTGTAATTAATCTTTATCAAGTTTATATTTTGCGATATCCATTCCGAACTGGAGATTGAGGCTCAAAAGGAGCTCCTCGAGCTCGGTGAGAGACTTCTTACCAAAGTTGCGGAATTTGAGAAGATCTGTCTTGTTGAATACTACGAGTTCACCAAGAGTCTCTACCTCTGCACTCTTCAAGCAGTTGAGTGCGCGAACTGAAAGATCCATGTCGGTGAGCTTAGTCTTCAGAAGCTGACGCATGTGGAGGACTTCCTCATCGAACTCCTCGTTAACATCATTCTCTGTAGTCTCAAGAGCGATCTTTTCGTCAGAGAACAGCATGAAGTGATAGATTAAGATCTTTGCAGCCTCACGCAGCGCATCCTTTGGATGGATCGAACCATCGGTATCTACATCAATCAACAGCTTCTCGTAGTCGGTACGCTGCTCAACACGGAATGGCTCAACAGTATACTTGACGTTACGGATTGGAGTGAAGATTGAGTCGATGGCAATGGTAGTCACCTCGGCATTTGGATTGCGATTCTCCTCTGCAGGAACATATCCGCGACCCTTGTTGATGGTCAATGTAATATCAAAACTTGCACTAGAGTCCATGTGGCAGATAACCAAGTCTGGATTAAGTACATCGAATGCAGACATACCACTATGCAGGTCACCTGCCTTTAGTACCTCCGAATTCTTGACCTTAATAGAGACTGTTTCGCTCTCTGTACCTTCGACGATCTGCTTCAAGCGGACCTGCTTGAGGTTCAGGATGATGTTGGTAACATCTTCCATTACACCCGGAATGGTGGCAAACTCATGCTCAACACCGCTGATCTTGACAGAGGTGAAAGCATAGCCTTCGAGTGAAGAAAGCAGAATACGGCGTAAAGCATTACCGACAGTAATGCCGTAGCCAGGTTCCAAAGGTCGGAATTCGAACTTACCAGAGAACTGGTCAGCTTCCAACATAAGAACCTTTTCGGGTCTTTGAAATGCTAAAATCGCCATGCGGACTATTTTTTATTTAGAGTACAATTCGACAATGAGCTGCTCCTGGATGTTCTCAGGGATATCAGCACGCTCTGGGGTGTGAAGATACTTGCCACTGAGTGAATTCTGATCCCACTCAAGCCAAGCATACTTGCTGTGATTGAAACCAGCGAGTGCGGTATCAATTACCTCAAGAGACTTAGAGCGCTCACGAACACCGATGATCTGACCAGGCTTAACGCTATAAGAAGCGATGTTAACAACCTTGCCGTCAACTACTACGTGCTTGTGAAGAACGAGCTGACGAGCAGCTGCGCGAGTAGGAGCAATACCAAGACGGTAAACGAGATTGTCGAGACGGCTCTCGAGGAGCTGGAGAAGTACCTCACCCGTTACGCCCTTAGAACGAGCTGCCTTATCGAAGAGGCGACGGAACTGAGACTCAAGAACACCATAGGTGTACTTTGCCTTCTGCTTCTCACGAAGCTGAGTGCCGTACTCGGAAGTTTTCTTACGACGATTGAGACCATGCTGACCAGGAGCATAGTTCTTCTTAGAGAGAACCTTATCTGGTCCGTAAATAGCCTCGCCAAGCTTGCGGGCAATACGTGATTTAGGTCCAGTATATCTTGCCATAGTTTTTTACAATTTAAAGCATTAAATTAATTAAAAACCACACGGGGAATTAAACACGACGACGCTTTGGAGGGCGGCAACCGTTGTGTGGAAGTGGTGTAACGTCAATGATCTCAGTTACCTCGATACCAGCACCATGGATGGTACGGATAGCTGACTCACGGCCATTACCTGGACCCTTAACATAAGCCTTCACCTTGCGAAGACCGAGATCGTAGGCGATTTTAGCGCAATCCTGAGCTGCCATCTGAGCAGCATAAGGAGTATTCTTCTTCGAACCTCTGAAGCCCATCTTACCTGCAGATGACCAAGAGATCACCTGACCCTCGCTGTTTGCGAGTGAAACGATAACGTTGTTGAAAGATGAATGAACATGGAGCTGACCATTAGCATCAACCTTTACGTTACGCTTTTTAGCTGCAACTGTTTTCTTTGCCATAGTTGTTTTCTACTTTAACAGATTACTTTGTAGCCTTCTTCTTGTTAGCAACGGTCTTCTTCTTGCCCTTACGTGTACGAGCATTGTTCTTAGTGCTCTGACCACGGCATGGGAGACCAAGACGATGACGGATACCACGGTAGCAACCGATATCCATCAGACGCTTAATGTTCAACTGAACTTCAGAACGAAGATCGCCCTCTACCTTGTAGTTGGCACCGATATACTCACGAATAGCGGCGGCCTGTTCATCAGTCCAATCTTTTACCTTGATGTCTTTATCGACACCAGCATTCGTT
>JAZQPJ010000081.1:0-86091 GCA_045628525.1 Bacteroidales bacterium
TCTTGCTTAAAAGAGAACCTATAGTGCCGTTTAGAACCGCTTGTTCTCGTTTAGCGGGTGCAAAGATAGGGCTTAATTTTTCATTCTCCAAATTTTTTCAAGACTTTTTTTCAGAAATATGTAAATTTCCCTATTTTTACCCCTTCTCTGACCCATCATTGCAAACCAGACAAGGCAAAATCACTTATTTCGACTAATAAAATAGTCTATCAAATCCATCAATGCCTGTCGAGAACGATTATCGGGGAATGTTGACAAGAGTTTTTTGGTCTCAAAAGCCATATTTTTCATCCTTGCCTGTGCATATTCGATGCCACCCATAGCTTTGGTGAACTCTACCAACAGCGAAACGTCATCAGCAGAAAGGGTTTGATTCTTCTCAAGAAGCGATTTCATACGCTTCACCTCCTCCGACGGACCATGCTGTAATGCGTAGAGCAGCGGCAGTGTCACCTTTCCCTCCATGATATCATGTCCGGTGGGCTTGCCGACTTCGCTTGAAGGGAAAAAGTCAAACACATCGTCACGAATCTGGAAAATCAAGCCCATGAGTTCTCCGATCTGGGACAAGCGGGCCATTTCATCCTCCGAAGCATCGACCCCATAACCGCCGACGCACAAACAGGCTGAAAAAAGCGAGGCCGTCTTGCCGCTGATTACGGAAAAATAGGATTCTTCGCTCAACATGTGACTGCGGGCATTGGCCATCTGCTCCAATTCGCCTTCAGACAAGCGAACTACCATATCAGAAAGAATGCGAGAGATAGCCAGCGATCCCGTGGCATTGCTTGACTCAAGGCATTTGGCCAAAAAGAAATCGCCCATCAATACAGCCACCTTGTTATCCCATACCTTATTGATCGTAGCACTGCCTCGGCGCTCATCGCTCTGGTCAATCACATCATCATGCATCAGGGAGGCATTGTGAAGCAGTTCCAGGGCCGATGCACCATAAATGACGACATCTGGCACCTGCTCACAAAGCATCTTAGCGGTCAAGATTGTCAAAATCGGGCGCAAACGCTTACCCTTCCTGTCAAGAAAGTAACGAATCACCGTATCCGCCAACGGCACACGAGTATGTAACAAGCTCTCGATTTGACGATCGAAACGCTCAAGCTCACTTGCTATACATTCAGTAGAAAAGGACATATAAAGTCAGGAGTTAGAAATTATGAGATTCGAGTTATGCGTCAATATAGTGTAGTATATAGCGTCTATATAATATATATAATGTATAATGCGCGTGTTACCATACACTATACTATTCCTTAACTACGCCACATGGCAACACAAAACGAATCTCTTTGAACCAGTACCTGCGTCGTTCCCCATTTTTCAAAGCCATCAGGAGTGGACCTTGCGGATCGACGCCTTCAACAATGGCCTCGAAAGGCTCTTGCGTCTGGGCATCGACATACGGATGGAACCCGTGACGACGGTAGAGATTAGACATAAAATCATCATGAAGCTGCGAGGCATACCCCAGAAGGTCCTCTCGCAGCAATTCATAACGACGAACGATACCTTCGGACACAGCATCCAACACCTCTTCCGGACTAAATGACCATCCATGCAAACGAAGAGAAGTCGGATTCGGAGCATTGCCCTGCCACATCGTCTGATTGACATTAAGCCCAACACCCAACACGCACTCGGCCAATGAGGATCCAAACAAGCGATTCTCGATGAGGATGCCACCCAGCTTGTCATCACCCAGGTAGATATCGTTAGGCCACTTGATACAGAGTTGCCTACAGAAGTCCGCTCCCCTCTCCGACCGATGGCAAAGGCTGCGGATTCCATCCAGTACACCCAGACAGCACACCTCGCTGAGCAGAAATTGCCGCGTTACAGGCAGAAACAGGGGACGCAGCAAGAGCGAAAAGGCAATGTTCTGCCCGGGTTCGGACTCCCAGCTATTGCCCATCTGGCCTCGTCCCTGAGTCTGCCGCAGCGTATAAGCGACAGTTTTCTCCTCGATCGGTTCGCCTTGCGCCAAAGCATCCAGCATCCAGGTATTGGTAGATGGAATCTCAAGCAAATGTATCTTCATAGGACAAAAAGTCATTGCAGAATCACAAAACCCTGTCAGCACATCGGGACGAGCTTCTGCGGAATCACAAAACCCCGCCAGCAATCCACCAAAGGATTATGCCTGGGCATCGTATCCGTTAGGGTTCTGCTTCTGCCAGTTCCATGAATCGCGACACATCTCCTCAATGCCATACTGAGCCTCCCATCCGAGTTCAGCCTTGGCCTTGGCAGGATTGCAATAGCAAGTGGCAATGTCACCAGGGCGACGCGGCTTGATGGAGTAAGGCACATTCACACCATTGACCTTCATAAAGGCATTCACCACATCGAGCACACTATAGCCATGGCCCGTACCAAGGTTGTAGATTGCCAGGCCACACTTGCGGTCAATAGCCTGCAAAGCGGCTACATGGCCCGAAGCGAGGTCGCAGACATGAATATAGTCACGCACACCTGTGCCATCAGGAGTGTCATAGTCATTGCCAAAGACGCCCAGCTCCTGACGCTTGCCTACAGCAGTCTGGGTGATGTATGGCATCAGGTTGTTCGGAATGCCGTTGGGATTCTCGCCGATGGTGCCCGAAGGATGAGCACCGATAGGGTTGAAATAGCGAAGCAGCACTACGTTCCACTCCTGATCGGCCTTCTGCACATCGATCAGCACCTCTTCGAGCATCGACTTGGTCTGACCGTATGGATTGGTGCAATGCCCCTTAGGACACTCTTCGGTAATCGGGATGATGGCAGGATCGCCATAGACGGTGGCTGAGCTGGAGAAGATGATGTTCTTGCATCCATGCGAACGCATCACATCGAGCAGGATGAAGGTGCCCGTCATGTTGTTGTGGTAATACTCCAATGGCTTGGCGACACTCTCGCCCACAGCCTTGAGACCGGCGAAGTGGATAACAGCATCGATCTCATTTTCATCGAAGACCTTGGTGAGCGCCTCCTTGTCGCGCACATCAGCCTCATAGAATGGGATTTCCTTGCCGATGATCTTGCCCACACGGCGCAAAGACTCCGGATTGGAATTAACCAGATTATCGACTACGACCACCGTGTGGCCGGCCTTATCAAGCTCAATGATGGTGTGGCTACCAATATAACCTGCACCACCGCAGAGAAGAATATTCATACTTTATAGATATTTTATATATTTTGAAACAATAATCAGCCTTGAGAAGCGAGAACCGCATCCTCGCCATGCATCAGCACCTGCTCGATGTTGAAGCGCGGACGATCCTTCACCTCGATATAGATCTTGCCAATGTACTCGCCCACAATGCCGAGGCCCGTCAGCACGCAACCCGAGCAGAACCATAGCGAGAGCATCAGCGATGACCAACCCGGAACGACCTTGTCCTGACAGTATTCGTACAATACCCATCCGAGAATGACCAGCGAGATTACCAAGAACAGGACTCCCAAATAGAGCACCAGATGCACCGGCTTGACCGAGAAGCTGGTAATGCCGTCGAAAGCGAAACTCAGCATCTTGCCCAACGGATACTTGCTCTCACCGGCAAAACGCTCAGAGCGATCATAATAAACGGAATCCGTACGGTATCCGATCAGGGGCACAAGGCCACGGAGGAAAAGATTGCGTTCGCGGAACTGAAGCAGATACTCCACGGCACGACGGCTCATCAGACGATAGTCAGCATGATTATACACCGACTTGACGCCCAGCCTGCGCATCAGCGAATAGAAACCTTGGGCCGTACTGCGCTTGAACCAAGTGTCGGTGCTGCGACTGCGGCGCACGCCATAGACAATGTCACAGCCCTCGATATACTTGATGACCATATCGCGAATCACCTGCACATCGTCCTGCAAGTCGGCATCAATCGAAACCATGATGTCAGACTGACGACATGCTACGGAAAGACCTGCCACCAATGCATTCTGATGTCCCACGTTGCCTGCCAGATTCACACCGCAGACGTAAGGGTTCTGCTTGTGGAAGTCGGCAATCATGGGCCACGTCTGGTCACTACTGCCATCGTTGACATAGAGCACGTAACTGGCCGGTGCAATCAATGCCTCAGCAATGAGGGCCTTGATCACATCCGTAAGGCGACGGGTCGTCTCAGTCAGGACGGCCTCCTCCTTATAACAAGGGACAACGATGGCTAATACAGGTGGATTCACGCTACAGATAGTTTTTATCAAACGGATTACATATCATACTTGAGGAGGGTCTCATAGTCAACCTCCTTGTCGAGCTGACCGAGGAAGTCTTCAAGCACCTCAGGAGCAACGTCACCGAGGGCATACTCCTTCTCGGCATCCTTGCGGATCTCGGCAATCCAGGCGCGACGTGCCTTGATGTAGTCTTCCTGGATGCGAAGGGCATCCTCCTGTGTGATGGTGGTGAGACCATAGTACTCGCAGATCAGGCGATACGACCACGCCCAACGATACTCATTATAGTTCTCGTGTGCGGCCAGGAACTCATCGCGGATGGCATTGACACTGTCAAGCGTGCCATCCTTAATGGCCTGAACAATACGCTGCTCCTCGGTCAGAGGAATCAGCATGCCCGAAAGGTCGCTCCACTTGCCTGTGCCGACCGAACTGCGTGGCTGCTCCAGGCGATGACGCTTCATCACGGCTCCCATATAGATACGCAGGGCTATGTCGTAGTATTTGATTCCCTTCTTGAGCGAAGAATTCTTGATGACATAGTCATGATAGTTGTAGCTCTCCACATCGCCCGACACTTCGAGCAACGACTCGAGCGTACGCTTAGCCACCATGATGCTGCCCACCGAGAATGGCGAAAGCCAGTCGAAGTTCACAATAGAATTCTTACCCCCCACAGGACGCTTGTCGCGCTTCGGCCACTTGCGGATGTCGCGGTACAGACCCACGGTCGTAAGGTTACGGCCCGGGATGAGGTACATGTCCTCGCCGTAAGCAATGAGGTAAGAGAAGGGGAGCTTGCGGGTATCAGGATGGTGCATCAACTTGCCAAAGCAAACCGAGAAGGTACCGATCTTGGCTGGCATCAGGATATACGAGCCCGAAGCCGTCTTGGTGCCGCGCTCCAGTGTGCCCCAATGCAATGGTCCCATCTTGTAGGCATGGTTCGAGAAGTTGGTGTTCGAACCGGCATTGTAGAACGAGAACTCAGCGCCGATCAGCAGCGAGCACTTGTGATGGCTGGCCGAGAAGGGGCCGCAGAAGGCAGCACAAGCCTCACCGTTCGACATGTAGTTATTGGCAAAGAACAGCGAACTCTCGGCCGTGAAGCCATCGGTAATCTTGCACGCCTCGCCCACGAAGCAGCGCTCCAGCTTGGCATTGTTCGAGATGGTCGAACCGTTGAAGATCACGCAGCTTTCGATGATGACGCCCGTGCCGATCTTCACGATTGCCTCAGGAATGCTCTTGAGCGTACACTCGCAAAGCAGCGCTGCACTCTCGATCACGCAGTTGCTGCCGATGTGGCAGTTCATGATCTTGCCTGTATTTACGATGCGCACATGGTTGCGGATGGTGCCACAGGTAGTGTTGCAGCGCTTGGCATCGATGTACTTGTGGATCAAGGCACGCACGGCATCAGTGAACTCCTTGTCCTGCTCGTACTTGCACATCAGCGAGGCAAGCTGCGAATTGAGGCCGTCGAAGATCATCACATTACCGTCACCCACCTCATTGAGCACCGAGATGACGGTACCCTCGCCATACGAGGCATTCGAAGTGGTCTCGATGACGCTGACGTTCGATATGACACAGTCGTTGCCGATCTGGTAGTTGCTGATGTAGCCGCCGATGTTCTCAATCAGGCAGTTGTTGCCGATCTGGACATTGCGGAGCGTTGCATTGCGGATGCCCGTGTGCTTGGCAAAGCCATCGGTCAGTTCCTGATTGCCTTCGAAGGTTCCGAGCGACACATGGCCGTAGAACTGGACATTGCGCAGATACTGAGGGTCGAAATCCTCTGACACAAGCACCTGACTCCAATCCTCGGCAGTACAGTATTGAGCCTCAAGGGCTGCTATTTCTTGGGTGGATAGATTACGCACGTTATCGGGAAGTATTATTAGATGTTACAGATTACTTACAGAATGGAATGGCAGAAAAGACTGGGAGCCCCATGAGCAATACGCAGGGACTCCCGATTCCTTCAATTAGAGATTGTCCTTCTCGATGTCCTTGAAATACTTGTAGGTATCAACCTTGAGTTCGCCACAGGCAGCCTCATCGCATACGATGATGGCATGTGGGTGCAGCTGCAGGGCCGAGATGGTCCACATCTGCGACACGCCCTCCTCGATGCCATGCTGCAGGGCACGGGCCTTGTTGTGACCATTGACCATGATGAGCACCTCCTTGGCATCCATCACGGTGCCTACACCTACGGTAAGCGCGGTCTTTGGCACCAGGTTCACGTCGTTGTCGAAGAAGCGGCAGTTGGCGATGATGGTGTCAGTGGTCAATGTCTTGACGCGGGTACGGCTGCAGAGCGAAGAGCCTGGCTCGTTGAAGGCGATGTGTCCGTCAGGGCCGATGCCGCCCATGAAGAGGTCGATGCCGCCGGCTGCCTTGATGGCCTCCTCGTACTGTGCGCATTCAGCCTCCAGGTCAGGGGCGTTGCCATTGAGAATATGCACGTTCTCCTTCTTGATGTCGATGTGGCTGAAGAAGTTGTTCCACATGAACGAGTGGTACGACTCTGGGTGTTCCTCCGGGAGGTTCACATACTCATCCATGTTGAAGGTAACGACGTTCTGGAAGGAAACCTTGCCGGCCTTGTTGAGCGCAATGAGCTCCTTGTAGAGGCCCAATGGCGAGCTGCCGGTAGGGCAACCGAGCTTGAAAGGACGCTCTGGTGTAGGATTGGCAGCATTGATCCTGGCTGCCACATAGTTGGCTGCCCACTTCGAGAGTGAAGCGTAGTCTGGGTTGATAATGACGCGCATATTCTTGTCTTATTGTCAGTTAATTTGTGTAGTATATCTCTGCAAATATATATAAAATATGTGATATGAAGCCGCCCGCCTTTTCATTTCTTTTTTCGAGATTGCAAAAACAGGCATCGGTCGAAAAAAATGCAACGCGGAGTTTTCATTTTATTTGTACAGGAAACGCTTGATAGACTTCTTCGGGGTCTTCTCGAACTCATCCTGTACCAGTTCCACATCATTGACCTGCGCATAGGTCGGGAAGCTGCGGTTCACCTCCTTGAGGCGCGATACGAAGTATTTCTGCAGCTCCTCCTCACTCTTCAGGCCGGCCTCCTTCTGTGCCGTCGGACGGTCGGGATAGATCAGCGCCACCAGTCGGTGCTCGCGCTGCACCACCACGCTCTCCACCACGTATGGCTGCGAGTTGACCACCGCCTCGATCTCCTCTGGATAGACGTTCTGGCCCGATGGCGAGAGCAGCATGTTCTTGATACGGCCGCGGATGAAGATGTTGCCCTCGGCATCCTTCACGCCCATGTCGCCGGTGTGCAGCCAGCCCTCCTCGTCGATGGCCCGATGTGTAGCCTCATCGTTCTTGTAATAGCCCAGCATCACATTCATGCCGCGTGTCAGTATCTCGCCCGGCACATGCTGCTGATCCTGGCTGTCGATCTTCACCTCCATGCGTGGCGCTGCCTTGCCGCACGACTGTGGCACGAACCTGTGCCAGTCTTCATAACCGATAATCGGCGCACACTCGGTCATGCCATAGCCCACCGTGAATGGGAACTTGATATCGACCAGCACCTGCTCCACCTCGGCATTCAGTCCGGCACCGCCGATGATTACCTCATAGAGACGGCCGCCCAATGCCTCCAGCAAGCCCTCGCGCATCTTCTTCCTGACTACATTGCCGATGAACGGCAGCTTCAGGAGCAGCTGCATCTTCTTGTCCTTGTACTTTGGCATCAGGCCCTTACGCACAATCTTCTCGATCAGCATCGGCACCACTACCACCAGATGCGGATGCACATCCTTCAACGCGCGGAGGATGATCGTTGGGGTCAGCGCCTTGGTGATGAACGTGACATGAATGCCCACCACGAACTCATACAGCAGCTCGAACGCCATGCCATACAGGTGTGCCGTAGGCAGGAACGAGAGCACCTCCATGCCGGCACCCAGGTTGGGCAGCACCTCGCGGGCGAAAGCCATATTGCTCCAGATGGCACGCTGCGGAATCATCACGCCCTTGGGCTCGCTGGTCGTGCCGCTGGTGTAGTTAATCATCAGCAGTTCATCGGCCGTCTGCGCATGCATCTTCACCTGCTGACGGTCAAAGCCCTGAGGGTAGGCGCGGGCGAAAGCATCCTCGGCCATCACCTGCTCCTCCAGCAGGCCGATGCTGAGCTCAGGCATCTCCGTAGCGAAGTCAACATCTTCAATTGATTTCCGAATCTGCTGGCTCACCAGCAATACCTGCGCATCGCTGTGCTTCACCAGGCGCACTATCATGTCGGGCGTGAATTCGTTGAGCAGCGGCACAGCCACGGCACCGTAGCCAAAGGCTGCCAGCAGGGCAATACACCATTCCGCACTGTTGCGGCCACAGAGTGCCACTCGGCAGCCAGGTTCCAGGCCTGCGGCTCGCCATGCCACATGGTATCGGGCAATGCATTCGGCCACCTGTCCGTAGGTGTATGTCTTGCCTTCATAGTTCGAGAGTGCTGCAAGGTCCCAGTTCTGTACCAGTGTCTCTTCCAGCAGTTCGTTGAATGTCTGTTTCATGTCTGTTACTATGGTGATATTTTTCATTTATGTCATTTATATTCTGTGGTCAGAACGGATAGCCGACCGCAAAGTGCAGCGTGTTATGGCTCGAGCGGAGCGGATGCGGCAGGCACCACGATTCGTCGGCATTGGCCGAGGGGTCGTAGGCCTTGAATCCCCAGTCCACACGCAGCACCATCATGTCGGTTACCACTCGTAGGCCCAGGCCCCACGACGAGGCTATCTGCCGCACGAAGTCGCCGGTGAAGGCGCCTCCCTCCTGGCTGTCATATTCCTTGATGGTCCACACGTTGCCGGCATCCACAAAGAAGGCCGACTCCAGCTTCCAGAACAGGCGTGACCGCAGCTCCATGCTCGCATCCAGACGCACATCGCCGCACTGGTTGAAGTAGTTGAATGCCGAATGTGTGCCAGCATAGCGTCCCGGTCCCAGCTCACGCACCGACCAGCCACGCACCGAGTTGGCGCCGCCCGAGTAGTAGCGTTTCTCAAACGGCATCACCGTGCTGTTGCCATAAGGCACCGCCACACCGCCTGCGGCATGCAGTGCCAGTCGGCTGCGGTCCGAGAGGTAGTGGCTGTAGCTCCAGTCCACATCGAATCGGGCATATTGCTCGAAGGGCTGGTTCAGGATGGCATACCTGCCCTCCTCCTGCCGCACATCTGCCAGGTTGCTCACAGCCGACAGCACGTTGCCCGCTATCTCCGGATTGATGCGCAGCGACCACAGGTCACGCGTGGTCTGCTGCTGGCGGCCGGTAGTCAGAGTGGTGTTGCCCATATAGAGCCTATAGTCCATGCTCAGTATGAAGTGGCTGCTGTATGAGCTGTAGCTGATAGGTCCCAGGTTGGCAATCAGCTCCTTGAACGTCTCGCTCTGTTCGGGCAGATACACGTAGCTCAGGTTGGCCACATCCCACACATGGCGCGATTTGCCGTCAGGGCTGTTCCATTTATAGCCGAAGCCACCCTGCGTCACGATGCGCGTATATTCCGGACGGCTCTGGCGGCTGTAGCTGGCCGTGACCAGCGAGGTGGCTCGGCTCTTGCGCCTGATGGCATCGCTCAGGAAGGGCATGAGCATCTGCGGGAACTCTATGCTCGTCTCGGCGGCATACTCCGAGTAATGACGGTTCACCAGGCGCTCCACATTGCCGCTCAATGCCTCGTAGCTTCCCTTCAGCCGGGCAGTGAACGCCTCTGACCCACGGAAGGCATTACGCTGCTGATAGGCCAGTCCCATGGCAAAGCCCAGGTCACCGGCCGTATTGGTGCCATCGAGCTCGTACTGCATGTTGTGCGTCGGCTGCGGGGTCAGATACACGAAGACGTCCAGCTCGTTGCTTCCCTCGATGGGCTCCACGCGTATGTTGATGTATTTCAATATCCTCAGTCGGCTCAGCGCGGCATACGTGTTACGCACGGCACGCTCTGTATAGCGGTCGCCGGGCAGCATGAAGCTGTTGCGGATCAGCACCTTGTCACGCAGGTAGCAGCGCTCGCCGCTGTAGGTCAGGTCGAAGCCCGGCTCCTCCATCAGGCGGAAGTGGCGGGCCTCGCCATCCTGTCCATCCTGTGCCAGCACGTTGAAGTCGGTGAAGAAATGCACCTGGCGGAAATGCCACTGCCGGTGATTGCCCGTGATGCGCACGGTCAGATCCACCTCCTCCCTGCCCTGCAGCGTGTCGGCCAGATAGGAGACGTCCTCCTTGTCGAAGCCCCAGTAGCCATGGTCGCGCAGCAGGTTGGTGATGCGCTGCCGCTCCGACTCCAGCCTGCCATGGTCGAGCAGCTGCCCCACATGGAGGCGGCTTGACTGGCTGGTCGAATCCAGCAGCTGGCGTATCTCATCGTCTGCCACATCGTACGTCACCACCTGCAGGCGACGCGGCATGTTGCTGTGTATGTCGTAGGTCACGCTTACCTTCTGGTCCTTCACCGATGTGCGATGGCTCACCGTTGCATCCAGGTATCCTTGCTGCTGCATCACACGGCGCATCGCCTGCTCGCTGCGGCGCGTCTTGGCCTGGTCATACAGCACGGGGGGCGTGCCCATTCGCTGCCTCAACCGGTGCCAGGCCGTGGTGCTGTCATTGTGCCAGATCCATGAACCGATGGGCAGGAGGCCAAACGTCCTGTGGTACGGACGCTGCGCCATGGCCATGCGCAACTGCGACTGATCGGTCAGGTGTCCGTCTATGCGTATCTCGGCACGGCTCACCACGGCGCTGTCCTTAGGAATATGCCGTGTGACGCGACAACCCACGGCTGCCACGCACAAGATCATAAGCAATATCTGCTGGACAAAACTCTTCATGTCCTTCATGTACCATTATCAATACAACGCGCCGCCTGGCAACATTGCGGTGCAAAGGTAACACTTTTTATCCATTTTTACAAAAATCCGAACCAGAAATTTGCTTTTCTTATAAAGAATGACTACCTTTGCCCCTGTAAACAGTACATTATAAATGTTAATTTGTACATGATTAAGATCTCGCGCAACGCAAATCTCCTACCCCACAACACTTTTGGCATGGATGTCAAGGCTGCCATCCTTGCCGAATATGACGACGAGAACGAACTCCGCGAACTGCTCGCCGATCCTGAACTCGCAGCACTGATGCAGCACCACCGTCAGCTTGGACGCCTCCCCTTCTGGCACATCGGCAGCGGCTCGAACCTGCTGTTCCGTGGCGACTACGATGGTGTCGTGCTCCATTGCACAGCCACAGGCATCGAGCCTAAGGACATGGGCGATGTGTGCCTGCTCGAGGTCAAGGCAGGCACCCTGTGGGATGATGTCTGTGACTACTGCGCCCGCCACGATCTCTACGGCACCGAGAACCTCTCGCTCATCCCCGGCGAGACGGGTGCCGCTGCCGTGCAGAACATCGGTGCCTACGGCGTGGAGATGAAGAACCTCGTGGAGCAGGTCATCTGCTGGGATGTCCTGTCCGGCTGTGCATGCCGCCTATCTGCCTTCGACATGCAGTACGGCTACCGCCAGTCGCTGCTCAAGCAGCCCGAGGCCAAGAGTCGGTACATTGTCACAAGCGTCATCCTCCGCCTGCAGCGCACCCCTCACCTGCGTCTGGAGTATGCGGGCCTGAAGCAAGTCCTGGTGTCGGACACTCCCACCGCCCAGGATGTGCGCGATGCCGTGATCCGCATCCGTCAGGGCAAGCTGCCCGACCCTAAGGAGCTCGGCAATGCCGGATCGTTCTTCAAGAATCCGGTGGTCGAGAATAGCGTCTTCCAGTCGCTACTCCTCACCTACCCCGCCATGCCCCATTATGTGGTCGATGACCTCCACACCAAGATTCCCGCCGGCTGGCTCATCGAGCAATGCGGATGGAAGGGCCGCTCCCTCGGCCGTGCCGGCGTCTATCAGAAGCAGAGCCTCGTGCTGGTCAACCTTGGCGGTGCCACTCCACAGGAGCTCATCACGCTGTGCGACACCGTGCGTCACGATGTCAAGGCGAAGTTCGGCATCGACATTGAGCCGGAGGTCAACATCATTTGACACATTTGGTTTGTCCCGGATAGCAAAAATGCCTTGCCACAGATCGCCTTTGAGCCGCTTTCCAGCAGGTTTCGGCAACAAAAAACACGCATCCCAGCCAATGTGGGACGCGTGTTTTTTTGTTGTCATTACAATAAGAGTGGAACGTTTTCATTCCGAAGTCAGCTCCAAACCGACGATGCCGACCAGGATCAGCAGGGCGAAGAACATGCGGAGCAGCGAGGCGGAATCGTCGAACAGGAGGATGCCGAGCAGAAAGGTGCCGATGGCACCGATGCCCGTCCAGATGATGTAGGCTGTGCTCACGGGGATGGTCTTCTGCGCAAAATACAGGAACAGGCCGCTCAATGCCATGCTGAGCGTGGCCAGCGAGATGTAGAGCCAGAACCGCTCGGGATGCAGGTCGGACAACTTGAATCCCAGCGGCCAGCCGACCTCGAAGATTGCTGCTATGATGAGCCAAATCCAAGCCATGGTTGATTATCGATATGCCTTGCGGTCTTTTTTGCCATTGAACGTCTTCTTGATCTCTCCGACCTCCTCGTATTGCAACGGTATCTTGAAGGTCTCGAGCCGGGGCTTGAGGTAGCGGATGATGGCCTTCTTGTCGAAGGCACAGCTCGGCTGCATTACCACCAGCAGGCACGGAATCTGCCCCATCATGGGATGCGGACGAGCAATACAGATGCAATCCTTTATTCCCTCCATGCCTGAGGCAGCATCTTCGACTTCCGCAGGCGCTACCTTGAGGCCGCCTACGTTGATGAAGTCGCTGTCACGGCCAGTGATGTAGAGGTATCCGTGTTCGTCGATCTGCCCGATGTCCGAGGTCTGAATCTCCTGCAGCGGTTGCGGATCGTGCATGTAGCCAGACATGATCATCGGGCCGCTGACGCATATATGCCCTTCGTCATCGAGCCGGATGCGGGCATGGCGCATGGTCGGGCCCACGCAGCTCTGCCGGCAAGGCTCGGTCTCCGTCACCGGGCGGTCGGACACCGAAGGCTGTCGCTCGGCCGAAGCCAGATGGAAGGGATAGGTGCAGACCACGCCCGTCTCAGTCGAGGCGTATGTGTTGTAGAGACGAGTGTAAGGCAGCAGCTGCCTCAACTGCTCCATATCGCTCGTGGCAATAGGTGCAGCACCGGTCTCGATGAAGTCGATGTTGCGCTGCAGTTCCCTGAGCCGGCTGCCGCACAGCTGCATGAGCATGCGGATGGCCGACGGCACGAGGAACGTGGCGGTACAGGGCGTGGAGCCCAGTGCCGAAAGCAGGGCCTCGGTGTCCTTCAGTCCATCGAGCACATGCAGCGTGGCGCCCACCACCAGCGTGGGCAGCACCTTGCTCCAACTGCCGAAGTGGTGCAACGGTCCGCACACGACGAACGTAAGCCCTGGGCGGTAACCATGCGCATGGATGAGGTTGTCGGCATCGGCCATGATGGCATCGTGGCTGAGCAGCACAGCCTTGGGCTGGCTGGTGGAGCCTGTGGTGAAGAGCACGTCGCTGATGGCGGGATTCCGATATTCGGGCAACGATACTGTGCCATCGACGGGCACGCAGATGGCACCCACCAGATGAATGGCCAGGAACCTGACCAGATAACCGGCGCTCTGCGAGGCCGGCAGCAGACTGACGTCCCCGGGTCGAAGCCCCTCGACCGTCTGCATTCGCTGCGCCTCTGCCTCGACCAACAGCCACAAGCGGGCATAGCTGATGCGCTCGTCACCATTGATGATGGCGAGTGTATCGGGCCGCTCAGTGGCGTGCTGTCGCAGATAGTCGGCTATGCGTGGCATGTCTCGGAGTTACAGCTTTTCGGCCAGCTTGCGCTCCACGAGGGCTACAAGGGCATCAAGGTTGCGGAAGTTCTTAGGGGTGGCATCGCGCGAGGTGAGCTCGATGCCGAATTCCTCGGAGAGGAGCATGAGGATGTTGGTGATGCCGAGCGAATCGAGCTCGTCATACAGGCGCTCTGACTCAAGGTCAACGAGCGGAAGGGCATCCTCAAGGAGTGCAATAAGTTTCTCTTTCATCTTATGATTTAGGATTTACGATTTGACGATTAACGATTGACGGTTTGACAATCTACGATTTACGATGTGGGGACCGCTGGAGATAGCGGCGGAACGAGTCGTCATACCTGACAAACAGTCGGAAGGCCATCGGAGGAATAAACCACGCCATCAGCACAACGACGGCCATGCCGATGATGGTGACTTCGGCCAGGGAATGCATGGCGGGATGCTTGGCAAAGATCAGCGACCCGATGCCGATGAGCATGATCAGCGCCGAGAGCAGAATGCTGCGCTGATAACTGACCAGCACCCGACGTCCCTCACGGTAATCGCGTACCAGTCCTTCGGTCACGAAGATCGTGTAGTCGTCGCCCTGGCCGAAGATGAAGGTGGCAAGGATGACGTTGACGATGTTGAACTGAATATCGAACAGCTGCATCAGACCCAGAATCCAGACCCAGCCGATCACCATGGGCAGGAAGGCGATCAACGCCAGCTCGATGCGGCGGAACGAGAACCAGAGGAACAGGAACACGATGATGCTGCACGCATAGCCGATGTAGTTGAAGTTGTCGGACAATGCATCCGAAACGCGGCCATTGAGCGACACGAGATCAAAGATGTGGAACTCGACCTGCGTGTCCCGAGGCAGGGCCTGGGCAAATGCCGCCTCCACCCGCTCTACCTGAGCATCTGGCACGTCGAACTGCGCCACAAGCTGTCCATCACGTACGCGGCCCGTAAGTATGGTCGAGGTAACGGGTTCAAAGTCTTCCCATGCAATAACCGGGAGCTCTTCGGTGAGCAGGCTTTCAAATGGTGCAAATGCATCGGCCGCGAAACCGACTGCTTCGGCTTGGCTTCGGAACTCCTCACTCAGTCCCTCGCCAAAGCCATGCTGCTGCCAGAAGTTCTTCCACCTGGCAATACGTTCTTGCTGTAGAGACTCCGAAACGAGCAAGTCGATAATGCTGCGGCTACGAAGGACCAAGGTGTCCAACTGCATCTCCCTGATCTGCTGGTGCAGCGCCTCGAATGCCTGCAGCGCCTCATCGGAAGACTTGGCAGATGCTGACACATAAACGGTATTGCCTTGTGATTGTCCCTGCAAAGATGACACATATTCCAGGTCGGCCCTTTGACGCGGGGTCATGTAATTGATATGGTTCAGGTTGGAATCGAACTCCGTCTGCAGACTGAACCATCCCAGTACAGCAGTTATGACAAGCACGGCAGCCATCGCGAGACGTGAATTGATCAAGAACTCGGCCAGACGATCAAAGGCGTGTACCTCCTGCTCCATATCCTCGCCAACATGGGACCGCTTCATGCCCGACATCGGAATATGTGGCATGAATACCAGCACGAAGATAATCGTACCCACCAGCATCAATGCGCTGAACAGGCCCAAATCACGGATGGCAACTGCATCGAGCGGCACCAGCGTCAGGAAAGCTCCTACGGTGGTGACATTGCCGATGAAGAGCGGCACGACCAGTTCCTTGAGTGACGTGCGCGGATTGGGCTCATGCTGCATGTGACACAGGAAGTGAAGCGGGTAGTTGACGGCAATGCCGATGATGATTGAGGCAATGCCCAACACGATGACCGAGAGCGTATCGCGGAAGGTGCCCAGGAAGCCCAGCGCGAATAGGAAGCCGAAGCCCGTGGCCATGGCTATCTGCAACAGTGCCTTCAGATTGCGGAACGCATAGAGCATCAATGCAAGGATCAGTACGGCAGAAATGATGACAGCCAGAATACTGTCATGCTTGATTTGCGAAGCATTGGCCACAGCTATGACAGGAGCTCCGATCGAACAGGCTTCCAGCTGGCAGAATTCTTCTTGTGCACGCACTTCAGCCAACGTGGCTTCAAGCAATTGAACCAGACGAGCATTTCCATCGGTCTCGACACCTCCAAATGGAGACGAGAAGGTAACCATGCAACGCTTTCCATCGGGCGTAAACACATAACCGTCATATTGCTCGAACTTCAATTCCGGCTGATATTGCTGCAGGACCGATGCCATGCGCGTGCCGATGCCCAATGGGTCATTCTGCAACATCGGCTGCATGAAGGAACCTGACAGCGAGCCAATCTGCTCGTAATCCAACTGCAGCTGATGTGCTATAAACTGCGGTTCAGCAGCCATCACACTATCCATGTGTGCATAATCCTGCTCGGTCAGGAAAACGGGCAGATGCTCATATACAAAGCTGAATATGTCGAGCACCTGGGCGACATCGACCTGCGGCTGCCAATCCGCGATCCATCCGGCAGTGTCCTTTTCGGCCAGCAATTCTCCGAAACGCTCTACTCCGGCAGCAATGTATTCCTGATTGACCTGCGTGGTATCCTCCAGGCCGAAAAGCAAGACGACACGATCACCTGAGGCAACTTCCTGATACACCTTCATGGCTTGCCGATACTCGGCATCGAAAGGCATGAAGTCCGAAATATCTTCCTTATAATCGATACGTGTCACCAAAGCCCCCAGCACAACAATCACTACTGACAGCAGTAGCCAGAGACGTGTCCGACGGCTTTGAAAATAATCATATAGACGAAGGAAGAAGTTCATTGGGGAAACAATTGCATATATAAAGGATTATTACAATGTCATCATCTTGCTATCGACAGGATATGCATAAATGCCCAGGAAGATCTGATGCAGCACATCAAGGTCAAACTCGGTGTATTCATCTTTCTCGGCAATGGCATCAAGGTTGTTCATGTGCTCAAGGAATGCTGCTTTCTCCTCCTTGGTATAAAGGTCCTGATACAGATTCTGTCCATACAGCATGTCGTGGGCAATATAGTTGTTTGGCCAAAGCTTGTATTGGCTGTTGATACGGTTGTCAAGCAATCGTGCCACCTGCTGATTGAATTCGTTCAGCGTGAGTTGCGAGAGCGCCACCAGTTCGCTGTGATCAATGACAGGACAAATCTCGAAGTGCACGCGGCCTTTCTCCTGCATGATGCCCGTGAGGATGCTGGTCAGATCCTCACCCGGACGCTTGATATACTTCTGGTTGCGTCCCATGTAGAGTTCGAATGCCTTGAGATAGTCGCACGAATCCCATTCGTACGAGACACTGACGGGCACGATATTCAGTTCGGACAGAGCCTTGATCTTGTCCTCAGGCATGCTCATGCCGAACATCTTGATGATGCCCTGATCCGTACGGTCGCGCCCATCCTTGGTGCGGCCGTTGCGCTGGGCAATCCATACCGACGACTTCTTGTCGGTGATGACATGACGGATGTATTCGGACAGATGCATCGAGCAGCGATAGAATTCCTTGGGGGTGCCGCCGCGCTCCACGCGGAACATCTTGTTCGACTTTCCGATGTCGATGACCAGCGGCGTACACATCAGGTTGGCACCGAATGTGATCTCCGATGTCTGGAAGCCATGCAGATGAAGCACATATTGCAGCAGGCTCGAATCGAGCACGATGTCACGATGATTCGAGACATACAGGTAGGGCGTGTCCTTCTCAAGGCGTTGCAGACCTTCGATCGTGAACTCTGTGATGCTTCGCTCAATGACCTGTTCGTTGAAGACCTTCATCACCTTGGATTGAAACTCCTCGATGGTCTTGATCTCCGACACCATGGCTCGCGACTCCTTGATGCTGCGATCGGGGAACACATACGAGGCTATCATGGGGAAGCCATCACTGGAGGCAATGCGCTTCATTGCCTCAGGAATCTCCTCCTGATAGTACGGGCGGATATCATCAAACTTATCCATTTCGAACATTGTTAATATTATAAGGAATCATTGAGCCAACAGGTTGCGGAACCAACGCAGGAACGAGTCCTTCCATGCAATGCACTCCTTGCTGGTCTTCTCTTCGCTCGCGCCAAAACCGTGGCCTCCGGTCTGATACTGATGATACTCGTGCGGAACTCCTGCGGCCGTAAGTGCGGAGTCGAGCATCTCGGAATTGTGATAGTGCACGATGGGATCATCGACACAGTTGACCAGAAAGACGGGCGGCATGTCAGGACGCACATGACGTTCGATCGAAAGGCTATCCTGCCACTTCGGCTGATTCTTGCGATATTCTCCAAGCAATGCTCGGCGCGAACGCTTGTGAACCCAGGGATTCTCCTGCATGGTGACCACTGGATAGATCGGTACCACGAAGTCCGGACGGTCCTTTGGCGAGGTGAAGAACTCGCCAGCCGAAACCACCAGATGTCCTCCGGCCGAAAAGCCCATTGCTCCCAGACAATTGGGGTCAATGTTGTACTCTTGCGCATGTTCGCGGATCTGGCAGATGGCCTTCTGGAGCGACTCGATGGCATCAGGGTACTGATGTCCACGGAAAAGGTAACGATAATGACTCCAGAACGAGAATACGCCCTGAACCGGGTACTTGAGCACAAAAGCAGCAATCCCTTCAGACTGCAGCCATTCGGCCACATTCACGCCTTCAGTCTGCCAGTCGTGCCAGGAATAGCTGCCGCCAGGACATACAATGACTGCTGGCGCCGGCTTGTCCGACTCGACGAGAAAAGGCGTCAGTTCCTGCCCATTGGCACGAGACGCGAACATTGCAGATACGAGCATCAGTATATTTACCAGTTTTTTTCGCTTCATGATTGACTTTCCATTTGGTGAATGGCTCCAAGTATGGCGTTCTGTCCAAGCACCGCTTCTGCCGTCTGGATAGCGGTGAGTGGCACGCCACAGATGCCATGCAGATTGATGTTCTGCCCGGTGAGCAGCAGGTTGGATACCTTGGTGCGGATGGGCAGGTGCGAGAGCAGAATGTTGCCGGCATCCTTGCTGTAGCCATACATGTTGCCTTCAGGAGCACCCAGCCAGTCGCGGAATGTGAGTGGCGAAGCTGCAAAGCTGCTTACGACCGCGCTGGCAAACGATGGATACCGCCGGTCGATAAGCCGGGTGACACGGGCTATCTGCTCCTCGCACCATTGCTTGTACTCTTCGGGCCGGCGACCAATGTAGCTGTCGCTCCATCGCTCCACGGCATCAAACGCCATCGGGCTTACGGTCATCAGCTTGCGCGTTCCTCGCGATGTCACTCGGCTATCGGTCATAAACAGGGCTACACCTTGCGGCCAGGTTTCGTCATATTTGTAGAGTGACCAGAGACGATTCTCCGACTGGAGGATATAGACCGGTGCAGGCAGTGCTTCAAACGCTTCGGCCTTGACTTCGTAATATACCTTGAAGGCTGAGTAGCTGTTGGGAATGGAATTCAAACGATTCACATAAGCACGCGGGAACGCTCCCTCGCTGCATAACTGCGTGGTTACGACGGGATGCAGGGACGAAATATAGACATCCCCCCGATAGGTATGTCCGTTCTTTGTCCTGACACACTTCACGACGCGTTTCTCTACCTCGATGGTTGAAATCTCCTCTTGGGTCAGGACCTCGCCGCCGTGTTCCCGGATCACATCTGCCAATGTGTCTGCCAACTGCTGGCTGCTCTCGGCAAACATCGAGGAGCCATTGATATAAAGCACACAGATCAATGCGTGTACGTAGGCAGGTGTCTTGTCATACAAGCCTCCGTATAGCGTGCTTGCAAATGCCATGATATTGAGGAGTTTCGGATTGTGCGAAAACTGCTCAAGAAAGGGGCCGACCGGAATGGAGAACGACTCATGCACCGCTGTAGAGACGGGCTGGCGCAGATTGAAAAGATCGATCTGCGAGGCAATCTCGTAGATGGTGTCCATATATCGGCGTATGCCCTCTGCCTCCTCGGGAAAATGCTGCACCATGTAGTCGGTAATCTGCTGTCGTCCCTGTGGCAACTGATAGCTTGTCTGGTTGTCAATGCCGGTGACCACCGCCATGCGGTCGGCTGGCAATGGTAGGATATCCAGCTTGTCAAGGATGCCCAGATAGCGGCAGATGCGGTTGAGCGAACCGCCTGGCTGGAAGCCGCCCAGCACGTGCATGCCTGTCTCGAAAGTAATGCCATGACGGACAAAAGTCTGCAGGCCTCCTCCGATGGCGCGTCCTTTCTCGAGCACCGTCACGGGAAGTCCGTTCTTGGCCAGGAGTGCTCCGGTAAAGAGTCCTCCCAGACCGCCGCCAATTATGATTACTTTCTGCATATAATATATATAATAGGTGTTTGTTGCGTCTGTCTGAATGTTTACCTGATCTGTATCTTGCCCGGGCCCAGCAGACTACCGCAGGTAATCATGGTTCCGACAAGCACGCCCAGGATGCCGTGCGAATTGATGTTCTGGCCCACCAGCAGCAGATTGGGCACGCGTGTGCGATACGAGATGCGATAAGCCGGACCGGCCGCCACATCCTTGGCTATGCCGTACATCGATCCGTCTGGCGTCGAGGTATAGTCCCGATAGGTCAGTGGCGATGCCGTGTAATAGTTCTCGATTTGGCTGCGGATGGCAGGGAAGTCACGTTCCATCAAGTCCAAGATACGCTCTGCCTTGGCGCGCTTCCAGGCCTCATAGTCCTCGCCACGTCGGCCAAGGCGTGTATCGCTCCATTGCTCACAGTCCTTGGCGTGCATGTATGAAAGCACCACGCCGCTCTGTGCATACGCACTCTCTTCCTCTGGACAGAAGTGCATGTAGAGATAGCCCTTGGGCCACGTCTCCTCGTCATACTCCTCGCACGCCCAGGGGTGGCTGGCCTGATAGCCATAGAAGTTGCTGTTCATGTATGGCATGGCCGAGGGCCGGAACTTCAGATAGAGCGAGAAGACTGAAGGCGTATTGGGTATCGAGGCGATGCGCGAGCGATATGCGGGTCGAATCAGCCCCGTGTCGAGCAATGGCATCAGCACCTGCGGATGAATGGCACTGATCACGATGTCGGCAGGCAGGAATAGGCTGCCGTTCACCTCCACACCCGTAGCACGCGTGTCATTGCATGTTACGCGCGTCACATGGCTGCGCGTCAGCACCTGGCCGCCATACCGCTCAATGGTGTGGATCATGCTGTCGGCCAACTGGTCGCTGCCGCCACGGATGCGGAACGAACTGCGATTGTAGAAGTCCATCAGCTGGGCATGAAGCGCAAAAGGCGTCTTGTCCTGCACTCCGGCATAGAGTGGCAGGTCGCCACAGAGCACGGCACGCAGTTGCGGGTCACGCACGGTCTCTTCAAGCACCGACCCCATGGATGTGAGCTGATACTTCATCAGCAGATCGGAGTCCTGCGTCGTCTGCATCTGGTTCAGTCCGCATACGTCAGCCACCTGCTGCACGACGTCGAAATAGCGATTCAGGCTGTCGGCCTCACCGGGAAACTGCTGGAGCATCGTCTCGATGAAGGGCTCGCGTCCGTTGGCAAAGTGGAAATGCTCGCCCGCCAATGAGATGACATTGTAGGCCGATGTGTCCAAACGCTTCAACTGGATGTCGGGCAGGATCTCCAGATAGTCGAACAGACGATACAGGGTCTGCCCCGGATCGGCACTGCCTACGAAGTGCATGCCCGTCTCGAACCGCACACCGCCACGCGTGAAGCATTGCAGACAGCCGCCTGCCTGCACACCCTGTTCCAGCACGGTCACTTCGTAGCCCTGCTTGGCCAGAATGACGCCACAGGAGAGGCCTCCCATGCCGCTGCCTATGATCACGACTCTCGTTCTGCTCATCGTTTCATCTCTGCAATCTTCTGTACATAGTGCTTGTGCCAGGCGCGGGTTTGCTCCTGATACGTCTCGCCCATCGAAGTGTCACCGGCAAGGACACGCTGTCCGACCTCTACCATGATGGTGCCTGGTTGCAGCGTAAAGTCCATCTTGGGCAATACACGGCCCGGTCCATCCAGATATACGGGCACAATATCTATCCCCAGCTGCTGTGCCAGATAGAAGGCTCCGCGGTGAAAGCGCAATACTTCGCAGCTGGCCGAGCGTGTGCCTTCGGGAAAGATCAGCACCGAATATCCGCGCTTCAGCAGGGAGGCAATCTTCTTCTCGTTGGCCTCGATGCCGTCGGCTGCCGGATAATACTCCAGATAATGGATGATCGGAGCATAGAGTGGGAAGTTCCAGACCCATTGGTTGGTCATGGCCACAATCCGGGGCGAAAGCATCAAGGTACACAGCAGGTCAAGGTGCGACTGATGATTGCAGATGATGACCGCGGGCTTCGTGAAATCCTCGTTCCGGGGATTCTGGAGCCGGATGTCCGCACCGGGGATATGGACGGCACACCAGCGGAAGATGCGCCAGAGCACACGATGGAACTGCAGCTTCCTCGCCTCGTCATGAGGCCACAACAGACGATACACCAGTGCCATGGGAATGGCACAGCACACTGCCAGGAGCAGGAAAACCACGAACGCACAGATCGTGATGATTTTCTGTTTCAAGCGATTCATCGTCTATTCTTAGTCAAAAAAAAGAGATTTAGTGTTGGCGGAAGCATCGATGCCACAGCATCATCCACCAGCCGCACAGTATGCACAGGAAGCACAGCACCGTGTTGAGGATGAAGATGCGGACAAAGTCCCAGAATGGGCGAAAGTGCGTGACGCGTTCCTCGCGCGGCGGATAATAGACACGGATGGGAGTCGATTCCAGCCGCACGCCATGCCATGCTGCCAGCACCATCAGTTCCAGTTCGGCTTCGTAGCGGGCTGTTATCAGATTCAATCCATGCAGATGGTGCAGGGGATAGAGTCGGTAACCCGTCTGTGTGTCGGGCAGATATTGCCACGTCTGCAAGGCGAACCAGAAATTCGAGAAGTAGTTGGCAAACGTATTGCCGCCAGGCATGTTCTCCTGCTGAAGCTTGCGATTGCCCACGATCAGCACGCGGTCGTGCCCCTTGGCCTTGCACTCTTTCAGTCGCTGGACGAAGTGCGGCAAGTCCTCCGGATAATGCTGTCCGTCGGAGTCGATGGTGATGGCGTAGTCGAACCCCAGTTCCAGTGCTTTGCGGAAACCGCTGCGCAACGCATATCCCTTGCCCTGATTCTCGGCGTAGGTGACGATATGGAGCGATGTGGCCGCCGCCGAAGCCTGCTGGTCGGTCTGCCCGTCATCCAGCCGCTGCCTGTATTGTGTCAGCAGTTCGAGTGTATCGTCTGTCGAGCCGTCATTGACCACAAGGATATCCGCAGCCAGCGGCCGCAGACGGTCTATCACCTGCAATACCGTATTCCGGTTATTGTAGGTCGGCACAATCACGCAGACGTTCAGCTGCTTCAGTTCTTCGCGGGTCTCCATCGGGTTACAGTCTGGTTATCACAAGCCTCTCTGCCTGTCGTGCAATGTCAGGGACATCTTGGTGTAGTCCGTCTGGCCATCCACGACATCGGCCTTGAGGTGAATCATGTCAGCCTCCTCTTTCTTCACTTCCAGCACGACGTTCAGCTCCTGCACGGCATCCGGGCTGATCACCGAAAGGAACTTCAGGTTGTTGACCTTGGCAATCTCCACGTCACGCTTCGTCCACATCATATAGAGTTCCTGCACCATCTGCACGATGCATGCACCGGGCATGATGGGCTCACCGGGGAAATGGGCCTTGAAGATCGCGCTTTCAGGATTCAGCCGAACCTGAAAGCTCACGCTCTGGGTCCCCTCCTCGGCAGAAGCAACGACGGCATATAGATTGTCCAGGAAGAGCATGTTACTTCTTGCGATTGGCAGTAACGTACTCAGCCATTACCCTGACTGACTTGAACACAGCCTTACCCTCGGCTGGCGACTGGAACTTGATGCCATAGAAACGCTCCAGCAGCACGATCAGCTCCAAGGCGTCAATGCTGTCCAGACCCAGTCCTTCGCCGAAGAGTGGCGCATCGGCATCAATATCTGCAGGGGTGAGATCCTCCAGGTTCAATGCCTCGATGATCTGCTCTTTCAATTGTTCGATCAATTCTTCCATAGTTGTATGTTGTTTGTTTTATGTTTTCTGTTTACGACTGCTCATACAAGGCTATATCGGCCTCATAATGATTCTCATCCTCGCATTCAAGCCATCCACCCAGAACGGATGTTGTCACAGCGTCCTGCAAAGCCTGTCCGATCAGCAGGTCAAGCGTTTTGTCATCTTTGGAATCTATGACGACAAACGTCGTCTCGCCATGATAGCGGTGCCGTATGGCGATTTCGCCTGTCACTATGTTAGGCAGCGTATAGACAAAGTCTGCAGGGCTGGGGAAGTAGTTCTCCCCGGTCTGTATCGTCTCTTCATATCGGCTGTCCGCAGCTTTTGAAGCACTCTTGTTTACCAGCACGATGGCCCGATCCTCCCGTTCGACGAAACGGTCTTCATCGACGCTCTGCAGGAGCAATTCTGATGCGACAAAGCCCAAACGAGCCAAGGGATCCATCTTGTAGAACTTGGGATAATCCCCGATCTGCTGCTTATACAGCGACGCAAGAAGTGCCTTGCCTGTTTCGCTCACAGCCAGCGGCTGACCGTTAAGCAACACCTGCTCCGGTGTAATGTGTATCGTTGCTATACGTCTCATGCCTCATCTCCTTTCTTGAAGAGGGCAGCAGCATTGCATCCGCCGAAGCCCGACATCAGTTTGATGAACTGTCGCCTGTCCGTGGCCTCATGTTCAGCCGACACACGCAGATCGCAACTGGTACCGCCAGCCGCAAAGCCTCGCGTGCCTGGCACCCAGCCATCATCAATGGCATGCATGGTCAAGATGGTCTCAAGCAATCCTGCAGCACCCATCGTATGGCCGAAATATCCTTTCAGTCCACTGACCAGCGTCGCTGCCATGCCTGCCCGGTCGATGGCTCGGCTTTCCATGTCGTCGTTATACAAGGTTGCTGTTCCATGGGCCGAGATGCAGGCTATACGTTGCTTGTCCTCACCTTCCACCACGGTTTTCAAGGCTCGATAGCAACCTTCGGCCGTCTTCGAAGGACTTGAAATGTGGAAGGCATCGTTGCGCACGGCTCCCCGGGTCATCACCCACTCATGGGCAGCAGCCTCGGCACGACGCGCATAGACAATCGTGGCCGCAGCCTCGCCCAGGTTCAGCCCGAAACGGTCTTCGTCGAACGGGCGGCACTCCTCGTCACTCACGGCATGGAACGACTGGAAGCCCGACACGATAAACTTGGTCTGTATGTCGCAGCCAGCCACGATGGCAGTATCGTACTCACCCATCTCGAGCAGTCGCATGGCCAGAATCTGTGCTGCCAGGCCGCTGATGCAGGCATTCGACACGGTGATGGGCTGCGTCTGGATGCCGAAGTGTCGCGCCAGGCGTGCTGCTGTCTCGCCCATCGGTTCTCCGTCGGGCTCTGTGGTCTGTCCTTTGGTCGAAGAGAGGATCAAGACGGTCTTGGGCGATGCCAGATCGACCTCGGACACCTGGCTCAAAGCCTGTGCGATGGACTGGCGCAAGGCCCCCTCGTAGCTGTGCTCCTGCAGCTGACCTTCGGCAAAGAGCGATGCCATGAACGGCTCAGGAATCTCCCACAACTGGTGCAAAGTCAGCGCCGAACGGTGCTCCTGCACGGCATGCAGGTTCTCGCTCGTCGTCAGCCCCAGGGGCGACAGGATATTATCAGCTATCTTTACGACCATTCAGTTTTTTGCGGTTTTTCGACCCTTCGAACTTTCAAACTCTTCGAACCCTTCAAACTCTTCGAACCCTTCAAACTCTTCGAACCCTTCAAACTCCTCGAACCCTTCAAACTCTTCGAACCCTTCAAACTCTTCGAACCCCTCAAACTCTTCGAACTCTCAAACCTCCCTCACACCGTCTTTTCGCTCAGCGCAATCTTCATTTCGCCCTCAGCCACCAGCGTGCCATCGGGCAGATGCACCTCGCCATGTGCCAGGGTGAGGCCGAACTGCGAGCTCAGCACCTCGATGCGGGTCTCGATGGTCTCGCCCACCTTGGGCAGACGATGCACGGTGAGGTTGCGCACGGCTCCGATGAAGCCGATGTTGACATCCCTGTGCAGGATGTACTTGTTGATGTATCCGATGCGGGCGGCACACGTCTGCGCTATGTTCTCGATGATGCCGCTGGCCACCAGCTCGCCGTCCTGGCAGAAGATGTTGTCAGCTGCCACATGCAGGCGCGTCGTGGTCACCAGCTCGTCGTAGTGCACCAGCTGGCTCACCATCACGAAGGGCTCACGCTGTGGCAGGATGCCACTCACGGGTATCTGTAGGAATTCCTGTTCAGTCATCGTCGTTTCTTTTGCACAAGTGTGGCAAAGGGCTATTTCTGCCAGAAGTCATAATAGTTGAACCATTGCGTCGGATACTGCCGTATGGTCTGCTCCAGCTGCCGCACGAACTCGTCGGCCAGCGCCTGCTGACGCACACTCTTCTTGGCCAGGAGTTCGGGGTCGATGCCCTTGTATCCCTCGCGCAGGTCGCGTATAATAATGTGGTAGGTCTGCCAGTCCTTCTTCATGACGAAGACCGACAACGCACCACAGTCCCTTGCCACCGCCAGCGAGAAGGGACCCAGTGGGAACTTGGCCTCCTCGCCCATGAAGCGGCAGGTCACAGCCTTCTGCGATCCGAAGATTCTGTCGCCCGGCATGCTCACGATGTGGCCGTCGGCCAGCGCAGTGTTGAGCGTGAAGATGTGCGACATGTCGGGCATCACCGGCACCATGGCAATGTTGTTGGGCGCAAACACCTTGTTGCGGTTCTTCATCACCGTCTCGGTCTCGCCCAGGAACACCAGCGCATAGAACAGCTTGGTCTCGCTCTTGAGCGAATAGCCGGCCAGCTCGTAGTTGCCTATGTGCGAACTCATCTGCAGGAATCCCTGCGGCTCGGCCTCCAGTCGCTTCCAGATCTCGTCATAGCCGTCCATCTCAAGGCGGAACTGACGTCCGCCATACATGGCAAAGCGGTCGATGATGATCTGTCCGAAGCGGAAGTGGTTGACATACACATGCCAGAACGCCTTGTACCACGGCTCGCCGAAGCGCTTCCGGAACCATCGGTACTGCGCCAGATAGCCGCTGTGCACCAACAGCATGTAGAACGGCACGATCATGGCCACAAAGCCATAGACCACACGCTGATCCACTGCGCCAAGTATCTTGACCAGCGACCGCTGCATCCAGGGCATTCCGCCCGTGGTGCCTTTCCACTTGTCGTGCTCCAGCTTCTCGGTCATCGCACGCGCGGCTTAGAGTTTGGTATGCTGCTCGATGTAGTCGCAGAACTGTGCCAGCGTCTCCACGCCAGCCATCTCCTCGGTCTTGATGCGGAAGCCGAAGGTGCGGTCCACGATTACTACGATGTCCACGAGGTCAAGGCTGTCGATGCCGATGTCCTCACGCAGACGAGCCTCTGGCACGATCTTCTCCTCGTCAATCTCGAGGTCCTCAATCAGGAAGTTCTTTACTTTCTCTTCAATTTCTGAACGTAACATATTATGAATTACAAATTACAGATTACTGATTACAGATTACAGATTACTGATTACAGATTATTTGATTTTGCACACCATGATCGAATGTCCCTGACCCAGATGGTCGTGAATGGTCTCGACCTCCATGCCTGCCTCAGCCACATACGATGCCATGTCCTCGGTGTTGTACATCTTCGAGTTGCCGTTGGCCAATGCCGTGAAGTAGAGGCTGGTCAGGGTGAGGCAGAGCGATGCAGGCTCATACTTCTGGCGGTCCCAGAGGGTCTCCATGATGTAGAGGCGGCTATCCTTGTCCATGATCCTGGCGGCACGCTGCAGGATGCTCACGATCTGCTCGCCGCTGAAGCAGTCGAGGAACTGCGACATCCAGATCACGTCGTAGTGCTTGTCGGTAGGCAGGGCGGCCGTCGGATCGAGCAGGTTGGTGCCGAAGCCGTGGATGCGGTCGGCACCCGGCTTGCCGGCGGTCTGCTCCTTCATCATCTGGATCTGCTGTGGCAGGTCCAGGATGGTGACGTTGACCTCCGGATCATACTCCACGCACTTCATGGCCCAGCGGCCGGTGTTGCCGCCCACGTCGAGCAGGGTGCGCGTCTTGTTGTCGCCAAAGACGATCTTCAGCGCCTCGGGGAACGAGGAGTCGCTGTAGAAGTGATCGAAGCCGAACCACGACTTCTGCACCTGTGGCGGCAGCGATGAGAGGCCTTCGTAGATGGTGGGCCAGTCGCCGAAGTGCTTCAGGCCGGCAGGGCGGCCCTCCTTGAGCGACTCCTCCAGCAGGAACAGTCCCTCGTAGTTCACATCGTGGTTGAAGTCCAGGTTGGCACGGGCGGCAGGATCGAACAGCAGGAACCAGCCGGCCTTCGAGAGGCGGAAGCGGTCGGTCTCAGGGTCGATCAGCACGGTGCCGATGCAGAGCGATGCCTCCAGCAGGCACTTCACGGCATAGTCCGACAGCCCGGTCTTCTCGACCAGCTCCGGACGGGTCATGCCCGTGTCGCTGTCGCGAAGCAGGTCCATGATGCCGAACTTCACCATCAGCCTCGAGGCCTGGAACACCATCGGGCCAAAGGCTATGAACTCAGCCAGTCGCTGTGCATCACGGGCATTGAGCTGCTCCGATGTATAGGTTTTCTGCAATGCAGGTGAAAGATACATATTGATAATGATTACTGATTACAAATTACTGATTACTCCCTGTACTTTCTCACCACCAGCGCGCTGTTGGTGCCGCCGAAGCCGAAGGAGTTGGAGAGCACCACGTCAATGGGCGTCTCCACCATCTCCGTGGCCAGATGCAAGCCCTCGCTGTACTCATCGGGGTGCTCGAAGTTGATGTTGGGCGCCACAAAGCCTCCCTGCATCATCAGCAGCGAATATACGATCTCTGACGAGCCTGCCATCCAGCACTCATGACCCGTCATCGACTTGGTGGAACTGATCCAGGCCTTCTTGCCCTCGAACATGCGCTTCAGGGCCATCGCCTCCAGCATGTCGCCCTGAGGTGTCGAGGTGGCGTGGGCGTTGATGTAATCGACATCGTCGGGCGTGAGGCCGGCATCGGCCAGCGCACGTGCCATGGCATTGTACGACCCCTCATCGCTCGGATGCGAGATGCCGCCACCGCCATTCGACGACACGCCATAGCCTACCACCTCGGCCAGGATGTTGGCGCCACGTGCCTTGGCGTGCTCCAGCTCCTCGATGACCAATGCTGCCGCACCGCCGCTGGGCACCAGGCCGTCACGGTCCTTGTCGAAAGGGCGCGATGCCTTCGTTGGCTCGTCGGTGCGAACCGAGAAGGCATTGATGGCGTCGAACGAAGCCATCGAGAAGTAGTTGGCCTCCTGCGCGCCACCTGCCAGCACGATGTCCTGCATGCCCTGGCGAATCATCATGTAGGCCAGGCCGATGCTGTGCGAACCGCTGGCGCAAGCCGCACTCACCGTGAAGTTCACGCCGCGGAAACCGAAGGCTGACGAGAGGTTCATCGTCACCGTGGAGTTCATCGACTGGAACACCAGGCTGCGACCCAGCATCGCCGTGTCGTGACGATCGTCCATGATGCGTCCGGTCTCGATCACCGGCTTCGACGACGAGTCGTTGCCGAAGATCAGCCCTATCTCATTCTTGTCGATATATTCAGCGTCGATGCCGGCCCCCTTGAAAGCCTCCAGGCTGGCCATGTAGGCATACTCCGCAGGCTCCGAGAAGCTGACGCGCAGCCTTCTGTCAAGCAACCCTTTCAGCTGAGGCGCTGCGACGATGCCTGTCAAGGGCGAACGATAGCCATACTTGATGCGGTCAGGATCGATGCCGATGCCCGATCTACCCTCGCGCAACGACTGACTGACAGCGTCAAGATTTGTGCCCAGACACGACCAGATTCCGGCTCCCGTGATAACTACTCTTCTCACTTTTGTTCGTTTTAGAATATTTTTAAGCGCGCAAAGTTAATATTTATTCTTCGTATTTCCAAATTTATAATAATGTTTTTTAATCATGAGTTGTTTTTTCCCTTTTTTCTTCGCTTCCGTTTCCGCTTTTGTCAACTCCATCATTCATGAATATTGCATTGCATCGCCAAAACACGAGCCGAAATCATTGCAATCTTACTGCTTCATCACTTCGCGACAAGTAATGAAGCAGCACATCTACGGACTCATCACTTCGCGACAAGTAATGAAACAACACATTTACTGCTTCATTACTTCGCGACAAGTAATGAAGCAACACATCTACTGCTTCATCACTTCGCGACAAGTAATGAAGCAGCACATCTACAGTTTCATTACTTCGCGACAAGTGATGAAGCCACACTTTTACAGCTTCATTACTTCGCGACAAGTGATGAAAACGCTGTTGTCATTAGCTTCTCCAACAATCAAAATCGTAGCAATCAAGCAAAAATACGGCACGCCGTGACAGAAAATGGCGGCAATGTTTCTTTTTGTCATTTATTTTTATTATCTTTGCGCCCGTTTTTATAAAATAGTTAATAGCAAAATAGTTAATAGAATAATGCTGACTGACGAAATCAACAAGCGACGCACTTTTGCCGTCATCGCGCACCCTGATGCAGGTAAGACCTCATTGACCGAGAAGCTGCTGCTCTTCGGCGGTGCCATCCACGTGGCCGGTGCGGTCAAGAGCAATAAGATCAAGAAGACCGCAGCATCAGACTTCATGGAGATCGAGCGCCAGCGTGGCATCTCGGTGGCCACTTCGGTGATGTCGTTCGACTACGAACTTGAGGGAAAAGAATACAAGATCAACATCCTCGATACGCCTGGTCACCAGGACTTCCAGGAGGACACATTCCGCACGCTGACTGCCGTCGATTCGGTTATCATCGTGGTCGATTGCGCCAAGGGTGTCGAGAGCCAGACGCGTAAGCTCATGGAGGTGTGCCGCATGCGCAACACCCCGGTCATCGTGTTCATCAACAAGATGGACCGCGAGGGCAAGAACCCGTTCGACCTCATCGACGAGCTGGAGAGCGAGCTGCACATCAACTGCCGCCCCATGACCTGGCCTATCAACATCGGCGAGCGCTTCAAGGGCGTGTATAACCTCTACGAGCAGAGCCTCAACCTCTACACACCGTCGAAGCAGACCATCTCGGAGAGTGTGGCTATCGAGAGCCTTGACGATCCTGAACTCGATGCCCGTGTGGGCGAGCGCGATGCCAACCAGTTGCGCGAAGATGTAGAGCTGCTCACCGGCGTCTATCCCGACTTCGACCAGCAAGAATACCTCGACGGCCAGCTGGCTCCGGTGTTCTTCGGTTCGGCGCTCAACAACTTCGGTGTGCGTGAGTTGCTCGACTGCTTCTGCAAGATCGCACCTTCGCCACGTCCCATCCAGACGGTGGAGCGCGAGGTTCGTCCTGAGGAGGAGGGCTTCTCTGGCTTCGTGTTCAAGATTCATGCCAACATCGATCCAAACCACCGCTCATGTATCGCCTTCGTCAAGGTTTGCTCGGGCAAGTTCGAGCGCAACGAGTGGTACAAGCACATCCGCCTCGACCAGAAGATGCGCTTCTCGGCCCCTACCTGCTTCATGGCATCGAAGAAGGAGGTTGTGGACGAGGCCTACCCTGGCGACATCGTGGGCTTGCCTGACAGCGGCGGCACCTTCAAGATCGGTGACACCATCACCTCGGGCGAGGCACTCAACTTCCGCGGCATCCCATCGTTCTCGCCTGAGCTCTTCAAGTACATCGAGAATGCCGACCCGATGAAGGCCAAGCAGTTGGCACGTGGCATCGAGCAGCTGACCAACGAGGGTGTGGCACAGGTGTTTACCAATCAGTTCAATGGCCGCAAGGTCATCGGCACCGTAGGTCAGTTGCAGTTCGAGGTTATCCAGTTCCGTCTGGAGCACGAGTACAACGCCAAGTGCCGCTGGGAGCCTATCAAGCTCTACAAGGCTTGCTGGATCGAGAGCGACGACGAGGCCGAGCTCAAGGACTTCAAGCGTCGCAAGATGCAGTTTATGGCCGCTGACAAGGAGGGCCGCGACGTCTTCCTCGCCGAATCGGGCTACGTATTGCAGATGGCACAGTCGGACTTCCCGCACATTAAGTTCCACTTTACTTCGGAGTTCTAATTATGAAGATTTGCTATATCGTCGCCATGCGCGCCGAAGCCCAGCCCTTCATCGAGCAGTTCGGCGTGCAGTTGCAACCCGATTTCTTCGCTCCCCTCCCCTGCCTCTGCTACCGAGGCGAGGTCAACGGTTCGGAGCTCAATGTGGTGCTCAACGGCGAGCAGCACGGCAGCGACCTCGTCGGTTGCGAGGCAGCATCCGTAGCCACCCTTGCCGCCATCCAGCAGCTGCATCCCGACCTCATCATCAACTCCGGCACATGTGGCGCGTTCAAGGCCAATGGCGCAGGCATCGGTGATGTCTTCCTGGGTTCGGCCGTGATGTTCCACGACCGCCGAGTCCCCGGCGACGATGCCTGGGGCACCCAGGCCCTCGGCAACTATCCCGTCTGGGAGGGCTCTGCCGCCCTCGCCGCCAAGCTCGGCCTTAAGATGGGCAAGGTCACCACAGGCAGCAGCCTCGACATGCAGCCCTGCGACCTCCAGATCATCCAGGAGAACCACGGCGAACTCAAGGACATGGAGGGTGCCGCCGTCGCCTTCGTCTGCTCCCTCTTCCACACCCCCATCCTCTTCGTCAAATCCGTCACCGACCTCTGCGACAGCGGTGCCGAGACCTACGAGGAGTTCTCCAAGAACCTCGCGCTGGCTTGCCAGAAGCTCAAGGAGGCGAATACGCGAGTAATCAATACGCTCCTTGCCTGATAGAGCACTGCACTTCTCATATTGACACAAAAAACGCTGCGCATCACGCAGCGTTTTTCTATATCCTCACCTTCCGTCCATCAATTATATACAATCCGCGAGGCAGCTGGGAGCGAGGGATGTCAAGCTCGCGGCCGTAGAGGTCGAAGATGCCTTGGCGGTGTGGGGCGGCATCGATGGTGACGCGTTCGATGCCGGCAAGGGCGAGTACGGCATCCATGCCGGCAAGGGCATCGACCTTGCCGAAGCCTGCCTGACGAGGATCGATGGGGCATTGCGCACAGTAGTCGTCGAAGCGGGAGGTGTCGCGCAGGATCTGTCGCACCTGGTTGGTGGTCAGCGTGGGACAGGCCTCCAGCCACAGGGCGATGATGCCGGCCATCACGGGCGACGACATTGAGGTGCCTTTGTCTGCCGACCAGTAGTTGGGACGAGGCTCCTCCTCCGTGGCCTCCATGCAATAGTACAAGGGCGAATCTGGCTTGCGTCCGCTGGTATAGTACGAGATCTTGTCCTCGCAGAAGGTCGAGAAGCTGGAGATCACGAACACACCCGGACAAATCACATCGGGCTTGTCCACCCCGTAGTAGGTCGTGCCGTAGCTCGAGAAATCTGCCACCTCATGCCGTGGTGTCTCTGTACGCACCGTGTTGCCCAGGATGTTGACCAGCGAATCCACCAGGCTGTACGAACCCACCGAGATGACCGACTCCGTGCAGCAGTATTCGTTGATGCTGTGGCGCGAGTCGCTGTGCAGCCACCCCGGCTGGCCACCGTCGCGCAACGCATAGCTGCCCACAGCGCTATCCATCACATAATAGCCCACCATGGTCGAGCCACGTCGGCCGTCGAAGCGTGCCGCCAGCACCGTATGCTCCACGTCGGCCGTCTGCATGCGGCAGGTATCCTCCACCTCCACGCACACATAGCGACGGAAGTCATGTTCGGGGGCGATGCTGTCAGTATAATATAGTGTGTCGGCAAGCATGGCCGGGGTCAGCACATCGCCCCGCAGATTGACAAGCTGATAATCCACCTCACGGTGCTGCAACGTGTCGTACGCCACCAGCGAGATGCGCATGGGCAACGAATCACTCATATAGGCCTCGATGCCGAAGTTGCGGTATTGCGGCTGTCCCTCCTTATCCTTCGGAGCCTCAAGCATCGAATACACAGGCTGATCCGAAGCCGTGAAGGTGTGTTCAAAAGTGAAGTCCTTGCTGCCGTCATTGCCGGCCGAAAAGACGATGATGCGCCCCGGAGCCTCGCCCCCGTCGGTCAGCTCCTCGCACAGCTGCGGGATGGGCGAAAGTCCGTCCTTCCAACCCGTACAGTTGCCGATGCTCACGTTGATGACGCAAGGCATCTCCAGCTCATCAGCATGGGCAATAATACTGCGCAAGGCATCTTCCATGCGGTCGTGCTTCAGCTTGGAGGTGCCGCACAATGCCAGCGTCGCCCCCGGTGCCATGCCTTGCCATCCCATGCCGCGATAGCTGCCCGCCGCCGAGCCGCTGGTGTGCGTGCCGTGCCACGTAGCATGCGTGTCGGTGGTCAGAGTGTCAATGCAGGCAGGCTCGGTATAGACCTCGCGGATCGAGTCAGCCGCCCCCTCCGTCTCACGGTAGAGGATGGCCATGCTGATGCGTGTCCGGTTAGTCGCAGGGTCGCGGAAGTTGATATGGTTGTAGTCGATGCCCGTGTCATACACGCCCACCAGCACCCCCTGGCCCGTGTAGCCCTGAGGCAATCCGATCGCCATGGCCGAAGAGTCGCTCTGCAACGTCTCCACACCCGTCTCGATGCGCGTGTTCTGGTTCAGCGGCACATCCTCCACGATGCTCAGGACCTTGTCCTCCACGATGCTCAAAGGCACCTGTATCGAACTGCATAGTCCAATACAGGTGCCTAATACAAATGTCACTATAAATAAAGAGTGTTTCTTCATAAATTATTTTACCGCCTCGATCGCATCATGGATGCTGGCATAGATCTCGTCGATAGTGCCCATGCCCTGGATCTTGGCGTACTTGCCCTCCTTGATGTAGAAGTCCTTCAGAGGCAGCGTCTGGCTGTAGTAGGTGTTGAGGCGTTTCTTGGCAGTCTCCTCGTTGTCGTCGGCACGGCCCGAAGTCTTGCCACGCAGGATGATACGCTTGATGAGCTCTGCGTCCTCCACCTCAAGGCCGATGACGGTGCTCACCTGCTGGCCACGCTCTGCCAGCATCACATTGAGGGCCTCTGCCTGTGCGATGGTGCGGGGGAAGCCGTCGAAGATTACGCCAGAGATGTCCTTGCCCTTGCTGTCGAGGGTGGCGGCCAGCATGTCGATGATGATAGAATCAGGCACCAGCTTGCCGTCGTTGATGTACATGGCAGCAGTCTTGCCGAGTTCTGTATTGTTCTTGATTTCTGCACGGAGCACATCGCCTGTCGAGATGTGAGCCACTCCGTACTCTGCAATGATCTTGTCGCTCTGCGTGCCCTTACCTGAACCTGGAGCACCGAAGATTACAATGTTCAACATAGATTGATAGATAATACCTTTAAAATAACTTATCTGAATTACCTGACTAAAGGGCCGAAATTCGTTGCAAAGATACAACATTTTGCTCACACTTCCAAATTTCCGACAAAAAATTTGCCAAAATACATGTAAATTATCCAACAAATAGACAAATCGGCCGCATTCGGAGGGGAATGCAGCCGATATTGTATTTCACAAATGTGCATCACAGCAACTGACGCAACTCGGAAAGGGAGCGGATCTGGTAGGTGATGGACTCGGTGGGCGTGAAGGTGTCGGGATGGCGGTTGAAGAAGAGCTGGTCAATGCCGGCGGCCTTGGCACCGAGGATGTCCGACTGGAAGTTGTCGCCGATCATGAGCGTGGTGGCGGGATCGGCACCGGTTTGGGCGAAGGCATAGTCGAAGAACTGCTTCTGCGGCTTATTGGCTCCGGCATCCTCGCTCAGGATCACCGAGTCGAAATACTGCTCCAGATTGCTGACACGCAGCTTGCGGTACTGGATCTCGTGGAAGCCGTTGCTGCAGATGTGCAGGCGGTAGCCACGCTCCCGGAGATAGCGCATCGCCTCGTGTGCACCATCCACCACACCGGGCTTCGAGGCACAGAGTTCGAGGAAGTAGTCGCTCACCTCCATACAAAACTCGCGAGAAGGATCGAAGTGCCGGACAGCAGCGCCCTCGGCACCATGCCTTTGCTCGCCCTCGGCGCCACAGCCACGCTCGCCCTCAGCGGGAACGATGCCTCGTGACAGCGGACGACGGAAGCGCTCGAAGATGAGATAATCGCGAGCGATCAAACCACGCGAATAGAGGTCCCACAGCTCGACGTTGGTCTCCCAGTAGGGCACGGTGAATTCCTCCACGCTGCGGAAGTAGCGGTCAAGGCCAAAGTGCTGAAACACCTCGACCAGCGCGATCTCCGCGTTACCGTGGGTATCGTAGATGGTGTCGTCGAAGTCGATGAAGAGGTCGGTATAGGGCATGAGATAAGGAGTTTGAGAGGTTTGAGGGGTTTGAGAGGTCTGAAGGGTTTGAGTGGTTCGAGGGGCACTTTCAAACCTTTCAAACTCCTCAAACTTTTTAATCTTCTTCACTTGTGGCCACCACCCAGATATCCGGCAGATTGCGGCCCTGTTCGTTGTAGTCGAGGCCGTAGCCAACGATGAAGTCGTTGGGGATTTCGAGGCAGCAGTAGTCGATGTGGAGACCCTCCACCTTACGGGCATTGGGCTTGTTGAGCAGCACGGAAATGAGCACCTCACGGGCACCCAGATCGTCCTTGAGCTGATGCACGAGGCGCTGCATGGTGTAGCCGCTATCTACGATGTCCTCGATGACGACCACCGTGCGATCCACGATGCTCTCGTGCAGGCCGGCTACGGTCTTGACCTTGCCCGTGGACTGCGTGCCCTCGTATGACTTCATGCGGATGAAGGTGATCTCGGCATCCGGAATGGTGATGCGGCGGAAGAGGTCGCTGGCATAGACGAATGCTCCGTTGAGCACACACACAAAGAGAGGATGCTTGTCGCGCAAGTCCTCGCTGATCTGTGCCGCAACACGATTTACCTCAGCCAGAATCTGCTCCTGGCTGAGGTAAAGTTTGAATTTGCGATCTGAAACTTGAATGGTCTGTTCTGTCATAATCATGCTACCTTATTGAGCTTCTTGATGATCGAGAAGATGAAGGCAGCAGCCACGAGGCAGATGGCCATGAGGGTACCCCACACCACGTAGTGCTCGCTGCCCCACAGCTTGGTAGGGATGGCTACGAGGAAGTTGCCCACAGCCGTAGCGCCGAACCACAGACCCATCATCACGCCTTTGTACTTGGCTGGAGCCACCTTGGTAACGAACGAGATGCCGATAGGCGAAAGCAAAAGCTCGGCAAAGGTAAGGATGAGGTAGGTGGTTACCAACAGGTTAGGATCGAGGTTAGCCAGGTGCTCTGGGTTCTCGGCATTAGGTGCGGCAAGGCCCATGGTCGAAACGGTCATCAGCAGATAAGCCACAGCAGCTACGAGCATACCCAAGCCAATCTTAGTAGGTGCCTTAGGCTCCTTGCCTTTCTTGTTGAGCCAGCCGAAAATACCGATGCTCACTGGGGTGAGGGCAATGACGAAGCAAGGGTTGAACTGCTGGAAGATTGGAGCGTTGACTGCCACCTCACCCACGTTGGAATAGTTCCAAGCCAGGTAAGCCAGTGCAGCCACAATCATCAGGATGCTGAGAATCTTGCCCTTGCCAGCGTTCTGGAACACGCCAAACAGGCCATAGACGATGAAGATGCAAGCCACAAGGTTGGTAACGTCCATCTCCATGGCTGTAATGCCGGTGGCAGAAGTGGCCACGAAGTCGCGTGCAAAGTAGGTCAGGGTAGCGCCATTCTGGTGGAAGGCCATCCAGAAGAAGATTACCACGGTGAAGACCAGGCAGAGGCAGACAATGCGCTCGCTCGTGTCCTTGGCATCGTCCGCCACGGCAGCAGCAGACTGCTTAACCTCCTTCTTAGCAGCCGAGAGCACATGAGCGAAGGTCGACTTGAATGCGTAGTAGATAGCGATAGAGACGATGAGCGAAACGCAAGCCACAGCGAAGGCGAAGTGGTAAGAGTCTGCCTCGTTCACGCCGAGCGACTGCTGTGCCCACTCCATGATCTTGATGGCAGCTGTTGGTGCAAACATGGCACCCACGTTGATGAGCATGTAGAAGAGCGAGAAGCCTGCATCACGCTTGTGCGCATACTGTGGGTCGTTGTAGAGATCGCCCACCATGACCTGCAGATTACCCTTAAACAGGCCCGTACCAAGGCTCACCAGCAACAGGGCAGCAGCCATGGCTACGATGGCCATAAGGTTGGAACCCATAGGGATAGAGAGCAGCGCGTAGCCGATGAACATGATGAAGATGCCGATGGTGACCATCTTGGAATAGCCCCACTTGTCGGCAGCTGCACCACCTATGATAGGAAGAAAATACACGCAAGCCAGGAACGAGGAATAGACGGTTCCCGCAGTGCCTGCATCCCAGCCGAAGTTGGCCTGCAGGAACATGATGAATACGGCCAGCATGGTGTAATAACCGAAACGCTCGCCTGTGTTGGCAAATGCCAGGGCCCAAAGGCCTTTAGGTTGTCCTTCAAACATAGTGATATTTACGATTTAACAATTGACAATTTACGATTGGATCACTTCACGTTAGGCTTCTGCAAGCCATAGCCCTTCTTCTTGTCCTCAAGCTGGAGGAGAATGGCGATGACGATTGCAACGACGCCGAAGCAGGCAAAGATGGACATGGTCTCGGTGTAGTCGATGAAGCCGGTGGCGTCGGTGTTCTTCTCATTGACTGAGCCGATCCACATTGGAACCATCGATAGGCCGATATTCTGGATGTAGAAGATCACGGCGTATGCAGTGCCGAGCAGCTTCATTGGGATGATCTTTGGTACCGATGGCCACATGGCCGAAGGAACGAGACCGAAGGCAACACCCAGCACGATCATTACGGCAATGGCGAGGGTGACAGAAGACATTGGCAATGCAAAGATGACATGCACGAGGGTGAGCAGGCACGAACCGATCACCATGAGGGTTGCGCCCTTGCCATACTTGTCATAGATGCCGCCGAAAAATGGGGTCAGGAAGATGGTGCCGAATGGCAGCATGGCAGGAATCAGACCGGCCAGCTCAGGATCGACGCCATACTTGAAGACCATCAGCTTGGTGGCGAACTTCAGGAATGGGAATACGCCGGCATAGAACATGAGGCACAGCAGGGTGATGTACCAGAAACCACGGTTGAGGAAGAGGATCTTGAGGTCGGAGAACTTGAAGCCCTCCTCTGGTTCAGCATCAGCAGCGGCAGCAGCCTTGTCCTCCTTCTTGTCCATCACATTGTACACGATGAACGAAATCATGCCGATGCACAAGCAGGCTGCGCCCAGACCGACAGAGGCCGAAACACCGCCCATGGCACGTGCAATAGGAAGCGAGGCACCCAGGGCGACAGCCGTACCGATACGAGCCAACGCTACCTGAAGGCCCATAGCCAAGGCAAGTTCATGGCCAGTGAACCACTTCACGATCACCTTCGACACGGTGATACCGGCAATCTCACAGCCCACACCGTAGATGGCGAAGCCAAGACCTGCCCAAGCCACTTGTGCTTGCACGTCGCCGCCGAATGGCACCCAGATGGTCTCAGCGCCGAAGTCGTTGGCACAAGCCCACCACTTGATCACAGCACCGCCGAACATCAAGGCCGTACTCATCAGGCCGGTGAAGCGGATGCCGAACTTGTCGAGGATGATGCCGCCGAAGAACAGCAGCAGCAAATACACGTTCATCAGGCCGTATGCGCCCGAGAACCAACCATACTCCGAAGAGGTCCAGCCCAGGCCGAGACCCTCCTCTGCTCCCTTGGCGGCCGTAAGCAGTGGCTCAAGGGGCGACATGACGTCGGTGAAGAAGTAGCCGAACATCATGGTTACCGACACGATCACGAGGGCTGTCCAGCGGGCGGCCTTCGAATCGCTCAGTTTCTTCTGAATCTGTTGTGTCATTGTAATATTTTTTTAAATTTGTTGTTTTGTTTATTTGTTAATGTGTTATTTGTTGCCGGATGTTGTCTGCCATAACAAAACAACATATTAACAAAACAACACATTAACATAAGAATATCATAATGCCGTGCAAAGTTACACATTTTTTTTGTAATTACGAAAAGAATACAAAAAAATATGCCAGATTAGGGACCGAAATCCACCTAATCTGGCATATTTATAACATTTTGTTCTGTTTTTTCAACGGCGACGACGGGCGCTGTGTGCCTTCCCGGTCTGTTCCACACGCTGGTCAATCTCTTCCTCTTTGGCCTCTCGTTCTGCCTCAATAGCCTCCAGATCGACCGCTTCGCCGGTGCGGCGGTTGCGCTTCGCATCCTTGGCGGCCTGTCTGTCCGCCTGGGCCTCGGCCTTGGCTGCACGCTTGGCGGCCTGTTTCTCCTCGCGTGCCTCAGCGCGACGTGCTGCCGCATCGGTTGCCTGAGCAGCCTCCTCCTCAGGGGTGAGCTGACGCACCCAGATACTGTCCTTGAAGCCACGCAACTGTGCCTCGATGGTGAAACGTACTGAATCGAGCGCCTCTGGCTCCGGATACTGCTGCATCAGGGAGAGGCCGCGGGTGTTCTGAACCTTGTAGATATCGCCCTGATATTGCTCAAGCGTGAAGAACTCCTCCATGGTGTAGCGTGGCGTATTGTTCATGCCGCCGCTCATCACCAGATGGTCGCGCAGCAATGGACGCAGATCCTCGAAGTTGACCCAGAACATCGGATACTTCACTGCCTCGCCACCCCAGTCTCCGCTGCGGTGCAGCACAGGGCAGATGGCCAACACGCGTGGACCATACTTCGAAGTGTGCTGATCGAACTCCCAACGTTCCTTGACGAAGTAGCTGAGCACCTCGGTGCAAGGCACATCGGTCTCCTCCACCACAAAGACGGGCTTGGCGTTGCGGCCGGTTCCAGCCTTGCGCTGATACATCACCTGGAACTTGTCGAGCACATCCTGCACATTGACCAGATACTTGTCAGTGAACACCTCACGGCCATCCAGATACTCGTATGCCTTGAGCTGGTTGTTGCAAAGACCATCAAGGATCACGCGGAACAGGTTGGTCAGGCCATCCATCGGTTCCTGTGGATAGTAGAGCGAGGCATTGGTCTCGCTGGTCAGGTCGAGCTCGCGGTAGAGCACATGCTGCCACGACACGCCGCCACGATCCTCCTTCTTCTGATACTCTGAGAATGCTTGCTGGCGCAATGTGGTGCCCTCAGCCACCTCCGACTGCTTCACACCCGTCTTCCTGGCGGGGGTACGCTTGGTGGGAGCGGTCTGTGGAACCTCACCCTGATTACGTACCGGTGGCACCTCGGTCGGATTCTGCTGCGATGCAGTTCCTCGTCCGGGCACTTCGGTCTGCGGAAGAACGTCACGCGAGGGCGGGGTCCCTTTCTGGCCCTTCTGGTCCTTTTCCTTCTTGCCCTTCTGGCTCGATCCTGACTCGGTGCGGGAACCACCGCCTCGGCGCACACTGACCTGAGCCTCCATGGCAGCAGGCATCAACAGCATTCCCAACAGGAGGAGTATGGTAAATTTGCGGAGTTTCATCTATTTATCAATTATGAATTATCAATTCTCAATTATGAATTCTGAATTTCGAATCAGTTCACTACCACCTCGATAGGCGACAAGGTTCGCTCGATGCCATCGGGGCCGACTGCCTTGACACGGGTGATGAAGAACTTCTTGCCTCGCTGCAGGCGATTGATGGCCGTGCGCTGACGATCGGAGAACTGACTCGTCTGGCTATCCTCAGGGATGTCATTGCCCATCGAGTCGAAGATGTCGATACGGAACGACTTGACCGTAAACTCTACGTTGAGCAGTCCGTCGTCGATGGCGGCACGGATGCCTCCGGCATTGAGCAACGCAGCCTTCGAGATCGGCGTACCGCCCTTGTACCGCTGCGAATTGCCAGCGGCGTCCTTGCACAGAAGGTAAGGCGTTGGATCGGGCAGGCGACGCACGCGGAAGGCGGTCTGGCTCACGGTCATCGAGCGTCCGTTCTGGTTGGCGGTCACCGTGATGACGGCATCCTGGTCCACGGTCTTGGGCTTGGCCACCCAGCCGTTGCCACTGCGGGTCAGCGTGCCATTGGTCATGGTGGCGTTCACCTGTCCGGCTGCCACACCTGGCACCGAGATGGACAGCGGGTTGTCGATGCCGGCATACATCACGTTCATCATGGTGTTCGACACCGTAGCCACTGGTTCGCTCACGAAGTAATCGGTCTGGAAGGGCAGCTGCTCGGTGGTGCCGTCGGGCTTGTTGACCTCCAGATAGCCCTTGAGCGTCTGGATGCCCTCACGGCCGGCGGTCACGCTGTAGTAGCCCTCGCGCGCGCCATTATATAATTGGTCACCGATGTAGATGGAGGGCGTCTGGGTGGTATCGACAGCTGCCATCACGATCTGCGCCTCGAACACCGAGCCGCGCATCACGTTGCGCGAATTGGGAATCACGAAGGCGCTCATCTGGTTCACGCGCACATCGCCGCGGTCGATGCCCTGCATCAGGCTCTCTACGGCCTGACCCTCGGCATTGCGCACATCGCCCTGAATCTTCGAGAGGATGGTCACGGCTGCGGCAACTGGGATATTCTCGAACATGGCCGACTCCCAGGTGAAACGTGGATCCTCAGGTGCCTGGGTCGAAAGGTAGTTGCTCACCACATGGGCATCGCCATCGGGCAGCATGCCCACCAGGTTCTGGCGGAACTGCTCGATCTTGCCGCGCAACTGCTCGCCACGCTTCAGCTCCTTGTTGTAGAGCATAACCTGGTTGACGGCCTCCAGGTTCTCGCGGTTCTTGATATTGGCAGGATCGCCCTTCTTGCCATCGGCCTCAATGACGATCTCATGCTTCACCGAGTCGATGAATGCGCTCAGCTCGGCGGCAGTGGTGCGCACCTGCTGGGCAGCATTGTACCAGCGGGCCACCTTCTCGGGGTTCTTCTCGCGGGCACGGTCGAACTCGTCGTATAGTTTCTGATTGCGCGTCTGTGCTCCGGCGTTGCTGGCATCCAGGGCATCCTCCACATGCTTGAAGCCTGAGAGGACGTCGCTCGATACGTTCAGCGCCACCATGGCCAGGAAGACGATGTACATCAGGTTGATCATCTTCTGACGGGGGGACAGACGGCTGTTATTGGCACTCATTTTTTTGAGTTTAGAGTTTAGAGATTAGAGTTTAGAGAAGTTTGATAGTTTAGAGTTGTATAGCGCATACCTAAACCACTAAAACTCTTGTTTCAACGCTGTGCGTAAGTTTGCTGCTGCGGCTGCTGAAATGGTGCTGCCTGTGGCTGCTGTGGCGCAAAGCCGTAGCCCACGGTCATGGCCTGGAGCATGCGGGCATATACCTCATTGAGCTGTTGCAGGTTGCGGGCCAGCTGGTCGGTCTCCTGGCGGATGCGGAACGAGTCGTTCTGACCGCTTTCATACAGCGATCGGATGTTGTTCAGGCCCTGATTAACCTGCTCGATGGTACCGAGCTGCGAGCTGACGCTCTTGAGCTGTATCTCGTAGATGGTATTGAGGCCCTGTACGTTCCTGTTCAATGCTGCCATCTGTTCGGCATAGCCGTTGTTCGAGCTGAGCGAAGCCATGCTCTCCTGCAATTTAGCCAGCCCCTCGCTGATGGCGTTGAGCTGCTCCACATACTTGCGCGTAGCCTCGGTCACCTGATCGGCCTGCTCTGGAGTCACGCCCACATTGCCATTGGCTACGAGTGGGGCCTCTGCCGGAGCCAATGGTTCGCCACCACCCACCACGATGGTGCCACCTGCAGGCACGCCACCGCCGATGATCACGGTGCCGCCATTGCCCGATGTCTCGGCCTCGGTCTGCTCGCTCACATTGGCCAAAGCGCGCTTCTTGCGACGCTCCATCATGGTCTGCTTCTCCTCCGAGGTGAGATTGGTCTCCTTGTCGTAGATGCCGGGATAGACCACCTCCCAGTTGGGTTCCTTGGCTGGCTCATCGAAGGCCGACACGGCGAAGATGAATGCCTCGGTGCCCATGCCGATGATCAGCATCAGGTCAGCACCGGCGACGTGCAGCAACTTGAAGAGCGCGCCCAGAATGACGATGGATGCACCGATACTGTATAGGTAGTTGAATGTCTTCGGGGTGAGAAGACTCTTTTTCTTGATTTTCATGACTATTATTTACTATTAGACATTTTCTATTCTATATTTGTCATTTGACTATCTGCGACGTGCCGAGCGGCCACCGCCGCCTCCGCCGCCACCGCTGCGCTGACGCTTCTGCTTCGGCTGCTTGGCTGCCTTGCTCTTCGAACCCTTGCTGGTCTTGACGGTCACCTTGTTGTTGCCCAAGTAGGTGCGGACGCAACGGAAGCCGACGAATGAGCGCTGCTCGTTCTGATACTCCCAGGTGCGGACATCGCCACGAACATAGTGCTGTGCATCCTTCCACGAGCCGCCGCGTATCACCTTGCGCTTCAGACGGTAAGGATCCTCCTTGGCTGCGTTGTACTGATAGTCCGGATTGATGTCGCTGGCGCTGTGCACGCCCGATTCACTCCAGGCGGTCGAGGTCCATTCGGCCACGTTGCCGCTCATGTCGTAGAGGCCGAAGTCGTTGCTCGAATACGAACCCACAGGCGAGGTGATGATGTAGCCGTCGCGGCTGTAGTCGCCGTCACCCGGCTTGAAGTTGCCGTTGAAGCAGCCCTTCTCGGTGTGCGGCATGTCGGTCTTCCACGAGAACTGCTGGTCGTTGTTACCAGCACGCGCTGCATATTCCCATTCAGCCTCGGTAGGCAGGCGATAGGCCTCGACGTCGATGCCTCGCATGCCATAGCTCTGCTTCAGGAACTCGGTGCGCCAGGCACAGAAGGCCGTGGCCTGCTCCCAGCTCACGCCGACCACCGGATAGTCGTCGTAGATGGGCGATGAGAAGTAGTAGCGTGCATACTGTTCGGTGTAGGCATTGGCAAAGTCATTGACCCACACCGTGGTATCGGGATAGATGTTGACAATGTAGGTGTTGAGGAAGTCCCACTCCGATGCCAGCGGGCGCACAATGGTCTCGCGCCGGATATTGCCTTCATCATCCAGATAGGCGGTATCCTTCGAGATCAGGATCTCCTCGTCATAGTTCACCGCATGATCGGTATTGAGGTCGCGACGCTCAGGATCCAAGCGATAGCGACGCTGGGCGTATGACTTGTAGTCGAACACCTCATAGCGATAGTTCATCTGTGCACCGTCGAGCATCTTCTTGCCGGTGATCGGATCCACTTTGTTTACGCTTTCGATGGCACGCGCCTCGTCCTCGTTGGGTTTGCGCCAGGGGATAGGCTTGTTCCAGTTCAGGTGTGGGGTGACGGGCTCGCCATACTTGTCTTCCTCAATCTTGAAGTCCTCGTTGCCACCGTAGGTAGGGTCGGCCAGACGCTCGCGGATGATCGAGTCGCGCACATACTGCACAAACTGGCGGTACATGGCGTTCGACACCTCCTTTTCGTCCATCCAGAAGGCATCCACCGAGATGCCGCGGGCATCGAGCTGATCGCCCCACAGGCTGTCCTTCTCCTGGGCACCCACCTCCATCGAGCCGCGCTTCACCAGCACCATGCCGTAGGGCTGTGGTTCGTTCCACGCACGGCCACGCACACCGGTGACTTCGCCGCCCTGTCCGCCGCGGGACTTCATGCAGCTGGTCAGCAGTGCCGATGTGGCAACAAGTGCAATGATCAAGAATATCAGTTTCTTCATATTCTATATTATTATAAGATTCTAATTGATTTCCGTCCGTGCCGGCCTTTCTTGTCGAGGTCGATGTGCATGGTCCAACCCACCAGCAGTTCGTGCGATCCGCCCGATTCGAAGCCCATGCGCGAGATGCCCACGTCATAGCTGTAGCCCAGTCGGAGCGTTCCCACGTCGGCTCCCACCATCACGGCCACGGCATCGCCATGGCGGTAGGTCAGGCCACCCCAGAACTTATGGTCGTAGGTGGCACGCATCGTGGCCTCTACCTGCCAGAACTGGAAGGTAGTCCTCACCAGCACTGAGGGTTGCAATATGAATAACGTGCGTTTGAGCGGAATATTGCCTCCGCCACTAAAATAAAATGTCGGCGTGAGCTCCGTATAGGCATAATCGCCCAGTTCGAGCTGCGAACCCAGCACATGCTGCACGCTGATGCCGCCGTAGAACCGGCCATACTCGTAGTAGGCACCTGCGCCCAGGTCGAAGCCCATGCCCGACACGTCGGTGGTCGGTATCGACTCGTCCGACGGATCCCAGGCATCACCCGTGGGAATCGACACCTCGCCGCCCCGGAATGTCTGGTTCACGAAGCCCGGCTGCAGGCCCAATGCCAGGCGGCCGCCCCACAGCTTGGTGCTGTAGCTGAGCTGGGCATTGACGTATGTGGTGGCGAAGAGGCCCTCCTGGTCGTTGAGGATGGACACGCCCGCACCGGCACGCTTGCGTCCGAACATCACTGGCAGGTCGGCGGCGATGAAGAAGCTCTGCGGCGCATCGTCGATGCCCACCCACTGCATGCGGCTGAATGCCGTGACGTGCAATGCCGAGTCCGAGCCAGCCGTGGCCGCGTTGTAGAGCGTGGGTGTGGCCCAGTTCATACTCGACGGCACATCGAGCTGCGCCTTGGCCTGCTGTGTCCCGAGCAGACCGAGCACTGTGACTATGACGATGCACGCTTTCTTCATTGTTCGCTTTTTTACCTAACTACAAAAACGAATCAACCCTCATTTTATTGTGCAACATTATAAATAAAAGGGTTATTTGGGGAAGTAATTGGGGCGAAACAGGGGCAAATGCGCAGGATGTTGCTCATTTTTCCCCGGTTCATTTCTCTTTTTGCCATTTTTTTTCTATCTTTGCCCCCATGAAAGGACGTTTTGCACCCTCGCCCACCGGCCGCATGCACCTGGGCAACATCTACTCAGCCCTGCTCTCCTGGCTCTCGGTCAGGAGCCAGCATGGAGCATGGGTATTGCGCATCGAGGACATCGATCCACAACGTTCGCGCCCCGAATATGCCGCACAGATCAAGGACGACCTGCGGTGGCTCGGGCTCGACTGGGACGAAGAATATACCCAAAGCCAACGTTTCCACATCTACGAGCAGCACCTTGAGCGGCTGCACGACCTGGGCCTCACCTACCCCTGCTATTGCACCCGTGCCGACATCATGGCCACACAGGCTCCCCACGAGTCCGATGGCCGCATCGTATATGCCGGCACATGTCGTCCCTCATCCCTATCCCCCATTCCCTCACCCCTAATCCCTAATCCCGCATCATCCCGCAAGCCTTCCACCAGGCTTTTTGTCCCCGACGAAGCCATCACCTTCACCGATGCCCACTACGGTCCGCAGTCAGTCAATCTCGCCACCCATTGCGGCGACTTCATCCTGCGTCGTGCCGATGGCGCCTGGGCCTATCAGCTGGCCGTGGTGGTCGATGACGCGCTGATGGGCATTACCGAGGTGGTTCGCGGCCGAGACCTCCTGCTCTCTGCTCCGCAGCAGATCTATCTGTATCGCCTGCTGGGCTATCCCGTCCCCACATTCTGCCACCTGCCACTGCTTTGCAATGAAACTGGCCAACGCCTCTGTAAGCGCGACAAGAGCCTCGACCTCGGCGAATTACGTCGGCACCACACCCCCGAACATATCATCGGTCTGCTGGCCTTCCATGCCGGCCTCATCCCCTCTCCTACCCCCATTGCTGCCAGCGAACTCGTGAGCCAGTTTGCATGGCACAAGGTTCCCACCTCCGACATTCTGGTTCAGCCCCAATGAACGCAAAGCCAAAAGAAATACGGCTTCACCAGAGATCGAATCGACCATTCTACGATACTTCTCAGCGTAGCGTTTTAGGAATAATTCTGCCAATGGTACGATGTCATTGGGTCTCTCGCTGAGTGATGGCAGATGCTGGTGCATGGTATTGATAATACAGATCCTCGCGGAACTTGCCTTCCAATCGTGCGCTGAGCCTGAGCGACATCGCGCTGCGAGTGTGTTACCATGACGATAGTCGTTCCTTCTGCATTGAGTTCCTTCAGTAGTTCCATCACCTCCTTACCGTTCTTTGAGTCAAGATTACCTGTTGGCTCATCGGCCAGGATCAGCTTAGGATTGCTCACACAGGCACGAGCGATGGTGACGCGCTGCTGCTGGCCACCCGAGAGTGCTGAGGATAATGACCTGCGCGATGGCTGATGTTCATGCGCTTGAGCATCTCGGTCACACGCTGCTTGCGCTCCGATGCTCCGATGTTCAGATACTTCAGCGGTAACTCTACGATATCATACACATTGAGCTCATCGATCAGGTTAAAGCTCTGGAAGACAAAGCCGATCTTGCCCTTGCGGAAGCGTGTGCGATCCTTCTCCTTCAGCTGACCCACCTCCGTATCGAGCAACTGATACGACCCCTCAGTAGGATTGTCGAGCAGACCAAGGATATTCAGCAGCGATGATTTGCCACAACCTGAAGGACCCATGATAGCGACGAACTCGCCATCCTTGATCTCGAATGAAACACCATTGAGCGCAATTGTTTCAATTTCTTCTGTGCGGAAAACTTTCTTAAGATTTGATACAGTTATCATGATTGTATATTTTTTATTCGTTATTATTCAGATGTCAAACTATCTACAGATGTCAAACTTCATCATATAGCTGTGCTGCAGCTTCATGAATTGTGGTTGCTCGATAGTCCGACTTGGTACCGGGTCGGACTAATGCGTTCGCCAGACAGTCCGACTTGGTGCCGGGTCGGACTATTGCGTTCGCCAGACAGTCCGACTTGGTGCCGGCTCGGACTATTGCGTTCGCCGGACAGTCCGACTTGGTACCGGCTCGGACTATTGCGTTTGCACGACAGTCCGACTTGGTACCGGGTCGGACTATTGTATTCGCCGAACAGTCCGACTTGGTACCGGGTCGGACTATTGCGTTCGCCGGACAGTCCGACTTGGTACCGGGTCGGACCATTGTGGCTTCCATTACTCCGATTTCAGATTCTCGACAGGATTTTCCTTCGCTGCCTGAGCTGTTCGTAAGGCGATGATGCCCAAAGTGAGGGCGATGACGATGGCAAAGGCGGCAAGATAAACCCAGACGGGCACATCGATCTGCGAAGAGAACTGCTGGAGCCAGCGATCGGTCACAATGTGAGCAATGGGCGTGGCGATGAGGGAGAAAAGACCGAAAATCTGCGACTGACGCATCTTGACCTGTGAGCCTTCCTCGATCATGATTTCCTCCACCATGCCGCCCTCGATTGGACTGATCTGAATGGAGACCAAAGGTTGAACCGTTCCGCTGACGCGGATATAGTCGTTGAACTCGCCTCTGATATGTATATATTTGAATGTTCGGAAAAGTGTAAAGTAGTTTTACAGCGGTTGTAAAGATACTTTACATAGAATATTTCCAAGTTCAATCTGAAGATAAAGCGCGGATCGAGATACTTGGTACCTGGCGATAGATTCCGGCAAATTGACAGAGTTCGATCAGAAACATAAGGATCGGTTTTAGCCCTTCGTCTTCTCTCTTTAGTAATCAAAAAAGCGTCCGAAAATGAAAAAACGATAACAAAGAACATAAAAAACGACTATCATCAATAAGGTTTCAATCCAATAATTTGCATCATTTAAATAAATAATGTATATTTGCCCGCAATAATTATATACTCGTCAGGAACTTGTCACCGCTTGATGTGGCTGGCTCTTGTAGAGTTTATACGCTTTCATCATGACCATAAAAGAAATACAGACACGCAAGGAATCTCAGACCTTCGATTGCAAAAGCATACAGATTGATCCCAAAGCTTTGGCTTTCCCGATTGTGGCAATGGCAAATGCCGATGGTGGTGTGCTTACCATCGGTGTCTCAGACAAGACTCACAGAATCGAAGGCATTATAAGATGTTCGATGACCATCTTGTTTTCGAGACCCCAGGTGATCTTCCCGGACTTGTCCGTCCAGACAACATCCGTCATACCCACTTCTCTCGCAACTCCAAGATTGCTCAGTACCTCAAAGCCTAGAAGTACGTCAAGGAGTTTGGCGAGGGCATTGATCGCATCTGCAACGAACTTGAAACAAGAGGTTCCGCCATTCCCACATTCCACATAAACGCATTTATACTGAAAGCGACTTTGAAGGCAGAATGGACAACAGAGAAAGAACTAAGCCCCCTAAGCACTAACCAGAACGATGATACGGTAAATGTCCCAGTAAATGATACGACAAACTTATCGCAACTCACTGAAAGACAAGTAAGGATTTATCATATCATAAAAGGTGATACGATAAATGTCCCGATAAATGCTTCTGGTTTTGCAACAATGTTTAATGTCTCCGAGAAGACTATAAAACGTGATCTCTACGTACTCCGAGATTTTAATCTCATCAAATATGTTGGTAGTAATAAGACTGGCCATTGGGAAATCTTCTAAAAACAATAATTAAGTGTAAAGACATAAAATATATGGCATCCTACTCAAAGACTATAAAGGAAGAGGAATTGAAGAATAAAGTAGCGAAGGATTGGTTCCAACGCTATGACACGACACAGATAGTTGGTAATATAGACTTCTGTGTCTCTGTCCCTGTGGGTAACGGCCCAGAACTATTCGAAACCGAGAGTTTGCTTTGGGCGGAGGCAAAGAAAGGCAACAAACAGGACATCTGGGAGTCGTTTGTTCAACTCATCCTCACCATCGGCAAGGCTCGTACCTTCGACCATCACCTTCCTCCTGCTTTTCTTGGTGCGTTCGATGCCGAGAAGATTGCTTTTGTGCCATATAACACGGTGCTGGATGTTTTCTACCAGAACGATTTCAACTGGAACGTTACGCCTTCTGACCATCAGACAAAGGAGTTTAAGCAGCTTTACGAACTTGTAAGCGATACGTTGCATAGTGGTGCAGTAAAGTATTGCTTTGAGGAGGACGAAAAGGAGTTGCGTCATTTTATCCGTAATAACTTCATCGTAGGCAAGAGCCGCCAGACAAAGGTACGCATTAACAAGAATAACTTTACAGCCATCTACCAGAAATGGTGTCAGCAGGTGAAGCCAACCATCGCTGTGGATTGGGAGTATGTTAGCGAGAAAGGAATCATCGATGCAGACTTCTTCCTGGCTGATATTCTGTCAGAACATAACATGACGTTACGCGAGAAACTATTTGTCCTTCTGCGTACCGACCATTACGAACTTGCACGTCATATTGATGCTCAGACGGGACTTTTTTCTTCTTCATCGGCACCATTTACAGATATGCAGAAGGCTCACCATGAGTTCTGGCAGCGCTATAACCGCCCTCCGAAACGAGAGTACTGGGATTACATCGTAGAGCGTCGAGATCTGCTTGTGTCGCAAGATGTACGTGAGCGCAAAGGTTCATACTTTACCCCTCAGCAATGGGTAGAGCTTTCTCAGCAGTATCTTGCTATGGAGCTGGGAGAAGATTGGCAGGATGAATACTACATTTGGGATTGCGCTGCTGGTACGGGTAATCTCCTTGCTGGTCTTACTAACAAATACAACATCTGGGCGTCAACACTTGACAAGGCAGACGTGGATGTGATGCACGATCGCATCAAGCGCATGAACGATAATAGCAGTAATGGCCAGGGTGCAAACTTGCTAGAGAGTCATGTGTTCCAGTTTGATTTCCTCAATGACTCTTTTGACAACCTGCCAGATGGATTGCGACAGATTGTAAATGATCCGGAGAAGCGAAAGAAACTGGTGGTGTATATTAATCCTCCTTATGCAGAGGCAAGCAACGCAAGAACAATAACAGGTACAGGAGAGAACCGTATAGGCCTTTCTACCACAAAGATAAAAGAGAAGTACAAAAAGGAACTTGGTCGAGCTGCCAATGAGCTGTTCGCCCAGTTCTATGTGCGCGTAGTGAAAGAACTCCATTACGCGACACTTGCAGAATTTTCAACTTTGAAAATTCTGCCAGGTCCCAACTTCAAGGAGTTCCGAACCACATTCCCAGCGAAGCTGGCTCGATTTTTCTGCGTTCCCGCTGGTACCTTCGATAACGTCAGCGGTCAGTTCCCTATAGGCTTCAAGATATGGAATACAGGCATAGAAGAAGAATTTGTTGAAGCAGAAGCTGATATTTATGACGCTAAAGGCGAGTGTATTGGACGTAAGAACATTTATTCTTACAAGAATGAAAAATATATTGTAGAATGGTTAAGACAATACTACGATAAAGTAAACGAGCATATTGCCTATCTAAGGTTCCTAGGGACAGATTTTCAGAATAATAGCGGTGTTTTTATAACCCTCAAACCTTCTGATAACGATTTGAAACAGGTCAAGGGAACATGGATTACACGAAATAATGTTAGTGAGGCTTGTGTCTATTTGGCAGTTAGGCTACACACACCTGCCGATTGGCTCAATGACCGTGACCAATTCCTCTTCCCAAATGAAGGATGGAAGTCTAACCATGAGTTTCAAACTAATTGCCTCGTCTTTGCTCTATTCCATGGTCAAAATCGTATCCGTTCTCAGCATGGAACTAATCATTGGATACCATTTACTGAGGCTGAGGTTAATGCCCAGAACAACTTTGAGAGCCATTTCATGAGTGACTATCTGCGTGGCAAATATGCGAAAGCAGGAAAGATCGTCCTTCAGCAAGCTTTGTTTGAAGATGAAGAATCTGCAGATGAGTACATTCCTATGGATCATCTAAGCGAATCGTCAAAGAATGTGCTGGATGCAGGTCGTGAACTCTGGAAATATTACCATGCTCAGCCAGAGGCCAATCCTAACGCATCGCTTTACGACATCCGACTTCATTTCCAAGGCGTTAAGGTTTCAAAAAGTGGTAAGGAACAGATGAACAGCGAAAGTGATGACGCAAAATACACAGAACTGATAGGTGCTCTTCGCCAAGCGCTCAAAGCACTTGCCACAGAGATACGACCTAAAGTATATGAGTATGGCTTCTTAAAGAAATAATACAGAATCAGTTTTTTTCCGAAAGCAATCAATCCTTAATAGGATTTGAAATAAAACATTCATACGGAAAAATATGCCAAACAACTTTTTTCCAGATGGAATAATAGTTTTTTATTGCATGAAGTATTGTACCCTATGGCAGTAAGTGATACACTTAGAGGTTTTAGAACACAGTTCTTATTTACCATACACAGAGTCGTAACAGATTGCGACTCTGAATGTCTTTATGTACCTGAGGGTGTAGAAGATTTAGACATCAAAAAGAAAGGACAGATAGTCGAGACCATACAAATCAAAAATCATACGGGTAAGGTTAAACCATCGGATTTGTTTTCTCCATCAGGAACAACATCATTCTTTAGGCGTGCATTAGAAACCATTACATATAATAATGAGGCGACTATTCGTTTGGTGTCTTTTGGTAATGTCAGGTTTGAACTTCAAGATACTGATTCTTTAAGTAAATATCTAAAGAAAAGCAAAGATAAGGATATAAAGAAAAATGCAGAACTCATATCAAGCTCTTATTGCGTAGACATCGTTGACGAGGACACTCTTTACGATGAAATTGTTGAAGTATTGAAACATAATTACCCAACATTTAATCCAGACAAAGAACTTAGATATCTACTTCAATGGGTTTACGAGAATGCAGAAACACACAAAGAGTTTACCTACATTGACTTAATTAAGGAATTAAACTGCTATAACGCATTCGAAAACAGACAAAGACAAGCATTAAATGAATTAGGATTGCATATTATACCACTGTTTCAGGAGTCCACGGATTTAGATTTAGATGTTCTTAAGAAAGGTTTTTACTCAGGTTTGTCTGCGAAGTCTGAGCATATTTTGTTCGACTTGGATGTTCCACGCCCAGACAAATTGGAAGCAATAAAGTCAGCCTTCAAAGAACAAAATGTTGTTATAATCAATGGCGCATCTGGACAGGGCAAGAGTGTTTTATCCTATCGTTACATAAAAGATAATTGTTCACTGGCTTACGAAATAACATCTTGCAATAGAAATAGTATAGCTAGTCTTCAAGCATCGTTAACTGAGATCTGTAAAGGATTATCTGTTCCCATTTTACTCTATTTTGATGCAAAGCCAGCAGATGCCGCATGGATAGAATTGATTCAGAACTTCAGCAAACAAAAAAATGTTCGATGCTTAATATCTCTAAGAAATGAAGATTGGAATCAGTACCGTTCACGGTTGGGAAGTGATGTACTTTACAAAGATATTGAGTTATTTTTATCGAAAGAAGAAGCGCGTCACATCTATGGCTATTTGTACAAGGAAAACAATTTGACAGTTGAGAGTTTTGAAACTGTATGGGAAAAACTTGGAAAAAAAGTAGCATTATTAGAATTTGTCTATTTTATAACGCAAGGACAAGCCTTAAAGGACAAATTGGTTTCACAATGGAAAACTTTGTCTTCTTTAGAGAAAGCAATTTTTGAAGTTATCATTACTACAAATTACTTTGGTGGTAAGATTGATAAAAATCTACCCGTTCAATATTGTGGTCAATCCTACTCAGTTGTACAAGATGCTATTGAGAATTACTTAGGTGAATTCTTCGTAGAAGATGAAAAGGGCTTCTTGGATGCAGTTCACCCTCTGAGGACAGCAATTATTGCAGAGTCAATCTATAAAAACAACAAACAAGTTATGAATAATAAAGCAATAGAATTATATTTTAAATCGAATATTTCGGATGCTCATCTATACTTGTTGAATCTCCTCAAAAACGGATTGACAATAAAAGAACTATATGATGCAGCTGTAAGCCAAACAGTATTAAATGGCAAACAGTTTGCAGGTATAATACGTGCTATGATTTGGAAAGGAACAGAGGATTACCTTTCTGCCGCGCTCCCTTTAATTAAAAAACTTGAAGACAAAGTTGGTGCACTTTGGGAGTTCTATTTGCCAGTAAACTTCACTGAGATAGATATAAAACAGAGCCTTGACATTCTATTAAAAGAATGCCCAAATGTACCAGATGTTTCTGATATTGTAGATTCTTTCCCTGCACAAGAGACGATTTTTAGCCATTTATATAATTATCTTGATAATCAGATATCCATAAATCCTATATCAAATGAAGATTGGGTGATTGTATCTGACGCGCTGTACCGCATCAGCCTTAGTAAACATACATCACGAATACACTTAACAGGTCAAATTGATGTTAACAATCTTCATGTTGATGAAGCTGCTAAAATTCTTCTTGGCCTTAAATCTCTGGGCAAAAAAAGAGACTGCTGGAAAAGCATTGAAGATTCTTTTGTTGAAAAATTACGAACGGAATATCTATTGACGTCTTTTCAGATTTCTGAAAGTTCTATTGAGGCAACAACATTTGTGCGTTATACCACAGATGAGAATTCTCCTGTGCAAAAAGCAAAAGATCAATCAACAAAATCACATATAGTTAGAATTGTTGACTTGTTACGTTTGGCATTCCCCGAGAAGAAAAATTATGGCAATGATATACTATGTGACTGCACATTTTGTTGATTGTATATCTATACGAATACCGAATGCAATGAAATCCGCTACTTTTGGTAGTGGATTTTATTTTTAAAGAAAACATAATATTATGGCAGTGATAAATAAACAATTCATTCACTTTGCGAAGAAAGCAACACTTTAGAAGCACATAGATGCTAAAGAAATTCTTCCTACCTCTATCGTGTTCGTAAAGGAAACGGGAGAAATCTATGTTAATGGTAAGTACTACACTAACTACAACCAAACCACAACAAATACCAAAGATATTGAAACTATCAAGGAACAAAGCGGATGGTGGATAGAGGAAGATACACCTTCATTCACTTTCGGAAGCGTAGAAAGTCATACTAAAGCAAAGACAGATGCCGTTGTAGGTGATATTTGCTATTATGGTGAAACCCCTATCGGTGTTGTGGTAATCAAGAACGAAGATAAGGTGAAGATAATGTCTTTGTTTGAGTTGAAGGAAGATGGTACTAACTCACCTGACCACAGTACATATCTTACTTGGGGTATATCTGGTGACACCACAAATGTAACCGATAAAAACGATGGTAAAGCAAATACCGCAGCATTAGTTGAAAGGGGAAATGAATATAAGGCAGCAATTGCTTGTTCACTTTACTCAACCGAAGGAACAAGTAAAGGTGATTGGTATCTTCCTGCAAAGCAAGAACTTGTAGATATGCAATGGAGTACAAACAAGACCACTATATAGGCATCTTTGGAGAGTCTTGATACCCTTGCTCTTTCGCTCTATGAGTATGAAGGTTATTGGTCTTCTACTGAGTAGAATAGTAACCTTGCCTACTATTTGTATTCGGACTATGGTAGTGTCGGCAATTACGATAAGAATTACTTCGGTTTGGTTCGTGCGTTCTTGGAACTTTAATAATACAACAAAAGGTGAGGAAATTTCTCACCTTTTGTATTTTACAATGTTAATCAAGAAATGTCTTTTGTAAATAAGCATTCGTAGTCAATGTGTCTATAGAGATAATGTCAATAAGACCTTGAATACTATCGGAAAAGGAAATACTAACTTTTGACAAAATATCAGCATCAACAATATTTTCCGAAGCAAACTTATCGGTGATTATACGAACAATCATATTTGCATCATCATAGTCATAGTCCTCAATAAGCATTTTTTGTAAAATGGTTCTTTTATTTCCGCTTTTTAAATTCAACATTTTGAGATTGTTAATATGCGCTTTTAATTCTCTCATCCAATGTGAAAAGTTCACATTATCGGAACTATATAATTTACAATATTCACATAAACACCAATTTTCAACGATTTGAAAACGTATTCCATTCACTCTTGATTTATAATCTTTGGTGTGAACCGACATCTCAACAACCATTTCTTCTGTTGGTAGGTTGTTATACAAGTATTCAATCAATCTCTTCATTCTTTATAGTTTTTAATTAGTAATAATAAGAAATAAAAAATCAAGCGACTTTCTTAGAAGAAAGCGAACAAACATCGTTGTAGGTGAACTTTCCGATACAAGCGTTAAAGAAAATCTCAAAGCGTTCCCCTTCCTTCATCTTTCGTGTGTTCCAACGGAAGCAATGCTCATCTATGTAACGTTGAATGTAATCCTCACTCACCCAATGGTAAGTGCCATAGACCATACGCTTGAAATGAGACCAAAATCCCTCAATGCCGTTAGTGTGAGTGCCGTTTCCATCGGAGAACAACTTAGCACTATGATTGCAAGTCAAATGAGCAAATCCCAAGTCCTTTTGGAGAGCGTCATAGATGCGGCTCTCATCGGTGTAAATGATAGTGCCACTACTCTCAACAAATTGCGAAATCAAAGGGAACAAAGTCTTTCTTGTAGTGTCATCCGTCTTGACCGCAACAACACGACCATCGGTGCGCTCCAAAAGACCAACAATAGAGGTCTTATTAGCACCACCTTGACCGCCCTCTTGCTTCTTCCATTCGTGTCTCCACTTGTTATTACCGCCGATATATGCCTCGTCAATTTCGACCTGACCCGAAAGACCGATTTCGTCGTTTTGAGCAAAACAAGAACGAACCTTATGAAGCATATTCCACGCGGTCTTTTGTGTGACACCTAAATCGCGACTTAATTGGTGACTTGAAATACCCTTCTTATGAGCGGAAATCAAGTAAATACCCTCAAACCACTTTGTGAGCGGAAGGTTACTTGCTTCAAAGATAGTACCGACCGTAACGGAAAATTTCTTAGAGCAAGAACGATTAGAGCAAACAAAGCGTCCGTCCTTGCACTTGTGACAATTATGCGAACCGCAATAAGGGCAAACAACATCGTTACCCCACCTCTGAGCGGCAAGGAAGTCCTTGCAAATCTCATTAGAAGTGAAGTAACGAACGAGAGCGTGAAGGGAATTGAAAGCGGAAAAGTCAAGCATAATGAAAGTCAATTAGTCACATTAGTAATATAGTAACTTTCTAATTATATTAGAGGAATTGACTAACAAAATATGCAAGAAATTCTATTTTTATTTAATGGTTATGATGTGCAGTCACATAGTATATCATTGCCAAAATTATCATGTTAAGCTTGGCGAGGATGTTTTGTCGTCAATGGCTATAGATAAAGAAAAGAACATACCAAAGACAAGTCTTCCAATAGAAGCAATGCGTGAAATTAAATCATGTATTGTTAACCAATACAAGAATAACATAGGAATACTTGATAAAGCTGAATATGTAGAAAAGCTTATAGCATTTAGAAAAGAACTAACAATAGCAAATCATAACATGGTGAACATCTTTTCGAAGTGGTGGAAGACTGGAAAGTTTGATGCCGCTGCATATCTTAATGTGCACCAATGCATTGTATCTGCTGATAGTAATATTCCTCAGCCGTCATACGTTTCTTCTAATGTTTATGGCTATGGTAATATACAAGGTATTACTCAAAATACATCATGGGATGTGCTTATGAATGAATTGAGAAGTTATGTATCCAAACTCTCAGGCTTTTATACTCAGTTCCCAAAAGTCTTGGTAGAGAAAGAATGTAACAATATGCCTTCCAAGGTATGTTTGTTTGATGCATTATTAGCTATAAAATCTTTGCAACTAAAATTTAAAGAGTTATTTTCTCCATACATTACAAATTCTCTAAATTATGAAACTCTGGAGAAATCGGAATATAATGACCTTTTATCTTTGTGGGTAATATGGGAAACACAATGCCGTAACATTACTAGAGCAGATTTTGCTTCTCAGATGACTCGGTATAAGCACATGGAAGACTCTCTACCCAAAGCACTTATAGACAATATTAAAAATAGATTCATTCAAGAAGGTATTGCCTGTGACACACATATAGCCAGCCAAAGCTTTAATCTTTCCATTCTCTTTAAAAATGAAGAAGAATATGATAAAGCTACGAGTATGATAGATTGTGTATTGTATGACACGTTTGGCAAATTCGAGACATATACAAGTCAAGAGTATATATTATATAGTCACTTTGAAAATGTTAGACTACAATTCATTTTTGTTGACAGCGAAGGTGTCCATCATAGTATTTATTCCATCATCCGTTCGTGCAATATTAGGCACTTGTTGAGTCTAATTTCAAAAGATAATATTAGAATTGCATCTTTATTTGTTCCTGATTATGTCCCTGTTACTGATGAAAAGATTGGATATTACGACAAAGTCATGGGTCTTGCCACAAGTATATTGGTAATTGCCCAACAGCTATTATCTATGCATCAATGTGTGTCGAATTGCGACAAATTTGGAGCAAGTATCATTGAGAAATATAAAGAAAAGTGCATAGAAGAATGTATGACATACAAAGATTCTTTAGCTGGTTTAAAGGCTACTTTGTCAAATATTGCTGATAATCAATGGCGTGAGGATTTAAATAGAATAATATATCTGCTTGAAAAAGTCATAGACAAAAAGGATCTTCTGAGCATGTTTGAGGAAATAGATACGCAGTTACAATCAATCCTTACCCAAGACACAAAAATAAGGTTAGCATTACTATACAATTTCAAAAATCCTACATAGTATATCTGTTCACGCATACAGTGGTTGGAAACTGACATAACGAGTTTCGTTTGGATCAGGATGGCGAAGATGAAGAATAAGCATACAACATGATTAACGAACAGAAATATAAGATACAAGGCCTAGAGGAATACATCCGACAAGGTGAGCCTCTGCAACGTGAGCGTGGAGAAGCTTGGAAGGTAGCTATCGGCTTGCAACAGGTGGACGGCTTGCAGACCTCTGAGTATCTGCTTGATATTGCTCGTAAACATATTGAGGGTGATATTACCATTGGCGAAGCTAAGGCGCTGATTGACTCATACTACAAGTCGGCTGATGGCAGAAAGTCGGTAGAGAATGACCGAACAGAGGAAGCTGACAAGGTATCGGCTCGTATCACGGAGATTCTGGCAGAGAAAACGTTCTCGTTTACTCCTGCCCAGTTGACTTCCATTCATCGAAGATTGTTCGATGGCATCTATAAACTGGCTGGTCGTATTCGTGACTATAACATCACGAAGAACGAATGGGTGCTTGGCGGCATATCGGTTTATTATGCAAGTGCCGACACGATTAGCGACACGCTTGACTATGACATGGGGCTGGAACGTGAGTTAAAATACGAAAGAGTGACTATGGATGATGCTATCAGACATTTGTCTCGTTTCTGTGCTAACATGTGGCAGATTCATCCTTTTTGCGAAGGAAATACTCGAACCACAGCCGTGTTTATCATAAAGTATCTGCGAACATTAGGGTTTAATGTACTAAACGATGTATTTGCAGAAAACTCGTGGTACTTCCGTAATGCACTGGTGCGCGCTAATTTTCGAGACTTACCAAAAGGTATTACTGAAACTACCATCTATCTGGAGCGTTTCTTTCGTAGTATGTTGTTAGGCGAACAGCATGACCTGAGAAATAGAATCATGCATGTGGATTGGGGTAAGGTAGAAGGAAGTGCCGTTCAAAGTGCAAAATCTGAGCACCAAAGTGCAATTACAAGTGAAGAACTACCTCTAAAGTGCAAAAAATGCACTTTGGAAGAAGCAGCAGTATTGCGTATAGTGCAAAAGAATCCTACTGCAACCCAGAAAGAAATAGCTGCGGAAATTGGAAAATCAGAAAGAACCGTCAAGACGATTACTGTCAATCTACAAGAGAAAGGTATTCTGCAAAGAGTGAACGGAAAGCGTAATGGCCGTTGGGAGATCACGGATGAATGAGAATCGTTATTTGGTGATTGGGTATAAAGATGACGAGGAAACTACCCATACCCCCCATACAACTACCCATACAAGTTCAAACGATATACAGCCCTCTTCAGATAATGTAAGGCGTTTGGTATTGGCTATTGGCAAAGAAGAAATGAGTGGGTTAATCCATTGCGGAAGAACCCACTCATTTTTTATTGGTGTCCGCTAAACTGTTCTTAGACCTTGATTTTACTATTATTAGTCATATACAAGCCCCATAATTAAGTGGCTCTTTTATACTTTTTGACTGATAATAATAGCATGTCGGATCATTGGCATGGTATTGGAAATGTACGATGCTCGCAAGGAAGCAAAAGAGTATCTGGAATTCTATGCCAATCCGGACGAGAATGGCAAGTTGGCTGAGTTTCAGCTAATCATTAGAGTCTATAAACCCCTCTTGATCATAACACCTGTGATGCCTGTGTATGATTTCGATCAGTTGCTGGAGTTCGGGTATGCTTGTGCTTAAATTTTTGAATCGCTGGTATTGGTCGTCGTATCTTGCTGTTGATCCACAGGCTAGTCTTTGTTCGATGTCAGCAGGAATCAGATAGGATGATCGTTCGGTCAGATAGGCATAAAACTCCGAGAGGAAGATGTGGATACCTGCCAGATCGAAATCACCGAAATGGATGTAGCGGTTGGGGATTGTCTGCAGCCATGAACGGAGGTCGGCGGATTGGGGATAGCGTGAGACAAATAGACAGCGATGAGTGCCTATCGTATTTTTGAATAATGCCTGCTGTCGATGAATCATGCGAAAATTCTCCATGTTTTCGATGCCAATGACAATGACATCAGAAGGAATGGAGAACGATTGCCAATCGGTCACGAAAAGAAAACTTCCTTCCGGTGGACTGATAACCAATCCTTGTCCGTTCAAGACACAAGGTATCGGCTCATAGGCATTGACGGGAAATCCTGGGCAGGAACGGACGGCAACGAGTTTGGAATTGCCTGTCGCTGTGGCTTGCGAAGCTCGTGAGGCAGGATTCTCGGAGGATACTTCCAAGAGGCGGAAACGCTCATCCTTGTCCATGAGATATCGTCTCAGGGATTCTCCATCCTGCGCACGATAGGACTTCCTGGAACCACGGACAACGGGTGTCAAGAGGCCTTCTTCCATCAACTCTGAGACAAGTAATGGGTTCAGTCTGCTCGATGCCACGGTATGACCATCTAACAACTCACGTAACGATGCTGAAATCATGCACAGATAAATGTTTCTTAGGTTATAGATTACGTTTCAGCAGTTTCTCTACACGTGTCTTAACGTTGTGCTTGCTCAGCATGTAGGTATATTTGTAGTCATACGGGTTGTACGACGTGGGCGAACTGTTGATGAGGTAGATGTTGCGTGAATTGGCGAACTGCAGGATGCCCTTGATGTTGTTCGGGTGCAGACGACCAATCTCGTCCATCATACAATGCACGATGAAGTCGCCACTCCGTCGGGCGGCTTTCTTTTTGAACACGTTGATCAGCATGATGTTGACCATTGCCTTGACCAAGATGTCTGTGCCGTCAGAGCCCACGTTGTTGATACGCTCTACCCATCCTGTGTCGTTGTCGTTCTCCCGCACTCGGAACTGCAGACGGAAGGCATCGCTTAGAGATAGGGTAGTGCGTTGAGGCTCGTCTTGCAGCTGTCGGGTCAGGCTCTTCAGGTAATTCACCACCTGACGGTTTACATCGTCCTGATTCTCTCCGGAGAAGAGGTTCAGTTCGCCGATTGAGAACGCATTCTCCTCGGTAAACGATTGTATGGACATCAGCAGTTGCATCAGTTTGTCGGACGAGGCACTGGCCTGCAGTTCGATGCTGCGTATTACGCCCGCAAAGTTCTTCTCGACGAAGTCACGATTGATATCGAGTATCACGCCATCCACGTCCGAGCGGCGCTTCATCAATCCGCCGACTTCCATCGAGATGCGTCCCAGAATGTCCTTGTAGTGTTCGCTGGTGCGTCGGCGATATTCCTCAATCTTATTGTGATCAAGGAACTCCTGCACATCGGCCGCAATCTGCAGGTAGTCAGACTCCTGTACGGGCATTGTGTTGAAATGGAAGGCATTCTGCGGCTTGAAGTGACGATTGAAGGCCGAGACAGATTGCTTCAATGCCTCCATCGCCTCGTGTTTCTGGTTCAAGGCTCCACGCAGGTGGCTCAAGAGCTCCTGACAATCCTGATGAGTCGCTACGGTACGGCTGTCCGACAGGAACGATTCGGGCACCAGATGTTCGTTGTCGATGGCTTGATGATAGAGGGCCAATCCTTCCTGCCGATGTTCCAGCTCCTTGCTGAGCGTCTTGACACGCTCCTCAAATTCCAGACGCTTCCGCTCGATACGTCCTCGTTTGTCGTCAAACTTTTGTCGTATCAACTGCAATTGCTGCTCAATAGCCTTGATCTCCTTACGGATGATGGGTTCGATGGCAAAAAGGTCTCGTTCGGCCACATGGTATTCTGCCACTACGGAACGTTCGCTGTCGATCTGTCTGAGCAGCCCCTCTAATGTCTCAACCGCTTGGCGATACTGATCCAGTAACTTCACATTCACACCTTTACCGGCAAGCTCGGCCTTCTGCTGTTGCTCCAGTTCCTGCAGTTGCTTTGCAAATTCTTCGTCACGAATGATGGCCTCATATTCCAGCCCATCTTTGAATTCCTTCAGAATTGTTTTGAGGGCTTTGATCTCTTTGTCGTAGGCTGAATCCAGCTCCTTCAGTTCCTTCTGGTTTTTCTCGTCCTGTTTCTTGCGGGCCTCTTTCTCGGCCTGTACCTTCAGCAATGCGTCATTGAAAGAACGCTGACGCACCTCTTGCTCAGCAGCCACCATTTCCTGTTCCTCCATCTCGAGGGCGTGACGGCGGTTTTGCAGGTTCTGACGCTTCACGGGTATCTGCTCCGCCTCAACTCGCAACCGTGTATGCTCCTGACGAAGTGGATTCAGTTTCTCGGTGAACTTTTTCGACAGCTTGCCGATTTCTTCCTCCAGAGCTATAGGCAGCAGTACCAAGGCTCGGTTCACTTGCTTCAGCTGTTCCTCCAGCTCCTGCTTCTCATGGCGGTAGTCATCTGGTGTGCGATGGCATGACGGGATGTTCTCCAGGTTGAGCTGCACACCGAACAAACCATTTGCTGCAGTATCTACCGCTGGCTCCAGTCCTTGTGCATAGAGGATTCGCTCCTCATCGACCACTTTGCCAATCGTGCCTTCCCAGCCATCCACATTCTCTGTCAGCCACTCGTAGAGCGAGCCTTTCAGATGGGATAGCAGCTGATCTATTCGGCTGATATCCGCCTGCAGCTGAGCCTTTTCGCTTTCTAGTTTCTCCTGTTGCTTGTCAGTGACAGCCTTCTGCTCAGCTACACGCATTTCATATTCATTCTGTAGCTGACGCATCTGGCTTCCGACGGCGACCTGCTGTGCGGCATTCTCTTTCTCAAGCACATTGAGTTGCTGAAGGTCGTCGAGTACAAGCTTCATATCTTCGCTCTTAGGATGCCATTGACGCAGTTCCCGCAAGGCATTGTCGGCTTGATGCTGTTCGCCGATGAGCAGCTGCAGCCGTTCGTCAGACTCACGTTGCCAGTTGCGATAGACCTCCATCTGCCGATTGCGGTTCTTGCTACGTTCATTGTCCAGCTGGTCACGTCTTATTTGCACGTCATTACGCTTACGGTTCAACGCCTCGGTCTGCGACAACTCAAAGGCCTTGCGGGCATTCTCCAGCTTTCCCTTGGCGATGTTGTACTTTTCTTCAATCGAAGCATGAGCCTTCAGCAAGTCATCACGCAGGATGCGTTTCTCCGTTACCTCCTGTTTCAAAGATGGCTCACGATCGGCCAAAGCCAGCTTCTCTTCAATGTTGATTGACACAAAATACTTGCGTTTCTGTGCAATGTCCTGCAGTTTCCCCTTTTTGGCACCCAGTTGCTGATTGAGCGAGTCCTTCTCCTTGTTATACTCTGTTGTCAATTCCTGTTCTCGCTGCTTCTCTGCTGCCACCTTCGCGCGATTCGTGTTCACGTCAGCTTCCAGCAGCGGCACTTTCTTTTCCGACTCCGATACGGCATAGTTCAGGGCATGCCACAAATCGAGCATCTGCTGATCCAGGGCCACGATGGTACGCCCCTGCTCGGCAATCCTCTTGGCCTGCTGCCGAACGGGATAGCTTCCATCCTTCGCCTGCCGGTACCAGCAGTCTATCTCGTCATATTCACGTTCAAAGTCTGTCACTAACCTACGATAGGTCTGTAGCTCGATGGGCAGGTCCTCCTCGGCCATGGATTGTATGATGGTATTCTTCACAAAGTCGGCATCCAGCTTCGTGTTAAGGAAGACATTCTGTATGCTGCGTGGTATGTTCTGATAGTGAGAGCTCTGTACCAAGGCATAACGTGCGTATTTATGGTCATGGGTATTGCCGAAGATAATGTCCTTGAACATGGCTCCAGAGTCAATCCTGGCCGATACAGAGATGCTACGGTCAATCCTATCGCGTATCTTTATCCAGTCGCTCATTACATTTCCATCATGGTCAATGAGCCAGTCGCGTTGATAAGGAGCGTCAATGAATCGCCATGAAGCACGTCCCTGATAGCGGCTCACCAAGATTGTATATGCTCCCTCCTCACGCATCACCTCGTAGAGGATGTGTGAGTTTGACTGGCGGAAGTAGAACTCGTCAAATGGCCGTTGCCCCTGTTGTATGCCCAACCGCTGCTTGTCGGCATTGTAGAAGAAAAGCAATGCCCTCAGCACCGTGCTTTTGCCAACACCTTGGGTGCCGGTGAAGTGAACGTTGCCATCGACCGAAATCTCGGCATACGCAATGTTGGCACTATTGATAAAAATGATCTTATTCAGGTATTTCATCTTCGTTGGCTATTTGAATCATGTTCACCAATTCCTCAGCATAATTGAATGCCGAAGTCACTTTGTAGGTCTCGTCTTGCGTACTGATGCACTCTGCGAAACCGATGTTCACCATCTCTTGCAGCAGTTTGTTTACGATATCCTGATAGGAAGAGGCACCATATTTCCGGAATAATTGGCCTGCCTTTTCCTTGAGCTCGATGTCGCAACTGATCTGCTCTATAAGCTGGCTCTTGCGAAACTGATACCCTGCCGTAAACGACTGGTTATAGCTCTTGAGAAAGTCCAGATAGTCGAGCCATTTGGCAAAACTCTCGAGTTTCGACTCGATGGTCTGCTTCACCTCTCCGATACGCGAGAAGTAGAAGTAGCCGTTGCCTTGCTCCAGCTGAAGGCCTATCTCGCGGAAGTAGTCGGAATAGTCCTCCAGATTCTCTTCGATGTCATCATACAGGTGACGGATCGACGTGTCGGCACTATCGACCGAAAGGAACTCGCCCTTGCTTAGGCGTTCATAGATTCTTCGTGTATTATTTCGCATAGATTATAGGGTATTCAAGGTCTTGATAAATGGCATATTTTCCTGTCATTCTGCAGTTGTCGGGATGCAATATCACCAGCTGGCAGAAGAGGGTAGCATGATCGGCTATCGTGCGTTCATGCTTGTAGTCGTATGTCAGCAGGAAGTCAAAGAGGTTATTGCTTTGGGCACAGAAAGCATTCCACACGGCTGTAGGATCCACTTCGTCTATCTCCTGCGTGTGTTCCTGCAAATCCTCCTCTGTGAGCGACTCGGCTTCTGTCCTGGCCCTCTTTTGCAAGCCGTTGTGTTCGGCAATCTTCCGCAGCAAGGCCGTGAGCTGGTCATTCTGTCTGAGCATCTCTATCGACAGGCGAAGCTTGTTGTACTGTCTTGACTCCATCCAGAGTGGATTGAGGTCATCAAGCACCTGCTTCAGATTGGTTTCCTCTTTGATAGTGAACTGGTCTTGCAGGTATTTCAGCCTCCTGATTTTCTTATAGAGCAGATTCAGTTGGTCAATCTGATTGATATAGACAATGATTTGCCTGTCAATCTCCATCAGGGCGTGATAAGCCTCCACAAAGTCATGACGCACATCGCTGCACGTCTTGGCCATGTGCGGATCGTTGGCCATCACGAAGAAGGCCTGCTCGTTGTCCATCAACTTCTCACATTCGCGTATCATGGAGCGAATACTGTGAGCTTTCTCGTCGAGGTTCTGGAGTTTTTGCTTCTTGATGCGGTAGTTAGGTTCCTGCTTGTAGGTGTCATCCATGTGACGCTTCAGATCCACTACATTCTTGAGCGTGCGGAAACCGGTCTTCTTGAGCAACTGACGAACAGAATCCTGGTAGTTCGCCTTACGATTCACATTGGTCTCCTGCAGAAAGTAGCCGATGTGCTCCTTAAGCGTATTGATACACTCCTGCACACTCAGCACGCTGATTTCCTCGTTGACGTTGAGTATCTCTTCGAAGAAATTCAGGTAATCACTCTCAATCTCCAGCGTATTTCCAACCTCTACCAGCACTCCATAGTCGATAAGGCGGCGAAGACGAGCCTCGTTGCCGTTCACAAGCTCCAGAGCGAGTCCGTGTCCGAACTTCAGCAGTTTGCGCTTCTCAAACATCTGGCTGAGCAGGACATTCTCTTTCGACAGCGTCTTGGTCAGCTCCTCGATGGAGTGGAAATGTGATAATGTATCCATATCAGACTTAAAGAATGTAATTATCGTGGGCAAATATACATCATTTATTATTATGAAGCAAATCGCGGGCTTGAAACTTTGTTTTTTATGGCAATTTTTATGCTTAAGTTATTGCTTTTTATTATTGAGAGAAAATAATAAAGGCTTCTGTCCAAGTTCTCATGCGCATAAATAGGGCTTCAAGTCCGTTTTGTATCGATGACTGTGTTTGGCCTTCTAGCTGTGATTGCTTCAATGATTCCGAGGTGAACTTTGACGGCAATCGGTGATGGGAGTCTCATTGAGAGCAGACAGAAACCTTCGAATGTAATAGCGTATGGGAGATAGTCTGATCTGCGAATCTTGGGAGGATTGAGGTATTTCTTGTACCATTCTTTATGCTCTTCGTATGTAAGGTGAAAGGCATACTCTTCGGTGAATCCACTGCGTTTGCGGCTCATTGACTGACGTATTTGTGTCACGCTCACGCCATAGACAGATGCGGCAAATGTATCCAAGACGAGTTCCTTGTCATGAAATTTGTGACGCTGATGAATGAAGCTTTTCATTGCTCGCTTCATGACCTCCTTTGGCGGCAATGCTTCGAAATCCTTCATCCACATGGGAATCAACTCATTGTCGATACGCATTATCTCATCTGCAATTTCTTCTGGCTTTTCGTTTTTGCAGGCAAAGGTAGAGAATAAGCCCATGGTGAAATACAGCTGACGGTTCTCCCATTTCCCTCCGCTATAGATGTAGAAGAATCGCAGGCAGCAATGTTTCAAGAACAATGGATCTGAGTCATCTCCCTTCAGGCTAAATGGCCAACGGAAGATATTGGATTCCTCGGGAGCTTCGTCTTCCTGTATGGCTCCCTTCGCCTGCAATGCATCAACCAGAGCACCATGTTCTAGCAAACTACCGGTTTGAGGCAACTGAAGAGTATCGAAATACGCTTGTAAGCGTTCGCTCAAATAATTTTGTAGAATTAGATGCATAAAGTTATAGTGTTGTTTGCAAGAAGCCGTTCTGAAGTTTGTTTATACTCTTATCAAGAGCGTTGGCTCTTTGTGCTCCTGCTTTGTACTAGGGAACCAGTGTTTATAGAATGATACTTTGCTGCTGTATGTCTCATTTGCTTGTAAAACAGCAAGACGGTTTTGGATAATGATTGTCATGGTATTGTTTCTTTTGATGTTACACTTTATGTATATATTCGTATTGTTCCTCTTACGCAAACCATTTATCAATGGATCTATAGACCTCCACTATCTCTTTGAATCCTAAATCCGTAACAAGATTGCAAAGAATCTTATCTGCCTTCTCGTGTGAATCACTCAAGTCATGAAAACCTTTGTACTTGGGATGCTCTTTCTCTGCCTCGGCTTTACATTTTTGCATTTGGCTAATATAATCTCTGTACTTCGGACTTTCTTCTGTCATTCCACGAACAAGCCTTTCATTATTTGCAGGATTGTAGTCGGGCTTGTCATAGATCACAATATCAAGAGTCTCACGAATATCTGCATCCGTGAGATCGAGTTCGGACGTCTGTAGTTCATAGTAAACTTCAAGTGTCCATCTTGGGTCAATCAGTTCACTCCAGCCTTCTTCGTCCAACCATTGGAGGGCTTGGCGTATTTTGTCGTTGTTCATATCTCTTGTAATTGCCGATTTATTGTTCGCTTACACCCATATAGTATGCAAAAAGCGGAAATGTTACAGGCAAAATGAAATTTTCTTTGAAAAAAGTTGGAATGAGCGTTCATTATCGGTATCTTTGCATCTGGTTTGACCAAAAAACAACGATGAAAACGAAAAATCCTTTTGATAAACTCGCAACTCAGGAACTGTACCAGCTGATCGTCAAGGGAGACTCCCAGAGCGATGAGGCTGTGCATTATTTATTGCGTATGCGTATGTATGCGCAATTAAAAGATGTGTATGCTGTCTATGAAGGCCGGTGCTGTGACGAATACGAGGATGCGCTGAGTGATTTCTTCCTGTATCTGCGAGAGGGTACCCACGCTGATAATAATGCGCCATACGAAGCTCTGTTCGGCTTGCAGTACCCCGAGGCTCTTGCGTCATGGATGCAATCTACTTTCCGCAATTATCTGAACAATCGAGTCGCTTCTGAGGCAAAGACGATGGAACTGCTCGCAGATTATCCGGAAGGTGTGGAGGATAGTAATAGCTGTGATGTTCAGACTGATACGGAACGAAAGATTGAGACCTTTGCCCATCTGGTTGCCTACATGCTCCATGTCCTTCAGCCCCGAGAACGATTCATCTTGCTGCAATGGTTACTGACGATATTGGACAAAAGCAAGGCCTTGCTTGAGAAAGATATGGCTCAGGCAATGGGATTGTCATACGAGGCTTATCGAGTCATCGTGTATCGTGTCAAGATGCAGACACGCCACAATCTGTCCGTCTTGATGGAGGAGGGGTGCGTAATACTTCAAAATTCAGGAGTTAATGCCAATATGACTCACTCCGATTGCCTCCCTGTTGCAGCTGATATCAATGATCATTTTGCAAATTTATATAATTGCCTCATCGTATATTACGAGGGAACGCTGTCGGTTTTGCCCAATGCCGAAGTCATAAATCAACTTCGTCTGGCTCATCTGGAGGAACGAGGATCGATGATTCATGATGCTTCGACTATTGAGTACAGAAAATCGAAGGCGGCAGTCATTCGCAGTATCTACCGGCAAGTTTTCTGCTCCTAAATTTGCTTTATAATAATAAATGTGGTATATTTGCCCGCGAATATTGTACAACTCTATAGGTCATGACAATCGAAGAACATCCTGTATGAATAAAAAAACAATGAGCAAATTCTACAATATATCAACATCTATAGGACTGGCGTTGCTACTGCTCACTTATCTTTGCCGATATTCAAAGGTGATGGCTGACGCATACGCTACGAAGGTGTATCCAGCGCTTTCTTGCGCACTCTCGTGGCTGTCATCGTTCACGAGGTACAACCTTGAAGAATTTGTCCTTGCTGCAATCATTTTCGCTGTCTTGGCGATCATAGTGATGGGTGTAAAGCGAAAATGGGGCTTTGTGAGATGTCTGCGTTACGAAGCAACCATTGTGCTGTGGATCTACCTCTGGTTCTACATCGGATGGTGTACGAACTATACACGAAGCAATCTCTATGAGCGAACTGGGACGGAATATGCGGTGTATGACGAAGAGAAATTCCTGGTTTTCACGCACCAGTTTGCTGAAGACATCAACGAGGCTTGGGTATCTATGCCGGTAGATGCTAAGTGTGTAGATAGTATCTATGACATCACGGCTCTGGAGGAAGAAATCAAAGCATTCTATGCCTCTGTCCCTTCAGGCTATGGACTCGCTAAACCTCGTAGTTGGCAGCACCCAAAACGCATCATTTGTAACAGGCTATTTAGTTATGTCGGAGTGCAAGGCTTCATGGCTCCTCTCTTTGCGGAATCTTGTCTGAATGCAGACATCCTACCCTTCGACTACCCTTTTGTCTATGCTCACGAATATGCTCACCTCCTTGGCGTCAGCAATGAGGCAGAAGCAAACTGGTGGGCATACTATGCCTGTGCAAACTCAAAGGATCCAAAGGTACGTTACAGCGCATACAAGGGCATTTTGCAGCATGTCATCATCAACGCACAGAGTCTGCTAAGCGAACAGCAGTTCACGGCGCTACAGTCAAGTCTCCGCCCCGAAGTAGTTGAGGATTACTATAATACTCACATGCATTGGAAGGCGTTGCGTTCCCCTATGCTCGATGATATTCAGTCAAAGGTTTACGATGCATTCCTCAAGAGCAACAATGTAGAGGCAGGACTCCAGAACTACACTCAAGTGGTGGGGCTCTTGATCAATATCGAATACGAAAATTGACAAGAATACTGATTGTTGATTGACAAAACAAACAGCCATCCAGAGATTTGCACCTTGGATGGCTGTTTGTTATCAGTTAGTTTTCGCAAAGGATGGAATTACTTCACCTCCTCGAAGTCAACGTCCTCGGCACCGCCATTCTGCTGGCCTGCACCTGGGTTGCCCTGGAAGCCTGCGCCCTGATCGGCACCTGGCTGACCATACATGTTCTGGGCAGCCTGACCCATGATCTGCTGGAGCTCGTTGGTTGCGGCATCGATGCCTGCAATGTCCTTGGCATCCTTGGCGGTCTTGAGCTTGGCGAGGATGCCCTCGATCTGCGACTTCATGTCAGCAGGGATCTTGTCGCCATTCTCCTTGAGCTGCTTCTCGACCTGGAAGATCATAGAGTCAGCTGCGTTGATCTTGTCCACCTTCTCGCGCTCGGCCTTGTCGGCAGCCTCGTTGGCAGCAGCCTCAGCCTTCATGCGCTCGATCTCCTCCTTTGAGAGGCCAGATGAAGCGGTGATGGTGATGTGCTGCTCCTTGCCGGTGCCCTTGTCCTTGGCAGATACGTTGAGGATACCGTTGGCATCGATGTCGAAGGTTACCTCGATCTGAGGAACGCCACGTGGAGCCATTGGGATACCATCGAGGTTGAACATACCGATGGTCTTGTTGTCCTTAGCGAACTGACGCTCGCCCTGGAGTACGTGGATCTGTACAGCTGGCTGGTTGTCGGCAGCGGTAGAGAACACCTCTGACTTCTTGGTTGGGATGGTGGTGTTGGCATCGATGAGCTTGGTCATTACGCCACCGAGGGTTTCGATACCGAGTGAGAGTGGGGTTACGTCGAGCAGGAGGATGTCCTTGCCACCGCCTACCTGGCTGTCGCCAGCGAGGATGGCGCCCTGTACGGCTGCACCTACGGCAACTACTTCGTCTGGGTTAACGCCCTTAGAAGGAGCCTTGCCGAAGAACTGCTCAACCTCACGCTGCACGGCTGGGATACGGCTTGAGCCACCTACGAGGATGACCTGGTCGATCTGGCTGGCCGAGAGCTTGGCGTTAGAGAGTGCGCGACGGCATGGCTCGATGCAAGCCTTGATGAGGTCGTCGCAGATCTGCTCGAACTTAGCGCGGGTGAGGGTCTTCACGAGGTGCTTAGGTACGCCACCTACTGCGGTGATGTAAGGCAGGTTGATCTCAGCGGTAGTAGAAGCTGAGAGCTCGATCTTGGCCTTCTCGGCAGCCTCCTTGAGACGCTGCAGGGCCATAGGATCCTGCTTGAGGTTGACGCCCTCCTCGCTCTGGAACTCAGCAGCGAGCCAGTCGATGATCTTGTTGTCGAAGTCATCACCACCGAGGTGAGTGTTACCGTCGGTAGAAAGAACCTCGAATACGCCATCAGCGAGGTCGAGGATTGAAATATCGAAGGTACCGCCACCAAGGTCGAATACAGCGATCTTCTCCTCCTTGTCAAGGTTGCCGAGACCGTAGGCAAGAGCAGCTGCGGTTGGCTCGTTGACGATACGCTTTACCTCAAGGCCTGCAATCTGGCCAGCCTCCTTGGTGGCCTGACGCTGAGCATCGTTGAAGTAAGCAGGAACGGTGATGACAGCTTCGGTAACGGTGGTTCCGAGGTAGTCCTCAGCGGTCTTCTTCATCTTCTGGAGAATCATGGCCGAGATCTCCTGTGGGGTGTACTGCTTGCCATCAATCTCAACGCGTGGCTGGTTGTTGTTGCCAACTACCTTGTAAGGAACGCGGGTGATCTCCTGAGCGCTCTGCTGCATGTCGCAGCCCATGAAACGCTTGATAGAATAGACGGTGCGGGTTGGGTTGGTGACTGCCTGGCGCTTGGCTGGCTCGCCTACCTTACGCTCGCCGCCATCGACGAAGCCTACGATTGATGGGGTCGTGTTGCGGCCCTCAGAGTTTGCAATGACAGTTGGAGTGTTACCCTCCATAACGGCAACGCACGAGTTGGTGGTGCCAAGGTCAATACCGATAATCTTTCCCATAGTTGTATGTTTTTGTTAATTTGTTACTAATTGTTGTTTGTTTTTTTGTTCGCTCAATGGTTTGCAAAAGGCGTGCCAAACTTTATAATGACAAAAATGAGGCCGAAAAATGTCAAAATGGCACACCTTTCTTGGTAATATCGAAAAAAAGGCGTAACTTTGCGGCACTTATGCCGTAATTACAAATGACAGATTACGGTTCAACGGCAAAACAAAAACGAAAATGAAGATACGTGTAGGATTCGGCTATGACGTCCACCGCCTGGTGGAGGGCCGAGAGCTCTGGCTGGGAGGCATCAAGCTGGAGCACACCATGGGCCTGCTGGGCCACAGCGATGCCGACGTGCTGATCCATGCCTTGTGTGATGCCCTGCTGGGCGCTGCCAACATGCGCGACATCGGCTACCACTTCCCCGATACCTCGAACGACTTCAAGGGCATCGACTCGAAGATCCTGCTCAAGGACACCATGGCGCTGATTGCACAGAAAGGTTACCGCCTGGGCAATGCCGACATCACCGTGGCTGCCGAACGTCCGAAGCTCAATCCGCACATCGAGGAGATGAAGCAGTGTCTGGCCGAGGTGATGCAGTGCGAAGTGGACGACATCTCGATCAAGGCCACCACGACCGAGAAGCTCGGCTTCACCGGCCGCCAGGAGGGCATTGCCGCCTACGCCACCGTATTGATCGAAAAAGACTGAACCAATATATAATATATAAATGTACGCGTAAGAATAATGTCACGCATAAACCTACTTTTGCTACTCAGCGCATGTTCAGCCCTCTCGCTGCATGCCGAATACCGCTACCGCCTGATGCTGGACGGCAAGCCCGACAGCCAGATGACCGAACTGTCACAGCGAGCCATGGATCGCCGCGAGCGCCAAGGCATAGACCTGGATTGGAGCGACCTGGAAGTATCGCCCCAATACCAGCAACAGCTGACCGAAGCCGGACTCAAGATCATCTCACGCTCACGCTGGCTGAACTCTGTAGTGGTGATGAACCCCGACGGCAAGCCGATTGAAGATGACTTCTGGGAGCAGTTCCCATTCATATTGAGCCAAGAAAAGGTAACCACCACGCAACATGCCAACCGTGCGCCGAAATTCCGTGAGGAGGAGGAACTGATGTCTGGCGGTATCAACCCTGGTCAGCCCGATCCTTGTATGAAGCCGATGGAGGAGCTCAATGCTAAGGTTCCGCTCTACGAAGCCGGTCATCGTGGCAAAGGTATGCTGATTGCGGTTCTGGACGGCGGATTCAAGAATATCGACAACTACAGCTGGCTCATGAACAAGGTGGTGGGTTTTTGCGATATGTATGCCCCGCTGGACTCCGTCTCGCTGTTCCGTAACGAGACACATGGAGCCTGTTGCTACAGCATCATGGCAAGCAATCGTCCTCATGGTGTTTTCGGTTCGGCGCAAGAAGCCGACTATTGGCTGATCCGTACAGAAGCCAATGATTGCGAAGTACCACTTGAAGAGGACATGTGGGTGGCAGGCGCAGAGATGGCAGACAGCATCGGTGCTGACTTGATCAGTTCATCATTGGGGTATTACAGTTTTGACAATCCTTTCCAGTCGCATGCATATAGCGAGTTCGCCATGGACCAGGCATTCGTGAGCCAAGGTGCGCGTATCGCCTGTCAGAAAGGAATCTTAGTGTGCAATGCTGCGGGCAATGAGGCATCGAACTATTGGAAACGCATCATCTTCCCCGCCGACGTTGAGGATGTATTCACCGTGGGCGGCATCAATCCTGACTTCACCCCAGCGTACTTCACCAGTCGAGGCTTCACGACCCCCTACGTCAAGCCCGACATTGCCTGTCGTGCCACCAGTTGTTTCACTGTAGATGCGGACTCACGTGATGGAAAAGCATCGAGCAATGGTGCCGGTACCAGCTTTGCCACCCCATTGATGTGCGGCCTTGCTGCCTCTTTGTGGAGCGCAGTGCCCAACCTGCTGCCAGCCGAAATCCGCCAGGTGATCCGCGAGTCGGCCAATCAATACGCCTCGCCCGACTCGATCCTCGGCTATGGCGTGCCCGACTTCGGTATCGCCCTCGAACTGGCCATGGTGCTGTCTGACCAACGTGACGGCATTGACCAGATCCACAACGATCAGGAACAGGAGGAGCAGCTCAGCATCTACAACCTGCACGGACAGCGCCTGAAGGCTACCCGTCGCCAGGGATTGTATATCCGCAATGGAAAGATCGTCCTGTTCAAAGAATAGCTTGATAAATAATAAATATTAAATGATAAATATTAGGCCCTCGTCGCAGCCATGTGGACGAGGGCCTTTTTATTTTGTTGCGCAATCACGATACGCGAAAGAACAGCGGAAACCGAAAAAAGAGAGCATCATCGCTTGCGCAACATCGGGAGGAAATCCTTCCAGCACATGAAAGCGAAGAAAAGAAGGACGTGTGCCGTCTTGATGATGACTGTCCAGATACCAGCCTCAGGCACTTGCGTAATGCCCACAAAGAGGGCCAGGGCGAGCAGCACGTAGCTGCCAATGGACTTCAGGTCGTACGGAATCGGATTCTTGCGCTGACCCACAAAATAGGAAAGCAGCATACAGGTAGCATAGCCACAGAGACCCGCCCAGGCACATGCCATATATCCATATTGCGGAACGAAGAAGTAATTGACCAGCACCATCACCGTGCAGCCCACAATCGAGAACAAAGCTCCCCACAGCGTCTTGTCGATGAGTTTGTACCAGAACGAGAGGTTGAAATAGATGCCCATCATGATCTCAGCCGCCATGACGACAGGCACTACACCAAGGCCTACCCAATAGTTTGAATCGCGGATGAGGATCACCTTCAGGACATCGATCCAGGCCATCACAGCCAGGAATCCGAGCAGCGACACGATGATGAAGTACTTCATGCCAAGGGCATTGGTCTGCATCACATCGCGCTTATCCTTCGACTTATTGAAGATGATCGGTTCGTAGGCGAAGCGGAAGGCCTGCGTGAACATGGCCATGATCATGGCAATCTTGACACACGCACCATAGATGCCCAATTGCTGTTCGCCATCCAACCCGGGAACGAGATAGAGATAGATGATCTTGTCGAGCGTCTGGTTGAGAATGCCCGCCACACCCAGAATCAGCACCGGATAGCTGTACTTGAACATACGCTGGAACAACTGCGCATCCCAAATATATTTAAAGGTACACGTAGTGCCGTCCGAAGCGCGGAACACACCGCCAGGCATCCACTCCTTGAACAACAGCAGCAACGTAATGGCCGAAGTGACCAGATTGATGCCGAAGACATAGCCCGCGAGGTATTCCGAATCGTAGAACCAGCTGATCCACTCCGGATGCGACGCATGTATCTTCGGACAAACCAGGAACACAAACAGATTGAGCAGGATGTTGACCAGGATATTCACCATCTTGAGACAAGCGAACTTCTTGGCCTTCTGCTGATAGCGCAGATAGACAAAAGGAATGCAGGCAAAGGAATCGATGGCCACGATGATGGCAACAATCGCGATGAACTCCGGATGATCCGCATAGCCCAGCGCAGCAGACAATGGATGAAGGAATGCCAGCACCAACGCCAGGAAACCCAGCGAGAGTCCGCCCACGGTCAGCATGGCGGTGCTATACACTCGCATCGGGTCTTCCTCCTGCTTATTGGCAAAGCGGAAGAAGGTGGTCTCCATACCGAAGGTCAGGAAGACCAGAATCAAAGCCGTATAGGCATAGAGATTAGTCACCACGCCATATTCGCCCGACGTGGCAGGCATCACAGCCGTGTGGAGAATCACCAGCAGATAATTCAGAAAGCGACCCACGATGGAGGGAAGGCCGTAAAGAGCAGTATCTTTGAGAAGGGATTTGAGCAAAGACATTTCTAAGTGAGGAATGAGGAGTGAGGAATACTAGAAGATTGTTCCCTGGAGCCCATCTCCATTGAGCATTGTCTTTCCGAGGTGCTTGTAGGCCAATGGTGTGGCTTCGCGGCCACGTGGCGTACGCTTGATGAAGCCCTCCTTGATCAGGTAAGGCTCGAGCACATCCTCCACGGTGCCGGCATCCTCGCCCATGGCCGTGGCAATGGTGGTGAGGCCGACGGGGCCGCCATTGAACTTGTCGATGATGGTCGAAAGCAGCTTGTTGTCTATCTCGTCAAGACCATATTTGTCCACACCGAGTGCCTCAAGTGCAAACTTGGCAATCTTGATATCGATATGATTCTGGCCCTTGACCATGGCAAAGTCGCGCACACGACGCAACAAGGCATTGGCGATACGCGGCGTGCCTCGGCTGCGCAGGGCAATCTCGATGGCGGCCTCCTCCTTGCATGGCATGCCCAGGATGTTGGACGAGCGAGCCACGATGCCAGCCAGCACCTCTGTGTCGTAGTATTCGAGATGCATGTTGATGCCGAAGCGGGCACGCAGAGGGGCTGTGAGCAGTCCCGAACGAGTGGTGGCACCAATCAGCGTAAACGGATTGAGGTCGATCTGGATCGAACGGGCGGCAGGACCCTTGTCGATCATGATGTCGATGCGATAATCCTCCATGGCCGAATAGAGGTACTCCTCGACCACGGGCGACAGGCGATGAATCTCGTCGATGAAGAGCACATCGTTCTTGTCGAGGCTGGTCAGGAGGCCAGCCAGGTCGCCTGGTTTGTCAAGCACAGGACCCGAAGAGATCTTGAAGCCCACGCCCAGCTCATTGGCAATGATATTGGAGAGCGTAGTCTTGCCCAGGCCGGGAGGGCCGTGGAAGAGTGTGTGGTCGAGCGCCTCGCCACGCATGCGGGCAGCTGCCACGAAGATGCGCAGGTTCTCAATCACCTTGTCCTGGCCCTGGAAGTCGTCGAACGAGAGAGGGCGCAGAGCGCGCTCAAATTCCTTCTCAGCCGAAGAACCGGTGCTGGAGGCATCGCGAATATCAAAATCGTCAGTCATGACACAGTAGTTTAATAGTAACGAGGTATAGAACGGTAAGCAAGATGCTTATTTTGTCCACATATCAATTATGCCATCAGAGATCAGGTACCAGACATAATAGCGAATGAAACGGCCGATCGCCATCAGCACACCCACTTTCCAGAAAGGTGTCTTGGCCAGGCCATAGCTTATGACCAGGGCATTGCCCAACGTGGGGAAGAAGCTGACCAGCGCAAGCCAGACGCCACGGCCTTGCAGGAAGCGCTGCATATAGTCGAGCTTGGACTTCTTGATACGCACCCAGTGTTCGATCCAATCCATCGAGGCATAGCGGCCGATCAGATAATTGGTCGTGGCGCCAAGCCAATTGCCAACGAACACACAGATCAAAGATGTCCACAATGGCCAATCGAGGGCGATAGCAGCGCTGAGGGCTGCCTCACTACTCATGGGAATGAAACTGCCTGCGATGAATCCACAGAGGGCCAGGCCGGGATATCCCCATGACAAAATATCGTCCATACGATTCCGATTAACGTTTATTACTTATTATTTATTATGCGATTTAGCATTTTTTAGGTTGCAAAAATAGCAAATATTGTCGGTATATGCAAATACGGAGCCAATTTATTTCGGTTTATTTGCTTTTTTACGAGAAAAAATGTAACTTTGCCACGCTAAAATGACTGCCTGGGTAGTTCAACGGATAGAATAGAGGTTTCCTAAACCTTAGATCTGGGTTCGATTCCCAGCCCGGGTACGAAATATAAAATCAGAATGGACAAGATACAATTCTTTACCGAAAACCTCACTTACCTGTGGAGTTATACAGGATTTGCCAACGTTGAGTGGGGTAATGTCATCATGACGTTAGTTGGCTGTCTCTTCATCTATCTTGCTATCGCCAGGCACTTCGAGCCGATGCTGCTTATCCCTATTGGTTTCGGCATCCTCGTAGGCAACATCCCCTTCCCGCTCGATGCAGGTCTGCGCATCGGCATCTACGAGGAGGGTTCGGTGCTCAACATCCTGTATGGCGGCGTGAAGCAAGGCTGGTATCCACCGCTCATCTTCCTGGGCATTGGCGCGATGACCGACTTCTCTGCCCTCATTGCCAACCCCAAGATGGTGCTCGTAGGTGCAGCGGCTCAGTTCGGCATCTTCGGTGCCTACATGATCGCCCTGGCGCTCGGATTCTCTCCGATGGAGGCTGGTGCCATCGGCATCATCGGTGGTGCTGACGGTCCTACGGCCATCTTCCTCTCAAGCAAGCTGGCTCCTCACCTCATGGGTGCCATCGCCGTAGCAGCCTATTCGTACATGGCGCTGATTCCTGTGTTCCAGCCACCTATCATGAAGCTCCTCACCACCGAGAAGGAGCGTCGCATCCGCATGAAGGCACCAGGCGCAGTCAGCCAGCGTCAGAAGGTCATCTTCCCGATCCTCGGCCTGTTGCTCACCACCTGGATCATCCCATCGGGCCTGCCATTGCTCGGCATGCTCTTCTTCGGCAACCTGCTGAAGGAGTCGGGTGTCACCCGTCGTCTGGCCGACACCGCCAAGGGTCCGCTCATTGACGTGGTCACCATCCTGCTTGGCTTCACCGTAGGCTGTTCCACCCAGGCTTCGACCTTCCTGACCCCACAGTCCATCGGCATCTTCGCCCTTGGCGCCGTATCGTTCCTTATCGCCACTGCCTCAGGCGTGCTGTTCGTCAAGTTGTTCAACCTGTTCCTCCCCGAGGGCAAGAAGATCAATCCGCTCATCGGCAACGCAGGCGTTTCGGCAGTGCCCGATGCTGCCCGCATCTCGCAGGAGGTCGGCCTCAAGTACGATCCATCGAACTACCTGCTCATGCATGCCATGGGTCCGAACGTGGCTGGTGTCATCGGTTCAGCTGTTGCTGCCGGCGTACTCCTTGCCTTCCTCGGCTAATCGCTACAGATCATTCATCACAATACAAAAGTCCGCTCCACAAGGCGGACTTTTTTGTATGCGCTATGGCCAAAAAAACAAAAATCAAGACTTTTCCTTCCGAGCACTCGAATTCTCTGTCACAGCCTCGGGACAAGCCTTCCGAGCACTCGAATTCTCTGCCACGGCCTCGGGACAAGCCTTTCGAGCTCTCGAATTCTCAGCCACAGCCTCGGGACAAGCCTTCCGAGCTCTCGAATTCTCAGCCACGGCCTCGGGACAAGCCTTTCGAGCACTCGAAATGAAAAGCTGCTATTTGCTGCACGTTAGCGCGCAGCAAGGATAGCAGCCTCCATCCTTGCAGACGATAAACGAAGTCCCCGCTGGCAGTAATGCAGCGAGGACTTCGTTTATCTATCGATCAGAAATCGATTATTTGCTGAAGACCGAGAGGATGCGCTTCTTAGCCTCCTCCTTGGCCGACTCCTTCTTCTTCACAGTCTGACCGTTCTCATAGCCGTAGCCGTAGCCATACTTGAAGCCATAGCCATAGCCGTAACGCTTGCCGTAGCCATAGCCGTAGCGCTTGCCGTAGCCATAGCCGTAAGAGTTCTTACGCTTAGACATGTCGATACCGTTGATAACGACAGAGAGCGAATCGAACTTCTTCTCGTCACGCAGCACGTTGACATACGAGAAGCCAGCCTTTGGCGTAACGTCGGCACGACATACGTAAACACATGCATCAGCCACACGAGCGATAATCGAGGTATCGGTAACCATGGCGATAGGTGCGGTATCGAGGATCACATAGTCGAAGTTCTGCTTCAGGATGTCGATAGCCTTCTCAAGCACCGGACGCGAAACGAGCTCGGTCGGGTTAGGTGGCACAGCACCACCAGGCAGGATGAAGAGGTTTGGCGAGATCTCTGAGCTCTGTATCAGATCCATCAGGTTGACGTTCTCAGGATCGCGCAGGTAGCTGGTGATACCGTCAGCGCGGCGGCTGATGGCGAATACCTTGTTCAAACCTGGCTTACGGATATCCATGCCGACTACGACAACCTTCTTGCCCAGGAACGCCATACTTACAGCCGAGTTACCAGCGATGAAGCTCTTGCCTTCGCCTGGCTGGGTAGAAGAGAAGAGCACGACCTTCTGTTCTGGCTTCAGCGAGAAGAGCAGGTTGGTACGCAAGCCTCGGAATACCTCCTCCATCATGTTGTTGCAGTTCTCGTGAACCACGATGTTGCCATCGGTGGTGTCGGTCTTAGGCAGCTCGGCGATGATAGGCACGTTGGTGATTGACTCCACATCGCTGCGGTTCTCGATCTTGTACTTCAGGAAGTCGAACAGATACAGGATGGCGTAAGGAATGGCGAAGCCCAACAGCAAAGCCACCAGCATGATCATGTTGCGACGTGGCGACACAGGGTACAGGCCCGACATTGGTTCCTCGATGATGCGGCCATTGTTGGCAGTAGCGGCCAGGGTGATGGCATTCTCCTCACGCTTCTGGAGGAGCATCACGTAGAGGGCAGCCTTGATCTCCTGCTGACGACTCTTCGAGAGGAACTCGGTCTCCTGGGTAGGAGCGCTGCTGATTCGGCTCTGCATCTTCGTAGCCTGCTGGTTGATGTCACGACCGGTGATGTTCAAGCCCTTCAGTACTGAGGCGATGGTGGTCTTGACGCTCTCGCGGAGCAATGACACCTTCTCACGCTGCTGACGCATCACAGGGTTGGCCTCGCTGGTGGACTGTGCCAGTCGCTTGGTCTCGATCAAGGCAGTATTGTACTGGTTGATGACGTTGGTCAGGTTGGCATCCTGCAGACCCACATGGGCAGGGATCACCTCATCAACATTGTTGACATCGTTCACATAGTCCTGCAGGTACTTCACCAGGCTGATCTGCGTAGCGTTCTCGATACGCTGCTGGTCGTACTTGGCGTTCTCGGTCAGAGCCAGCTGCACATCGCTGCTCAGGTTGGTAAGGCCAGCCTGCTGCTTGAAGGTAGCCAGTTCCTTCTCGGCCGTGCTCAACTCGGTGTTGATGATCTGCAGACGGTCGTCGATGAACTGGGCGGTCTTGCGGGCCTCCTCGTTCTTCACGCTGTTGGCGTCGGTGTTGTACTGCTCTACCAGGCGGTTGAGGAAATCGACCGCACGCTGGCGGTGGCTATCCTTGATGCTCAGCTGGGCGATGGTAGTGGTCTTCGAGGTCGAAGCCACCGACAGGCGCTGTGAGTATGACGTGGCTGCCAGCGTTGGCGAAGTGATGTGGCCTACAAGGTCAACATCCTCCTCAATGGCCTCGCCCGATGGATGGATCACGAAGGTGGTGGTGGGCAGCACTACTACGGCAGGAAGCGAGTCATACGAGAGCAACACCTCCTCGGTGTGGCCCTTGGTGTCGATGGCATACTTGGCCTTGACATCCAGCTTGCCCGTGGTGGCGTAGTGCATGTCGAGGGCGACACCGCCCAGCATGGTCTCAGCGCTGTCAGGATTGATGGCGATCAGCAATGGAGCATCCTTGTAGAGAGGTGCATTGTAGCCGAACTTGCGCTTCTTCGATATCGAGGTATAGAGACCCAGATCGGTCACAACCTTCTTGATCAGCGTGCGCGAACTCAGCACTACAATTTCGTTGTCGAAATTACTGGTCATTGAGAGCATACCCAGGCTTGAGAGGTCCAGGGCCGAGCTGGCGCCACGGGTGTTGCGCTTGTTCTGCTCCTCGATCAGCACCGAACCCGAGATCTCATAGACAGGAGCCTTGAATCTCAGATAAGCATAACCGATGATCAGGCATGCAACGACACTGGCCAGGAACCATGGCCAATAGAGCATCAGCTTATACACGAGGTCCTGAAGGTCGAACGAAGACTTCTCCTCGTTGAACTCCTGCTTAGCCTTGGCAGACGTCTCGTTGAGCTGCGATTGATTGACGTTACTCATATTATATTATTATTACTTTAAAATATTATACAACAAACTGATCATCGACACCAGGATCGAAGTAGCGCTGAACCACAATGAGGTGCTCTGGCCTACATCTGAGTTCTTGGCCTTGGTCTGGTTAGGGGTGACGTACAGAATATCGTTCTGCTGGAGCTGATAGTAAGGCGAGTTGACGATGCTGGCGTCGTTGAGGTTGAGTTCCACGATCTGGTGAGTACCGTCGGCATGCTCACGGATCAGCTTCACGTTGTCACGCACGCCCCAGATGGTCATATCCTTGGCCAGGGCCAGGGCTTCGAGCACGTTGACCTTCTCCTTCGAGATGGTGAACTCGCCAGGAGCGGTCACCTCACCCAGCACGGCAATCTTGAAGTTGGCCATGCGCACGTTGATCACCGGACGCTCGTTCAGGTAAGGCTTCAGCTGCTCCTGCAGCATATCCTCCACCTGCGACTTAGTCATGCCGCCCACCTGCAGCTTGCCCAGGATTGGGAAGTCGATGGTACCGTCGTTCGACACCAGGTACGACATCAGCGAAGCCTGGGTAGTAGCATTCGTGCTCGTAAGCGCATTGGTCGCATTGGTCTGGACGGTGAGGTTGAATGGTGCAGCAGCAATCGGATCGGTGGTGTTCACCGTGATGGTGATCAAGTCCTTAGGCATGATCTTGGCATCATACAATGACGACACTACAGACTCGTCGAACGACTGACTGTTCTGCAGATAAGGCACATTCTTGTAAGACGTGCATGAGGAGAAGACCATCGTCATGGCCACGATTCCCCAGATGAATAACTTAAGCTTTCTCATTGTTATGTTATTTTATAATTTTATTTTCCGAATAGCTTGCCGAACAGGCCCTTGTTGCGGTTGCGCTCGGCCTCGGCCTCATGTTTCTGCTCATAGTCGTCGAGCAGATCCTCATACGACAGCTTGTAGTGAGCCATGCGGTAGATGGTGCCCCAGTCAGGCAGTCCGCCCAGGTTGCGGTCGTCGATGAAGAGGTCAGCCTTCAGCTTGCGCGAGAAGTGCTGGTTGCCCGCCTCGGTCTCCTCCGGATAGTCTCGGTTCACGGCATAGAACTCCAGGCCGCGCTCCCGGCAGAAAGCCACCGCCTCGTCCAGCAGGTCGCCCTCGCGCACGCTCCACAGGATCAGCTTGTGTCCCTCGTTCTTCAACTTGATGAGCGTCTCGATTGCAAAAGGCATCTCTTTGCCGATGGCCGGGTAGCGATGCTCCACGATGGTGCCATCAAAATCCACAGCGATAATCATTCCTTTTCAGTATTATATTTTGAGATTAATGTTCTTATTCTCCGCCGAACTCCATCAGGTAGGCCTTGATGAAGCCGTCGATCTTGCCGTCCATCACGCCATTGACGTCCGAGGTCTGGAAGCCTGTGCGATGATCCTTCACACGGCGGTCGTCGAAGACATACGAGCGGATCTGCGAGCCCCACTCGATCTTCTTCTTGCCGGCCTCGATGGCAGCCTGCTTCTCGCGCTTGTGCTCCAGCTCGATGTTGTAGATCTGCGACTTCAAGAGCTGCAGGGCCATCTCGCGGTTCTTAGGCTGGTCGCGGGTCACGGTACAAGCCTGCAGCAACTCCTTCTCCTCGCCGGTGTATGGGTCGAGGTACATATAGCGGGCACGCACACCCGACTCCACCTTGTTCACATTCTGGCCACCGGCACCGCCGCTTCGGAAGGTATCCCAGGTCAATCGGCCCGGATCGATGGTGATCTCGATCGAGTCGTCGATCATCGGGAAGGCGAAGACCGAAGCGAACGAGGTCATGCGCTTGCCCTGTGCATTGTAGGGCGAAACGCGGACGAGGCGATGCACGCCGTTCTCCGACTTGAGGTAACCGAAGGCCATGTCGCCCTCCACCTCCAATGTGCACGACTTGATGCCGGCATCATCGCCCTCCACCAGATCCTGCACGGTCACCTTGTAGCCATGGTCCTCGGCATAGCGCATATACAGACGCATCAGCTGCTGTGCCCAGTCGTTGGCCTCGGTACCGCCGGCACCGGCGTTGATCTTGAGGACGCAAGGCAGGTGATCCTCCTCGCCCTGCAGCATATTCTTGAGTTCGATGTCCTCGAAGTGCTTGATGGTCTTCTCGTACTGCTCATCGACCTCCTCTTCGGTCACTACCTCCTCCTTGTAGAATTCGAAGGCGGTGGCCAGTTCCTCTACGTTTCCCTTGGCTGTGTTGTAGGCTTCGATCCAGTTACGGATGCCCTTCACAACCTTCATCTGCGCCTCGGCGGCCTTCTGGTCCTCCCAGAAGCCTGGCACTTGTGTTCGCAACTCTTCCTCCTCGAGCTGAATCTTCTTGTTCTCTATATCAAGATAGCGGTGGAGGTCATCCAGACGGTCCTGGGTGGCTTTTAACTGCTCAATTGTTATCATAAATATATATATTTTGGAGGCAAATGTACAAAAAAACATGCAAAAATGCAAAAAACATCCCTCTAAAATCACGTAATTGAGCAAAAAATCGTATCTTCGCACTCGTATTTTCACTTTTACATGCCAAAAACCTATATTATAATATGTGTGACGCCACCGCATACCTCCAGGCCTACGAACTGCTGAAGTCCCTGATTGCGACCCCCTCCGTCAGCCGTGACGAGCAGCAGGCTGCCGACGTTTTGCAAGCTTACATGGCCGAAGCAAGCGGACAGGAAGTGCTTCGTCACGGCAACAATCTGTGGCTGCTCGACCCCGGCTTCTCGCCCATGCGACCCACCCTGCTGCTCAACGCCCACATCGACACGGTGAAGCCCGTCGCCTCCTGGCAGCACGACCCCTTCACCCCCACCGAGGAGCTCGTCACCCTGCCCG
>JAZQPJ010000082.1:0-71382 GCA_045628525.1 Bacteroidales bacterium
GGTGGATTTCCTGCTGTCACGCGGAGCAAAACTGTGGCCGATAGAGGTAAAATCTGAGGGTTACAACTCACATCCTTCGCTGGATGCTTTCTGCGAGAAGTTCTCATCGCGTATCGATAAACGCCTTCTGGTCTATACCAAGGATTTGCGCAAAGACGAGCAGACTATCCTGCTTCCTGTATATATGCTGGGACTGGTATAACCATCGGTCGGCAGGACTCTGTGATAGGGATTGGCCTCAAGCATTTTCTCGATGTCAGTTTTGCGGATCAAAGACATACGGCTGCTCAGTCGGGAAGCTGGCAGTTTCCCCTCTCGCACGATCTTATAAATATATTGGCGCGAACAGCCCATTTGATAGTTAGTAATTGCAGCCAATCCTGCCACCAATTATATCAACTCTTTATGTCTTCCTTCGTCAATCATTGTAACCCTATGTAAACTGAGTCCGCGAAATGACGTAAAATCACAAAAAAGTGATTCCTAAATTCTCCGTGGTAGAATTGCGTCGCAAAATTACACGGAAAATTTGGAACCACCAAATTCGCTACAAGAAGTGTTAAAACTAATCCGTCTTGAAAATCAACTACTTAATTCTATGTATTCTTCAGTGTTTCTCAATATTCTGGGCTGCTAAATACAATATAAGGCTGTAATACTAATCCCACCCCCGTTACAGTGCATTGTAGCAGGGGTGGGATTAGTATTTAGTATCTATCTTTTAATATTTCGTGGCTTTTGACACGGCCTGTTGCTTACTTGCTCGTAAACTTCGACATGTCGAACATCATGTTCTGACCGCCCACAACGGATGGCACGGTGCCGTTCCACTTCTCGATCCAGTCCTCCTGCACGATGAGCGGAGAGAGGGAGGCGGCGATGGTGCGGTTGTAGTAAGCCTCGGCGTCGGCCTTGATCTGCATGGCCTCGGCGTTACCCTTGGCTTCGGCAATCTTGATCTTTGCCTCGGCTTCGGCCTCCTTCACCTTGTTCTCGGCCTTGAGGGCAGACTGCACGGCGGCATTCTTCTCGTTGATCATCTGGGCGAGCGACTCAGGTGGGGTGATCTGCGAGGTGAACTCCTCGACCAGGAAGCCCTCCTCCATGAGGCTCTTCTCCAGACGCTGGCGCACGTCGCTCTCGAAGTTGGCGCGGTTGGACATCAGCGAGTCGGAGGTGTAGCGGTTTGCGCAGGTGCGGTATGCCTCGTAGATGCAGGTGCGGATGTAGCCGTTCTCGAGGTCCTCGATGCCCTTGCGATACTTGGTGAAGATGTCGCAGGCCTTCTCGGGATTGATGCGGTAGGCGATGGTAGGATCCATCTTGAAGACCGAAGCATCCTTGGCGTTGACCTGGAAGGGCTCGTAGTTCTTGCGCTGGATGTAGGTGGGATAGGTGAAGACGCTGGAGGTGATGGGATTGAAGAATACCCAGCCCTTGCAGGTGCCCTCCACGCCGCCGTAGTCCTGCTCGTTGCTGGACCACTTGTGGAACTTGATGCCGATCTCGCCCGAATCGACCACGGTGCATGATGCCGAGAGGGTGATGATGACGAAGATGAAACAGGCCACGGTGATCCAGAAGCCGGGGCGTGCTACGATGGGTTGTTTCTGATTTGCCATAATATTTGATTTTAATTGATTGTTACCGATTGGAAATGATTGGAATCGACAAAGAGCCGCTACAATCAGTCGATGCGGACAGCGGTGCCGCTGCAGGTGACCATGAGCATGCTGCCGCTCTGGCCGACGGTCTCGTAGTCGAGGTCGATGCCGACGACGGCGTTGGCACCAAGGCGCTCGGCTCGCTGCTGCATCTCCTTCATGGCAGCATCCTTGGCTTCGCGAAGCACGCCCTCATAGCTGCTGGAGCGGCCGCCGAAGACGTCGGTGATGCTGGCGAAGAAGTCCTTGACAAAGTTGGCACCGATGATGGTCTCGCCTGTGACTACGCCATAATACTGCTGGATGTTATGGCCCTGGAGTGTTGGAGTGGTTGTTAGTATCATTTTGTTTGAAGGGTTTGAAGGGTTTGAGGAGTTTGAAGGGTTTGAAGGGTTTGAAGGGTTTGATATCATTTCTCGGCCGATGGCATAACCAATGCCATGATAAGATAGAGCATGCATCCGGGGAATGCGGCCGAGAACACGGTCAGGGCGGCATAGCCTACACGTACCAGCGTTGGATCGAGGTCGAAATACTCTGCGATGCCTCCGCATACGCCACACAGGGTCTTGTTGCTTGATTTCATCAGCTTCTTCATAGTTGTAATGGTTTTAGTTGTTATTGTTTTTTTTGTTGGTGCAAAGGTAGAGAGTTTTGGCGAAACAGCGTATGAACTGACAACGTTGTCGCCCAAAATCACCATTTGTACTCGCCTATGCTGACAACCTCCGAACGAGAATCGGGCTTGATGCTGACCATGCGCGGGAGGGCGGAGATGCGATAGTAGCCTTGTCGGCCATCGTTGCGAGGGATGAAGTCCTCGATGTTGCTCAAGCCGGAGAGCTGCTCACGCATCTTGCGCTCGATCTTGGCACGGATGGGAGCCAGATTATCGGGGAAGATGACCTCCGCGGCATCGACGAACTTCTTGCAGCAATAGATGCGACGGTACAGGGCTTCGATGTCGCGCTGCTCCCTGGTGTAGCTGAGGGGCAGACCCTTGCCGCCATGCGCATACGTATATTCCAGGATGAGCGTGTAGAGGCTGGCCTCCTGCTGATTGAGGCGGAGCGAACGCTTCACGCCGGGGAATTCGAACTCCGACTTCATGGGCCAGATCACCATCGCACTTTCCTTGGGCTCGGCTTTGGCCAACAGGTCGAAGAACGACTTGAAGTAGCCGTCGTACTTGAGCTGGCCATGGTCGGCATCGACGCTCAGCAACGGCTGGATGGCACCCGGACTGACACGCTGGCCGTATTCGTCGAGGAAATGCTGCACCGCGAGCAATACGCCATCCCCGACTCCGACACGGAGGAACGCCGGGCCGACATGGAAGAGCAGCGAGGGGCCGGCCTGACGAAGCGACGTGAGCTGCAGGCCGCGCACCATGACGTGCGAGCAGAAGGCGGCGGTGTCCATCTGCTGCATGCGCTCGTAGATCTGCACGACCTGCTGGTCATCGAGCTCGGGAGCCATATAGCCCAGCACCTTGAGGAGCATCGACGGATCGAGCTGCAAGAGCTGCGCCACCAGCTCCTCGACATAGAGCAGACGGAAGCCGTACTGCTGCAGGGACAGACGAATCAGACGCTGGCTCTCGTTCAGCTGCGCATGTACCGGCTCGTCTCTCTCATTTTCTATATATAATACGTAGGGGCTGGGCACTTCGGTCTCGTACGGATTGGGCAGCAGCCCGCAATCAGCGTTGCCATGCTCCAGGCAATAGGACAGCGCCACGAGCAACAAGGCCTCTCCGGGCACGCATTGCCTGTCGGCACCGGCCAGATCGACCAGCGAAAGCCGGATCTGCTGACGCATCGGGGCATCGAGCGAAGCCAACTGACTGACGGCTTCGGCAAAAGTGATGCGCTGCGCCTCGGCCATCAGGCTGCGGTCGAAGCCATATTGCCGTTCCAGCTCCTCAAGTTTCTGCACCTCGCTGGCATCGATCACGCGATCGGCCTTGATGAGCACGATGATGACGCGCACCAGAGCGACCAGGGATTTATGATCTAAGTGACGGGACATTTGGGATTGACGATTTACGATTGATTGATTGACGAGCTGCGGATTACTTCTGGAAGCGGATCACGACCCAGTTGTGGCGCGAACGATGGCTGTGGTAAGTGAGGCCGAGCGACTCGGCACACTGGCGGATGGCAGGCACGTCCTCCTCGTAGAATCCGCTCATGAGCAAGGTGGCGCCAGGCAGCATGACGCCGACGTAGCGGGCCATGTCGGCCAACAGAACGTTGCGGTTGATGTTGGCAAGCACCAGCTGATAGGTCGGACCCTCGGTGAGCAGGGAGGCATCGCCACACTCCACCTTGACGCTGCCGGCCAGGCCGTTGAGCAGCACATTGTCCTCGGCATTGGCAGCCACCCAGTCGTCGATCTCGATGGCGCGCACCTGATGGCCGAGCTGGCCGCAGAGGATGGCGAGAACGCCGGTGCCGGTGCCCATGTCGAGCACCTCACTCCTCATTCCTAACTCCTCATTAAGCGAGATGATCGCTTCGAGCAATTGCGAAGTGGTCTCGTGCGTGCCGCTGCCGAACGACATCTTCGGATCGATTACGACCTCGTACCGGCATTTGGGCAGGCAATCGGCAGGAGCGGCCGGACTGTGCACGCAGCACATCACGCAGCCATCGGCATCGGCCTCGCCCACGGTGATCGGCTCAAACTGCTGGCTTTGTTCCCAAGCCTGGTTCCAGTCCTCCATCTCGACCACGGCATGGCTCCATTGCACCGTCACGCCATCGAGGGGCAGGGCAGCGAGCATTGCCTCAAGCGAGGCGGCATCCCAGAGGTTTTCGGTAACGTACGCCTTGAGGCAATCGGGTTCGTTCGAGAAAGAATCATACCCCAGCGGAGCCAGCAAGGCTGCCAGAACATCACACACATCCTCGGACATCGGGGTGGGGACAAGCGACACTTCTATGTAGTTCATCGTCTTTCGGAATTATCATTAGTAAAAAAGGGAGCACGTCCCTTGATGTTTTTTGTGGGGCAAAGATAATCATTTTTTTGTTTTATCGCACAAAAAATAAGCAAATATAGTTAAAAAAGCGCATATTCGTTAACATTTCGCGCCAAAAGGTTGGACATAAGAAAAGAAATTCATATATTTGCACCAAATAATAATACATTTTGACACGTAAGAAATCTGTATTAAACCTTTGAGGCGATAAATCGTCTTAATGTCAAACTAACTAAAACTGTAAGCACTATGATGAAGCGAATGATTCTGGCTGCATTGGCTATGGTGATTTCCTTGCCTGCAGCAATTACTACTTTTGCTCAGGACGACGACATTTATTTCAAGAAGCCTTCAAAAAAGACAATTTACGAAGAGACTGCTGATGACGTTTGGTCAACTGAAGCAAATAACGACTGGGACCTCGACGCATACAACCGCCGTGGTGCCGAGTTGGACGAGGCCGTGGATTCCATGCTGCTGGCCGATGCATCTTTGGCACTTAACACCGCAGGAACGCTGTCTGCGGCATCTGCTACTGACTATACTCAGGGTATCGCTCCTATTCACGACACCATCTTCGTGATTGAGCAGTACACCTATTGCGACCGTATCCGTCGTTTCCACAATCCATACTTCGGATATTATCGCTATAGCCCCTGGTATGACATTGCCTATTACGATCCCTTCTACTGGGATTACTGCTATTATGACCCATGGTGGTATGTTTCGCCAAGCTTCGGCTTCCACTACGGCAGCTGGTACTGGGGCTGGGACTTCGGCTACTACACCGGATGGTACGGTGGCTGGTACTGCCCATACTATCATCCATATCCTCACTACTGGTATCCAAGCTACGGATATGGCGGCGGCGGTGGCATAGCAAGCACCGGCGGCTCAGGCATCCGTCATGGCAACGGCCGTCGCGACGGCTACCATGGTCCTCGCAACAACTCGGGCAGCCACATCGCCAGCCGTGGCGGATGGCGTGGTGATGGCGGCGGCACACGCGGTGCCTCAGCCAGCCGCAACCGCAGCTATCGCGGTTCGAGCACTTCGGCCATCGCAAGCACTGAAGGCCCAACCCTGCGTGGCCGCAACACCAATGCAGGACGCCTGACCAGCAGCAATCTGAGTGGCACCAGCCTGCGTCCAACCCGTCAGAGTGGCGTTACCGCAAGCACCAGCAACGGAACCGCCAGCACAACACGTCGTTCATCATCGACCGCAGCCGTGCACAACGGATCGACCGCCAGCAGCACTACCACTACACGTCGTGCCGCGGACAACAGCGCCAACCGACGCATGGATGCCGGCATGCACCAGAATGACCGTGGCGTGAGTGTACGCACCGACGGACGAGCCAGCAGCTCTGTTCAGAACAATGGCAGCTACTCAAACGATCGTGCGACCTCAGCCAGCGGCAGCCGATCAGTCGGCTCGCACAGCAGCAACCGTGGCTCGTACAACGTTGGCAGTTCGTCATCGCCTTCTCGCAGTTCGAGCAGTAGCTATGGCAGCGGCAGCAGCTCATCATCACACAGCTCGGGTAGCTACAGTGGCAGCTCACGTAGTTCGAGCAGCAGCGGCAGCTCACGCAGTTCGAGCAGCGGTGGCAGCTACGGTGGTGGCAGCAGCAGCGGTGGTTCACGCGGCGGTGGCGGCGGCAGTTCAAGTGGTGGCGGCGGTGGCCGTGGCCGCAGATAAAAACTGCAAGCTCCCCTACGCACCCGAACCTCATACTATTAACCTTTTGACTTTAGAATGATATGAAGAGATATTCGATACTGACACTGGCTGCCCTTGCAGCAGGCTCTGTTTCGGCCCAGAATCTTGTAGATGCCGTACGTTTCGGCAGTACCGACATGATGGGCACGGCACGCTACCGTAGTATGGCCGGCGCATTCGGCGCTCTGGGCGGTGACCCATCGTGCATGGGTGACAACCCTGCCGGCATGGCCATCTATCGTGGCACCAACGTATTGACCATCACCCCTAACCTCAGCTTCACCGGTACTGAGACGAAGGGATCTATGACAGAGAGTAAGTCGAGCAACAACTTCTCGATTGCCAACATGGCAGCCATCTTCTCTTTCAAGACTCCCGATAGCGATAACCTGGTGAATTTCAACCTGGGCTTTGGCTTTGAGCGTCGTCAGGAGAACTTCCGCAACTATAACGTTTCGCTGATTCCTACCAGCTCGTTAGGCCAATACCTCACAAACCAGGCGAATGGCTACCTGCATGACAAGGGCTATTATGCCTCTGCCCTGGAGGACTGGAGCCTCGATTCTCCGCTTCTGTCGCTGCTGGCCTACGATGTATTTGCCATCGACAATGACCCAAACGACAACCGCAGCGTGTATAATCCAGTGGAGGGACTGAGGGCCTCACAGGCCTATCGTGTAAGAGAGAAGAACCGCCATGACGAGTATAACATCTCTGGTTCTTTCAACATCAACGATGCTCTCTATCTCGGCCTCAACCTCAAGATCACTGATTTCAATTCGACCATCAAGACCCAGATGGATGAATTCTATCCTGACTCTCCTGCCGATGCACTCTACTATGACAACGCGCTGGAGACCAAAGGTTCTGGCATCGGACTCAATTTGGGCGTGCTCTGGAAGCCTCTTGACCAGTGGCGCATTGGTGCGGCTGTGCATACTCCCACATGGATGGAGATGAAGGAGATCTACTACGCCTATATGGAGACAGAATTCCTCAACACTGACGACATGCCTGATGGCGCTTGGTGCGATTATCAGGATAGTTGGGAGTATGAGTTCAGCACCCCATGGGAGTATCAGGTTTCGACCGCCTACATCTTCGGTTCGAATGCCATCCTGAGCCTGGAGTGGGACATGCGCGACTTCAGAACCATGAAGTACGAAGAGTCTTCCAACTATTACATGGGAGCCAACGGTTTCAAAGAAATCAATGAGGCCATTGAGGATCGACTTCAGATGCAGCATACATTCAAAGCTGGCGCTGAATATCGCATCAACCAGAATCTGAGCGCTCGATTGGGCTATGCCTACATCACTTCTCCCTACAAAAAGGAGGCGATGCTGAGCGAAGGTGACAGCTATAATCAGTACCTGCTCTATAGTTCGTCGAACAAGTTGAACTATAGTACTTCTGATGCACAGCAGTACTTCACCGGCGGTCTGGGTTGGAGAGGGAAGAACTGGAACTTCGACCTGGCATGCGTTTACCAGAATGCAAAAGAATATGTGTCAGCCTATCCTGCCGACTATGCGGATTCAAACATTATCGACATGAATATGAATCGACTGACCTGGGACTTCACCATAGGCTATCGTTTCTGATTCTTCTGCAAAGAACACGTCGATAACAGATAACTCTTAATTGACAATTTGAACCTTTGTGAATAGTTATTTAGATTCACTCAATCAAAGCCAGCGGGCCGCCGTAGAATACTGCGACGGCCCTCAACTTGTCATAGCCGGTGCCGGTTCGGGCAAGACGCGCGTCCTGACTATCAAGATCGCACATCTACTGATGAACGGCTACCGTCCGGACGAGATCATCGCCCTCACCTTCACCAAGAAGGCTGCCACCGAGATGCAGAACCGCATCCAGCAACTCGTTGGCGCACAGTCGGCACGCCGATTGTGGATGGGCACGTTCCACTCGCTCTTCAGCCGCATCCTGCGCCGCGAGGCCGGACGTCTGGGCTTCAAGTCGGACTTCACCATCTACGACCAGACGGATTCGCGTTCGCTCATCAAGGCCATCATCAAGGAGATGGGGCTCGACGACAAGGTGTATAAGCCCAACAGCGTGCAGGCACAGATTTCGAATGCCAAGAACAACCTGATCACGCCGGGCATGTACAGTGCCAATCGCGAGCTGCGCGAGTATGATGCCCGTTCGAAGCGTCCACAGCTGCACGAGATCTACCAGCGCTACTGGAACCGCTGCTACCAGGCCGGGGCGATGGACTTCGACGACCTGCTGGTCTATACCAACATCCTCTTCCGCGACTTCCCCGATGTGCTCGACTTCTATCAGCACTACTTCCGCTATGTCCTGGTCGATGAGTATCAGGACACCAACCGCGCGCAGCACCTCATCGTGGAGCAGCTGGCTCGCGATCACGGCCACCTCTGCGTCGTGGGCGACGATGCGCAGTCAATCTACTCTTTCCGTGGCGCCAACATCCGCAACATCCTCGATCTTCAGAACCAGATTCCAGGCACGCGACTCTTCAAGCTGGAGCAGAACTATCGTTCGACACAGAACATCGTAGATGCCGCCAACTCGTTGATCGCCAAGAATCGCGAACAGATCCGCAAGACTATCTTCAGCCAGAACGACCGCGGCTCCCTGATCAAGCTGACGGGTACCTATTCGGACCTTGAAGAGTCGTATCAGGTGGCAGGTCGCATCCAGACTTTGCACGACGAAGACGGTTATCAATACCGCGACTGCGCCATCCTCTACCGCACCAATGCGCAGAGCCGCACGCTGGAGGAGGCACTCCGCAAGCGCGACATCCAGTACCGCATCTACGGCGGCCTCTCGTTCTATCAGCGCAAGGAGATCAAGGACATCATCTCGTATCTGCGCCTCATCACCAACCCGGCGGACGAGGAGGCTTTCAAGCGCGTGGTCAACTATCCGGCACGCGGCATCGGCGACACCACCATCAGCAAGGTGGCACAGGTCATCGCCACGACGCAGAAGTCGTTCTTCGAAGTTTGTGCCGACCCTATCGCTCATGAGGTGCCGGTCAACAAAGGCACCGCTGCCAAGCTGATGGGCTTCGTGGCATTGATCCAACACTTCCAGGAGCTCAACACACAGCTCAATGCCTACCAGCTCACCGAGCGCGTCATCATGGAGTCGGGCATCAAAGCCGATTTGGCACAGGACATGACCGTGGAGGCACAGAGCCGTCGCGAGAATGTCGAGGAGCTGCTTTCGGCCATCCAGAGCTTCACCATCCAGTCGGTCGAAGAGGGCCGCGAGGCAGGGTTGGTGGATTTCCTGGCCGACGTGTCGCTCAGCGGCGATGTGGAGCCTCAAGGCCACGATGCCGACGATGACATCAAGAACTCAGACTACGTCACCCTCATGACCATCCACTCGGCCAAGGGATTGGAATTCAAGAACGTATTCATCGTGGGCGTGGAGGAGAATCTCTTGCCCTCCGACATGTCGAAGGACGAGCCGGGTGGCATCGAGGAGGAACGCCGCCTCTTCTACGTGGCCATCACGCGTGCGGAGGAGAACTGTTTCCTCTCCTACGCCATGTCGCGCTTCCGCAACGGCAAGAGCGAGCCGAGCCGTCCCTCCCGCTTCATCAAGGACATCGATCGACAATACATCCAGCAGACAGGCGGCAACGCTCCCACCCTCAACTACAGCTCCAACGCCGGCGGACGCTTCGGCTGGCGCAGCGGTGAGGAACGCAGCTTTGAAACGACTCCCCGAGGGATTTGGCATCATCCAGCCGACCCAACAGAGGAACCGCAACAGGAACGCCACCAGAGCGACGCAAATGAGCAGCCCGCCAGTCGTCAGACTCCCATGAGCAAGCCCAAATCCTCCGTCTTGGACTTCACCGGCCCTGTGCACAAGATCACGCATGCTCCCGTCGCCCATTCCGAAGGTCAGCGCAAGCCTCAGTCAAAGCCCTCAAGCCCAGGCAGTTCGGCCATAGCCCCTGCCCTTTCCTACGGTGGCAAACCTCTTTCGCTCGGAGCACGCATCGCTCACGATCGTTTCGGCGAAGGCACAATCCTCAACCTGGATGGCAACAGCGACAACGCCCGCATCACCGTGCGCTTCGACAACGTCGGCGAAAAGGTGCTCCTGCTGAAGTTTGCAAAGATCCGAATTATTTGATTCAAAGGCTCAGAGCAATCGATCCGTCGATCCCACAACAGCAAAGCGGCTGAATCCTCTTTCGAAGATTCAGCCGCTTATTGTTTTTACTTCGTTCCGAAGAGCGAAGCTCAGTTTTTCTATCTCGGAATTACTTCAGGAGATCCTGGAACTCCTCAACCGACACCTCCTTCATGTCGAGGGTTACGGTGTTCTTGATGATGTCGATGATACGGCGGGTAACTGCGCTGTCGCGGAGCTGTGCACGCTGCTTCTCGTCCTTGAGTACGCTCTCAGCATACTGCTCGAGGTACTCAGCAGGGATGTTCGACATGCCGTACTGAGCCATCTGGATCTGTACCATGTTGCGAGCCTCAGCCTTGATGTCCTCATCGGTAACCTTCACCTCGTTGGCAGAAGCAATCTTCTCCTCGATGAGCTGCCAGGTGAGATCCTCCATCATCTGTGGGAACTGCTCGTTGAGCTTCTCCTCGTCACGCTTCTCGTCCTTAGCGAGGAGCCACTTCTTGAGGCTCTTCTCAGGGAAGGTGAGGTTGCCAACCTGCTCGAGGAGCACCTTGCGAGCATCGAGGCTGAACTTATAGGTGCTGTTTGACTCAAGCTGGGTAGCGATGAGCTCAGCGATCTTAGCCTTGAATGCCTCCTCGGTGGTGCACTCGTCGCCAAATACCTTCTTGTAGAGCTCCTCGTTGAGCTCAGCTGGCTCGTGGTGGTTGATCTCGTTGATGGTGAAACGGAAGTTAGCGGTGATGCCGGCAACCTCCTCCTTCTGCTTGCCGAGCAGGGAAGCGAGCTCAGCCTCGTTGTTGTCATAAGCAGCAGCTGGGTTGAAGTCAACGCTGGCGAACTTCTTGGCACCGTTGAACTTAGCCTTCTCGTCATCGTTCTTCATGAACTTAGGATAAACGGTTGCGCCCTCCATTACGATGCCGCCCTCAACGATGTTGCCCTCAGCATCGAGCTCTGCGATGTCGCCCTTGATGACGTCCTCCTCGCAAGCCTCCTCAGCGCTGACATAGCTGCCGAGCTGGCCCTGATAAGCCTTAACCTGCTGCTCAACCATCTCGTCGCTAACCTTGATGGTGTAGTAAGGAACGCTTACTGAGTCGTCAAGCTTGAGCTCGAACTCAGGAGCGATAGCGATAGCGAAGCTAACGGTGAAGTTCTCAGCAGTAGCGAAATCAACTGGCTCCTGGCTCTCGTCAACCATTGGCTCACCCAGGACGTTGATCTTATTCTCAGCGATATACTTGTACATGGTATCGTTGATCAGCTTGTTCACCTCGTCGATGGTGATCTGCATACCATACTGCTTACGGATGAGGCCGGCAGGAACCATGCCCTTGCGGAAACCAGGCATCTGGGCATTCTTACGTACCTGCTTGATCTGCTTCTCAACTGCGTCTGCGTAGTCAGCCTTCTCGATGTCGAGGCTGAGGACGATATTTACGTCATCTACGACTTTCTTTGTAATGTTCATAGTGATTTTTTATAATATGATAAAATTAAATTTCAATTTTTTGATTACAGATTTCAGATTACAGATTACTATTTTACCAACGCGAAGCCCGTAATTTGTAATCTGTAATTTGTAATTGCCGAAATCAATGCTTATGCATCGATTTCTGCATACGTTGCATTCTCCTCGATGAACTCGCGGCGTGGAGCCACCTCTTCGCCCATGAGGAGCGAGAAGGTCTGGTCGGCAGCGATGGCGTCCTCGATGTGTACCTGCTTCAGGCGGCGGTGGGCAGGATCCATGGTGGTGTCCCACAGCTGCTCGGCATTCATCTCACCGAGACCTTTGTATCGCTGGATCTTCACCTTGTTCTCGTTGCCCTGTGCGTACTTCTGCAGGAAGTCGTCGCGCTCCTGGTCATCCCAGCAGTACTCGTCGTTCTTGCCGATGGTGCAGCGATAGAGCGGAGCCTGTGCGATATACACGTAGCCGCCGTCGATGAGCGGACGCATATAGCGGAAGAAGAGCGTGAGGATCAGGGTGGCGATGTGCGCACCATCGACGTCGGCATCGGTCATGATCACTACCTTGTGATAACGAAGGTTGGTGATGTCGAGCGACTTGTCCTCCTGCAGGTTCACGCGGAAGGCGCGGAACATGTTCTGGATCTCCTCCGAGTCGAGCATCTTGTGGATCAATACCTTCTCGACGTTCAGGATCTTACCGCGCAGAGGCAGGATAGCCTGGAAGAAGCGGTTGCGGCCGCTCTTGGCGGTACCACCTGCCGAGTCACCCTCGACCAGGAAAATCTCGCACTCCTCAGGATTCTTGCTCGAGCAGTCAGCCAGCTTGCCTGGCAGACCGCCGCCGGTGAGTTTCGACTTCTTCTGCACCTGCTCACGCGCCTGACGGGCAGCGATACGGGCCTGTGCAGCCAGAATTACCTTGTCGATGATGAGGTGAGCCTGCGATGGGTTCTCCTCCAGATAGTTGTCCATGGCCTTGCGCACAGCCTTCTGTACGGCAGGGCGGATCTCCACGTTGCCGAGCTTGGTCTTGGTCTGGCCCTCGAACTGAGGCTCAGCCACCTTCACGCTGACTACGGCGGTGAGGCCCTCGCGGAAGTCGTCCAGACGGATGTCGTTGACGAGCTTGGCCTTCTCGAACATCTTCTCCTTGGTGCCGTACTCCTTGAGCGAGCCGCTCAGAGCCGAACGGAAGCCATCGAGGTGAGTACCGCCCTCGTGAGTGTTGATGTTGTTGACGAAGGTATGGATCGACTCGCTGTAACCGGTGTTGTAGGTCAAAGCCACCTCCACAGGCACGCCGTCGCTCTCGGTCACCAGGTGGATGATATCCGGGATCAATGGGGTGCGGCTCTCGTCCATCCACTGCACGAACTCCTTCAAGCCATGCTGGCTGTAGAACTCCTGACGACGTGGCTGTCCGTTGTCCAGGCGAGCCTCCTCACGCAGATCGGTGAGGGTAAGGCGGATGCCGGTGTTGAGGTAGCACAGGTCGCGCAGACGCTCGGCCAGGCGATCCCACTCATAGACGGTCTCGGTGAAGATCGAGGCATCCGGATGGAAGGTGATGGTGGTGCCGGTGTCGTCGGTGTCGCCGATGATCTCCACAGGAGTCATTGGCTTGCCGAATGCATACTCCTGACGGTAGATGTGGCCCTGGCGATGCACCTCGGCCACGAACTGGTCAGAGAGGGCATTTACGCAGCTCACACCCACACCGTGCAGACCGCCCGATACCTTGTAGGTGTTCTTGTCGAACTTACCACCGGCATGGAGCACAGTCATTACGACCTCCAGGGCCGAACGCTTCTCCTTCTGGTGCATATCTACAGGGATACCACGACCGTTATCGATCACCTTGATCGAGTTGTCAGGCAGGATGAAGACCTGTACATCGTTACAGTAGCCAGCCAGGGCCTCGTCAATACAGTTATCGACTACCTCGCTGACGAGGTGATGGAGGCCCTTGATGCTTGTGTCGCCGATATACATGGCAGGACGCTTACGCACGGCCTCAAGGCCTTCGAGCACCTGGATATGACTTGCGTCGTAATTGTTCTGAATTTCTGACATGAGGTATTGATTAGAAAGTTTTACGCGTGTACGCGCGCGTAATATAATAATGTCCGCACGAGCCAATACGGGCACAATACGGGCATTATCTATCAATTACAGATTTCAAATTACAGATTACCATTTTACCAGCGCGAAGCCCGTAATCTGTAATTTGTAATTTGCAATCAATCTGCAAACAGAATTAGAGCTTGTTAACCAACTTAGCGAGCTTGCTCTTGAGGTTACCAGCCTTGTTAGCGTGGATAACGTGCTTCTTAGCGAGCTTATCAAGCATAGAGCTTACCTGTGGGAGCTGAGCAGCTGCATCTGCCTTATCGGTAGTTGCACGGAGCTTACGAACAGCGTTACGGGTTACCTTGCCGTAGTAACGGTTAGCGAGATTGTGGGTGATGGTCTGCTTGATGCGCTTCTTTGAAGACTTGTGATTTGCCATTGCTTTGTTGTTTGTTTTGGTGCGAAGCCCCAGGGGCAACGCTATTGTTCAATAATAATTTTAAAATGTATCTGCACCTCGGGCAAAGGTTCCGGTCCAGCCAAGCACCGCCATGTCGCTCCCGCTGGTTGTGCCCAATCACTCGGTTGGGACTTCAAAAAAATGCCGAAATGCGGGTGCAAAGATAGTTAATTTTCAATTACCAAACAATTTTTTTAAAGAAAAAATGAAAAAATATTTGATTTTAAACGCAAAACCGCTATATTTGCACACTGAAATGACAACTTTAAATGATAAAACGCTCGGCATCGTCCTGAGCACCATCCCCATCAGCGACCACTCGCAGTTCGTGCACCTCTACACCGAACAGCTCGGTCGCATCACCTGCAAGGTGCCCCTCGCCAGCCGCGGCCGACGGGCCAGCCAGCTGCGCCAGCTCATGACGCCCATGACCGTGCTCGAACTCGTGCTGAGCGGACACAACGGCACCCGCCCCGGCTCCGCAGCCGCCGGCGACGTGCTGCAGATCCGCGAGGCCAACATCCTGCGCTCGCCCTACATGCTCACCATCAGCCACCCCGACAAGGCATCGCAATGCCTCTACATGGCCGAGCTCATCGACCACACCGTGCGCGAGGTGGAGCCCAACGCCAACCTCTGGCAATACATCATGGGCAGCCTCGAAGTGCTTGAGAATCTGGAGAGCGACTGGGCCAACTTCCATCTGGTCTTCACCAGCGGCCTCACCCGTCTGCTCGGCTTCTTCATCGATCCCGACAGCTATCAGCCTGGCCATCAGCTCGACCTTATGGAGGGCATCTTCACCCCTGGCCCTGTGCTCCACCCCTTCTATCTCAACGCCGAGTCGGCCAAATGGTTCCACCGCATGCTCCTGCTCGACTACCGCACCCTCGGCAGCCTCACGCTCAACCGTGCCCAGCGCTCTGCCCTGCTCGACATGGAGCTCGCCTTCCTCTCGCAGCACATCCCCGAGATGGGCACACTCCGCAGCGTGGAGGTCCTGAAGTCACTTTTCGACTAAACAAATCCGCGAAAAGCTCCCAAAGAGCCGCAATAGTCCGACCTGGTACCAAGTCGGACTATTGCAAATTTACAGAAGCGTTTTCTCCGTAGTTTTTCAAGTTCTGCACTTCTGCGACAGTCCGACTCGGTGCCGAGTCGGACTATTGCAGATCAAAGACAGTCCGACTCGGTACCAGGTCGGACTATTACGGGTCAAAGACAGTCCGACTTGGATCCAGGTCGGACTATTGCAGACCGAAGACAGTCCGACTCGGATCCAGGTCGGACTATTGCGGGTTGAGCAAGGTATTTTTCACACCTGCGGCAAGGTCTTGCCATAGTTTTTCATTGCATCTGATTGCAAAATGGAAGAAAAGCAGCAGGACTGAGACGATTTCCAATCCGGAATTTGCCTATTCGGAAAAAATAATATATATTTGCATCGAAAAGAGGGACTAAACGACCAAAACATCACCATCAAAACAATATGAAGACACACCTCCTGTTCCGTCAATACACCTGGCTGCTCGATACCATCTATCGTGCAGGCAAGATCTCGCTCGACGACATCAACCGCCGCTGGCTCGCCACCGAGATGAGCGAGGGCCTCACTATGCCTCGCTCCACCTTCAACCACCACCGCAACGCCATCGAGGAGATGTTCGGCATCTACATCGAATGCGACCGTCGCGATGGTTACCGCTACTACATCGGCAATCCCGAGGACCTGCAGTCGGCCAATATCCAGCATTGGCTCGTCAATTCCCTCTCTGCCAGCACACTTCTGGCCGAGAGTCGCGACCTCAAGGACCAGATCCTGCTCGAAGACATCCCGAGCGGACAGCAGTTTCTGGAGACGATCCTTGTGGCCATCCGCCACAAGCAGATGCTGCGCATCAACTATCAGCGCTTCGGGATGCCCGACTCCGTGAAGGACGTCGAGCCCTATTGCGTCAAGCTCCATCACCAGCGTTGGTATGTCCTCGTCCATCAGCCAAGCTCCCAGTACACCGGCCTCACCGTCTATGCGCTCGATCGTATCCTCCAGCTCGAAATCCTGCAAGATTCTCATTATTCTATCCCTGCTGATTTTGATGCTAAGCTCTTCTTTGAGAACTATTTCGGTGTCTATGTCGATCCCTCGCTTCCCACCCAGCGCGTCGTCCTCCGTGCCTACGGCAAGCAGCCCGACTATTTCCGCACACTCCCCCTCCACCCCACTCAGAAGGAGCTCGCCACCGTCACCGACGTCCCCGAACCCTACACCGACTTCGAGTACCACATCGCCCTCACCTACGACTTCCTCAGCGAGCTGCTTTCGAAGAATTCGTGGGTAGAAGTCATGGAGCCCGCGTCACTTCGCGAGCGAATTGTGGACGAAATTGAGGGAATGAGGAGAAGATATGAAGAAAAATTGTAGATTTTCACAACATGTGCCTTGATTTTGCACAACTTTGTACTATCTTTGCATCATCATAAACACAAAATACATCAAGCAATGTTAGGAGCAATCACAGGCGACATCGTGGGGAGCCGTTGGGAGTTTAATCCCACAAATGACTACAGCTTTGAGCTGTTCTCCGAGAAGAACGACTTCACCGACGACACCATCTGCACCATCGCTGTGGCAGATGCGTTGCTGCATGGCAGCGAAGACTACGGACAGTTCATCCACACCTGGTGCCGCAAATATCCCTATCCCAAAGGTGGCTATGGCGGACGCTTTGCGCAATGGGTGGCAAGCAATGACCCGCAGCCCTACAACTCATTCGGCAACGGAAGTGCGATGAGGGTGAGTGCGATAGGGCATTGGTTCAAAAACGAGAAAGAAGTGCTCGATGCAGCAGCGGCAACAGCCATGCCCACACATAACCATCCCGAGGGCATAAAAGGAGCGCAAACCACAGCTCTGGCCATCCAGCAAGCGATGCAATTCAATCAGCACGGATATCAGGAAGCCGCAAACCATATTGATGAAATCATCGAAAAATGTGTTCGATTCTCCGGGTACGACATCGAAATGCCCAAACAATCTGTATTGAATAAGTTCGACGAAACCTGCCAGGGCACAGTACCTGTGGCGCTGAAGATAATCAGCATCAGCAAGAACTACGAAGATGCAATTCGCCTTGCCGTCAGCCTTGGGGCCGATGCCGACACGCTTGGTGCCATAGTGGGCAGTATTGCCGAAGCAATCTGGGGCATACCAATGGAACTAAGGATACGAGCCATGGAGTACTTGCCACAAGAGATGGCAGATGTCGTGCGTGAATTCCACCAACATTGCCATCACTCCAACAAGCCACTGATTGACGTGACTTTCTCTGCATCCGGCTTCAAGGAGGCGGCATACGACATGCTCGATTCAAAAGAACGAAAAGAGATTGAAACGATTGTTGAAAAGGACAAGGCTGAGAAATGGACGATGATGGAGCTTCGAGCAAGAAAAAGAGAACAATGGTAATATAAATAATGTGTACGAAAAAAATGTTGGCAGATTGCAAAAGCACGCAAATACGCTAGTATGTGTTAGTTTTCTGCTGAAAAATTTGCACAACAAAAAATAATGTTATATATTTGCACCAAAAGGACAATTTACTAACATCGAAACACTATGGCAGCGACAATTCAAATACCTAATGACATCAATGTCTCATCCCCATTGGGCGCTTTGATTGCTCATTTTAACGCTTCATCACAAAGCGTCCAGAAAGCATTTACAAAACTTTTCACAGAATACACCAAGCAACAAGCCGACATCAAGCTCAAAGAGAAGATTGAGAAAGGCGAACAGGATATTCGAATGGGCCTTGGCATTAGCCAAAAGGATGGAGAAACGAACGAAGCTTTTTTTGAACGCTTATGTACAATGTAGTTTTCTCTCCAGATGCACAGAAGGACCTTGTGAGCCTGAAAAATATGCTATTTTACAGCACATATTTATATTATTTACGGATAAAATTTGGAAATTCGAAATAAAATGCGTTACTTTGCGGAGTAAAAACTTATATCTGACATGAAAACCAGACAGGAATACATAGATGTATTAAAGACACATGCCACCGAGCTTCAGCAGAAGTTTGGCATAACCTATATGCGCCTGTTCGGATCTGTTGCCAAGAATGTCCACCACGAAGGCAGCGATGTGGATGTCTTCGTCGAAATGCCAGCCAAAATATACAACATCGTCTCTGCGGCTGAATATCTCGAAGAAATCTTGGGGTGCAAAGTCGATCTGATTTGCAAGCACAAAGGAATGCGTCCGTTCTTCTTAAATCAAATTGAAAAATATGGTATCGATATCTTCAGAGCAGCGTGAAACCTTGCTCGACATTTTGCAGAATATCCACAATTCCATTCTTCAACTGAAAGAGTGGAATAAAGACATACACGACATCAACGATTTGCTTACTTCAGCCGAAGGTGTGAAAACGCTTACAGCAGATTGTATGCTGCTTCAAGCTATCGGAGAGGGCATCAAACAAATCGACAAACACTCTAATGATCAGCTCTTGCCTTTGCAGCCACAAATACCATGGAAGCAAGTCAAAGGTATGCGTGACCATATCGCACACGGTTATTTTGACATCAACACAGATTTAGTTTGGACGGTTCTTACCGAAGACTTGGATCCATTGGGGAAAGCAATTGACTGGTTCATCGCTTATCTGTCGGAAAACTGAAGCGAAATTTGGGCGATGCGGGAGAAATATGATGGGAAATAGTAGATTTTCATAACATGTTCAATGTTTTTGGACAAGAAATCATTATATTTGCATCGTCAATACTTCAATCATACATCATTATGGCTTTTGAGAATCAACATCTGTTAAATAAAGAGTTCCTTCAAACGTTTCCCTTGGAATCATTAAAGGATATGACTCTTGATCAATATACGAATTTGAATCGTGCAGATTCATTTTGCTATTGGCTCGAAAGTAAGACAACAGGGTTAGGCTCTGTCTGGGGCGGTTCGTCCTATAAGTTCGGCATTTATAGATATGGTCAGAAGCCAGAAGGGAAAATGAAAGGAAGATTATGCGATGATAAGTACGCTTGGTTTTCTTCTTTAGGTAAAACTGCAGATGAAGCATTCAAAACTATTAAAGATGCTTTGATTCGTATTGCTACTGCTGCAAAAGATGGAGATTTGGATGCCATTGAGTCAATCAATCAGTTAGGCACGGTTATAAAATGGAAGATTGCTTTTCTGTATTCCAATGAGAAGTTTGTCCCATATTATAGTATTGAAAGATTGAGGGTCATAGCCAGAGAAATGGGAATGGCGGATGTCAAGGATGCCACCCTTGCTGATTTCCAACGATTTTTAATCAATCATCGTGATGGTCGAGATATTCACGAATACGGGGTATTCCTTGACGATATCTGGAAAGATAAACACGTCATCGTTGATGAAAATGGGTTGGAACAAAATATAGATAATAACCAGAATGACAATGAATCTCAAATGAAGTACCAATTATATATGGATTTACTTAGGGAAAACCGCAATCTTGTGCTAACTGGAGCGCCTGGTACAGGAAAGACCTTTATGGCTCAAGCAATTGCAAAGGAGATGGGGGCTGAAGTGAAATTTGTTCAGTTCCATCCATCTTATGATTATACAGATTTTGTGGAGGGTTTGCGACCAGTAGATAATGGCAATGGGCAGATGGGATTTGAACGTAAGGATGGTGTGTTCAAAGAGTTCTGTAAGGCGGCAATTGTAAACATTTCATCAGATAAAGATACAAAGGCGACTGTTTCAACCTTCATCAAAGGTGATTTTTCAACTATCTATAATAGTATTGTTTCCGATATTAAAACAGGAAATCTTATCGAATACAAGACTCCGTACAAAGTCCAGTCGTTAGCTGTTGATGCAAATGATCGCATTGTTTTTAGAGCAAATACAGATAGAAGCAGGACGGAGCGAGAAGATAATGTCAAATTAATGTTTGATTATTTTGTTTCCAAGGGAATTCGTGACTTATCGAAACATACACGAGAGGATTATTGGAGTTTGATAAAATCTCTCACGAATGGGAAAACCTCAACAATTGATTATATTGAATATGGGTGGTTGCTACAGGAGATGCTAAATAGAATAGACAACGAGATTGATTTTTCTACAGCAAATATAGATAAAGTTGAGAAGAAACCTTTTGTTATGATCATCGATGAGGTGAATCGTGGCGAAGCATCAAAGATATTTGGAGAATTGTTCTACGCTATTGATCCTGGCTATCGAGGCAAAACAGATGTCTTAGTACAGACTCAATATCAGAATCTTGTGCCAGATACAGACGTGTTCGCCAAGGGCTTCTATGTGCCTGACAATGTGTATATCCTGGCAACGATGAATGACATTGATCGTTCTGTTGAGAGCATGGATTTTGCTATGCGCAGACGCTTCACTTGGAAAGAGGTGACACCAACAGATACGCAGGACATGTTAGATTCTCTTGGCGTTATTGCAAATGAGGCAAAGGCTACGATGGCAAGATTGAACGAAGTCATTGCAGATACAGATGGCCTTGGAGATGCCTATATGGTAGGCCCTTCATACTTCCTCAAGTTGGCAAGTAATGGTGGTGACTTTGAGAAACTATGGATTATGAACATAGAACCTTTGCTGAAAGAGTATCTTCGTGGTTTCCGCAAGGCAAATGAAACTATTGAGAAGTTTAAGGAAGCTTACTTTGCAGAAGAAGAAACAACAGATAATGAATTAGATCTTGTAGATGAGGATTGATCTGACCGATAACTGTTTAGGGAAAAATGGCAATGTCTATCATCGTAAAGACATTGCCGACCTCTTTCCTGTCGCAGACAAATCTATCTCGCAATTGTGCAAGGATAATGAGAATCTGCTCATTTTTCCGCATAGCATAGAGACTGCTGACGATAGGATTGGGGATTCAACGATCCTAAACATTGTGAATACGAGTAACCCAGATAGTGTCCGAATAAATACGGGCAATATCATGGGCTTTATTGGTGTGGGCAATCTTCAAATTAAGATTCAGTCGCGCTTCGATCAGGGACGAGACGATTACTTCTTGCACTATATGCTACAGAAGGTTTTGTCTTTTAACCTCTTTGACCTTAACCACAACAATGAGAAGGAAGATGTTTTCGACTTTGTGATGTTCATGTTCCCATATTTCTTGAAGGTGGCTTTGCGTCAAGGTGTATATCAAGAGTATCAGCGCTTTAAGCATAATGATTCGAACCTCAAAGGAACTATTGACCTCAGTCGTCATGTCAGTAGAAACGTGCCTTTTGTCGGGAACATTGCCTACTCGACTCGTGAGTATAGCTGTGATAATAGTATGACTCAACTGATCCGGCATACTATAGAATTCATGCAGACAAAGAAGTACGGTCAGGCTGTGCTGAATATTGACCGTGATGCGATTGATAATGTCAAATGCATCATAGAAAATACGCCTACCTATAATAAAGGAGAACGTTCTGCCATCATCAGCAAGAATTTACGCTTTAAGTCACATCCTTATTACACAGAGTATCGACCATTGCAAAGTCTTTGTTTGCAGATATTGCGTATGGAAGAGGTGAAATTTGGAGAAACAGACGATGAAATCTGTGGTATTCTCTTTGATGGTGCATGGATCTGGGAAGAATATGTAAATACAATTCTTCAAGAGAAAGGTTTTATTCATCCTCAGAATAAAATAGGAAAGGGAAAAATCTATCTGTTTGAGGATATGGATTCTACAGGAAAGATTCATAAGAGTGGTGAGCGATATCCTGATTTCTATAAGGATGATTTTGTGCTTGATGCTAAATATAAGCGACTTGAAAGTTATGAAAAGGTCTCGCAGGTGAATCGTGACGACCTTCATCAGGTTATTACCTATATGGAAAACCTTAATGCGATAAGAGGTGGCTTCATTGCGCCTTTTGAAAATCATCAGATTACAATTCCGACTTCACGCTTGAAACAAAATGATAAAGCTACCTTGTCAATCTTCGGTATTGAGATATGTAAGACGGCTAAATCTTATTCTGATTTCTGTGAACGAATGAAAGTTGCAGAAGAAACCTTTGTGAAATCCTTGAATCTATAGTTTTTTATAACTTGCTCCACGTTTTTATACAACTGTGATCTATCTTTGCGCCGTAAAAAAAAGTAAAACCTATAAAAAATTTTGTTATGGCAGCAAAAAAAAAAAGTATCAAAGTAAGTGAACGAGTACAGAAGCTCATTGATCGTGCAAACGAACCCAAATCTCCTATTATGCAAAAGCTTTGTGATGCGAAGTTGGAGTTAATTATATCCTGGGGAGAGTTTTCCGTAGATTATTTTGGCAAACCTCGCACTTGGCTTAGTAGTAAAATCCAAGGTTGTGACTTGGATTGTAATGATGTAGATATCACAGCCGAAGAAATCAAACAACTGAAAGAAGCATTGTTTGATCTTTCGAAAAGAATAGAGAATTGTGCAAATACACTTTGATGTATTACTTCATAAACCATTAATGTGATGGCAAAAGATAACGACTTTATTTGGTTTTTGCAATTATTTATCAAGAAAAGTGATTTTTTTGAACATGTGCCATGCTTTTGTACAACATGGCACGATCTTTGCACCATCAAAACGTGAGTGAATAACCTATGTTTTAACCTAATCAAAAAACTGTTTGAGAGATGAAAAGTAAAGTATTTAACCTAATCATTTTGGATGAGAGTGGGAGCATGTCTTGTATTGAGCGTCAGGCATTAACAGGATTGAATGAGACTTTGCAGACAATCAGAAAGGCACAGGAGAAGTATCCGGAACAGGAGCAACTGGTCAGCATCGTTCCTTTTGAGACGGGCAATATCCGTCTGCTGCGTGACAAAGTGTCAATCTCGGAGGTCAAAGATCTGCGACCGGAGGAGTATATCCCGGGAGCCTGCACTCCGCTGTACGATGCCATCGGCTTCGGCATCGAGAGCATCCGCAAGCATGTGGGCGACGACGACAGCGTGCTGGTGACCATCATCACCGACGGCTATGAGAACGACAGCCGGGAATACAGCGGCAGGGCCATCGGCATGATTATCGACGAACTGAAGCAGAAGGGCTGGATGTTCACCTACATCGGTGCCAATCAGGATGCCGTGCAGGTGGCGCTGACCATCAACATCACCAATGCCATGAACTTCGAGCAGGACGATGAGGGCACCAAGCAGATGTTCGCCAAGGAGCGCAAGAGCCGTGAGCGCTTCTTCGACATGAATGCCGCATGCAGCGATTGTGCGCCAATGGCTGCTCGCGAAATGAAGCGCAAGATGGCGAACGACAACAAGTACTTCGACGAAGATTGACAATCACCCGATATGGCGTCCGACCTGGTTCAGGTCGGGCGCTGTTTCATACTGACGAGCTGGCTGGAGAAAGATTTTCGAGGAAAGAAAGGGAGAATTAAATGGTTTTTCCCCAAGAAATTTGGAAGAATAAGAAAAAAGGCTTAACTTTGCCCACAAAAACAAACACAGATAGATTATGATTGACCAAATGCTGGAATATAACAGGCAGTTTGTTGCCTCGAAGGGATATGAGAAGTACAAGACTTCGAAATATCCGGACAAGAAGATTGCGATAGTGACCTGCATGGACACGCGACTGGTGGAGCTGCTGCCGGCAGCGCTGGGCATCAAGAATGGCGATGTGAAGATCATCAAGAATGCGGGCGGTACGATCACCAACCCGTTTGACTCCACGGTGCGCTCGTTGCTCGTGGCCATCTACGAACTGGGGGTCAACGAGGTGATGATCATCGGACATACCACCTGTGGCGTGCAGGGCATGGACAGCCAGGAGATGCTGCACCTGATGCGTGAGCGTGGCATCGACGACGAGCACATCAAGCTGATGCGCCACTGCGGCATCGACCTCGACTCATGGCTACATGGCTTTGACGACACCGAGGCAGCCATCCTTGAAACTGTCGATCTGGTGAAGAACCATCCGCTGGTGCCGAAAGACGTGGTGGTGCGCGGCTATATCATGGATTCGGAGACGGGAGAGTTACGTCCGCTTGCAAATTGAACCGTTGCTTTGCTATGAGTTTCACAACCTTTCGAGGGCAAAACGGTCAGAAAGCAAGGGAAAAACAGGGCACATGGGCGATTTATGTGGAAAGAATTTGGAAAACTCCTAAATAATTGCTAAATTTGCGACCTTATTATATTATTATATGTAAGCATTTCGTGCCCACGATGAAAAAGATTTTCTGTTTTAGCGCTATAGTAATGGCCTCGATGCTCAGCATCCTGACCTCATGTCAACAGGGGGAAGACAACCCTGTGATCACCATCATCCACACCAACGACACACACTCTCAGATCGAACCTGCCACGGCCAAAGACGGCACCAAATCGGGTGGCGTGGTGGAGCGTGCCTCGCTGCTCGACTATTTCCGTCAAAAGGACCCTGACCTGCTCTATCTGGATGCGGGCGACATGGTGCAGGGTTCGCCATTCTTCAACATATACGATGGCATCCTCGAGATGTACTGCATGAACCAGCAGGATCTGGTTTGCTCGACGTTCGGCAACCATGAGTTCGACAATGGCGTCGCCGGCCTCGACTCGATGCTGCGTGTGGCCGACTTCCCAATCATCTCGTGCAACTATCACTGCGACAGTACATCGATAGCCGACCTCATCAAGCCTCACCTCATTGTGAAGAGCCATGGCGTGAAGATCGGCATCACGGGCGTGACCTGCGACCCTGAGGGCCTGATCTTTGCCAAGAACTGGAAAGGAATACGCTATGAGGATCCGATCCCTGCCGTCAACCGCGAGACACAGCTGCTGCGTGACAAGGGTTGCGATCTGGTGATCCTGCTCAGCCACGTGGGTTATTCGCCTGCCGACACCATTGGCGACCGCCTCACCGTGCTCAACACCACGGGTCTCGACATCGTGATCGGCGGCCACACCCACACCAACCTGGAGGAGGGTGTATGGGTGAACGACAAGGAGGGACATCCTGTGCTGATCACCCAGACGGGCTCGAAGCAGGCACCCATCGGTTTACTGCAGATTGCCATGAAGCGTGGCAGCAAATATCCCAAGTGCGAATATAGCGTGGACAGCATCGTGTGCTGCAAGCTGCATCCTGAGAATTACGACCTGACAGGATGCGGACAGACCATGACAGAATTCATCAATCCATACATCGACGAACTCCAGACGCTGATGAGCGAGAAGATGGGCACCTCGACCGACTTCCTCACCCGAGGCCGACCACAGTGTCTGTTGGGCAACTTTACGGCCGATGCAATGCGCGAAATCGGAGGCAAATACTATGACAAGCCCATCGATGTCAGCATCATGAATGTGGGCGGATTGCGCAACGACATGCCTGCTGGCGATGTCAACCTGGGTGACCTATACAAGATCTATCCGTTCGAGAACACCTTCGAGATCCTTGAGCTCAAGGGTAGTGATCTCGATGCCCTGATCCATGCCCTGGCAGGCAAGAAGCTTGAATCCATGAGCGGAGTGAAAGTGACGCTGGAACTCGAGGGCAGCAAAGCCGTGGCTCGCAACATCCTGGTGAATGGCCAGGCCATCGATCCTGAGCGCATCTACACCATTGCCACGATCGACTATCTGGCGGAGGGCAACGATGGCATGACTGCACTGACCCGTTGCACCAAGCGCACCAAGACCGGGTTCATCCTGCGCGACTGCATGATCAACTATGTAAAGGAACTCACTGCCAATGGCAAAGCAATCGAGGCTCACCTTGATGACCGCGTGATTGACAAAGCCAAGGGTGCAAAGGAAGACGAACCCAAGCGACTCTGAACCATACAAACAAATATGAAGCGACTCATTCTCACAGTTGTCACAACGATTATTGTTTTCGCCACAACCACAGCCCAGAACCTGCTTGGGTATGTGGCTGCTGACGATATGAATCATTGGGTGGACAGCGTAATGAAGCAGATGACCGATGACGAAAAACTCGGCCAGCTCATCATGCCACTCTACTACATGCCAGAGTTCAATGCCGTGAACAAGGCAACCATCGAAAAAGAGATGAAGCAGTATCATCTGGGCGGTATTCTTTTCAGCAAAGGCACACGTAAGAGCCAGACGATGTTTGTGGACTATGCACAGAAGCAAAGCAAGCAGATCAACCACCTGCCGCTGCTCATTGCCGCCGACGCAGAATGGGGTTCGGCCATGCGTCTGAAGGATGGTGTACGCTTCCCAAAGAATGCAGAACTGGCGACCATCGACCCCGCGGTGCGCGACAGTCTGATGTACCAATATGGTGTAGCCATGGCACAGGAGTGTCATGACCTGGGCATTCACATAAGCTTTGCCCCGGTGCTCGACATCAATTCCAACCCAAAGAATCCTGTCATCGGCACACGTTCATTCGGTGCTGATCCATTGGTGGTTACAAGTTGCGGACTCTCGTATGCAGCAGGACTCGAGGATGGTGGCATCATGGCCGTAGCCAAGCACTTCCCAGGACATGGCGACACTGACCAGGATTCGCATAAGACGTTGCCATTGCTCAAGCACGATGCACAACGAATGCGCACGTTCGAGATGAAGCCATTCGAATACTTCTCACGTGCAGGCTATGGTGGTGTCATGACGGCACATCTGGAAGTTCCTTCACTTGAGCCTACCAAGGGCATGCCTGCCACCGCTTCGAGCAAGATCATCACAGGCGAGTTGCGCAACCGCATCGGGTTCCAGGGCCTCGTCTTCACCGACGGACTTGCCATGGAGGGTGCTCGCAAATATCCCGATATCTGTGTCAAGGCGCTCAATGCGGGCGTTGACATCCTGTTGCAACCCACCCCGATAGCCGACTGCTGGGCATCGCTCAAGAAAGCTATCCAAAAGGGAACGCTAAAGAAAAAGACCATTGAGGAGAAATGCCTCCGTGTGCTGCAATGGAAATATGCACTCATCATCGCCCCAGAACGACAGAAGCTGCTCTATCCGATGGCATTGCCAGCCATGAGCCCACAGAAGACGGCCGAGGACCTCTTTGCCTGGGTGAAGCAAGGCAACAAACAAAATGCTGCATTGATGGCAACCAACTTCGTGGATCCGACCGAGGCAAACGCTTCGCTTGCCTCATCCAATTCGCCACAACCGGCTATCGCAACACAGCCTGAAGTACCAACTCCTGAGGTGCATGCCCCCAAAGAGGTGGGCATGAATGCCACGGTGCTTGCACAAATCGACCAACTGGCACTGGATGCCGTGAAACAAGGGGCTACACCTGGTTGCCAGATTCTTGTCGCACGCAAGGGCAAGGTGGTCTATAACAAGTGTTTCGGCACCCTTGCACCCGCTGGAGTCAATGCCGACCTGGAGCCATACGCCACGATTAAAGTCAACCATCAGACTCGCTATGACCTGGCCTCTATCAGCAAGGCAGCAGCCACAGTACCCGCGGTAATGCTGGCCATGAAAGAGTATAAGCTGAACTTGAAGGACAAAGTCACTAAGTGGCTGCCTGAGCTCAAAGGCACGGCTTACCGCAACGTCACACTACAGGATTTGCTATATCATGAGTCGGGGCTTCGCGATGGCTATCTGTTTTACAAATATTACGAGCAGCCATCACTACAGTTGCGCGACGAAGAGATGATCAAGGTCATTGCCGGACTCAAGCCCAAGAAAAAACAAGGACAGTACCTCTATTCCTGCCTCAATTTCGTGTTGCTACGCTACATCGTGGAGCGACTTTCAGAACAGCGCATCGACCAATATCTGCAGCAACGCTTAGGCACATTCTATGGCGATCAACTCTGCTTCAATCCATTGGAACATGACGTGCCGCTCAACCAGATAGCACCCACCGAGGTGGACGAGGCCATCCGTCACCAGCTGGTGCATGGCACCGTGCATGATGAGATTGGTGCATGGGCCATGGGCATCGAGGGCAATTCAGGACTCTTCGGCTCTGCCACATCACTTGCACGTCTGCTCATCATGCTCTCCAATGACGGAGCAGAGGGTGGCAAGCAGTACATCGACAAAGAAATCTGCCATCAGTTCATCACCCAGCGTTCCACCCGATCACGCCGAGGACTGGGCTTTGACCGCCAGACAGCACATGGTGACAAGAACCCCAACATGGCCGAAGTCTGCAGCCCGCAGACATGGGGTCACACAGGTTTCACCGGCACCTGCTTCTGGGTCGATCCGAAGTATGACCTGGTCTATATCTTCCTGTCTAATCGCATCTGTCCGAGTCGCACGCCCAATCTGCTAGGCAAGGAAGGATATCGCACCCGCATACAGGAGATTGTATATCAATCTATCGAAAAATAAAGTATATTCTTCGCATTTTTTCACACTGCATTTACACATTATTATAAAATAAGAGGCAAAAACACACGTTTTTGTCTCTTTTTTTTGGAAAGTTCAGTTTTTTTACGTAAATTTGCGCCAAATTTGGGTTACTCGAAAGCCAGGTATTGACAGATTCTATCGTCATTTGACCCACATACCAAAGGTATGCAAACTTCAGGCTCATTTATTCTAAGGTATATTTAAGTTAAAATCAAAAATATATGGAAGGATTATCACCAATGGAAACCGCCCTGCTGCTGATGATTGTCGGCATGGGTACGGTGTTTGTAATTCTTGTCCTGATCATCAACCTCTCGAAGCTGATGATTATGGCAGTCAATAAATTTGCACCCGAGGAGGAGGTTGCTCCCAAGAAGGCAGCCGCAGCAGCTCCTGCAGCTATCCCTGCCAACATCAAGGCCGCCATCGAGGCAGCTGTGAAGCAGGTGGCACCAGGCGCAGTTGTCACCAACATCAAGAAGGGCTAATCAGAGCCAATAGTAAAATTGTAAATAGTTAAATAGTCAAATAAAATTATGGCAAAAGAAGTAAAACTTTCTCTGGTCTTCCGCGACATGTGGCAGAGCGCTGGCAAGTACCAGCCTCGTGTTGACCAGCTCGTTAAGGTAGCACCCAAAATCATCGAGATGGGTTGCTTTGATCGTGTTGAAACCAATGGTGGCGGTTTCGAGCAGGTAAATCTGCTTTATGGTGAGAACCCAAACAAGTCTGTACGTGAGTGGACCAAGCCTTTCCATGAGGCTGGCATCCAGACCCACATGCTCGACCGTGCACTCAACGGCCTTCGCATGTTCCCTTGCTCTAAGGACCTGCGCAAGCTCTTCTATGTCGTTAAGAAGAAGCAGGGTACCGACATCACCCGTATCTTCTGCGGCTTGAACGATGCCCGCAACGTGATCCCATCAATCCAGTACGCTAAGGAGGCAGGCATGATCGCCCAGGCTTCGCTCTGCATCACCTTCTCTCCTATCCACACTGTAGAATATTATGTCAACCTCGCCAAGAAGTTCATCGACGCTGGTGCCGATGAGATCTGCTTGAAGGATATGGCTGGTATCGGCCGTCCAAAGAGCCTCGGCGAGATTGTCAAGGGCATCAAGGCCTATAAGGACATCGTCATCCAGTACCACTCACACGCTGGTCCTGGCTTCAACATGGCTTCGATCCTCGCTGTTGCTGAGGCTGGCTGCGACTACATCGACTGCGGTATGTCACCACTCTCTTGGGGTACCGGCCACGCTGATGTGATCACCGTCATCGAGACCCTCAAGGACGCTGGCTTCAAGGTGAAGGACGTGAACATGGCAGCTTATATGGAGGTTCGCACCATGATCCAGGAGATGATGGACGACTTCCTCGGCTACTACATCCCAGCTCTCAACCACCTCAACAACTCACTCCTCGTCAAGCCAGGTCTGCCTGGTGGTATGATGGGCTCGTTGATGACCGACCTCGAGGAGAACCTCGAAGGCCTCAACCGCTGGAAGGAGAAGAACGGTCAGCCAAAGCTCACCACCGACCAGATCCTCATCAAGCTCTTCGACGAGGTTGCTTACGTTTGGCCAAAGATGGGTTACCCATGTCTGGTAACTCCATTCTCACAGTATGTCAAGAACCAGGCTCTCATGAACGTCCTGCAGATGGAGAAGGGCAAGGAGCGCTGGAGCATCATCGCTGACAACCACTGGGATATGCTGCTCGGCAAGTCAGGTCAGCTGCCTGGTCCTGTAGCTCCTGAGCTCGTCAAGATGGCCGAGGAGAAGGGTCTCAAGTTCGAGACCGAGGATCCTCAGACCTACGCTCCTGACTGCCTCGATGAGTTCCGTGCCAAGATGAAGGCCAATGGCTGGGATCTTGGTCAGGACGACGAGGAGCTCTTCGAGTACGCTATGCACCCATCTCAGTATGAGGCATACAAGAGCGGTAAGGCCAAGGCTGACTTCGAGGCTGACCTCGCAGAGCGCAAGGCCAAGAAGAACGCTCCTAAGGGCGAGATCAAGGCTCAGGACCTCAAGGTCGTAGTCAATGGCGAGACCTACACCGTCTCTATCGCTCCTAACGATGGCTCGGCTCCTGCTGCTGCCGCTGCTGCTGCTCCAGTAGCTGCTGGCGAGGGTGCTGACGTTATCGCTCCTCTCGAGGGCAAGTTCTTCCTTGTGAAGTCTGCTTCTGAGACTGCAGTCAAGGTTGGCGACATGGTCAAGAAGGGCCAGACCATCGGCTACATCGAGGCAATGAAGACCTACAATGCCGTAACCGCTGACTGCGACGGCCAGATCACTGCTATCCTTGCTAACCCTGGTGACAAGGTATTCGAGGATGATCCAATCTTCAAAATTAAGTAAGGTCATAAGGTTATAAGGTTTTAAGGTCACAAGAATGCGTAGAAAAGTATTTTCACCTTAAAACCTCCAACCATAAAACCTAAAAACCTCACAAAATGGATATAACAACAATTTTCTCAAAATTATATGAGATGACCGCGTTCAGCAACATTGCAGCTGAGCCGACCTTCCTCATCATGTATGCGCTTGGCCTTCTGTTCCTCTATCTGGGCATTGCCAAGCACTACGAGCCATTGCTGCTCATTCCTATCGCAATGGGCATCCTGTTGGCCAACTTCCCTGGCGGCGAGATGGGCGTATTTGGTGCTGCTGACTGGACCGATCCTGTAACAGGTACCATCTACCACAACGCCATCACCCTGGCTGACGGCACCATTTGGCGCAACCCAGCCACTGGCCTGCCATACGACATCTACGAGTGTGGTCTGCCCCAGATCGCCCATGAGCTCGGCCTCATGAACATGATCTACTACTGGCTTATCAAGACCGGTTTCATCCCACCAGTAATCTTCATGGGTGTAGGTGCCATGACCGACTTCGGCCCAATGCTCCGCAACCTCAAGCTCGCCATTTTCGGTGCTGCTGCCCAGGTGGGTATCTTCGGTGTGATCCTCTGTGCTGTTGGTTCAGGCGCATTTACTCCTCAGGAGGCTGGTGCCCTCGGCATCATCGGTGGCGCTGACGGTCCTACCGCCATCTACACCACCATCAAGCTGGCTCCTCACCTCCTTGGCCCAATCGCTATCGCAGCCTACTCATACATGGCCCTCGTGCCAGTGATCATCCCATTGGTTGTGAAGCTCTGCACCACCAAGGCTGAGCGTGAGATCAACATGAAGGAGCAGGATAAGCTCTATCCAAACTCACTTCAGATCAAGAACATGCGCGTGGCCAAGATCGTGTTCCCTATCTTCGTGACCATCCTCGTTGCCATCATCGTACCATCGGCAGTTTCGCTGATCGGCATGCTGATGTTCGGTAACCTCATCAAGGAGATCGGTTCAGACACCTCACGCATTGCCGAGACTGCTTCGAACGCTCTGATGAACATTGCCACCATCTTCCTGGGCCTCTCAGTAGGTGCCACCATGACCGTGCAGTCGTTCCTCAACTGGCAGACCATCGGCATCGTTGCTGGCGGCTTCATCGCCTTCGCAGTTTCTATTGCCGGCGGTATCTTCCTTGTCAAGGGTTTCAACCTCTTCTCGAAGAAAAAGATCAACCCACTCGTTGGTGCCTGCGGCCTCTCGGCTGTTCCAATGGCTTCGCGTGTGGCCAATGACATCGCCACCAAAATCAATCCAAAGAACAACATCCTGAACTACTGTATGTCTGCCAACATCTCGGGTGTTATTGGTTCGGCTGTAGCTGCCGGTGTGCTTATCACCTTCCTGCGATAAGCGCAACTGACAAGATAAATATCAGAAAACCACGGCTCGCAAATGAGTCGTGGTTTTTTGTTTGTCAAAAGCAGGCGAACACGGATTCAGGAGCGGCGGAACTCAATGTTCATGTGCGGCATTGAAAGCTGCCCCCAGATGCCCGATGATGTCGGACGGGAGCAACGACTCCATGCTGTTGCCATCGGCCAGGGCCAGATCGCCAGCCAGGGCATGGAGCCAGACGCCAAGTGCAGCGGCCTGCTCGGACGGATAGTGCTGAGCCCGCAGAGCCAGGATGATGCCTGTGAGCACATCGCCCGAACCACCCACGGCCATGCCCGCATTGCCATGCAACGTATTTGTGAACTGTCCATCGGGGAAGAACACCTGCGTCTGATGCCCCTTCAACACCACGACCAGCTGATACTTTTCGGCCAACCGCCGCGGGTCGCCACCCAGCCGCTGCATCTCGCCCGGATGGGGTGTCAGGATGGTGCCAGGCGGCAGCAGCTCAAGCCAGTCGGGATGGAGCGCAAGGATGTTGAGCGCGTCTGCATCGAATACCCAGCCTCTGCAATGTCCCTGGTCGCTGACAGCTCCACGCCAATGGGCAGATGTCCCATCGGTTCGAAGTGACAGCAGCAGCTCGTACAGGGCCTGTTGCGTCTCGGCATGCTGACCCAATCCTGGGCCGATGCCAATCACCTCCGTGCCGGCGGGGATGTCGATGTGGGTGTGATGTTCCGGATGGGTGTCGCAGTCGCACTTGGCCTCAGGAATGCCGAGTTGCAGGATGTCGTAGCCACAACTGGGCACGCGCACTGTGAGCAGCCCTACGCCACTCCGCATGCAGGCACGGGCCGAAAGCAGGGCTGCCCCCATCATGCCACGGCTGCTGGCCACGAGCAGGGCCCGTCCGTAGTCGCCCTTATGGCTGTCGGCAGGACGCGGACGCAGCCACTGAGCCACAAGCTGAGGTGTGATTATTGTCGGTTTCATGGGGCGAATATACACATTATTTTATAATATAAGGAGCAAATGGCCCCGAAAAGAGAAGAAATGCGACAAAAAAATAACAAAATGGGAATAAAATGTAGCAAATTCGAAGAAAAATCACCATCTTTGTAGCATAAAACAACAACAAAACATTTATAAAACTGCCTTATGAAACGACTCCTGAAATCACAACTTTTCTTTGTTGCGGCCACCACAGCCCTGCTCTCGGCATGCGACTCCCAGAACTGGACCGACGTCGAGATGGACGGCTACCGCCTCATCACCCAGCCCGATGGCGCCACCCTTGGCTACTCCCCTGCCTCGGGCGTGAAGATCCTGACCGTGGATGGCAAGGTCTTCAAGGACATGAACCGCAACGGAATGCTCGACCCATACGAGGACTGGCGCCTCACCTTCAAGGAGCGTGCTGCCGACCTGGCCAGCCAGATGTCAATCGACGAAATAGCCGGCCTGATGCTCTACAGCAGCCACCTGCGCATCCCTTCGGCCGATAATGCCGACACCCTGCAGCCCTGGCTCATGGGCGAACAGGTGCGCGTGATGCTGGAGCAGGACAACGTTCGCCACCTGCTCATCACCACCGTGCAGAGCCCCGAGATTGCCGCCCGCTGGAACAACGAGGTCCAGGCCTTTGCCGAGAGCCTGCCGCTGGGCATCCCTGCCAACAACTCATCCGACCCACGCCATAATGCCCGTTCCGATTCTGAATTCAATGCCGGTGGCGGCGGCCAGATCTCGATGTGGCCAGGCTCACTGGGCTTTGGTGCAACGTTCGACCCGCAGGTGATGGAGCGCTTCGGCCAGATTGCCTCCATCGAATACCGCGGCCTGGGCTTTGCCACCTGCCTCTCGCCACAGGTTGACCTCTGCACCGAGCCACGCTGGATGCGCTTCTCGGGCACCATGACCGAAGAGCCACGTCTGGCTGCCGACCTGGCGCGCGCCTATTGCGACGGCTTCCAGTATTCCGATCCCGCTCACGTGCTCAGCGAGGGCTGGGGCTACCAGAGCGTCAACGCCATGGTGAAGCACTGGCCCGGTGGCGGTTGCGGCGAGGGCGGACGCGATGCCCACTACGGCTGGGGCAAGTTTGCCGTGTTCCCCTCGGGCAACCTGGAGCTCGCCAAGATTCCATTCACCCAGGGCGCCTTCCAGCTGCAGGGTGAGACCCGCCAGGCCTCGGCCGTGATGCCTTACTACACCATCTCGTGGGGTCAGGGCAGTGCCGACGAGCAGGTGGGCAACAGCTACAGCCGCGACGTGATCACCCGACAGCTGCGCGAAGAGCACAACTACGATGGCGTGATCTGCACCGACTGGGGCATCACCCAGGACGAGATCCATCCGGGCGTGCACAGCGGCAAGCCCTGGGGCGTGGAGCACCTCACCGAGGCCGAGCGTCACTACAAGGCCCTCATGGCCGGCGTCGATCAGTATGGCGGCAACAACGCCAAGGGTCCGGTGTTCGAAGCCTTTGAGATTGGCGTGAAGGAGCACGGCGAGGAGTGGATGACCCAGCGCATGCGCGAGTCGGCACGTCGCCTGCTCACCAACATCTTCCACACCGGCCTGTTCGAGAATCCCTACGTCGATCCTGCCTATGCCGCCCAGACCGTGGGCTGCCCTGAGTACATGCAGGAGGGCTACGAGGCACAGGTGCGCAGCGTGGTGATGCTCAAGAACCAGGACAACGTGCTGCCATTGAACAAGCAAAGCAACGCAACGGCAGCAGGACAGGACGGCACGCCCCTGGCATTGAAGGTCTATATCCCCAAGCGCCACTATCCAGCCTGGACGGGCTTCTGGGGCAATCCGATCGAAGAGCAGGACATCGTGCCCGTATCCGAAGCTCTGGGCTCGCGCTACTTCACCCTAGTCGATAATGCCGAGGAGGCCGATGTGGCCATCGTCTATATCGACTCGCCCAACTCACGTTTCGGCTACGACATGGACGACGTGAAGCGTGGCGGCAACGGCTATGTACCTATCAGCCTGCAGTATAGCGACTACACCGCCACTACGGCCCGCAAAGTCAGCATCGCCGGCGGCGATCCGTTCGAGAAGAGCAACAACCGCAGCTACCGCGGCAAGAGCATCAAGACCGTGAACCGTGGCGACATGGTGCTCGTGCAAGAGACACGCAAGGCCATGGGCAAGAAACCCGTCATCGTGTCGGTCAACGTGAGCAACCCACCTGTGCTGAGCGAGATCGAGCCTTATGCCGATGCCATCTTCTGCACCTTCGACGTGCAGAACCAGGTCATCCTCGACCTCGTCACCGGCCGCTACGAGCCATCGGGTCTCCTCCCCTTCCAGTTGCCTAAGGACATGCTCACCATCGAGGCCAATGCCGAGGACAAGCCACGCGACCTGGAGTGCTACCGCGATGCCCAGGACCACACCTACGACTTCGCCTACGGCATGAACTGGCAGGGCGTGATCGACGACGAGCGCGTGCAGAAGTACCGCTAAAAATTTCTTTCCCAAAGATATGAAAGCATCTCTCTTCTCATTTGTATTGACAACATCCCTGCTGGCCACGGCATCAGTAGCCGCTGCCCAGGACAGTGCCTCGCTCTGGTGGGGCTACGGTTCGGAACAAAGCACGCTCAAGGGCGTGGGCGGTGGTGGTACGGCCTCGACCCAGACGGCTGCCGTCAAGGTGCCGGCCGAGGTGATGGCCTCCTATGCCGGCTCGCGCATCAAGGCCATCCGCTTTGCCGTCTATGGCAACACGGGGCAGGTGGATGACGTCTCCTACTTCCTCTCGCACGACGTGCAGGCTGTGGCCGATGCCGAGCGCCAGGCCGTGGGAACCCTCACCACCGGCTGGCATGAATTTGAATTGCCCGAAGCCCATCCCATCGTGGCAGGCGAGGACCTCTACGTGGGCTACACGGCCACGGGCGTGCGTCCCATCGCCATCGTCGATGAGCCGGGCTGCGAGGGTTCGTGCTGGCTCTCCACGGGCAAGAAGTTCTACGACTATGGCGTGATGGAGGGCTACAACTACACGCTCGCCATGCAGGTGCTCATCGAGTCGGACAGCTTCGAGGCCACCCTGGCCTTTGCCAACAGCAGCGACCTGCTGGCCGAAGCCACGGGCGGCACGTTGCAGCTCCGGATGAGGTCCATGTCGCCTGTTGCTGTCACCAGCTATGCTGTGGCCCTGAGCATCGACGGCCAGGACGTCACCGAGCAGCGCACCGAGTGCCAGCTCGATGAAATCGGGGCCGAGCACACCATCGCCCTGCCGCTGCCCGACCTCACCCTGGGCACCCACACCTATGCCGCCGAGCTGGTCAGCATCAACGATCAGGCACCCGCCCAGGCACAACGCTGCGAGGGCTCGCTTGAGGTAAAGAAATATGTGATGTATCGCACCCACGTCATCGAGGAGTGCACCGGCACCTGGTGCGGCTACTGCGTACGCGGCCTGGTGGCCATGCGCGAGATGCGCAAGAACCATTCCGACCGCTTCATCGGCATTGCCGTACATGGACAAGACTCGTATGCCACCAGCAGCTACAGCCAGCTGCTGGGCCGCATCTCGGGCTATCCCTCGGCCTTCTTCAACCGCCGTTACGAGGTGGGCACCTACCCTTCGGACATGGAGAGCGCCTTTGTCAATGCCGACCTGCTGGCTGAGTGTGAGGTGCAGATACTGGGCGTGGAATACTCCGACGCCACCCACAAGAAGGTCAACATCTACACCCGCTCGCGCTTCGATCGCGATCACACGGGCATCGACTACCGCCTGGCCTTCGTTACCCTCGAGGACCACCTGCCCGACTACCAGTCCAACTACTATTCGGGCGGCGGCATGGGTCCGATGGGCGGCTTCGAGAACGAGGGCAGCTACGCCTATGTCGATCTGATGGACGTGGCGCGCAACATCACCTCGTACCAGGGCATTGCCAACTCTGTGCCCGCCAACCTCACTGAGGGCCAGTGGTACGACTTCACGTACACCTACACCCTGCCCACCTCCATCAAGAACCGCCAGAACATCACCCTGGTGGCCCTGCTGCAGGATGCCAACGGCACCGAGATCCTCAATGCCGCCAAGTGCGAGGAGATCCTCGAGCCCGGCCAGATGGCCATCGAGCCCATCAGCCCCGACGCCCCACTGCTGCCCACCGCCACCTACGACCTCCAGGGCCGCCCCGCCGGCACCAATGCCCGAGGCCTCAGCATCCAGCAGGGGCGCGTGGTGCTGGTGCGATGAGCCGCACTTGCAGACTTCTTTATTTAACGATCTATCGAGTCCTCGATGAATCGACACATCGACACCATCGACACCATCGATTCCTCAACAAAAAAAATATGAAACACTCACACCTCTCCACCCTCCTGCTCGGCCTCGCCCTCACGGCCCAGAGCCAGCAGGCGCAGGCTGCCACACAGGTGGCCCAGCTGCCCGACGACGAGGCCATGGTCTATGCGTTCATGCCGTTCGACTATGAGCGCTTCGCCTACACCCACTCGTTCGTCAAGTTCCAAACCAACTTCCCCGAAGCATGGAGCTTCTACAAGATTGCCGACTTCGACACCCGCAAGGGAACCGACTACCCTGAAATCACCGCCGGCACCTTCGTGGGCGACGAGTACTGGGCCTTCTTCAAGGCGCCCTACGACCTGAACTTCTGGGAACCGATGGGCCTCTACAAGGTTGACATCGAGACCGGCGAATACGCACTCATCGACAACTGCTACTGGTATCAGGACGAAAGCGTGCTCTACCCCATGGACATGAGCTACGACCCCTCCACGGGCCTCATCTGGTACGTTGCCCCCATCACCAGCAACCCCATACAGTTCAACGGCTTTGCCGACGCCAGCACCCTGGGCTGGGCGCTCTGCTACATCGACACGCAGTCAGCCAATCCCCACCCCGTGCGCTTCGGCAACAACCTGCCACAGTGCGTCACCTGCGTGGCTGCCGACCATGGCAAGCTCTACGGTCTGGCCATAGAGAGAAGCAAGGTGCGCAACACCACCATCACCTCGTTCGTCGAGATCACCCCTGACCTGCAGCAGAGCAGCTACGACTTCAACGTGGTGCGCAAGTATGCCGAGAAGGAGCTCCACATCTCCGGCCCTACCGACTGGGCCTCGATGGAGTGGGACCGCACCAACCATCGCCTCTACGCCTCGTACACCGAGCTGAAGGACGAAGCCGTCTATTTCAGCGAGTTCGACCCCGCCACGGGCGACATCCTCAAGACCACCTGGCAGGGCGGTGCCATCATGGTCAACGCCATGGCCATCCCTTACCAGACCTGCCCTGACGAGGCGCCTTTCTACCCTGGCAACTTCACCGTCACCACAGGTGCAGCCGGCAACCCTACCGCCTCGCTGACCTGGGAGCGACCCACCCAGACCTACATGAAGCAGCCGCTCATGGAGATGGACGGCTACCGCATCTACCGCGATGGCGAGCAGGTGGCCGACCTCAATGCCGACGCCACCTCGTGGAACGAGAGCAACGTCCCCTTCGGCCTGCACGACTACACCATTGCCGCCTATAACCATGCCGGCGAGGGTATCAGCCGCACCCGCACCGCCTTCGTGGGCAAGGACACCCCTGGCATCCCGGGCAACCTCACCTTCACCGCCCAGGGCAGCACCGCCAACCTCAGCTGGCAGATCCCTACCGACGGTGCCCACGGTGCCTGGTACGACATGGCCAGCGTCACCTACACCATCACCCGTCACCCCGACGAGGTGCAGGTCGTAAGCGGCCTGACCAAGACACGCTACACCGACGTGGTCGATGTGTTCCAGGGTTACTCATACACCATCACCGCCTGCAACCACGAGGGCGAAGGTCTCAGCGCCACCACACAGATCCTCTCGTTCGGTCCTGATGCCGGCATTCCGTTCTTATCCGACCTCAGGCAGCAGGCCGAGTTCCTGAAATGGGAGGTCTGCGACAGCAACCACGACGGCTACACCTGGGCCTATAGCGATGGTCTCAACGCCACCATTTACGACGCTACCTTCTGCGAAAACAAGCCCGACGACCAGCTCATCTCGCCCGTGATCCAGACCCAGGCCGGCCAGCAGTACAAGCTCACCTACCAGGTCAAGGTACACAACTATATCGACACCGAAGAAAAGTTCGCCTGGTACGCCGGCCCAGCCGATGCCAGTCCGACCAACAAGGGCATCGAGATCGACCACGGCACCTACACCAGCCGCGAAAGCCTCCAGTGGTTCGAGCGCCAGTGCATCTTCGACGGCACAGAAGGCGGCAACCGCCTCACCTTCGACGTCCTCTCCGACCCCCTTCAAGGCATTCTCTATCTGGGCGATATCACGGTACGCCTCTATAGCGATAACGACCTTGCCATCAAGGATGTAGCCGGCAGCGAAATGGCTGGCCAGGGCCGCGCCACCCCAATCCTCGTCACTATCAAGAACGAGGGCCGCAGCACCGTCCGTCACTTCAGCATCCGCGTGTGGGACGAGGAGGGCGATGCCACCGTCACCCAGGAGTTCAACATTCCAATCGAGAGCGAAGAAACCCTCACATGCAACGTCAGCTGGACCCCACAGCAGCTGGGCATGCACCACGTACACGCCGAAGTCATCCTCGAGGGCGACACCTTCCTCAATGACAACACCTGCGACGACATCCATCAGATCGACATCACCGAAGCCGGCGACAAGGAGTGGATGACCATCGGCCAGTACGACAAGAGCGACAGCAACTGGTGCGGCATCGAGGCCGCCTACAGCCAGTCACAGGCCCTCTACCTGGCCGAGGAGATCAACCTCGAGCCCGGCACCAAGATCCTCGGCATCGGCTTCGCCTACGACGGCAACGACGCCCTGCGCCGCATGACCGGCATCAACTTCGAGGTCAGCCTCGGCAACTCCCTGCTGCCCGCCCTCTACGACTACTACGAGTACATCTACGACTGGAACTACTACCCGCACCTGCTCACCTCCGACCACTTCCCCGAGACCCCATTCGTGGGCTTCGTCGATATCAACGCACCTACGGGCGCCGAGGGTCACCTCATGTTCGAATTCGACGAGCCATTCGAATACGGCGGCGACAACCTGCTGGTCAAGGTGGTGCGCACCACCAGCTCGAAGGTAGCCGACACCTGGGTGCTCTACCACATGCAGATCCTCGACGGCACCACCAACGCCTCCATCGATCCTAACGGCCGCGCCATCTACGCCTCCGGCTCGAGCGAGGTAGCCGAGGGCTCCAAGGCTAAAGCCCATGGCTACAACCAGTTGCCCGTGCTCTACCTCTGCTACGACACCTCTGACGGCATCCGCGCCATCAAGACCATCGCCAGCCCTCTCACCGCCGATGCCCGCGATGGCATGCTCTACCTCAGCCAGCCATGCCGCCAGGCCGTGCTCACCGACCTCTCAGGCCGCGTGATCTTCCAGGGCAGCGACGTGCAGCAGATCCCTGTCCATCAGGCCACGTCGGCTGTCGCCATCCTGCACGCCACCCTTCAGGACGGCACCACTGCCACGATGAAGGTCGTAGTCAAGTAACCCGTCCCCTTACAGCGCTGTGGCACCTCCACAGCCCAGAAAATATCAACCCCGCCCTTGTTGCGACGCTTTGCATCCAAGGGCGGGGGTGTTGTCTTGTGTCACTCAAAGTCGCCCAAATGCTCCCTAAGAGTATGGAAAGCCTCACCCGAACTCGCGACAAGGCTTCCTGACCCTTAGGAGAGCACTCTCGGAGCTGCGGCATGGTTTCCTAACCCTTAGGAAAGCTTCCTGCAAGCGCGCGGCGAGGTTTCCCAACCCTTAGGAAAGCTTCCTGCAAGCGTGCGGCAAGGTTTCCCAACCCTTAGGAAAGCTTCCTGCAAGCATGCGGCAAGGGTTCCCAACCCTTAGGAAGGCTGTCCCGGGGCTGATCCATACTTTCCATACTCATAGGGAGCCTTCTCGCACTCATGCATGAAGAAATCCAAACAAAAGAAACAGTATGGATGTGGACAAGGGGAAACATGTGGGATTTGGCATATGCGAGTATCAAACGTGTCAATTTGCAAAGGGAAACGGCAGTTTACGAGCAAATTACAAGCGAAAAGCGGCGAATGTGCACATAAAAAACAATATCTTTGCATTGTTAAGTAATTCTTCAAAATCAAAATCAGCATTTCCGAATATGTTCAAGAACCTGGCTTCGGTGCTTTGCGCCTCACTGGCCACCATTGCTACCGGTTACGCCCAGCTCAATGACGTTGAGTTGGGACTTCACATGTACGGTGCCACCATCATGGACCGCAATCATGAGCGCACCTGGGTGCACTTCCGTTCGAACGATACACACAATCTGGAGCGTCACGACCCGTTGTTCTACAACGACGACTTCCAGATCTGGGCCATGCGCTGCGGTGCCATGACGCCCGAGGGCTATCTGGGCTACATGACGCGCGTCTATTCGGTGGTGGAGTGGCCGGGCTACTTCTTCCGCATGGATGTGGAGACGGGCGAGTATGAGGTGCTGCGCGACATGCAGACCGAGTACGAGGAGAACCGCTGGCCGGTGATCTACGACCTGGACTATGACTGGAGCCGCGGCAAGCTCTACGGCGTGCAGCGAGACTACACAGAGAGGGGCTACGCCAGCTCGTCGCTCGTGGAGATCGACCTGCAGACGGGCAGCTACAAGCGAGCATCGCAGCAGGTAGGTTTCTACATCATGGCCATGGGCATCGATTACGACGGCTACTTCTACACCGTGTCGATGGCTACGGACGACGGCGAGTGGAAGTCGGGCACCAACCTGACCAAGTTCAAGCTGGTGGGCGACAAGCTGGAGCAGCTGTGGCAGAAACGTATCAAGGTGAACGGCGAGGAGTTCATGATCAACTACGTGAACGACCTCACGTTTGACTACACCACGGGCGACCTCTACTGGGCTGCCGACAACGACGACAACCTACAGCGCATCATACGCATCGACCCCGACAATGGCGACATCTACCGCATGGGCGCCATCGGTTCGTACGAGTCGATAGCCGGCCTCTACATACCATCGACCACGGCCGAGAGCCGCACCGCCCCGGCTGGCGTGAAGGGCATCGACGTGAGCTATGCCGACGCCGGACAGAGCATGACCCTGGGCTGGACCAACCCATCGACCCAATGGAACCGCGAACCGCTCAAAGACTTCACTGGTGTGAAGGTGGCGCGTGACCAGCAGGACAACGTGGTGGGTACGGTGAGCGATGTGGCTGCCAGCCGTCGCTCCACCTACACCGACAACGAGGCATCGGAGGGCGTGCACACCTATTATATTATACCTTACAACGAGAGCGGCAACGGCATCGCCACACCATGGAAGGTGTATGTAGGCGAAGATCAGCCGGGTGCCGTGCTCAACCTCCATGCCGAGGCTACCGGCGAAGGCAGCATCACGCTGAGCTGGCAGAAGCCTGAGCTGGGCGCACATGAGGGCTGGATAGACGACAGCGACCTGCGCTATGACGTGGTGCGCATGCCCGATGGCGTGAAGGTGGCCAACGGCACGGCCAGCTGCACGCTGACCGATACGGAGCCGGGTACGTATGATGCCTACTCGTACGTGGTCACCGCCATCGGCAACAAGGGACGCGGCACCGAGCTGGAGAGCAACCATGTGCTGGCAGGCAAGGGCTATGAGGTGCCCTTCTTCGCCGACTTTGACAGCCAGCACAAGGTGGACATCTGGACCATCGTGAACCACAACGGCGACAGCTACACCTGGGAGTACGAAGGCAAGTATGGCGCAGCTGACTACCAGCGCGTGGGTATGGCCCTGGACTATGGCGGCGACGACTACCTGATCTCGCCCAAGATACATGTGGAGCAGGGCAAGGACTACCGCATGAAGGTGAACCTCTTCATGAATGGTAACGATGCCTACCATGTGGAGCTGCAGCATGGCCGCAGCCTCGACCTCAAGGGCATGAGCACGTTTGCACGGATTGACCACACCATCAAGGATGGCGACGAGCAGTACCAGTACAAGCTGCTGGAGGGATTCTTCACCGCCGACTACACGGGCGACTGCTACCTCTCGATCCGCAATACCTCGGAGGCGGCATTGGCCAATATCGCAGTCTTCGACGTGCAGCTTGAGGAGCACTTTGCCTGCGACCTCACCATCAGCCGTGCCAGCCAGATCGTGGAGGCAGTGGCCGGCAAGACAACGCAAATGACCGTGGAGGTGCTCAACTACGGCTCGCAGCCTGTGACGGACTACAGCGTGGAGGTATTCGAAGTGGAGAGCGGTGACATTCTGGGCAACGCCACAAGCACAGGGACCGTTGCACCGGGACTGTGCGTGGAGGTTGTCGTGCCTGTCACCTTTGCCCACGGCGGCAAGCCCGTCATCGCTGCCCGTGTGGTGGCTGAGGGCGACCAGAACACCGCCAACAACACGTCGCAACCTCAGAACGTGAACGTGAACGAGGGTATCCTGGACTGGAACGTCGAGATCCTGGAGGCAGGTTCACGCGGCGAGAGAATCGACCTGGAGACGCGCGTGCCTTTCGACTTCACCTACCAGTATTCGGTGTGCCAGCACATCTACACCGCCGACGAGATCGGCATGGAGGGCAGTATACAGCGCATCGGTTACCGCTACCAGACCATCAACCCGAGCTTCGCCCCATCGGCCCACTTCCTGGTGACAGTGAGCATGAGCACCACCAGCCGCAAGAGCTTCAGCGGCCGCAGCAACTGGGAGACGATAGCCGACCAGAAGTGCGTCTTTAACGGCATGATCGAGATCGAGGCATCGAGCGGCGACCACATCCTCAGCATCGACCTGGACGAGCCATTCCTGCTCCCTGCCGATGAGAACCTGGTCATCACCATCGAGAAGGAGGGCATGACCAATACCCCATGGCCTATCGCCATCACCTGCTTCAACCTGGGCACCACCACCTTCCGCGGCCTGCGCCACAGTGTCGATGCCGTGGATTACCAGCCTTGGCCTGAAGGCACTGTGGATCAGCTCGAAGCCTGTCCGCAGATACTGATGGCCATCGGCGATGCTGACGGAATAGAGACCATCATCGACACCGAGCGCCGCACCATCGATGCCACCTACGACCTGCAGGGCCGACGCATCAGCAGCCAGGCTCACGGCCTGGTGATCGTCAATGGCGAGAAGGTGATGGTGAAGTAAACAAAAAACTGCAAAAGATGAAAAAAATATCCATATTTGCCGTGGCACTCGCCATGCTGACCTGGCTGGCCACCCCGGCCCTGGCACAGCGCCCCGATGACGACCCGGCACACACGGCCACCGAATACGACGAGGACAATCCACCCGTCCGTCTGGGCCATTGCAATACGGACTTCAACCCCTACTACACGCGTCACTTCATGGAGCAGACCGACCAGGCCCATGAGTTCGGCGCCGCCATCTACCTCTCGCCCGAACTGCTCAAGAAGTATGCCGGGTGCACCCTGCGCAGCATCCACTTCGCGCTGTGGGACGAGGTGGGCGAATACTACAACGTGTTCGTGGCCGAAGAGCTCGGCGACATGTACCACGCCACGCAGCCCATCGTGCAGAAGCTGGTCACCAAGGGCAACTTCCACACCGGCTGGAACGCCGTGGATATCCCCGAGGTGACCATCACGGGCGACAAGGGCCTCTACGTGGGCTGGCTCTCGGCCGTCACCGCCGAACATGCCATGGAGGGCTACTTCACGCTGGATCACACCCGCGGCGAACTTGTGAAGGAGGGCAACTGGTACATGTCCGCTACCGGACGCTGGCAGGCCGTGGATGACAAGATCGGTCTGAACCTGATGATCCGTGCCTACGCCGATGGCGACGACCATGCCCCGGCGTTCGACGTGGGCCTCAGCAACCTCAACGGCCCCGACGTGATCTGGCAAGACCAGAGTACCGCCTACAGCATGCTCATCACCAACTACGGCATCGAGCCTGTGCTGCAGATGGATGTGGATGTGCTGAGCGACGGCAAGCTCTTCGACCAGAAACACCTGGAGGGTCTCACCATCGGGCACAATGAGCACATGACGCTCACGGTGGACAACATCCAGTTCCCCGATGCCGGCAACCACAGCATCAGCGTGGAGGTGAAGAGGGTGGACGGATATCCCGACAGCGACGAAAACGACAACGAAGTCTCGATGCAGCTCTATTCGATCCCCGCCAACACCGAGCCGGTGCCTCGCACCATCCTGATGGAGGAGATGACATCGGAGCTCGACCCGCTCGCCCCCGTGGCCGACAGCCTCTACCGCGAAGCCGTGCAAGCCTGTGACGATGTGATCTGGATCAAACACCACATCGATGGTGTCGGCACCCGTCGCGACGGCAACCCATGGGACACCTTCGCCACCGACGAGGACCGCGAATACATCCGCTTCTACGAGGGCTTCCCGCAGGCCAACTGCGACTTCACGCCAGCCCTGGTGTTCGACCGCAACCACTTCAACAATATGGCCGAGCAGACGGGCATCTGCTACTTCATAGCCGACGACTGGGAGGCTTCGATGATGTTCGAGGTGTGCCGCCAGGTGCCTTGCTACCTAAGCATCGAAGCCGAAACCAGCTACGAAGTCCAGTCAAGCCAGCTGCAGATAGACGTGGAGGCCACCTCAGCCATCAACCAGTTGATCTACGAGACCGACCTGCGCCTCACCATCTATGTGGTGGAGGACAGCCTGCGCTCCGTGCTGCAGAAGACCAACAAGGAGAGCCTCGGACAGCTCAACGACGACGGCACCTACACGCAGAATGGCGTGATTCGCTCGTTCGTCACCGGCGTATGGGGCGAACAGGTGAAACTGCTGCCTGTAGGCTCCATGTTCGGTTTCGACCGCCACTACACCGTCAGCATCCCCGAGGATTGGAACGTGGACAATCTGCGCGTCGTGGCCTTTGCACACAACTACGACGAGGAGGCACAATATGGCAACAACGTGGTGTATAACGCTGCACAGAGCTTCGTGCGCCAGCCTGCCGGCCTCGCCGACATCGAGCACGATGATGCCAACATCGAGGAGGCGATCTCAGGACGCGTCCCATCGGGCAACGGCACACGCATCAGCACAATCGAAGGCCAAACCATCCCGGCTGGCACACAGTTGAAGCCCGGCTTCTACATAGTGCGCCGCGGAGACGATTCGGCCCGAAAGGTATTGATACGCAAACAATAACTGCTATTTGCTTTCACCTGACTTCCACTTGTAGGGTGACGGTTCGTAGCGACGCTTCTGGAGTTCGTAATCCAGCTGCATGAACAGGGAGGGCGACTCTTCGGCCTGCTCGAACTTGCGTACCAGCAAGCTGCATGAGCGCTCTTCCTCGACCTGTTCGTCGATGAACCACGTAATCATGTTGCTGGTGGCGAAATCGTTCTGACGTTGTGCTTCGAGCATGATGTTGGTCACGCTCTTGGTCACGTTTTGTTCCTGCTGCTGCGCCTCGCGGAACATGTCCAGCACCGTCGGCCAGTCGGTAGGAACGGCGGCCACGGCCAACAGGCGTACGCGCTCCTCCTGTGCCATCAGGTACTTCTGCAGGATGCGCGAATGGTCCAGCTCCTCAAGCGCCTGCACGTAGAACCAGTTGCTCACGCCCCGATAACCGTAGGCCTCGGTCTGCAATGACATACTCAGATACAGATACGATGACCAGATCTCAGCATTGATCTGGTCATTGATCATCTTGGTGACTTCCATACTGATCATAGCTTGTAAAAGGAATAAAGTTAAACATGTTTGTTTATCTCCAGAGCTCCCCGAAATGAGGTCAAGGTCACCCCTTCAACGCCGCAAAGATCGCGATATTTCTCCATATTGCACACACTTTTCCATTCGAAATCAAAAAGGTTGCATAACCCAAGCATTATGACGATGAATGGTTTCGCGCATTTTGTTGGTCTTTCGCAGAAGAAAAAACTGCGAACACTTGGATAATACGAAAAAAAACAGTACCTTTGCAGCCAGATATTCAACACATCAAGCAGTTGCATTCCCATACGTCACAATGAACTCACTCCTAGTCCTCGGAATCATAGCCCTCTACTTCTGCATGGTGTTCGGTGTCAGCTGGTGGACCACCCGCCGGCACGACTCCGACGCACAGTCCTTCTATCGCGGTGACCGCAAGAGCCCATGGTGGGTGGTGGCCATCGCCATGATCGGCACCTCCATTTCGGGTGTCACCTACGTCAGCGTGCCTGGCATGGTAGCCACCAAGGACATGAGCTACCTGCAGATGGTGCTGGGCTTCGTGGCCGGCTATTTTGCCGTGGCCTACATCCTGCTGCCGCTCTACTACCGACTGGGGCTGTCGAGCATCTACGTCTATCTGGAGCAACGCTACGGACAGGGGGCGCATCGCACGGGTGCCGCCTTCTTCCTATTGTCGAAGTTCCTGGGCTGTGCCGTGCGCATGTACCTCACGGCCGTGGTGTTGCAGCTGGTGTTGTTCGATGGTCTGGGGCTCCCCTTCGGGCTCTCAGTGGCTATCATCATGCTCATCGTGTGGCTCTATTCGTTCCGCGGTGGTGTGAAGACGCTGGTTTGGACCGACCTGCTGCAGACCCTCTGCCTGCTCATCGCCATGGTGGGCTTCGTGGTGTGTGTCAGCTCGGCCATGGGGCTCTCCACATCGAGTCTCTACACCACGATTACCGATAGCCCGATGTCGCGCATCTGGTTCTTCGACGATGCCAACGACACGCGCTACTTCTGGAAGCAGTTCCTCGGCGGCATGTTCACCACCATCGCCATGACCGGCCTCGATCAGGACATGATGCAGAAGAACCTGTCGTGCAAATCCTTGAAGGAGGCGCAGAAGAATATGGTGAGCTACGGCTTCGGCTTCCTGCCTGTCAATCTCATCTTCCTCTCGCTCGGAATATTATTATATATGTATGCCTCGCAGCTGGGCATGGCCACATGGGGCAACGGCACACTCACCGCCCTCACCGACATGCAGGGCAATGCCCTCCAGGCCGACGAACTCTTCCCCTACCTCGCCACCGGCACCAATCCTGTGACGGGCACGCCGTTCCTGCCTCTCATCGTGAGCATCCTCTTCGTGCTCGGACTCGTCGCTGCAGCCTTCTCTTCAGCTGGTTCGGCCGTCACGGCACTCACTACGGCGGTGATGGTGGATTTTTTGGGAGGTTCGAATGTTTTTGGAAGTTCGAAAGGTTTGAAGGGTTTGAAAGGTTCGGAAAGTACACCTCAAACCTCTCAAACTCCCCAAAACCACCAACGGTTTTGGGTGCACCTCCTCAACTCCATCCTCATGGGTGTGATGATCTACCTGTTCCACCTCATGGCTTCGGGCTCGGTGATCAATGCTGTGTATGTGGTTGCCAGCTACACCTACGGCCCGCTCATCGGTCTCTTCTTCTTCGGCCTCTACACCAAGTGTCGTGTGCGCGATGGCTGGATTCCCCTTATCTGCCTCCTCTCCCCCATCCTCTGCTGGGTGCTCGACACCCACAGCGAGGCATGGTTCAATGGCTATAAGGTCGGTTACGAGCTGCTCCTCATCAACGGCGGCATCACAGCCCTCGGCTTGTGGCTCGCCTCGATCCGCACAAAGCAGTAAGCCGGTGTCATGCCCCAGCGGCATGCACATCAGCAAAAAGAACTACACTTCGTCAAAAAGAACATAACATTAATCCCAACTCATACATGAAACTCCTGGAACTTGCCCAGTCGCGCTACAGTGTGCGCGGCTACGAGGCCAAGCAAGTGTCGGACACCGACTTGCAATACATTCTGGAATGTACGCGCCTGGCACCTTCGGCAGTCAACCGCCAGCCATGGCACTTCTACGTCTGCCTGTCGGACGAGGCCCTCACCAAGGTGCGCCAATGCTATCCGCGCGACTGGTTCAACACCGCTCCCACCGTCATCATCTGTTGCATCGACCACACCGAAGAGTGGGTGCGTCCCAATGACAGCCATCCGCACGGCATCGTGGACATCAGCATCGCTGCCGAACACATCTGCCTGGCCGCCACCGAGCTGGGACTGGGCTCATGCTGGGTATGCAACTTCGATGCCGCACTGTGCCACACTCTGTTCGCCATGCCCGAGCAACTGGAGCCCGCCGTGCTCATTCCGCTCGGCCACCCCACGACCGAACCTACGGAAAAGAAGCGCAAGACGTTGGAAGAGACCGTCACACGCCTCTAACAAGTTGACTATCATCACACAAGAAAAACACAGGACGTGTCATCGCAGAGCGCCCTCGTCAAGAAGTAATTGATGCTTACGCTCGATCTGCTCGCCCTCGCGCTGGCCATTGAAACCGCAGAGGGAGCCATCAGCAGCCACGACACGATGACAGGGAACATGTGGCGCAAAAGGATTGCGCCGCAATGCCTGCCCAACGGCCTGGGCACTGCGGCAGCCGATGCGGCGGGCGAGTTCTCCATAAGTGATAGTCTTGCCACGCGGCACATTGAGCAGTTCCAGATAGACGCGTCGCTGAAAAGGGGTGATGGCAGTGGTGGTCTCGACAAGATGACGTATTTCGGTCTGGGTCATGGATCTCTGTGAAATGGAAAAAATGAATAGAGACAGATGCTAACGGGAATCGTTAACGGCTGTCACTATTCACTTTTATCTATTCTCTAGGGGAAAGAATAGCTATTCTCTATTAAATTTCTTACTTGCTTACAGCATAACGCTCATTGAGCATCTGGAGAACCTCACCAGTGATGTCATACTGAGGAGCAGCGATGAGGATATTGTCGTTCATCGTATTGCTGAAGATGAACTGGAACTTCTTTACAGCGTTGTACTCCTTGAGGAAGTTCTGCACGGTATCGCTCAAGCGAGTGTTCATATCGAGCTGCTCCTGAGCGAGCTCCTGCTGTAGCTTGGCATTGAGCTGGTCGAGCTGGCTCTTCTTCTGCTCAAGGCGGTTGGCCTCAGACTGTGCACGCTGCTCGTTGAGGAATGCGTTGGTCTGGAGCTTGCGCTGGAAGTCGTTATAATCACGCTCGAAAGACTGAGCCTGGCTGTTGAAGTTGGCGCGGGCATCCTCGGTCTTCTTGATCAAGGCCTCATTGAGGTCCTTGGCAAATTCATAATTGGTAAGAAGGGAATCTACATTGATGTATGCAAGCGCATACACAGCTGAGTCTCCAAGAGCTGCGACCGAAGCCGGAGTCTGACCATTCTGGGTGTTGTTGCAAGAGGCCAGACCTCCTACAAGGGCTCCTGCCATCAACAGCGCAGAAGCGAAAGTGTAAATTTTCTTCATATTATATTTTAAAGGGTAACATTTCTGTTTGAAATCATGTGGTTACTCATCATACAAACCCTGCCGATGACGTTCCTCATAATCCTGCGTCTGCACGCAATGGATTCCCTTGTCTCGCATAGCCTTGGATTGGCTCACATGCGTCTTCGGAAAGGTGCCATTTTTCACAAATAATATCTTAATTGCTAAAAAAACAAAAGATATCAAAAGAAAACCGACAGAAATTAGAATTGTTTGCCACATTTTTTGTATCTTTGCACCGCGAAAACGTCTCTGGGACAATTCCAGAGTCGTAGCAGGTGCTTTTTTCGGGTGCAAAGATAAGAAATTTATCAATCAATGCGCCAAAACAACCAACGATTTTAGCAAAAAAAATTATAAGTTGTAATAATTTAACAATTGTTATAGCAATTTGACCTAAAATCAGGACAAAAACAATAGGACAAAACAACTCAACAACACAATAACATAATAAAAAACATCGACTATGGAAATCAAGAATCTTGAACCGAAGATCTTCTGGGAGATCTTTGATGCCATCACCCGTGTGCCACGTCCTTCAAAAAAGGAGGGCCAGATCCGCGCCTGGCTGGTGAACTTTGCCAAGGAGCACAACCTGGAGTGCAAGGTGGACGAGACCGGCAACGTACTGATCAGCAAGCCAGCCACCCCAGGTCGCGAGGACCGCGAGACCCTGGTAATGCAGGCTCACATGGATATGGTGTGCGAGAAGCACTCGGACGTGCAGCACGACTTCGAGAAGGACCCAATCCCAACCTACATCGACGGCGAGTGGGTGAAGACCCACGGCACCACCCTGGGTGCTGACGACGGTGCCGGCATGGCATTGAGCCTGGCTGCCCTGATCGACGACTCATACGAGCACGGTCCACTGGAGTTCCTCTGCACCTACGACGAGGAGACCGGCATGACCGGCGCCAACAACCTGTCGGAGGGCTTCATGAACGGCAAGCTGCTGCTCAACCTCGACTCTGACCTTGAGAACCAGATCTTCATCGGATGCGCCGGCGGTAAGGACACCGTAGCTACCTGGAAGTATCAGGCTGAGCCTGCTCCAGCCGGCTACTACTTCGCCAAGATCCACGTGGGCGGCCTCCTGGGCGGTCACTCGGGCGGCGACATCCACCTGGGACGCGCCTGCGCCAACAAGATCCTGGCCCGCTTCCTCTATGCTCACAACGACCTGCTCGTAGCTGAGATCAACGGCGGCAACCTGCGCAACGCCATCGCCCGTGAGGCTTATGCTGTAGTGGGCATGCCTATGAGCAAGAAGGACGAGACCGTGGCTGCCCTCAACCAGTTCGCTGCTGAGATGGAACAGGAGATTAACCTCGTGGAGCCAGGCTTCAAGATGACTATCGAGAGCGCCGAGGTTGCTGCCACCGTCATCGAGCCAGCCGTTATGGCACAGGTGGTTAAGGCTATGATTGCCGCTCCTCACGGCGTGCTCGGCATGAGTGCCGCCATGCCAGGTCTCGTGGAGACTTCGACCAACCTCGCCTCTATCAAGATGCTCCCTGAGGGCGTCATCAAGATCGAGACCAGCCAGCGCTCAAGCATCATGAGCCAGCGCGACTATGCTGCCGAAATGGTGGGCAACGTATTTGCACTTGCCGGTGCCACCGTCACCCACGGCGACGGCTACCCAGGCTGGGCTCCTAACCCAAACAGCCGCATGGTGAAGATCACCGAGGCCGCCTACCGCAAGGTATTCGGCAGCGAGCCTGAGACCACCGCTATCCACGCTGGCCTCGAGACCGGTCTGTTCCTGACCAAGTATCCTTGGCTCGACATGGTGAGCGTAGGCCCAACCATGGTGGCTATCCACTCGCCAGAGGAGAAGTTGAGCATCCCATCGGTGGCCAAGTTCTGGCCATACGTTAAGGAGATTATCAGCTCAATTTAATCCCGATTTATCAACAAAAGGCTGAGTTATCAACAAAACAAGGCACTTTTTCGGGCAAATATTTGGTTATATTGCAAAATATACCGATATTTGCCCGAACTTATTTTTTATATGGTACACACGTACCTGTAAAAGCAATTGAAAAAGGTCAAAAAACAAATTCAATTATAACCTATGAAATTCGAAGTACTCAGCTCAGATCTCATGAGCCACCTGACTGCCATCAGCCGCGTGCTCTCAAGCAAGAATGCGATGCCCATTCTCGACAACTTTCTCTTCGTTGTAGACGAGGACAAACTCACCGTGACTGCAAGCGATGGCGACACTACCATGATCACCTCCGTAGTCATCCAGAACGTGGAGGGCACCGGTTCGTTTGTCGTACCAAGCAAGACCCTGCTTGAGCCACTCAAGGAAATGCCACAGCAGCAGCTCGGCATCGAGGTGGACAACGGCAACTACGAGATCGTCGTTAACTATGAGAACGGCAAGTACAACTTCATCGGCGGCAACGCAGCCGAATACCCACAGCAGCGCAAGCTGGAGGACGACGCCAAGACCGTTGACCTCAATGCCCAGGCCCTGCTCAGCGGCATCGCCAGCACCATCTTCGCTACGGCCGACGACGACCTGCGCCCGGTGATGAACGGCATCTACTTCGACATCAAGGAGGACCGCATCGTGTTCGTAGCCTCTGACTCGAAGAAACTGGTCCGCATCATCAACACCACCGTGGCTCCCGGTTTCGAGAGCAGCTTCATCCTTCCCAAGAAGCCAGCCAACCTGCTCAAGAACGTCATCGGCAAGGACACCGTGCTCTGCACCATCGTGTTTGACAGCAAGTGCGCCATCTTCAAGCTCGGCGACTACGAGCTCAGCTGCCGCCTCATCGAGGGCCGCTATCCACGTTACGATGCCGTCATCCCTAAGAACAACACCAACCGCCTGACCATCGACCGCCAGTCGTTCCTCAGCGTGCTGCGTCGTATTGCCGTGTTCTCAAACTCGGCCACCAACCAGGTGAAGTTCGTGCTGGGCGACAACAAGCTCGTGATCTCGGCTCAGGACGTTGACTACTCTACCGCCGGCACCGAGACCATCGCCTGCTCGTACGACGGCACCCCAATGAGCATCGGCTTCCGCGCCAACTTCCTTATCGAGATACTGAACGTCATCTCGGCTCAGGATGTAGAACTCCTGCTCAGCGATCCTGCACGTGCCGGCCTCGTGGCTCCTGTGCAGAACAACGAGGGTGAGGACATGCTCATGCTCATCATGCCAATGATGCTGACCGATTTCTAAGCTAAGGAATGAAACTATCGCTGAAGAAACCCATCATCTTCTTCGACCTGGAGACCACCGGCCTCAGCGTCACCCAAGACCGCATCGTGCAGATTGGCTACATCAAGGTGCAGCCCAATGGCACCGAGGAGGAAGGGAACATACTGATCAACCCCGGACGCCCCATCCCCAAGGAGAGCTCGGACATACACCATATCACAGACGAGATGGTGGCCGATAAGCCCACCTTCAAGCAGATGGCCGGACGCCTGGAGCAGATATTCAAAGGCTGCGACCTGGCTGGCTACAATTCGAACCGCTTCGACGTACCCATGCTCATCGAGGAATTTCTAAGAGCTGATGTCAAGTTCGACATAAGCAACGTACGCTTCATTGACGTGCAGAGCATCTTCTATAAGAAAGAACCCCGCACGCTCTCGGCCGCCTACCATTTCTACTGCGGCGAGGAGCTGGAAGGCGCCCATTCGGCCGATGCCGACATACGTGCCACCTACAAGGTGCTGCAGGCACAGCTGGACCGCTATGCCAATGATGCCGAGGATCCGCTGCAGAACGATGTAGCCTGGCTGCAGGAGTTCACCCGAATGAACCGCAACGCCGATCCCATGGGTGCCATGGTGTACGACGACAAGGACCGCGTCTGCTTCAACTTCGGCAAGCACAAGGGTCGCCCCGTGCTCGAAGTGCTCGACAAGGAGCCCAGCTACTATGCCTGGATGATGAATGGCGACTTTGCACTCAGTACCAAGCAGGTGCTCACGCAGATCAAGCTGAGCATGATGATGAAACGATGAAGACAATTTCACATAGCAATCATAAGCGAGCAGGCCAGCACACGATGTTGGCCCGCTTGCTATTGTGTGGTATGTTCTGCGCCTCTGCCCTTACCGGTCAGGCACAGGAACTCAATGCCACGGTGTCGATCAACACGCAACAGATCGATGCCTCGCTGCGTGACCGCTTCACCACACTGAAGGAGGCGCTGGAGGAGTTCATCAACGGACAGCAATGGACGGGTGCACAATTCGCACTCAACGAGCGCATACAGTGCACCTTTGCACTTACCATCAATACCGTCGAGGCCACCGATGTCTATAGGGCATCGATCACTGTGCAGGCACGTCGTCCAGTATATAACGCATCCTATCAGTCCACCCTCATCAACTGGCGCGACGACGACCTGATCCTCCCCTATCAGGAGGGACAGAACCTCACCTACAACGAGTTCAACCTCGAAAGCGAGCTGATTGCGGCCGTGGCCTACTACAGCTACCTGGTCATCGGCCTAGACTTCGAGAGCTTTGCCCCCAAGGGCGGCGAGCCCTACCTGCGCAAGTGCGAGAGCATCGTGAGCCAGATGCAGAGCAGCGACAGCCACGGATGGAAGGCGTTTGACTCGAAGAGCAACCGCCATGCAGTCATCACCGCCCTACTCGACCCAAGCCAGGAGGGCTTCCGCCAGCTGTGGTACACCTACCACCGCCAGGGCCTCGATGCCATGGCCCAGAGCATGGACAAGGGACGACAGCAGATCACCACTGCCCTGCCCCAGCTCAAGGAGATCCGCTCGGCTGACACCTCCACGCCATTGCTCAGCCTCTTCATCGCAGCCAAACTGGACGAGGTTTGCAATATCTACAGCGAAGCACCGATGACCGAGAAGCGCTCCATCTATGACCAGCTCACCGACATCTTCCCCACCTATACGGGTCAGTTGGCGAAGATCAAGGAGGAGTACAAGGAGTGACAAAACGACAACACAAAATAAGTCTTTACTAAATGCTACAATCCCTCACCATTGATAATTACGCCCTCATCCAGCACCTTGAGTTCCAACCAGGTGCCGGCCTTACCGTCATCACCGGCGAAACGGGTGCGGGCAAATCCATCATCATGGGTGCATTGGGCTTGATTCTGGGCCAGCGTGCCGATGCCAAGAGTGTGCGCAACGGTGCCACCAAGTGCGTCATCGAGGCAAGTTTCGACATTGCGCAATATAATCTTGAGGAATACTTCCGCCAGAACGATCTGGAATACGATGCCCACGGCACCATCATCCGCCGCGAAATCTACGCCACGGGCAAGAGCCGTGCCTTTGTCAACGACATCCCTGTACAGCTACAGATGCTCAAGGAGCTCGGACAGTCGCTCATCGACATCCACTCGCAGCACCAGAACCTTCTGCTCGGACAGGATTCCTTCCAGTTGGGCGTGCTCGATTCGCTGGCTCGTAACCAATATGAAATCGGCCAGTACCGCACTGTGTATGGCGAGCTCTCGGCCCTGCGCCGACAGATTCGCAAGCTTCGCGAAGAGGCCGAAAAGAATGCCCAGGAGGCCGACTACATCCGCTACCAGTACGCACAGCTCGAAGATGCCGACCTGCAGCCCGGCGAGCAGGAGGAACTCGAGGCAGAACAGGAGCGACTGGCACATGCCGAAGAGATCAAGTCCGGGCTCATCGCCCTACACGACGGACTCGACGGCGAGGGTGACAGCATCGTTTCGCAGCTCAAAACTATCAGCCAGCGTGCCAACGAGCTGATTCACATCTATCCCGAGATCAAGGAGATTGCCGAGCGTCTGGAGTCAGACTACATCGACCTGAAGGACATTGCCGACGACGTTGAGGGCAAGAGCGACGATGTAAGTTTCGACCCTCAGCGCTTCGAGCTGGTCGAAGAGCGCCTGTCGCAGATCTACAGCCTCTTCAAGAAGCATGGCCGCCAGAACGTGGACGAGCTCATCGCCTTGCGCGACGAACTGGCCGAGAAGATGGAGCACATCGATGGCAGCGACAGCGAGATCGAGGAGTTGGAGGCACAGAACAGGCAACTCACCGCCCAGGCCAGCAAGTGTGCCGCGGCCCTCACCGCCACACGCCGCCAGGCCGCCGAGCTGCTGCAGCAGGCTCTGATCGAGAAGGTGAGCTATCTGGGCATGCCCAACGTCCGTTTCGAGGCACACATCGACCCGATGCTCAGCGAGAAGACCGGACGCACCACCTATGGTCCCAACGGTTCGGACACCGTCAGCTTCCTCTTCAGCGCCAACAAGAACCAACCACTCAAGCCTGCGGGCGAGGTGGCATCGGGCGGCGAGATCAGTCGACTGATGCTGAGCATCAAGAGCCTCGTGGCCAGCGCCCGCACCCTGCCCACCATCATCTTCGACGAGATTGACACCGGCGTGTCGGGCGACATTGCCGACCGCATGGGTCAAGTGATGAAGGAGCTGTCCGAGCACCTGCAGGTCATCACCATCACCCATCTGCCTCAGGTGGCTGGCAAGGGCGATCAGCACTTCCGTGTCTATAAGCAGGACGAGGCTGACACCACCAACACCCACATCACGCAGCTCACAGCCGACGAACGCCTGCACGAAGTGGCTCGCATGCTCAGTGGCAGCGACATCACGCCTGAGGCTTTGGCCAATGCCCGCACGCTGATTGGCTGACATCGGCCGGACAACTGAAAACGTCCAAGAATGATTCTTGCAATGAGAACACTTTTCCTCTCCCTTCTACTCCTTGTCTGCGCCACATCCCTTGCGGCGCAGTCTTTGTGCTTCAGCCCCGAGTTGTTTCTGGACACCACACTGCGCCTCGACTATACCCTCACGGGCGGACAAGATCGGGCTACAGGCATCTCGCTCGACAAGCTGGCACGCACGCCAGGCTGGTATGGCCGCCGCCAACACCTCGACAGCCTCAACCTCATCGGCAACGGGCAGATCGAGATGCGCGATGCCGAAAGTCGCCAGGTGCTCTACCGCACCTCGTTCAGTACCCTATTTCAGGAATGGTTGGCCGAAACCAACGAGCCTCAGCAGGTGAATCGTTCGTTCCAGCTCTGCCAGCTGGTGCCCATGCCGCGCCAGAAGGCCGAGGTGACTGTGTCGCTGCTTAACATGCGACATGAGCCGATTGCCACGTTCACCCATACGGTCGATCCCTCGGACATCCTGATCCATCGCAGCGGTGAACAGCCCTTGCCCTACGTCCGCATCACGGCCGACAGCATCATCCGCAACACGGCAGATGTCATCGAAACCATTGCCAACTGTCAGGGTCAATGCATCCCCGTGGCATTCCTGCCCGAAGGCTATACGGCCGACGAGATGGAGCGCTTCTACGAGGATTGCCGCGTGGCCGTCGAGTCGCTGCTCGGCCATGAGCCATACGCCACCTACGCCGAGAGCTTCCGGTTCTTTGCCGTCAACGTGCCATCCACCGACAGCGGAGTCAGCATCCCGCTGCAGAACGACTGGCGACGCACAGCCTTCGGCAGTCACTTCAGCACGTTCTATAGCGACCGCTACCTCACCACCCTGCAGGTGCAGAGCCTGCACGATGCACTGGCCGGAATCCCCTACCAGCACATCATTGTATTGGCGAATACCGACAACTACGGAGGTGGCGGTATCTTCAACATGTACAATCTCACAGCAGCACATCACCCTAAGTTCCGTCCTGTTGTGGTACATGAGTTCGGACATTCGTTTGCAGGATTGGCTGACGAGTATTTCTACGAATACGAAGATGTTGGCGCCGGCAGCTATCCGCTCGACGTCGAACCCTGGGAACCCAACATCACCACTCGCGCCGATCAGGAGAAAGGCGAGCGCATCGGCCGATATGAAGGCGGCGGCTATGCCTCACACGGCATCTATCGCTATCAGGAGGATTGTCGTATGCGCACCAACGAATATCCCACCTTCTGCCCCGTCTGCCAGCAGGCCATCATCGACGTGATCCGGTTCTACACACGATAAAGAAAGCACATATCAATATCAAAATTGGGAGCACTGATAGAAGGTATCAGTATTCAACCAAAAAAAGGATGCATTCGAACAATGCATCCTTCTGAAAAGTGTTATATAGAAAGGTTTTTATCTGTAGAGTCCGTCTGAATCAATGGTGTTATTGCCATTCCAGAAGGTCTTGGTAGGATTATTCACCCAATTGCTGAAACCAGGATAAGTGGATTTGATATCTACGCACTCCTGATTCCAATTCACTGATGTTGGCACGCAGATGCGGTAAGGCGCACTGCCATTTATGTTGTCAATATTCAGCCACTTGGCAAGTTGCTCATTATATACATAGATATTAATCTTCTGGAAATCGAATTGGCCTGACATTGTAGTTATTGGCACATTATGTCCATCAACATTCTCATATCCACTCTTGTCAAAGCCCAAGGCGAAATAGACGGGATCGCAGTTGTCCTCACCCTTGGCAAAGCCACGTGCTCTAGCATTTACGTTGACCGGCACATCTACACTGACATTAAACATATCATGCACCTCATCCTTTCCTTTTGCAGTCAATAGGATGCCTCCCTCCTCTTTCTTGCCATAATAGAGTTGGATTGGGAGTGTACCGCCAGCAGCACGCAAGGTGATGACACAAACCTGATTCTGATACTGCACATCATAGACCAGGTCGTTAAAGTCAGTATCGAACGAACCACCCAAATCCTCGCACATGATACGCGAAGGATTATACTGTGTAGCACCAGCATCGGCAATCTTGATAATCCAGTCATTGCAGACGCCATCGGCCTTTACCTGCTGGCTGGGGTTTAGTCCGTATGCCTCAAGATCCATACCCAAGTACCAGCCTTCGTAATCATCGCCCTTGAGATAAACGACATAGTACTTGTCATGATCCGCGCCACCGTCAGCCGAACAGTGATACGTGACGACATTAAAGTTCGCGTCCGTAACAAGGATACCATTCTGGTCAGCTTGGTTGCCATAGCCATAACCATTAGAGGCATTATAATCGTTCAAATGCTCCCAGCCATCTGCCTGTCCAAGCGTACGGAACTTCAAGTAGTTCATATTACTACCATTGTATGCGCTACCGTTTTCAGCCACCTCATCATAAGTAAGATCAGAAGCGACATGCTGAATCCAGCCATTGAAGAAAGGTGTCTCTACATTGATAGAATAGTTGCCCAACTTTTCAGGAGAATATGTCGCAAGACTGCCCCAAGGAAGCAAGCCCTCGGTCTTGACGTAAGCGACACCATCGCAAATACGTGTTGATTCACCCATATAGTTAGTTGGAGTACAATCATCATCCCAATTGATTATATGATTGCTGAACCAGGCATAAACTTCCTCATGTTCATGCTCAGTAATGTTTTTGGGCTTACCATAGACAATAGTCGAACGAAGATTGGTACCAGGAATATTCATATCCTGCTTATAAACGCCACGTGTGGCGACCTCTTCATCACATCCCATAGCATAGGCAGCAGCATCGAAGCCCCACTGGTGACCTGGAGCTGGGTTACCGAATTCCTTAACGAACTGAGTCTCGTATGAAATCTCCGTAGAAGTGTAGCCCAAATCATAATCCTGACAAGAAGAAAGAGTCAACAGAACGCAAACAGAAGCCAGGGCGAAACGCAGGCCCTGACGGAAAGAACAATTAAAACGGCTAATTAAAAAATTACGATACATTACAGTGCTATTAACAAATTTGCACAGCAAAGATACATATATATTAAGATGTGTAAGTAATCAAATAAACAATTTTTTCCAAGAATCTTTTAAAAATAATCATAAATCCCGCAATTGTAACATCATGTAACAAAAGGAAAATGCCCGCTTCATTGCTGCAGCGGGCATTTGAGTGTAACATCCGTACTTGCGATTTGTTTCACAAAGCAAAAGGATGAATGATTATCGATCTTTCCATATTTTTTTGGTCAAATGATTGCTCTACGATTAAAAAGCAATCTACAGCTATCAATTTTGATTATCTAACCAAGCTGGAATGTGCATCTTCAAGCCAGGTGAAGATTGGTTATCTCGCAATGCAACGAATGATCGATTCATTATCATCCACCAGATCGATAATCAAGTTCTTATAACGTCCCACTTCTATCATGTGCTGGATGAAAGGGAATACAGGCACATCCTCACTCCAGAACTTGGTTCCAACGAAGACCATCGGACTGGGGAAACCAAGCGAGACGTAGTGATTCTGCACGATCTCCTGGAACACCTCCTGCAACGTTCCGGCACTGCCCGGCATAAAGATCAAGCCACCATACGCTTCGGTGAGGATGACGTCTTCGCGAATACTATTGTCGAAGAACTTAGCAATAGTCGTTGCAAAGATTGTTGGCGGCTCATGGCCATAGAACCATGTGGGGATGGCAAGGCTCTTGTATATGCGTTGCGGGAACATTGCCCTGACACGATAGGCAGTATCAAACCAACCAGCATCCTGAAAGCAGGGAGCCTCGGCTAGGATCGCCAATGCCTTATCAACCTCCTCAGCGCTACGTCCGGCCAGCCATGCGCCCAGATGTGTGGCCTCCATAGCACCCGGACCACCGCCGCTGATCATCAGATAACCCATTTCGGTGAGCTGTTTGCTGACCTCCACCACCTGACGATAGGCGGCATCGGTGCGAGGCAGGGCATGGCCACCCATCACGCCCACTACCTGTTGCTGTTCGTAGTCGGCCAGAAACTTCTGCATGGCATTGCGGATGCTGCAGTCATGCATCGAGCGGGCGCTCTGCACCATCGGATCGGGCGTGATCTTGCCCGACGCTACCATGTGGCGATAGATGACAGTATCGGCACAGTGGTCGAAACTCTCAGGGCATCCGGGTATGTATTCGGCGAAGAGTTCGTCGGGAGTATAGAGCGACGAGCGCAACACATGGAATGGGACGTGTTCCAGGTAGTCTTTCAATCCTGTCTTGTGGATCTTATAGTAGAGATCGAGGTCAAGCATTGGGTTAGATTGGGGGTGTTTGATGTTTAGAGTTTATGTTTTTCGGCCACAAATATAGCATTTTTTTTCATACGACACAAATATTCGAAGAAAAAACGTCAAAAGACACAAATATTCGAAGAAAAAACCGATGTTTTCGTACTTTTTCACCTCCTTGCGTGTTAAAATGAATTCTTTTTTTTATTTTTTCACCTTTTTATTTTTACATAATGAGAAGTTTTCTTATCTTTGCGGCATAGTTTTAAGCTTATACTAAATAATAACACACCTTTTTAATCAATTTTAAAAATGAGAAAACAACACATCTTAATGATGCTTTCGATGGGCGTCGTAGGTGGTCTTGCGGTTGTACCAACACCCGCCACAACCACTATGGCCATTGCCCAGTCGCAGAACATCTCGGTGAAGGGTCAGGTTGTTGACCCTAACGGTGAGCCACTCATTGGTGCTTCGATCAAGGTGAAGGGTACTACCAACGGTACCGTGACCGACCTGGACGGCAACTTTGAGTTGAACGCCCCAGGCAACGCCGTGCTCGAAATCAGTTATGTGGGTTACGAATCACGCGAGGTTGCCGTTCGCAACCGCGCCATCATCGATCCTATCCAGCTGGAGGACGACAGCAAGACGCTTGATCAGGTAGTCGTAGTAGGTTACGGTACTCAGAAGAAGGCCGACCTCTCGGGCTCAGTAGCCATCGTCAATGCTGAGGAGATGAAGAAGGCTTCGAACTCAAACATCTCGACCATGCTCGAGGGTAAGGTTCCTGGCGTACAGATCACCTCTGACGGCCAGCCAGGTGCTGACCCATCGGTTCGCATCCGTGGTATCGGTTCGTTCGGCTCGACCGCCCCTCTCTACGTTATCGACGGCGTGCCAATGGGTACTTCGATCCGCGACTTCTCGCCTAACGATATTGAGACCATCCAGATCCTCAAAGATGCTGCCGCAGGTGCCATCTACGGTTCGCGTGCTGCCAACGGCGTTGTGATCATCACCACCAAGGGCGGCAAGAAGGAACAGCCTCTGAAGGTGGATTACAAGGGCTACTTCGGTGCAGACATTATCCCAGACAATGTATATGACGTGATGGATGCCAGCCAGTACAGCCACCATCTGGGCGTATCGGCACAGAACTCGGGCATACAGCTGCCAGGCGGCTACCATCTGGATTCGGCCACGGGCATCTACAAGTTCCAGGACAACACCAATACCAACTGGTTCGATGAGGTATTCAAGACCGGCATCCGCCAGAACCACAACGTAAACCTGAGCGGTGGTGGTGCCCACAACACCTACAACATCGCACTCGACTACTATAATCAGAAGGGCACCCTCGAGGGCGCTGGTCCTAACTACGAGCGCTACACCGCACGTATCAACAACACGATGGACACCAAGTTCATCAAGTTCCGCACCAGCGTGACCTACTCGCACTCTGATCAGGACAACATGGGCCTCTCGAACGCTTCGGAGTACGTACAGGGCCTCTATGGCGACGTGACCAACGTGCTGCGCGGCACCCTGCTGATGCAGCCTACCATCAAGGCATACGATCCTAACTCATGGGTACTCGACGACAAGGTAGGTTCGGCTGACAGCTGGAACTACGATGCCTACGGCTATGGCGTATATTATGATAATGTACACGGTGACATCTCGGCTTCGAACCCATTGCTCGTGAACAACCTCCTGCAGCGCAACACCCTCGTGGACCGCATCGTGGCTACCGCTTCGGCTGATGTTGACCTGCTCGAAATGTTCAACATCAAGAGCAAGAACCACAAGCTGCACTACAACATCAACCTGTCGTACAGCAAGACTCATGCTTCAGACTTCACCTTCATCTCGGCTTGGGTACAGAGTAACCGTGTATATCTCGACAAGTCGAACGAGCGTCTCACCAAGGGCTCACGCTCATACAGCGACGCCCTGATCGAGAACACCTTGACCTATGAGGGCAAGATCGGCAAGCACAACATCAACCTCATGGTAGGCCAGACCTACGAGGAGGAGCACACCAGCACCCTCACTGCCTGGGGCATCAACCTCAACGAGCCTTACTTCCTGCAGATCCAGAACGCCAAGGACACCCACGGCGAGTCTTGGGACTGGCCTCACGCCATGTCTTCACAGCTGGCTCGTTTGAACTATAATTTCGATGAGCGCTACCTCCTGTCGGCCATCGTTCGTCGCGACGGTAGCTCACGCCTCGATCCAACCGACCGCTTCGACATCTTCCCATCTATCTCTGGTGCATGGCGTATCGACCGTGAGTCGTTCTTCCCTGTTGACGACCACATCGTGAACCTCCTGAAGATCCGTGGCAGCTACGGTGTGCTCGGTAGCGAGAACATCGGCGAGTTCCAGTATCTCGCCACCATGATGCGCAACAACATGACCTATAGCTTCGGCAACACTCCAATCACCGGTTCGGCCGTTTCGACCTTCGTGAACGAGAAGATCCGCTGGGAGAAGAAGAAGACTGCCAACGTAGGTATCGACCTCGCTATGTTCAACAACCGCTTCGAGTTCACAGCCGAGTGGTACAAGAACATCTCAGAGGACCTCTTGACCGGAGTGCCTGTTCCTACCCAGGCAGGTGTATCGAACGGTTCGGTAACCATGAACGCTGCAACGATGGAGAACAGCGGTCTTGAGTTCTCGGCCACTTACCGCAACCATGATCATGCCCTGAAGTATGACATCTCGGCCAACTTGAGCACCCTGAACAACAAGGTGACCTCGCTCGGCTTCGGTACCAACTCACGCATCGACGGTGCCTACAAGACCGAGGTTGGTGAGGAGATTGGCCGCTTCTACGGCTGGAAGTACCAGGGCATTGCCCGCACTCAGTCTGACCTCGACAACCATGCCACCCAGGCTGGTGCCCAGATCGGTGACTGCCTCTATGAGGATGTCAATGGTGACGGCATCATCAACGCCGATGACCAGGTGATCCTCGGCAGCGGTCTGCCAGGCATCAACTATGGCTTGAACCTGCACATGGAGTACAAGGGCCTCGACCTCAGCATCGCAACCTTCGGCGCACTCGACTACCATGTATCAGACGACATCTACAACAGCCTCAACTCATGCTACGGCTGGGGCAACAAGGACGTAGAGATGCTCAAGGCTAACGTATTCTCAGAGGATGGCCAGACTTACCTCTCAAGCGTGCCACGCACCTACATCGACCGTCCTGCCGGCGCCAGCGAGAACTGGAACGACCTCTTCAGCGACCGCAAGATTCAGAATGCTGCCTACTGGAAGATCGCCAACGTTGAGCTGGGTTACAACTTCAAGGACAAGTGGTTTGGCGGCTACGTGAGCGGAGTTCGCGTATATGTATCGGCTCAGAACCTCTACACCTTCACGGGCTATAAGGGCTACAACGTCGATTACGCTGGCGGCACCTTCACCCCTGGCTACAACTTCTGTTCGTTCCCAACCCCACGCACCTTCATGTGTGGCCTCAACGTTTCGTTCTAATATAATATAAGGAATATCATATATGAAACTATATAAGATTCTCCCCGCCCTGGCAATGGGCATCGGCGCAATGACCTCTTGCGACGATATGCTGGATATGTCAAATCCTAACCAGCAGACCACAGGCACCTTCGGCTACACCGCCGCCGACCTGGAGGAATGCGTCATCGCCGCCTACAACCACACCCGCATGGAGGGTTCGTATGGCCGCGTGGGCTACAACATCGACGTATGCCGTGGTGATGAGGCATGGAACTCGTCACAGGTATGGTACCTGCCATTCGATGACCTCAACGTATCCGTCCTCGACGAGATCTGCATGTGGTCATGGCGCGAGTGGTACTACACCATCAACGTCTGCAACTTCGTAACCACCCGCTGTGGTGAGGACAACAGCGCCCTGAGCGAGCAGATGCGTCGCATCAAGGGTCAGGCCCTCTTCCTCCGTGGTCTGTCATACTTCAATCTGGCTGTTTACTACCAGAACCCATCGATCATCACCGACTATGCCCAGTATTCTGACCTCAACACCCTGTACGGCACCAACAGCTCGTATGACGAGGTGCTCGACCAGGTGGAGAAGGACATGAAGGAGGCCATGGAACTGCTGCCAACCCGCGACGAGGGCGGCGAATGGGCCAAGGGTCGCGCCACCCAGGGTGCTGCTGCCGGCTATCTGGCTCGTACCTTGATGCAGCGTCATAAGTTCCAGGAGGCTCTCACCATCCTCAAGGGCATCATCGGCAAGCAGTATGGCACCTACCAGCTTGTGGCCAACTATGGCGACAACTTCCGTGAGGGCGCTGCCTACGAGAACAATATCGAGTCACTCTACGAGGTACAGTTCCTCGACAAGAACGAGCAGGGCACCGACGACGAGTGGACACCAGTCAACACCTCGCCTAACGCCACCCAAGGCTCGGCCATCGAGTCGAACTTCGCTCCTGGCTCTATCGGCGGTTGGGCAGATATCTCTGCCTCGCCTTGGCTCTATGAGCTCTTCAAGGCCGAGAAGACTACCGACGGCAAGCTCGATCCACGTCTCTACTGGACCATCGGCACCTACGAGATCGACTGGGAGGGCTTCGAGTTCGGCAACGTATGCTACACCGAGCCAATGTCTGCCGACAACATCATCGTGACCAACAACAACAATGGTGGCCTGCCTATTGCCAAGTGGACTCACTTCCGCACCGGCGAGTACGACAAGGTGGTTACCGGTCTGCATGACGGCATCAACCTGCGTATGATGCGCTATTCTGACGTATTGCTCCGCGCCGCTGAGTGCGAGAACGAAGTGAATGGCCCAACACAGCAGGCTATCGACTGGATCAACGAGGTACGTCGTCGCGCCAAGTTGGCCGACCTCAAGCTGGCTGACTTCAACACCGCAGACAAGCTCTTCGAGCAGATTGCCAACGTGGAGCGTCCTAAGGAGTTCGGCTGCGAGTATGGCCGTGGCGTGGATCTGCTCCGCTGGGGCTGGTTCTACGACAGCGCCCGTCTGCAGCAGCTCAAGGAGCACGGCACCTTCCTCCGCTCGAACGACCCTGCCGAGGCCAAGGATCCTGTCTATTACCACATGATGGGCGACGACGATCGCATCAAGAGTTCATACGACAGCTTCAAGCCAGGCCACGAGTTCCTGCCTATCTATCAGGGCACGCTCAACGCCAATCCTAACCTCACGGGCAACTCGGCTAACCTCGACATCGACAACAGCGAGTACTTCCGCAGCAACGGCTGGACCGTTCGTCCTGTAGTTAAACTCTAAAACATTAAAACGACACTATGAGACATCTCAATAAAATGGCATCCCTCGTGGGTGCAACCATGGGTCTGTTCGCGCTTGCCAGCTGCGAGGGCGGAGACCTCTACGAACTGGATGCTCCTGACTGGATCGCGCAGAAGGTTGACTCTATTGCCAACAACAAGCCACAGGGCGGCGACATCGAGCTCGAGGGCATGATGGAGGACGTTTACACCATCGGTGCCACCGACTATTCTACCGGCTGGTGGGCACAGTTCTCAAAGGACTATGTCATCCCTGACGGCCAGGTTTGGAACGCACAGTTCAACCTCAACATCAACCCTGCCGCCACCAACACCTACAAGAACTTCGCACTCATCGTGACCAACGACGTGCATCGTGGCGATGCCGGCTACACCGAGTATGGTGCCTGCCGTTTCGACCACCAGCCAAGCGGCAACTCCGAGTGGGGCGACGTTTACTTCGAGGCACACCGTGGCGACGTTACCAGTTCGCTCACCTTCGGTTCTGACACCGATCCTGGCGTTGACAAGCTCGGCGGCAAGGTGACCCTCACCATCGACCGCAGCATCCCTGATGCCTTCGTCATCAACATCACCAATGGCACTGTCACCAAGACCATGCATATCGCAGAGTCATTGCCTAACATCAACGAGGATCCATCGAACACCAACATCCGCGCATTCCTGGTTGTCGAGGGCTCTTACATCAACTTCCTTTCGACCAACATCGAGCCAATCGGTGGTTGCACCTCAGCTGATGACAAGCAGCCTCTCTCAATGGAGCTGAAGAACATGCCTAAGAAGGTGCTCCTCGGCACCAATGTTGAGGAAGCATTCGCCAACCTCGGCGCTGTAGTCAACTTCGAGACTGGCGTTTCGAAGGAGGTTAAGGCCGAAGACCTCACCTACTCTATCATTCCTGACATGGAGACCCTGGGCCAGAAGCAGATTCTCGTGATTTACAACAAGACCTTCAAGGGTGAGAACTGCGATACTCCTATCTTCTCTATGGTCAACTTCGAGGTTGTCGATAAGCTCTACACCTCAATCGGTGCATCCGACAACTCTACCCCATTCTGGGGCGCTCACTCTGAGAACGTCAAGGTTGAGCCAGGCGAGACCTTCGTCTCTTACTTCACCAACTACACCTGTGGTGCAAGCAACTGGAACAACTTCTGCGTAGTCCTCGTTCGCGAAGACAATTCTGAGTATGCTGTGGTTCGTGCCGACAACTATGGTTGGGGCGCTGGCTACGAGGGCAATGCTGGCCTCGTAACCTCAGGCGGTCAGCAGGATTGGGGCGCATGGCTCGCTGCCATGGATGGCGCCAAGGTTACTACCTACATCACCAACAATGGCGATGGCACAGCCGACGTCAAGGCAGTAATGCTCGGCAACGATGGCGTGACATACAACCAGGAGTACCTCGGCATCAACACCATCGATCCAGACAACTTCTACTTCCGCTACACCGTGGATGGCAGCCACATCGAGTTCGACAATGTAGTAGGCGCAGAGGACAACACCACAGGCTTCTGGGGTGCTCACTCAGAGAACCAGCTCGTGCCTGCAGGCAAGACTGTCTCTACCCAGTTCATCAACTACACCTGCGGTGCAAGCAACTGGAACAACTTCTGCGTAGTCCTCGTTCGCGATGACAACTCAGAGTATGCTGTAGTTCGTGCTGACAACTATGGTTGGGGCGCTGGCTATGAGGGCAACGACGGCCTCGTCACCTCAGGCGGTCAGCAGGATTGGGGTGCTTGGCTCGCCGCTATGGACGAAGCTAAGGTTAAGGTCTCAGTCACCAACAATGCCGATGGCACTGCCGATGTTGACATCATCATGCTCGGCAACGATGGCATGACCTACACCCAGTTCTACCATGGCATCAACACCGTCGATGTGGACAACCTCTGGTTCCGCATGACCGTCGATGGCAGCCACATGGTATTCGAATAAGCCACTTCGAGCATCATCGCCCGCCGATGGATGCTTAGCAGAAAAATGAGCGGGGAAGTCTCCTCCATGGCGGCTTCCCCTTTATACTTTTTATTCCACAAGTGAAATCTAAGATGAACATTGTTTTCATCTGGTTTCTATGATGGAATTAAATATTGACTCAACTTTCGCAAGTGACTCAAGTTGTTAGTTTTGAGTGGAGAGTTTTGAATGGAGAGTTTAGGGTTCAGAGCAGTTCGTTAGAGAATAGTCCTATAGTTGTTTAGCAGCAGGGCACTACTTAGCTCCAAAACTTCACACTACTCTTAATCTCTAATCTCTGAGCACTAATCTCTAATCTCTAATCTCTAATCACTGAGCACTAATCTCTCAGAGCTAATGCGAAATTTCAGTAATTGAATGATTCAACATGAAAAAAATCTTATACCTCGCTCTTGGCCTCTCGGCCAGCCTTGTGATCTCTTCATGTGGCGGCGGTGACGATGACCCTATCCTCAACCCCGTGAATCCCAATGGCGGCACCCAAGGCGGAGGAAGCAATAACAACGGAGGCGGCGACAATGGCGGCAACAATGGTGGTGAAAATAATGGTGGTGGTGGCGGTTCGACCACAACACCAGAAGACTATACTGCACCTACCTACGATGACTACTATATTGACGTCGCTGACTGGACCAAGCGTTCCAAGTGGAACTTGGCCAACGTACACGACCCAAGTGTCATGCTCGCTGACGACGGCTATTACTATATGTACCAGACCGATGCCAGCTACGGCAATGCCCACATGGGCAAGGGACACTTCTTCTGCCGCCGCTCCAAGGACCTGGTCAACTGGGAGTTCCTCAGTGCCACGATGAAGACGGCCCCAGCGTGGATGAAGGACAAGGTGAACGAGATCCGTGCCAACATAGGCCTCGGCGCCACCAGCATCAACTTCAACGGCGACGACATCGGCTATTGGGCACCAACCGTGCGCAAGGTTTCGTCGAACCTCTACCGCATGTACTACTCCATCAACCTGCCCACCATGGGCGCCAGCAATGACAACATGACCGATGCCACCTTCAACCCGAACCTCATCGGCATGATGGAGACCAACGATCCATCCAAGGTTGACTCATGGCAGGACAAGGGCTACGTCATCTGCCAGTATTCCGACCAGGGCAAGAGCTACAAGGGCAAGAGCATCTGGGGCGGCTACTGGAAGTACAACGCCATCGACCCCTCGTACATCATCACCCCTGAGGGTCAGCATTGGCTCATCTACGGCTCATGGCACAGCGGCTTCGCTGCCGTGGAGCTCGACCCCGTCACCGGCTACACCAAGACCGAGCTGGGCGATCCATGGGGCTCGGCCAACGAGGCTGCCTACGGCAAGCGCGTCTTCACCCGCGTGAATGGCGACCGCTGGCAGGGCAGCGAGGGTCCGGAGGTGGTCTATCACGATGGCTATTACTATATGTTCATCGCGTACGGACAGCTCGCACATGCCTACCACACCCGCGTGGTGCGCTCGGAGAAAATCGATGGCCCTTACAAGGACTACACCGGCAAGGACTTCACCAATGGTCAGGCAGGCGGCACCGCCTATCCTGCTGTCACTCATCCATATAAGTTCGGCAAGGATCACGGCTGGGAGGGCATCAGCCATTGTGCCGTGTGGGACGATGGCAAGGGTAACTACTACTACTCGTCGCAGCAGCGCTTCCCCGACAACTATAAGAACAACGCCTACAGCAACGCCCTGATGATGGGTGCCGTGCGTTCCATCGTCTGGACGTCCGACGGCTGGCCACTCGTACTGCCCGAGCGCTACGGTGCCGTGCCACAATCGGCCATCACCACCGCCGACCTCGCCGGCAACTGGCAGCACATCAACATCGGTGGCTGCAGCGCCATCTGGGACAACGACTGCAAGAAGGATGCCTCCGTCGACATCGTCCTCTCGAGCGACGGCACCGTCTCGGCCGACTCCAAGTGGAGTGCCGGCAAGTCGTGGAGCTTCGATGCCTCGAAGAACATCCTCACCATCGGCGACGTCAAGCTCTACCTCAAGCGCGAGCTCGACTGGGAAGCCTCACCCCGCGTCCCCACCATCGTCTATGTTGGCCTCTCGGCCGACGGCAAGACCACGTTCTGGGGCAAGAAAGTTGAATAAAGCCCCCCTCAACTAGAGCCCCTAGAAACCCTAGAGACTCTAGAGCCTCTAGAATCCCTAGAATCTCTAGAGCCCCCTAGCCCTCCC
>JAZQPJ010000083.1:0-19934 GCA_045628525.1 Bacteroidales bacterium
ATTGGCATATACTGGTATCTCCACACGTTGTTACTCTGCTACGCTTTTTTGTATCTGTCTCGCAGGCTAACTTGGCTCTCAAATGGAAATCAGTTACTTGTTTTCCTTATGCTGTGCTTTATGAGCAATACGTTGGGCATGTTGTCAGTAACCAATGCTTTGTATTTCCTTTTAGGGACTTTACTTCGGAGTTATGGATTCCAGATACGTTCTTTTCGACCTTCTGTCATCGCCATTTTTCCATTTCTATGGGTCATTTTCAGCAGCGTTTCCAATCCGCCTTTATCAAGTTCTCTATTAGGTTTCGTTTTCGTGATTCTGACCATCTGCTTTCTCGTCGTATGCCTTCGATACATTAGAGGTTCTATTCGGAGAATAGCCTTAATGGTTGGTCGCAATACACTACCGATTCTGTTGTTTTCGCCAATCTTTACTTTTCTTGCAAAGTTTTATCAGAATCAGTTGCTCAATATCGATCCGAGTGGTATACTATTCCTTTTAGCTACGCTTGTCTTTACGTGTTATGCTAGCTTATTGATATGGAGAGTAGCATTGTGCATAATCTTATTTATAAAGAGTAGATTAAGGGCATTACTATAGGCATAATGTACTATGAAAATCAAAAAAATAATGTGTATGAAAAAACTATATTTTTGGGGATTCTGGTGGCTTACTATACCGCATTTGTTAGTCTACCTCATGTGCCCACAAAAAGAAAAGGTCAAGCAAGATTTAAGTCAATGGAAAGCGAGACATAAAAACGATTTGAATTCATGCTTAGGTCCATTCTCTTTTTTTTCAAATAGGCGTCTTCCTCTACTTTCGTATTTGTTGTTATTTCGTCCTGAATATCGAAATATCTTTTACATCAGGATAGGAATACTAAAATACTTTTTAGGTTATTTACCTCCGTTAAGATCTCTTTATATTAATACTCCTAGTACGAACATTGGAGGAGGCTTATATATTGAACATGGCTTTTCTACAATAATTAATGCCGATAAAATAGGCAATAATTGCTGGATCAATCAACAAGTAACTATTGGATCAAACACATCTAAATATTTAGGGAATGGAATCCCTATTATATCAGATAATGTTAAAATATTCACCGGAGCTATAGTTATTGGCAAAATAAAGATCGGAAGGAACAGCATCATTGGTGCTGGCTCAACAGTTGTTAGAGATGTACCTCCAGACACAATTGTTAATCCTCAAAAAGTTATTTTTCGAAAACTTATTTACTAAATAGTTCTATCAATTCGTTGTACTCATCGGTCTTCTCAGCAATCATCTGAGCCTTTCGATCATACTGGGCATTCAGCTTGTCCAGTTGCTTCTGCTGCTCGGCAATCTGCTTCTCTCCCTCCTCAACGGTTATTTGACCAGAGTCAATCTGTGACTGGATGTATGCCAGCTTGTTTTCTGCATCAGAAATCTTCTTCCCGATATTCTCAAACTGGGTGGTTTGTGCCTTGATGCTTTTGACTACGATGGCCTATACGAAGCCTATCAAGATCTCGATTCCTCAGAGTTTGTGATCGACAACATCAAGTACTACGTCCATCGCGATCAAGCCTCTGCAGCCCTGGCCGTACTCCACATCGTCGCTGGTCGAGGTGCATTCTTTGCCAATATTCGTCAGATGTTCGATCGCCTCGGTGGCATCGAAGGGTTGTCAGAGCTGCTGCAGAGTAAGTATTAGTGCAGAATACCATGCTGCAAGTTGAAAAAGTCTCATTCCTGCTTATAGGAATGAGACGTTTTTTCTGCAAGTCTGGATTAGCAATCTGTCACTTCATCATCCTCATGGTACAAAAGATCATCCAATTAACGACAAATCAGCGACTATTTGCATAATCCGGAATGGCAAAGCAAATAGTCGCTGATGATTTTGTTAGGAGATTAGAGGACGTTCCACGTATTACTCATCATAGTCGTCCTCATCATCGAAGGACTCCCAGTCGTTGCTGGTGCGAGCATTGAAACTATCTGTAGAACCTCCAATAATTACAAACGACGTTTGGATAATATCCATATGGTCCATAAGCTGGATTACCTTACATTCAGGTGTAATGAATTTCTTTTTCATATTGTTCCTCATTTAATAATTATCTTCTTGCCATTGTTGATATACAATCCCTTAGGGAGTGCAGCCTTGTTGTTGCCAACATTTGTACCACTAATAGTATAGATTGCGTTATCGTTGCTATAAGTGTTCGCTTCAACTATTTTTATTTCGGTCGTTTCACCATCGTCGAACGACAGGAATACCGAATTAGCCTTCAATGGAGCAGGATTGCCGTTTCTATCCGTAATATCCAAATACCAGCGGAAAGCGCCAAGTGTTGCTGCATCCGATGAAGCCTGCATCAACCCACCATTAGCCATAGCATAGTGCCCCTTTGTCGCCATATCGGTAATGGTGCTATAGGTGCCAGTGAAGGTAAATGTCGCGAACCATGATGTAACGTCAAAACTGCTCTCCTCAGTTGCATAGAGCGTAGCATTGGTTAATGTAATACTCTTCTCACCCACCTCTTTAGCCTTAATCATATATGGAGTATTAGGCTCTGTTGTGCTACCGGCCATCAACTTTATGACCTCAAGAACAGTGCGGTCAACTACACCATCCTCATCATCGTCAAACTGATGGACATCGTTCAGACGAGCGATCTCAAAATCATCTGACCAATCATCGTATGACATTGCGAATGGAACGTAGAGAGCATTCCAAGTGGTGTTAGTGAAGGCGCGGGTGTAGATTAATTGTTCGCAAGAAGTAGTTTCCTTAACGCTATATGCATTCAAGTCGTCTACTAATTCATATATGTCTGGTGCATCTTCTTCTATTGTAAATTGCTTCCAATAGTTTTTATTGCCGTATAATTCTTTGCATCCCTTTACCACATGGAGTGTTCCATATACAGAAAACGAAAGATTTGCAATAGTCGGGGGTGTTTTTGCAAAAATTGTTACCGAGTTTAATTTGTTACAGCCGTAGAATGCTGTAGATTCAATTTCTTTAATACATTCTGGCATGATTACTGATTCAAGATTTGCACAGCCTCGAAAGGCACTCGAACCGATTACTTGGATATTCTTAGGAAGCGAAACATCAACCAGAGAAGTACAACCATAAAAAGCTCCTGTAATATTTTCTACACTATTTGGTATGACTATAGACGAAAGTGATGTACAACCATTAAAAATACCTGCTAAACTTTTAATCTTCTTTGGCAGGTCAATTGCAGTAAGCGACGTACACTTTTGAAACACTGCATCAAGTACCGTAATAGAATTTGGAAGAACCACATCTTGAAGTGCTGTGCATCCGAAGAAGGCTTGTATACCTATTTGGGAAACACTCTCTGGAATTACGACAGAGTTGATGGATGTGCATTCATAAAAAGCACCATCACCTATACTCTCAAGAGTGTAGGGAAAAGAAACTTCTTCCAAAGAAGAGAATGTTGAAAACGCGTATGCATCAATGAATTTTGTTCCGTCCTTGATTATGTATGTAGTTCTTTCCTTATCGAAGGCCTGTATCAAATAATCTCCTATATATAGAAGACCATCTTCTGTTGGCAATGCTGTACAACCGCGAAAAGCATTACGTCCAATCTTTATATTGCTAGGAATCTCTAATTGTTGAAGAGAACTGCAGCCATAGAACGCATAATCTTTAAGTTCTTCAACACCTTCTTCAATAGTAACACCAGTTAACTGAGTACATTCAGAAAATGCTTGAGAACCAACCGATTTAACACTTCCTGGTATATATATTGAATTAAGTGTTTCTGATTGTATAAAAGCGTAAGAGTCAATTTTGACAACTGCATACCCCTGTCCATTATAGCTCACAGTTTTAGGGATTACAATGTCTCCAGAATATTCGTTAGAATAAGGAATGCTTTCGCCCTTGAATGTTACAGAAACTGTATGATCTTCTTCAGATAGAATTTTGTAGAAGATTCCATCCATTTCAAAGTCATGTGCATAGCCAGATATTGATAACAATAGGCAAAACAATGTCAAAAGATTTTTATGAAATACTTTTTTCATAGACTTAAGAATAAGAAAAGGGGCATAACCTCTGTCCGACTACTTATTCTATTTACGGGTACGGCCAAGCACCTACAGGGAAACAAGTACGAACGAAAGGTCACGCCCCAGACATGGGACGTGAGCCATTCACTAACTTGTTCTTCCCTTGAAATTGGCCGTTTCGTAAATAGAGAACAAGAGCGAAAGCTCTACGTTATATTATGTATGTCGAACGGTTGTCGCTCACCTTTGTAGTTAATAATTGAGTTAAATTCTCCCATCCTATAAGGAAACACTTGGGAGGATCTACATCGGTAAGGGGCTGCACACATGGTGCACCGTCCTTCGTAAAAATGGGTTTCTGTTTCGTAGTGTCCTGCAATCACTCCGTTATTGAAAGTAATTGCAATGACTGATTTGTTCTTTTTTTAGTTGTTTGACTTTATGTTATTTCTATCTATACTCTATCATCAGTTCATCGGCGAGGTAATAACCGCTGAGACAATGCATGTCAGAGATACCTTGGCTGATGAGTTCGTGATATGTTCTTTGGATATTCACGCAGCTTCACGCCCATGTACATACAAGAAATCTGGCGCAAAATCAACGCCATTGTACCATTCCACGATACGCTTGTGCCCGTTACTGAAAGTCAGCAACATTGTGTAGTCTTTGATGTATTCAACATCTGTGACATGAATGAGGTCAAGTTCTTCGTTCATAGTTCAGTTCTGTTTATTATTTGTCAAGAGGTTCAATTTTGATGGCCCAATTCCGCCCATAATCCGCCGCAAAGATATACATTATTCTCCTATCTTCCAAATTTTCCACTAACTTTTTAATTATTTCGTGCTCAACAGCATATAATAATGGCTGGGCAGGGGGGGACAACGCCTGCTCAGCCATTATTGTTATGATATGAGTGTGGACTTACTCCAGCCACAGATAATCGTAGTGGACGAGTGGCTTCTGGCCTTTGAGGCCGATGAGGGAGGCGGCTTCGGATGAGGAGCAGCTGATCTTGCCTACGCCCAAGCGGTGGCCGTCGTCGGCTGAGACGATGCGCACGATGTCGTCCTCTTCGAAGGCGCCTTCGATGCGGGTGACACCCACGGGGAGGATCGATGCAGCACGCTGGCCCAGAAGGGCGGTGACTGCACCCTCGTTGAGGTAGATAGCACCCTTGGAGAAGTCTTCTGAATGTGCGATCCACTTCTTGATGTTCGAGGTCTCGTGTGTGTCGGCCTTGAAGCGGGTGCAACGCACGCGTGGGTCGATCTCGTTGCGGCCAGTCTCAGGGTTGAGATGCACAAGTTCAAGCAGCACACCATCGCGCTTGCCGTTCGAGATGATCACCTCGATGCCCTCGGCAGCCACTTTGCGGGCGATGCGATGCTTGGTGACCATACCTCCGCGGCCGAACGACGACTTGTTGGTTTGGATGTACGAAGAGATGTCGGCATCGTCGGAGATAATCGGGATGAGGCGCGACTGCGGATCGTTGGGATTGCCGGTGTAGATGCCGTCGATGTTGCTCAGCAGGATGAGCATGTGGGCCGACATCATGGTGGCGATGAGGCCCGAGAGCTCGTCGTTGTCGGTGAACATCAGCTCGGTGACCGAGATGGTGTCGTTCTCGTTGACGATGGGGATGACGCCCTCCTGCAGCATCACCTCCATGCAGTTCTTCTGGTTGAGGTAGTGTCCGCGTGTGCCGAAGCTCTCCTTGGTGGTCAATACCTGGCCGCACGAGATGCCATGGTCGCGGAACAGCTCGTAATACTTGTTGATCAGCTTGGCCTGACCCACGGCCGAGAAGAGCTGGCGCTGGTCCACGGTGTCGAGCTTGTCGGTCACCACCTTGCCCTTGAGCTCGCTGCGACCGCTGGCCACGGCACCCGACGACACCAGCACGATCTGTACGCCCTGGCGATGCAGTTCGGCCACCTGATCGACGAGGGCCGACATGCGGGTCACGTCGAGTGTGCCATCCTTGCGGGTCAGCACGTTGGAGCCTATCTTGACAGTAATTCTGAACGGATTCATAGGGGATATTCCTTATAATTATTTCCATCAAAGAAATCAAAGGAAATCAAAGCCTGAGCCATTTGTCTTGTACTAACCGGCAAGATTGATTTCCTATGATTTCTTTGATGGAGTAAAGGTGAAAAAGGGACAAATGTTATTTGAGGTAAATGTGTCCGTTGCGGATCTCAAAGCCCTGCTGTGAGTCGTTGCTCAACGGACGGCCGAAGAGGTCGCGGCGGATGGCCTTGGCGTCGTCCTCATCGTTCTGCACCTGCTCGATGCCCGAGAAGTGACCCTCCTCATAGACGTTGATCTTGAGCTTGTTGGTTTGGCCGCCCAGCTGCACGAAGTCGTCGCCACGACGGGTGTAGGCCACGGCAAAATAGCTGTGCTTGGCCTGGGCTTTGTCAAGCACGACATCCACCATGCCGGTGGCTTCTTGGTCAGAGCCTACAGTGAAGGTGTTGGTGCTGGACATCACCTCCTTCGAGAGCTTCTGGTCGGCGAAGAGCTTCACCAACATCTCGCCGTTGTAGGCCTCTCCCTCGTTCCTGACAGGCACGGCCAGCGTGATGGTGCCGTTCACCTCGCAGTCGCCGCCCTGTACGTAGGGCGATTCGGTGAGCGAGAGCACAGAGCCGAAGGTGCCGTCGTTCTCCACATGCAGCACCATTTCCGAGCCCTCTACATCGGCCAGGTGCTCCTCATAGTCGCCGATGCTTCCGGCCTTGATGACGGCCTCGAAGTCGCCAAAGCCCTTGATGTTGGGGTGGAAGATGACCCACTGTGATTCGCCAGGCGCCAGCGTGACGATCTCGGTGCCCTCCACGAATTCGTAGTCCTTCTCGCTGTAGAACCATATCAGCGCGTAGTAGCCTGCGTATGTCTCCTGACCCTCGTTGGTGACCAATGCCTTGATGGTGGAGGTGCGGCCAGCATAGAGCTCGCCGATCTCTATCTCCTGGGCACTCAGCTTGGTGACAAGGTGCGTCAAATCGACCTCGGTCACCTGGCCATCCTGCACCTGCAGGGTGATATAGTCAGGCACAGGACGCCAGCCATGCACACGGCTCCAGAGGCCGTCCTGGTTGCGCATCGACTGGTAGAGGCGGTATTCGCCATCCTCGATGCCCTCAGGCAGCTGGTAGGTGTAGTCGATGCCGACCTCGCGCCAGAAACGCATCTTCTGCTCCTCGGCTATCTGCTGGCGATCAATGAGTTCGTCGCCCTGCATGAGGTCCAGGTAGAGGGAGCCCGTGGTGCTGTTGTAGCTGGTGTTGAGCAGCCAGTCGTTGATGTGCACGCCACCGTCCTCCATCTGGGCATCGAGGTAGTAGGCGAGCACACTGGTGACGTAGGTGCTGTCGGCAGGCACTTCAGGCTGCAGGCCCACGACTACCGACTGGCTCCACTGGAAGCCATCGACCGATGCCGAGGCGCCAATGCCTACTCCCTCAGGGTGCATCACCGAGATGTCGAACCAACCGTTGTAGGCGCCACCCCAGCCCCAGTTCACGTGGTAGTAGCCCTGGGTGTTCACGCCGTCGAGCAGGAAGGCATGACCGTCGTTGGTCGAGTTTACGGCACTCATATACACAGGGCGGCCGGCAGCCAGGTCACGCTGCACGTAGTAGCTCCACACGTCCAGGCCCATGTATCCGCGGTCGATGAGCGATGCGTAGGGGTTGTAGCCGAAGTACTGGCTCAAGGCGCCAGGCACCGACTGGCTGTAGGCACCGCTGCCGCCCGGGGCATAGCCCATATCCACCGACACGCCCACGTGGTAGCTCAGTTTGGCCACCTCGTCGGCCTGCTCTTCGGTATGGATGCGGGCATCGTATCTGTCGAACATCAGGTCCCAGTTGTAGGTCTGCTCGGCAAAGTTCACGCCCAGGCGCTCGCCATTCCAGTTGTAGCTGTGCTGGCCGATGCCCTGCTCGGGGTACTTGTAGTAGTACATGATCTGTGCCACCGCCGTGGCCACGCAGCCCGTGGGGCAGCCGGTGGGGCAATAGCGGTTATAGGGCGCGTCCTGGTTCCACTGCACCTCAGGCATCAGCGGGCCGATGGTCTTGTCCGGTGCCAGGGCCAGGCGCTGCTGCTCGGTCACGGCCAGGTGCGGATGCTCGGCCACATACTTCTGGGCATCCTCCACATAGTCCAGCCAGCTCAGCAGGGTGGCAGGCAGCTGGTCCTGTTCGATCTCGTCAAGGATCTGCTCGGCCGTCTTGCCCTCCTTGAACGAGCCGTAGCCCAGCACGGGGCCATTGGGGTTGGCAGGGTTGACGATGACCCATTCACGTGTGTGGGGTGATGCACAGAACATCGGATGAGAGGGTGACTGCACCACGGCATCGGCCTGCAGCATCGTGGCTGCTACCGAGGCAAAGTATAGAGAGCTGGTGGTTAGCATAGCGTTGTATTGTTTTTGATTGTTCCTGCACACGAGGGCGCAGGCGTTCGATTGTCAGGGGTGCAAAGATACTAAATCTTTGTTGCTTTGCCAAATATTTGTGACAAAAACATCGGTTTTGCTGTCATTTTGTGCAAAATTTGGTAATTCCTTAATCCTCATTCCTCAATCCTCGTTAAAAATATGTATCTTTGCGTTCCCAAATTCATAAATCAAGTCAATATGTTAGGACGAACTCTCGGCACCATCCTGATGCTCTGCGTCAGCAATGTGTTCATGACCTTTGCATGGTATGGCAACCTCAAGCTCCAGCAGATTCATCCCCAGATGAAGGACTGGCCCCTCTACCTGGTCATCCTCCTGAGCTGGGGCATGGCGCTGCTCGAATATTCATTCATGATTCCCGCCAACCGCATGGGTTCGCAGCTCAATGGCGGCCCCTTCTCGCTCATGCAGCTCAAGATCATACAGGAGGCCATCTCGCTCGTGATCTTCACGCTCATCGTGGCCACGGTGTTCAAGGGCGAGCCCATCCAGTGGAACCACATCGTCTCGTTCGTATTCATCCTGCTGGCCGTCTTCTTCGCGTTCCTGAAGTAATACGAAGCCGAAAGCTCCGGGCGCACCCGATGAGAGTGCCGGATATGTGGCAGAGGCTTGGCCCTGGAGCGCGAAAAGCCTCTGCAGATGTGAAAAACTCCGTTTCCAGTCATTTTTGTCCTACCCAGGTACCTCCCTAGCACACCCACGCTCTGCTTTGTGCTAGGGAGGTACCTGGGTAGGACAAACCAGTTCCGTTTTGTGCTAGGGAGGTACCTGGGTAGGACAAACCAGCTCTGTTTTGTGCTAGGGAGGTACCTGGGTAGGACAAACCGGCTCCGTTTTGTGCTAGGGAGGTACCCGGGTAGGACAAAGCTGCTCCGAGAAGTGCTACTGAGGTACCTCCCTAGCACAAAACCGTAGGCAGCGGGCTGCACGAAGTGTGCGGCTGGCTGCCATTGGTGTTTTTGCCGCGGAGTGTCAGAGGCTCTGCATGTCGTTGAGCTTCTTGTAGTAGCCGTTGAGGGCGATGAGCTGCTCGTGGGTGCCGCGCTCCACGATCTCGCCTTCGTGCAGGACGCAGATCTCGTCGGCATGTCGGATGGTGCTGAGGCGGTGGGCGATGGCGATGGTGGTGCGCGACTTCATGAGGCGCTCCAGGGCCTCCTGCACGAGACGCTCGGATTCGGTGTCGAGGGCCGAGGTGGCCTCGTCGAGGATCAGGATCGGAGGGTTCTTGAGGATGGCGCGTGCGATGCTGAGACGCTGGCGCTGGCCGCCCGAGAGACGTCCGCCACGGTCGCCGATCATGGTCTGGTAGCCCTGTTCGGTCTCCATGATGAAGTCGTGGGCATTGGCAATCTTGGCGGCGGCGATGACCTCGTCCATGGTGGCCGACTCCACGCCGAAGGTGATGTTGTTGTAGATGGAGTCGTTGAAGAGGATGGCCTCCTGGTTGACGTTGCCGATGAGGGCACGCAGCTCGCTGAGGCGTACGGCACGCACGTCGTGGCCATCGACGAGGATCTGGCCCTCGGTGACGTCATGATAGCGTGGCACCAGATCGACGAGCGTGGACTTGCCCGAACCCGACTGACCCACCAGCGCCACGGTCTTGCCCTTGGGCACGGTGAGGTTGATGTGGCGCAGCACCATGGTCTCGGCATTCTGGTAGCGGAACGAGACGTTGCGGAACTCCAGGCTCTGTTCGAACTGAGCCAATGGCTCGGGCTGGGCAGGATCCTGGATGTGGTTCTCAGCCTTGAGGATCATGTCGATGCGATCCATGGAGGCGAGGCCCTGCGGCACGTTGTAGAAGGCCTTGGAGAACTCCTTCAATGGGTTGATGACCGAATAGAGCATCACCAGATAGAGGATGAACATGGCGGCATCCATGACGTGATTCTCGAGGATGAAGTAGCCGCCGATCCAGAGCACGAAGACGATCATGGCCGTGCCCATGAACTCCGAGGCGGGATGGGCCGAAGCCTGACGGGTGGCCACCTCGGACATGGCATCACGATACTCGTTGTTGGTGCGGGCAAAGCGTGCCGACATCTTCTTTTCGGCCAGGAAGGCCTTGATGACGCGCAGACCGCCCAGGGTCTCGTCGAGCTCAGTCATGATGTCGCCCCACTTCTCCTGCACGAACTTCGACTTGCGCTTGAGCTTGCGTGTCACCGAGCCCATCACCCAGCCGAAGAGGGGCACGGAGATGAGCACCACGAGGGTGAGTTCCCAGCTCATGCTGAAGAGCACGAAGAAATAGACCACGATGGCGATAGGGCTCTTGATGAGCATATCGACCGAAGAGGTGAGGGCCGTCTCGACCACCTGGGCATCGCTCGACATGCGGGCCACGATGTCGCCCTTGCGCTCGTCGCTGAAGAAGGAGAGGGGCAGGCGCAGCACCTTGTCATAGACCTGCAGGCGGATGTCGCGCACCACGCCTGTGCGGAACGGGATGATGATGGCCGATGAGGCGAAGTAGGCAGCCGTCTTGAGCGCGGTCATGACGATGAGCGCTGAGCCCATGATGATGAGCACCCAGAGCTGGCCGTACTCAAGGATGAGCTGCTGCACGTAGTAGTAGGCGTTGTTGATGATGGCGTCCTTGTCAAACCCCGTGAAGTCCTGATAGGCATACTGCTCGCCCTCGACCTGGAACAGGATGTTGAGGATGGGCACCAGGGCGGTGAACGAGAAGACGTTGAGCCACTGGCTCAGGAAATTGAGGATGACTGACCAGGCCAGGTATTTGCGATAGGGGCGGATGTAGCGCCCCATGACGTTGAAAAACTGCTTTATCATTGTTTAAAGGGTAATCTTGAATTTATGCAGACGGCTGTTGAACATCTCGGCCGGCACACAATGCTTCACGGCATCGGCCACGATGTTGAGCATGCGTTCGCGCATGTAGTCCTGACGGATGGCCAGCGAGATGGTGCGCAGGAACTTGGGACCCTGGATGGGCTTGAGGTTCTGCTGCTCTCCGGGGGTGAGCACCTTGCGCATCAGTTCGGGCAGGATGGTGTAGCCACCGTTGGCGTTGACCAGATTGACCAGCGTGGTGAGCGAGCCGGCGTTGAAGGTGGAGGTGTGGAACTCCTCGCGATGGGCGTAGGGCGCCAGCTGCGGATAGCGGTCGTGGAAGGAGCGGATGGACCACATGTCGCCCCCCATCATGTCCTCGGGACGAATCCACTCGCGATGCCAGAGCGCAGAGGCCGGCGAGGCGTAGAGCATGAAGCGCTCGGTGAAGAGCTCGATCTCAAGCAGGTTGCTGTCCTTGATGTCCGAACCGGCAAGGATGGCCATGTCGAGCTCCGAACGCTGTATCTTCTCGACCAGCTCCTCGGGCGAGGCCTCGGTCACCACGGTGCGGATGTGCGGGAAGTTGTCCTTGAGGTAGCGCGCCATGAAGGGGTAGAGGTAGGGCGAGGCCGAGGGGATGATGCCGATGAGGAGGCGTCCCTTGTCGCTCTCGCGCTCGTTGAGCACCAGGTCGCGCAGCTGCTGCGAGTTGTGCAGGATGACTTTGGCCTGGTTGATGATGCGCTGCCCCAGCAGGGTGGGCTCGATGGGATGCTTCGAGCGGTCGAAGATCACCACGTCGATCTCCTGTTCGAGCTTCGCAATGGTGGTGCTGAGTGTCGATTGGGTCACGCCGCAGGCTGTGGCGGCGTTGACGAAGTGACGGTACTCATCGGCGGCAACTATGTATTCCAGCTGTTGGAAAGTCATTCGAAAAAAAATTTTTTTTTGATCCCGGGGAATGCGCTTTTTTCCCGCTCTGAGAGGGCTGGAAGCAACATTATTGATTTTTATCGATGCAAAGATAGAAAAAATCTATTTGCATAGGTCAAAAGTTTTGCGTAAATTTGCAGCCGCATTCCGAAATAAGGGCCGAAAACCACGTTTTGCCATGCAAGAATAGTAAAAAATCAATTAAACACAATACTTATATAATTTATGATTCAGAAAGTGATCAAGCGCGACGGTCGCACCGTCGACTTTAACTTCAGCAAGATCGAGGATGCCATCCGCAAGGCGATGGAGGCCAGCGAGAAGGGCATCGACGCCATCCTGGCAGCCACGATTGCTGACCGCATCTCGAAGGAAGGTGATGCCCTGATGACCGTGGAGGCCATCCAAGACCGTGTGGAAGATGCTCTGATGGGCTCGGAGCGCAAGGAGGTGGCTCGTATATACATCTCTTATCGCAATACACGTACCACGGCTCGTCGTGCCAAGACCCGCGAGATCTTTGAGGGCATCATCGGTGCCAAGAACAACGATATCACCCGCGAGAATGCCAACATGAATGCCGACACCCCTGCCGGCATGATGATGAAGTTCGCCTCAGAGAGCACCAAGCCCTTCGTGGATGCCTACCTGCTGGATGAGGACGTGAAGGAGGCCGTGAAGAAGGGCTACCTGCACATCCATGACAAGGACTACTACCCAACCAAGTCGCTGACCTGCGTGCAGCACCCATTGAACACCATCCTGCAGCACGGCCTGAAGGCTGCCCATGCCGAGAGCCGCCCTGCCAAGCGCATCGAGACCGCCTCGGTACAGGCCTGTATCAGCCTCGAGACCGCACAGAACGAGATGCACGGCGGCCAGGCTATTCCGGCGCTCGACTTCTACTTCGCACCCTTCGTGCGCATGACCTATCAGGAGGAGGTGCGCAGCCTTGAGGTGTATGAGGAGAAGGACTTCTCCGAGCTGCTCAACGCTCCGATCAAGGACTACATCAAGCGCGATCTGGTGGGCCTGACGGGCATCGAACGCATCCAGCAGCAGGCCATCAACCGCACGGTGAGCCGCGTGCATCAGGCCATGGAGGCTTTCATCCACAACATGAACACCATCCACTCGCGCGGTGGCAACCAGGTGGTGTTCTCTTCGGTCAACTATGGCACCGACACTTCGGCCGAGGGTCGCTGCGTGATGCGTGAGATGCTGCACAGCACCTACGAGGGCGTGGGCAACCATTCGACCGCCATCTTCCCCATCCAGATCTGGAAGAAGAAGCGCGGCGTGAACTACCTGCCAGAGGATCCTAACTACGACCTCTATCAGCTGGCGTGCAAGGTTTCGGCCCGTCGTTTCTTCCCTAACTTCCTGAACCTCGATGCAACCTACAACTACCACGAGGAGTGGGATCCGACAGATCCGGAGCGCTACCTGAACGAGGTGGCAACCATGGGCTGCCGCACCCGCGTGTTCGAGAACCGCTTTGGCAAGAAGACCTCGATCGGCCGTGGCAACCTCTCGTTCTCGACCATCAACATCGTGGCTCTGGCCATCGAGTGCATGAGCGAGCCTTCGCCTGAGAAGCGCGTCGAGGTGTTCCTGCTCCGCCTGAACGAGCTGTGCGAGCTTACTGCCAAGCAGCTGCACCAACGCTTCGAGTTCCAGAAGACCGCGCTGGCCAAGCAGTTCCCACTGGTGATGTCGTGCCTCTGGAATGGCGCTGAGAAGCTGAAGCCGACAGATACCATCGCACCAGTCATCAACCAGGGTACGCTCGGCATCGGCTTCATCGGCCTGGCTGAGTGCCTCAAGGCGCTGTGCGGCAAGCACCATGGCGAGAGCGACGAGGCACAGAAGCTCGGCCTGAAGATCATCGGCTTCATGAAGAAGAAGGCCGACGAGTTCAGCGACCGCTACCAGCACAACTATTCGATCCTGGCTACTCCTGCCGAGGGCCTTTCGGGCCGCTTCACCAAGATCGACCGCAAGCGCTTCGGCATCATCCCTGGCGTGACCGATCGTGACTACTACACCAACTCGAACCACGTGCCTGTGTACTACAAGTGCTCGATCCGCCACAAGGCTGAGGTTGAGGCTCCATACCACGACCTGACCCGCGGTGGCCACATCTTCTACGTGGAGCTCGATGGCGACGCCACCCACAATCCTGACACCATCTGCAAGGTGGTCGATCTGATGGATCAGCTCAACATGGGCTACGGCTCGGTGAACCACAACCGCAACCGCTGCATGGACTGCGGCCACGAGGATGCCATCGAGAACGAGCAGGTCTGCCCAGAGTGCGGCAGCCACAACCTGGATCGTCTGCAGCGCATCACCGGTTACCTTGTCGGCACCACCGATCGCTGGAACTCGGGCAAGCTGGCTGAGCTCAAGGACCGTGTGACCCATTCCTAATCGCTGGCATCGAACTCTAAACTCTAAACTCTCAACTCTAAACTGATAGTGAAGATTTCCCTATTCCAACAGGATATAAAATGGCTCGACCTTGAGGCTAACTACCTCAGGGTCGAGTCAGTACTTTCGTCGCATCCCGATACGGATCTGCTGATTCTGCCCGAGATGTGCGTCACGGGCTTTGTCACTTCGCCCCAAGCCGGCCAGTTGCCAACATCGGGTGAGGTGGAAGGGCGACTCAAGGCATTGGCTGCCAGGCATGGGACGGCTCTGTGCGGCTCGTTTGCTGTGACCGAAGGCGGCGAGAACCGAAACCGCGCCTATTTCGTCTCGCCCGAGGGACAGGTCTGGTTTGCCGACAAGCATCACCTCTTTGCACCGGGCGGTGAGGCTCGCAGCTATCAGCCGGGCCGGGACAAATGCATTGTGGAATGGCGTGGCGTGCGTTTTCTGCTGCTGGTGTGCTATGACCTGAGGTTCCCCGTCTGGTCGCGCTATACGGAGGCCGAGCCTTACGACATCCTGGTGTGTGTGGCCAACTGGCCCCTGCAGCGTCAGCTGGCATGGAACACGCTGCTGCCTGCCCGTGCCATTGAGAACCAGGCGTTTGCCGTGGGTGTGAACCGTGTGGGCGAGGACCTCTTCTGTCAATACAGCGGAGGCACCCGCGCCATACATCCTTACGGACATGTATTGGCCGAGTGCCCCGATAATGTGGAGTCAGTATGTACTTTTGAGCCTGATCTGGCGAAGTTGCGCGAGTTCCGCATGAAGTTCCCGAGCCAGTTGGATTCGGACCGGTTTGAGATCTCTAAACCCTAAACACTCCGCACTAAACCAGGTTGCGCTTCTTGAAGCCGTAGTAGGCGAAGACTGAGATGATGCAGGTGAGCAGCAGGATGACGGGGAAGGCCGGCATCCACTCCTCCATGCTGTTGGGCACGTTCATGCCGAAGAAACCGCTCACAGCAGCAGGGATCATCAGGATGATGGTGATGGCTGTCAGGCGTTTCATGATCACGTTCAGGTTGTTCGAGATGATCGAGGCATACGATTCGCGCTGGCGCTCCAACACCTCGCTGTAGATGTTGGCCGTGGCGTAAGCCTGTTGCAGCTCGATCTCCACGTCGTCCAGCAGATCCTCGTCGTAGGGCAGGTGGCGCAGGTGCTTCTTGAGTCGCACCATTACGACTTCGTTGCCTCGCATGGAGGTGACGAAATATACGAGGAACTTCTCGATGCGCATCATCTTCTGGAGCTCTTCGTTGTCCATCGACTCCTCCAGGGCCTCCTCGGCGTGCTTCATCATCACGTTCATCTGCTTCAGGTACTTCAGGTACCAAACCGAACTGCTCAGGAACAGTGACAGCATCAGGTCGTAGCGCTGGCGGTCCTCGATGTTCTTGCGGATGGTGTAGCGGATGAAGTCGTCGATCATCTCCGTGCGGAAGTAGCAGATCGAGATGAAGATCTCGCCGTGGATCAGGATAGCCAGAGGCACGGTCGAGAACACGGGATCGCCGTCCTCGTCGAGGATCTTGTTGGGCACACGGATGAGGGTCATCAACCAGCCCGATTCGCTCTCGGTACGAGGTCTCTCTTCGTTATCCTCTACGTCCTGCACGAAGTCCATTGGCGCACCGAAGCGACGTTCAAGGTCGCCCAGCTCTTCCTGCGAAGGGTTGGTCACTTGAATCCAGCAGTCCGACTCCCACTCTGGCAGCTGTCGGAACCCATCATTACACTTCCAGTATTCGATCATAATTTCGTCTTTCGGTGGCCAATAATGCCAGTTAACACTCTTTTTGCGCCGCGAAAATAATCTTTTTTTCGATAAGTCGGTCTAATTTGGTAGAAAAAAGTTATTTTTGCAGCATATTTTATCCGTTCAAATTGTTTTTTATCCGAATTTAAAGCATTTTTATCAGCCAAAACGATGGAGTGGACAACCGTAATATCGCAGTTCATTGCCGATCATCTGCAGGATGATACGGTCCGCCTTTTGTTCTCTGCCCATCGCTATCCGCACCTCGACATGCCTTTCATCGTGGAGCAGATCGAAGCCCGCCGACGCCTGCGCACCAAGCTCCCCGAGTGGTATGCCAATCCCGACCTTCTCATGTGCGGACGCATCCCTGCCGAACAGTGCTCGTCCGAGCAGACGGCACGCTACAAGCACACTTTGCTTGAGGGCTGCCACTCGCTTTGCGATATGACGGGCGGCATGGGCGTCGATTTCTGGTATATGTCGCGTGGCCTCGATCGCGCTATCTACACCGAGTGCCAGCCTCACCTCTGCGCTGCTGCCCGCCATAACTTCGCCGCCTTGTCCTCTGTGTCGGTGCCCAGCTCCGATGCCCCTTGCGCCAATGCGTCCCATTCGACGGAGCTCGGCTCTGTCGCGTCCCCTGTCATCACCATTCGCGAGGGCCTCTCCACCCTGCTCCCCATTCCTGACGTCGATGCCATCTATCTCGATCCCGCCCGTCGTTCGGACACCGGCTCGCGCATCTATGAGATCGAGGACTGCGAGCCTAATGTCATCGCCTGGCAAGATGACCTGCTGGCTCATTGCTCGCGCCTGATCACCAAGGTGTCGCCTATGGCCGACCTGCGTCGCACCCTCCAGCGCCTCAAGCATGTCACCGATGTGCATGTCGTGTCTGTCCGCAATGAGTGCAAGGAGCTCCTCATCGTGCAGCAAGGCCATCGCTGCCCAACGCCGCAGCCTTCTGCCCCTCTGTCCCATTTGTCGGAACTCGGTTCCGACGTGCCCCCCTCATCCTCTTCCATCGCCCTACATTGCATCGACTTCCTCCCTTCGGCCACCATCGCCTTCCATTGCCCGCTCTCCGAGCTCTCGGGTTCCGCCCCTGTCATGCAGGGCCTTGATGCCGCCCGCTATCTCTACGAGCCCGATGTCTCCCTGATGAAAGCCCAGGCCTTTGCCCCTTTGGCACAGCGCTTTCCGGTGCAGATGCTCGATGCCAATACGCATCTTTTTGCCTCTGACCAATGTATTCCCGACTTCCCGGGACGCTCGTTCGTCATCGATGAGGTCATTGAGTTCTCTTCGCGCCAGCTCAAGCAGTTGCGCAAGCGCGTGCCGCAGGCCAATCTGGCCACACGCAACTTCCCCTTGTCGCCCGAAGAGCTCCGTACCCGCACGGGCATTCGTGATGGCGGATCGGTCTATCTCTTTGGCTGCCAGGTCTGCCAGGTCGGCCCGGTCTTCTTCTTGTGTCACAAAATTGTTTAATGCTATGCAACGAACCATTCACCATATATTTGTCGCGCTTTTCCTCCTGATGGCATTACCGTTGGTCTCGATGGCCCGTACGCGTAAGGATCAGGAGCCGCAGACGCTTGAGGAGATGCTGCCCACCTCCTCTGACTTCCTTTCCCCCTCGTCGTGGAACCAGGGCATGCCTTTTGTCCTCTTGCGTTCCGATATGGGAACCCTTCAGCCCGAACAGCCCACCGATCGCATGGATTCGCTGACAGCTTTGGGTGAGATCTGGCGCTATGACTCGATGGTGAGCGAGGAGGACTGGATGGGACAGCAACTTTTGCAGTTGCGTTTCCTTTCGCCCCGAGGCGCAGCATGGCGTTTCAGCACGGGTCGCCCGATGTCGGTCATCTCCGATCCCAATTACCAGCCAGTCCTGGGTTGCCTCTATCCTCAGCAACTCATTCAGCAGGTAGATTCTGCTTTACGCGCCCGTACATTATATATATTATTAAGCGATGAACGTGTCACCTATCAGGCCGATACCATCGCTGGACAACGACACGAGAAGTTTGTGCCCGTAGTCATCGACTCCGTGACGTGTGGCAATGAACTGGCTCCCCTTCGAGTGGCTTTCCATCGCACAGAGGGGGAGGAGCGTGGACACTTCTTCGCTTCGTTGCCTGGATCGCGCGAGACGGGCACGTCCACCTCGCTGTCCCGTTTCCTTGCGCTCGCCGATCCCTATCTGTTGCATCCTGACATCACTCCTGAGGTCTGGCAGCTCATCCGTTCGGGCAATGTGAGGCTCGATATGACCTCCGAGGAGGTGCGCCTCGCCTGGGGCCGACCCAACAAAGTCGAGAAGGGCGCTTCGCGTTCGGGTATGATCGAGCTTTGGCACTATAGCAACAATCGCGTCCTCCAGATTTGGGATGGCCGACTCTATAAAATTGGAATCCTATGACCAAGAAAGAACGTTACGCCGGTATCATTGCGTATTTCCTCCAGAATAACCCGAATGCCGATACCGAGCTGCATTATCACAATCCCTTTGAATTGCTCGTGGCCGTCATCCTTTCGGCTCAATGCACCGACAAGCGTGTCAATATGGTCACGCCCGACTTGCTCCGGGCTTTCCCCGATGCGCGTGCCATGTCGCAGACTTCGGTCGATGAGATTTATGAGTATGTCAAGTCGGTGTCTTATCCGCGCAACAAGGCTACCCATCTCCTTGGCATGGCTCAGCGTCTGGTCAATGACTTCGGAGGCGAGGTGCCTGAGGACTACGATGCCCTCCTTAGTCTGCCTGGCGTGGGACGCAAGACGGCCAATGTCATCTGCTCCGTTATCTGGAACAAACCCTTCATGGCTGTCGATACCCATGTGTTCCGCGTCTCTAATCGCATTGGCTTGACTCATGACAGCCGCACGCCTTTGCAGACCGAACGCGAATTGATGAAGAATATCCCTGAGGAATACATTCCCGTGGCTCATCATTGGCTCATTCTGCATGGCCGATACGTCTGCACCGCTCGCAGTCCTCGCTGTCAGGAGTGCGGAATCGCCCGGTTTTGTCGATTCTATACCTCCAGAATGAAAACTTCGACTAGCAAATAGCCCCTATTTTGCGCTGTTTTTGCTCTAAAACGATAAAAAGTGCTCCGTAAATTTGCATTCGAAAAAATAAACCCCTATCTTTGCACCCGCTAAAACGGAAAAACGCTTTGGCAAACGATCTTTGAAAGAGTGAAATCATACAACCTGTATAGGTAAGAATAGTAGTACAAACCTAGTCAATTCAAACAAATTTGTCACAGTTCCCGGCGCTTCAACGTCGGAGCTAAAGATAAGAAAAATACAACGAAGAGTTTGATCCTGGCTCAGGATGAACGCTAGCGACAGGCCTAACACATGCAAGTCGAGGGAGATTCCCTTCGGGGATGAGACCGGCGCACGGGTGAGTAACGCGTATGTAACCTGCCCGTAAGTGGG
>JAZQPJ010000084.1:0-25872 GCA_045628525.1 Bacteroidales bacterium
TATTCAAGTTTCCCACTTGAGGAAGTTAAAGAAGTTAAGGGAGTTAGAGGAAGTTAAAGGACAATACCTTCCTGTTTCCGAAACATTGGACGTGGGGAACATTCGTCTTTAACTTCTTTTACTTCCCCTAACTTCTTTAACTTCATAGAGTTTCCTGATGTGGGAAACTTTAGTTTGTTATTTGTCGAAAGAGACGATGTATTGCACCCTGTTCACATTCTTATGCAGCAGGTGTTCCTCGTGGGTCACATCCTCCTTCTTTTTCTTCTCCTTGCCCGTGGCAGGGTCGATGACCTTCTCGCGGGCAGTCCAGGTCAGGTCGAAGCCCTCCTCGTCGGCAGCGCCCAGGATGCCCTTCAGCTTGCGGCCGTCGCGCATCAGCACCTCCATCTCCTCGCCTTCGAACTTGGCATACTGCCTCAGCGTCTTCAGGGGCGATGTCAGGCCGGCCGAACCCACCTCCAGCTCGAAGTCTTCTTTTTCGCGATCCATGTGCTCGTCGATGTAGTTGCTCAATGCGGCACACTCGTCGATGTCGATGGCCTCGTCGTTGTCCAGAGTGATGACGATCTGGTTGTCGCGACTCACCGTCACCTCAATCAGATAACTCTCCGAATCGGTCGCCAGCAGGAACTGGCCCACCAGATCTATGATTTCTTGCTTGTTGATCATTGCTTTTATATATAAAAAAGAGGGAACTGAATCAGTCCTCTCTTTCATTTCACGCTGCAAAGATATACATTATTTATATATATTCCAAATTAAAATCGAAAAAAATGCACCACATCCGTCATTTTTCCCCGATTCTACAGATAGACTTTGCATTTTTCACTCCCAAGCGATCTCGCCGCTGCCCAGGCAGATCCTGCCATCGGGCGTGTAGATCACGCAGAACTGCCCCGGCGCCACGCCATTGGTATTCGCATCCATCTTGAGGTGGTACGATCCATCCCCGCGCTTGGTCAGCACGCCGCCACGCAGCTCCGCCACATGCCTGATCTTGAAGAGCACGCGCAGCGTGTTCCATTCCTCGCCATTCGAAGGCGAGGGTGTCCAGCTTTCTCCGTCCATGCCCTCGCCATCGAATGGCAAGGCGGCTCCCTGTGCTTTCTCATACGGATCCTCCGTGATCCAGTGCATGTCCCTCATCACCAGCTCGTCGGCCATCTGTGCCTCGGGACAGTAACCCTTGCTCACATACACCACGTTCTCCACGATGTCCTTCTTCACCACGAACCAGGGGCCGCCGCTCAGGTACAGTCCCTTGCGCTGCCCGATGGTATGGAACCAGAAACCCTGGTGCTTGCCCAGCACCTTGCCCGTCTCGATCTCCACAATGGGTCCCTCCTTCTTGCCCAGGAAGCGCTCGATGAACTCATTGTAGTTGATCTTGCCCAGGAAGCAGATGCCCTGCGAGTCCTTGCGCTTGGCACTCGGCAGCTTGGCCTCTTCGGCAATCCTGCGCACCTCGCCCTTCGCCATCGCACCGATCGGGAACAGGCTATGCTCCACCTGCCATCCCTCCAGCTGCGCCAGGAAGTCCGTCTGGTCCTTCACGGGGTCAGGGGTCGTGCCCAGGAACCTGCCATCTATCACCCGTGCGTAGTGGCCAGTGGCTGTCTTGTCGTACAGGTGTCCCACCTTCTGGTCGAACGCGCCGAACTTGATCAGGCGGTTGCACATCACGTCGGGGTTGGGAGTGAATCCGCGCTTCACCTTGTCGATGGTGTAGGTCACCACCTGGTCCCAGTATTCCTGCTGCAGATCCACCACCTCGTGCTTCAGTCCATACTTGTGGGCCATGGCACGCACTATCTCCAGGTCCTCCTCCTGAGGGCAGGAGTACCCGTCATCGTCCATACCTATTTTAATATAGTAGAGGTCCGGCTTCCATCCCTGTTCGCACAGCAGATGCACAGCCACGCTGCTGTCCACACCTCCGCTCAATAATGCTGCAATGTTCATACGGTTAGTTTTGGAGTGCAAAGTAACGCATTTTTCCCGACACTGCCAAATTTAATCCCCGATTTCCAGCATTTCGGCACGACTCCCGGCACAATGCCCCCTCGTTTTAATAGTGCAAATACCAAAAAATCCCTTGCTCACGGATTCCACGCCTCCTCATACAGCACGAGCGTACCGCCGATGATGTCTGCCGAGCTGTTGTTCAGGGCGAAGCCCAGGACGATGCCATTGCTGCTGATGATGTTGAGCACATCGATACTGCCGCGTATCGTGATATGTGTGCCGCTGATGCTCACCGCCGGGTCGGTTCCATTATACGAGGCGAATGCCTCCATCTGGTATAATCCGTCAATCTTCTGATAGGCAAAATGAGTGGGGATATGGTTCGCGTTCTTGCATGTCAGGTCCAACGAGAACGACTTGACCAGCGAAGAGATCGTATGGTCGAACGTCACGAGCCAATGCCTTGGAACAGAGGTGGTGCTGTTGATCTGGTCGGCGCTGATTGCCTGCTTGTCGATGTTCAGTCCATAGTTGATGCCCGGAAGCAGCTCGCTGACGTCGCCATCCTCCAGGTCGAGGTCATGCGACGGCGCCTGGTCGAGGTTCCACACATCGACCGTCGCCTCGGCAATCGCATCCTTGAAGTATGCATTGCCCTCGTTCATGACCTTCACCGTTATGGCCGCCACACCTGAGCCGATGCCCGTCAGCGTCCTCCCATCGACCGACACCACGTCACCGCCAGCCGCATTCTGGCTGTCGGCCCTATAGCCGGTGACCTCCAGCACCACATCTTCGTCAGCGAAATCCGTTTTCCGCTGAATCGTGACCATGCCCGAAGCATGATCCGTGCCCAGTCGCAGGTCCTTCGGCACCACGGCATAGAACCAGGGCGTCTCCAGCACCTTGCGCGTGATGCCGCCATCCATGATGTAGTCATACCAATCCTGATCCTCGATCCAGTTGGCAAGGAAAGAGGCATTGACCGCTGCCCCCTCGCCATTCCACACGTTGGTGGCAGCACTCTGCACGGCAAAGGCCTTGGGGATGCCCGACCCGATGCCGCTGATGGTGCCGTTGTCCAATGCGATGGTGAACAGCTGCTTGTTCCTCGACACGGAAAACGTCTCAGGCACCGTCGTCTCGAAATACGGACATTCCGTACACGTCAGGGGCCCTTTCTCTGCCACACCCGTCACGTTGATCGGGGCCATCGGCTCCACTACATCGTCAAGGCTCACCACCGATTCGTTCAATTCCCGGAATGCCCGGTGTGCCTCCGTCTGGCTCACGTTCTGCCAGGGGCATGCGCTGCCATCATACTGAGGCTCAACGGCCAGCGTACCACCAGCAGCCACCAGGGTGACACGCATCGTCGTCTGCCCGCAGGTGTATTCCACCTTCAGCACGACGTCGTTGAAGTCGAGGTCACTATCAGCACCCAGGTCCTCGAAGAAGAAGTAGTAGGGATCGGCCGCAGGCGGTATTGCCGCTATGTCCTGCGTCAGCACATCATTCTCACCGGCGCGCGTCAGGCCACCGTCAGCAAACGAGGCATTGCCACCCACCGGCACCAGACGCGACACCCGGCCATTGGACACGAAAACCTGCTCGTCCGACCCATTGGCATCGTACACAAGCGTGCGCGTTCCCATCACATCCGAATAATGCGCATACAGATGCCTGCCGCTGAGCGCAAAGACATAGATGTCCGATGGTACATCTGTCGTCACCGTCAGCTCCTGGCAGACTGCCGTACACCAGGTGTGCTCCACATCCATATTCGGGAACTGCCTCCTGAATGCTGTTTCGTAGGCAATCTGCTGTGCCGTGTACCCATATTCCTCATCGTTGCATCCGCAGAGGAAAGACATCGAAGCCAGAAGCGACAATGTAGCAAACAAATCAAGATTCTTTTTCATAACAAACACCTTTTTTTGCCGCAAAGATAGCGATAAAAAAACGGCGCGCAGCATCTTCGAATCCTTTATTGCGAATGCCTCCTTTTGCACAACTTATACCCGTAACTGAGCTGCTGTGTGATTATTTACAGAGTGTCCGATGGACCGACGGATTCTTCGAAAATGCTGGCCAAGATGTAGGAAAATGTGCCGCAAAGGTGCGGCGAGGTGTCCTAAGGGTTGGGAAGGTTGGCGCAAGCTCGCGACGTGCTTTCCCAAGGGTTGGGATGCGTTGGCGCAAGCTCGCGGCAAGCTTTCCTAAGGGTTTGGAAATGTTGGCGCAAGCTCGTGGCAAGCTTTCCTAAGGGTCGGGAAACGTTGGCGCATGTTCGCGGCAACGTTCCTAAAGGTTGGGGAGCCTTGTCGCGTGGCTGGGGCAAGGTTTCCGATGGCTTGGTACGGTAATTAGGGCGTCTGAGGCATGGTGGAAGCATGTGATGCAGGTTGCATTCTTTGCCGAAATGAGGTGCGAATGGCAATGTAAAGTTGCAGAGACACGCCGCAAGTGAGAGAAATGATTCTGCAGATTTACAATGGCACGGAACCGGCTTGAGAGGCGGCTCTGCAGCTTTGCAGAGGCGCGAAACTGGCGTGTGAGGCGTCTCTGTAAATTTGCAAAAAGCCGTGGAATGGTGGAGACAGGCTTTTGCAAACTTGCAGAAGTTCCGGATTGTCGGATTGGAGGTTTTGCAAATCTACAGAGGCGTTGCACGTCCGTGAGGAGGGATTCTGGCAAGAACAGGTATCAAAATCGGCATCGTTCTGCCCGTGTCTCTGCAATTTGAGAATGAAGCGATTAGATGTGAGGCGAATTCTTGAGCAAACGTTTGCGCGAAAATACGCGGTTATGTATCAAAAATGAAAGAAAATAATGCAAAAAACAGCCGTTCAAATAAACAATTTGCAGTTTTGAGTGTTAAAAATGTTAATTCTTGCATTATTTCCTTTGGTGGTTTGTCCATTGTATTATAATAATGTGTACCTTTGCAACGCAAAACTCATACGTTCACAAACTGCTTTACTGTCAAGGATTCCGACAATGCTCCTTATCAGTACCAAAGCAGGAGGAATGACGGGAACGCACACGCTTTGTTTTTTTTGAACATTTTTCTATAACTACATTCTTAATACAAATGAATTTTCTTACCAACTCATGGCAGCGACACACCCTGCCAACCGTACTGACCGCAGTCGCCCTCAGTGGCCTCTCCCTGACTTCATGCCAGGACTATGACGCCGGCTTCACGGCTGCTGACTTCAAGAAGAAGGAGTATTCAGACAATTTTGAAAAGATGTTTGGCGAGGTCGATCCTAATCAGGATTGGTCAATGGCTCAGCAGATTACTGCACAGATCTTTGGAGTAGAAGGTCCTTGTGAGGTATCTGTTTATACTGCATCTCCAATCAGTGAGCGTAGTGCTGTCCTTTATCGCAAGGCTTTTGCCGCTAATCAGTCTATTGACTTTAAGTTCGATGCTCCAAAATCTGCTTCAACTGTCTTTGTTGAGGTTACTGATGCAAATGGCATGACTCCAATAAGTGGTTATTTTGAGCTTAAGGATAAGCAACTTAATGCTAAAGTCGGTGGTTTCACTCGTTCAAGTGGAACTCCTGCAGTCCTTGCAAGTGCAACAAAATATACTACTGAAAAATACGATGTGTATAACCTCGTAGCTCAGAACGATCGTGTTGATGGTTCTACCGTTATGCTTTCAGATATTGACGAGATTGTTGGTCGTGGTCGTGTTTTCAACGAGCGAGGTCATGCTGATGTTACACCTAAGTATTGTAACCTCGTAGAATATGCAGATGTCCTCAATGCCCTTGAGGGCGCTGAATATGTTATGGAGACCGACGGACCTATTGAATTTGATCTCATCTATGGTGGTACTGTAAAGCACAATTACCTTGGATATTTCTATTATCCTGATGGAATGTCCAAGGAAGAGGCTTTGAAGCAACCTCATTACATCTTGGCAGATGCCCGTCCTCATTATAACGTAAAGGTGGATGGAACATTCCCTTCAGCTGGCATGTCTCTACCAGGACTTGTTGATGGTTATGATGCAAATCCATGTGCATCTACTGATAAAGAATTGACAGGCGGCCATTACAAGCTTACTTATTTCGGTGAGGATGGCAAATCTGGTACACCTTCTTATACCTTCAAGGCTGGTACTCACGTTGTCTTCTTTATGGTTCAAGATGGAGGCGAAACAATTGTAGAAAGCGGATTAGCTACCAAAATCGAAAACTCAGTTCCTGCATTCAATCTTCTTGAGAACAAATTACAGTATGAACACGATGGTCATACGAATGATTCTGAATGGTGGAATCTTCCAACAGGCGAGGGTCATGGTGAGATTGATGCTGTGACTTATGGCTGGGGCGGTGCTACTATCCTTGCATTCGAGGATCGCGACCCAGATCAGGATATGAACGATATTCTTCTTTTCGTTAAGGGTAAGTTCAAGAAGACCCAGACTGAGATGAAGGTCGAATCTGACGTTTACGAATGGATGGTAGCTTGCGAAGACTTGGGTGGTACTTTTGACTATGACTTCAATGACGTTGTGTTTGGTGTAAAGCATTACACAAGCAAGAAGACTTTGTTCTCAGAGTATTATCTGAATGGTGTGCTTCAAACTGAGACTCCAAAGATTATTGATCAGGAGAACTACATCATCATGACTCCTTATGCTGCAGGCGGTACATTGAAGACCAATGTTTACTACAACAATGGTTTGCTTGGAGAGATTCATGCGTTACTGCGCACCAACATGGCATCAGAATATGAAGCAAAGGAGAGTGGTTCTATGCCAGTATTGAATGCAGATGCTCATACTTATAAGGGAACACCTGTGGTTTACGTCCTTGGCAACGATGAAGAGTTCACCATGGATAATACTTCGGGTGCAACATCTACTGGTAAGTTCTCACTCAAGACCATTCCTGCAGGCACAAATTCTGACACTGAGGTAGGTTCTATTATTCACGCCCCTAAGTCAGGAGAAGCTCCACAGATGCTGGTTCTTCCTCAGGGTTGGGATTGGCCTACTGAATTGACCCATATCACCAGTGTATATCCTGATTTCAAAAATTGGACCGAATCTTCAGAGGTAAATGGATGGATAGCCAATAAGACAGGTAGCTACGTGCAGAATCCTAATAAACTCGAGTCTGTTAATGGCGGTGGCAATAGCAATGGCGGTGGCTCTGAGCCAGACGATGATGACAAGATTACTCCAACTATTACCGTAAGCAACCCAGTTATCAACCTCCGCAAGGGTGGAGAGACAGAAACTGTGACTCTCTCGATTGCAAATGGTGATCTTAGCAATGTACGTATTTATAATAGTGATGCACTGATTGTATCATTCGCTTATGATGAAGATACTCATGCCATCACATTTACCTCTTGTGGCTCAGGTTCCCAAACAGGCGGTATTGGTACATCGACAATTACGGTCAAGACTCCTGCTGATGAGACTCACAACGAAGGTGTTCTTAAGTTCACTGTAAATGTGCTTCGTGAGCTTCCTGTATTCATGATTTATGAGGGCTCATCTTCTTCTAATACAATTGAGGATGGTGGAACGATTACTGTCACAATGGGTCAGACAGTCCAGATTGGCTGTACTGTAACAAAGGGTAGTCAGGGCACTACATATGCCTCAATTAAGGATACTGATATTGCAACTGTGACTAACACTAATGCATATACTGCATGGACTATTACTCCTGTTGCAGAGGGTACTACCAAGTTCATTGTAAAGCATGGTCAAGATCAATTTATTGATAATCTGACTAAGGAATATACACTCGAGGTTGTTCCTGCAAGTGCGAATGTATTGCCAGAGTATCCATTTACTATCAAGATTGGTGACACCACTATTGAGGATGGTGATACTTATCAGGTAACTGTGGGTACAGAAATCACAAATTTGACAATCCCTCTTGAGAATGGCTTTACTGTCCATGCTGAGAACCCAGAAATTGCAGCAGTTCTGATGAACAATGTAGAGCAAGATGGTAATGCTTATGGTCATAACATTAAGGCTAAGGCTGTCGGTGAAGGTGTAATCACTATTTCTCATGCAGCAACATCAACTCATAAGTTGACGACAAAGAGCTTTACAGTTAAGGTTGTTGCAGCGGATATTCCTGGCGGAGGTGATGACAACAAACCAACCGATCCAATAGAGAAAACCGATTTCCCAGCTGGAGAGCAGACCTTAAGTTTGACCGAAGCTGCTTTTTCCTCTTTATCTGGTGATCTACTGAATAACTATTATAATGCAAACAATAAAGTATATTATGTAGATTTGAGCGCTTATAATACTCCATCTGAAAAGACTGCATCTTATAACGTCAGCTTCAATGCTAATGGCAGTGATATCAAGATATACAATGCAAGTCAAACACTTATCTTTACAGGAAAAGGAACATGGGATACTTCATTCTCAGGCACAATTCCTGCAGATACCGTAACTGCCATGTTTGAAGGTGGAGGATTTTATGTATGTGCTGCTGGTAATGGAGGAGGAATATCTAGCCTCAAGATTACACTTGCAGAGTAAAACAGATCTTTTATATGAGGTCACCAGGAAAGGTTTTGACCTCTAAGACTGAACAAACCATCTAGCGGCTGGCACATCCAAGGTGTCAGCCGCTGGTGTCTTCTACTTACAATCATTTTTTTGTAAGACCTTCACATCAGGCATGCTATTTTCCTTATTGTTAATTGTTACAACATGAGAAATGCACCCTTTACCAGTCATAACTTGTGGAACTTCTCTTATGACCGAATCTGGCACCACACCTCATGTCTTTTCCCCCATGATAACAATTAACAATTAACAATAAGAAAAATAGTGTAGGAAATAGGGAAGAGTAGTGCTATTATATAATATGTATATTTAAAACTCCTTAGAAAATTTCCGTAAAATCGCCCTATAGGCACACTCTTTTTCTTATTGTTAATTGTTAAATGTTATAGACACACCCATTATAACAAATTCAAGTTTCCCACTTGAGGAAGTTAAAGAAGTTAAGGGAGTTAGAGGAAGTTAAAGGACGTAACCTTCAGTAAAGGGGGGGGATTTCCTGCTAATTGACGTTCTAAATTGCCACATCGGGATTTAAAAACGAGAGGAAAATGGTGAAAATGGGGGAGGAGGATGAAAAAATGATAGGGGAGAGGTGCAGGATATTAAGATAATGTGTATCTTTGCACGCTGATTCCGATGTAGGCTCCATAAGTAATGCCCGTGAGGGGCGTTCGCCTTGCGGAGAAACTATTAAAGTTTTATTGAACAAATGTTCGCAATTGTTGAGATTAAGGGCCAGCAGTTCCCTGTTGAGCCAGATCAGAAGCTCTGCGTTTTGAACATCGCAGACGCAAAGGTTGGCGACGAGATCACTATCGACAAGGTTCTCCTCGTTAACAATGACGGTGCAATCACCGTTGGTACCCCAGTTGTTGAGGGTGCAAAGGTAGTTCTTGAGGTAACTCAGGTTGAGGTACGTGGCAAGAAGATTAAGGTGTTCCACAAGATCCGTCGCAAGGGCTTTGACAAGCTCGTCGGTTCGCGTCAGCACTTTACCGAGGTGTTAGTTAAGTCGATTGTTGCATAAGCGAATTTCGCTATTAAAAAAGAAAGGAAACAAGCACTATGGCACACAAAAAAGGTGTAGGTAGTTCTAAGAACGGCCGTGAGTCTCATTCAAAGCGACTCGGTGTTAAAAAGTTTGGTGGCGAAATCGTTAAGGCTGGCAACATCCTCGTTCGTCAGCGTGGCACCAAGCACAACCCAGGCCTCAACGTAGGTCTCGGTAAGGACGATACCCTCTACGCTCTCATCGACGGCAAGGTAGTATTTGCCAAGAAGCGTGAGAACAAGAGCTACGTCTCAGTTGAGCCACTGGCATAAGCCCTTGGCCAACCGCTGAAAAGAATTACAGGGCATTTGACAACCAGATGACGGTTGCCAGATGCTCTGTTCTGTTTTTCTGCAAGTAAATAGTCAAATAGTAAATAGTCAAATTGTCAAATAAGACATGTTAACACTGAAACTGATTACCGAGCAGTACGATCGCGTGATTGCCGGTTTGAATAAGAAGCACTTCAAGGGTGCCAAGGAGGCCATCGATGCCGTGATTGCCAAGGATCAGGAGCGCAAGAGCACCCAGCGCATGCTGGATGACAACCTGGCTGAGGCCAACAAGCTGGCCAAGACCATCGGCATGCTGATGAAGCAGGGCCAGAAGGAGGAGGCTGAGCAGGCTAAGGCTCGCGTGGCCGAGCTGAAGGGCTTGAACAAGGAGCTCGACGACAAGAAGACTGCCATCGAGCAGGAGATCGTGACCATGCTCTGCCAGATCCCTAACATCCCATACGATGAGGTGCCAGAGGGTAGCTGCGCCGAGGATAACTGGGTAGTGAAGTCGAACCTGAAGGAGTGCGTAGTGGGCAAGGACACCGTGGGCAACTGGGATGCCAATCCTGATGCTCAGTATCCTGATGCCAAGCTGCCACACTGGGAGCTCGCCAAGAACCTCAACCTCATCGACTTCGACCTGGGCGTGAAGATCACCGGTGCCGGTTTCCCTGTCTATCGTGGCCTGGGTGCCCGTCTGCAGCGTGCCTTGATCAACTTCTTCCTCACCGAGGCTGCCAAGGCCGGCTACGAGGAGATCATGCCACCAACAGTTGTAAACAAGGATTCGGGCTACGGCACTGGCCAGCTGCCTGACAAGGAGGGCCAGATGTACCACTGCGAGGTGGACGACTTCTACCTGATCCCAACCGCTGAGGTGCCTGTCACCAACATCTATCGTGACGTGATCCTCGACGAGAAGGAATTGCCAATCAAGAACTGCGCTTACACCCAGTGCTTCCGTCGTGAGGCCGGTTCGTATGGCAAGGACGTACGTGGCTTGAACCGTCTGCATGAGTTCTCGAAGATCGAGATCGTGCGCATCGACACCCCTGAGCACTCGGCCGAGAGCCACAAGGAGATGCTTGAGCACGTGGAGGGCCTGCTCCAGAAGCTGGGTCTGCCATACCGTATCCTCCGTCTCTGCGGTGGCGACCAGTCGTTCACCAGCGCTGTCTGCTACGACTTCGAGGTATATTCTGCTGCCCAGAGCCGCTGGCTCGAGGTATCGTCAGTTTCGAACTTCGACACCTACCAGGCCAACCGTCTGAAGTGCCGCTATCGCAACAGCGAGACCAAGAAGACCGAGCTGTGCCACACCCTCAACGGTTCGGCACTCGCCCTGCCTCGCATCGTGGCCTCAATCATGGAGAACTATCAGCAGGCCGATGGCACCATCCGCGTGCCTGAGGTGCTGAAGCCATGGATGGGCGTAGATGTGATCGCCTAAAACAAAGAAAATATATTAACTGGCAAATGGACAGGGTTGTACGCTTCTGTCCTTTTGCCACAATAAAGATAACTATGAAGAATTTTGCAAAGGTAATGCTTTTGGGCGCCTTGATGCTGGCTCCATTGGCAAGTTTCGCTGACAACGACGTAGAGAAGCTCAGCAAGGATTACAAGTACCAGATTTCGTCTATTCAGGGTCAGATCAAGACCAATAAGGCTGAGCAGAAGCGCAGCCCTGAGAATGTGCAGCTCAAGGCTGACGGTGAGCAGCTCAAGGTGCGCCTTAAGGAACTGAAGGGCAAGAAGAAGATCCTTGACAAGGCTATCAGCACTGACAAGAAGGCAAAGGCTGCAGTCGAGAAGGCCAAGAAGGCTCAGAAGGATGCTGAGAACGCCGCTGATGAGGCAGCCAAGCTGTTCAAGTAATCGGAGAGGTGTGCTATGAATCGCGAACAACTCTTCGAGCAAATCAAGAAGAAGAAGACTTTCCTTTGCGTTGGTCTTGACACCGACATCAAGAAGATCCCTGAGCACTTGCAGCAACTGCCACCTGCCGAGGCTATCTTCGAGTTCAACAAGGCCATCATCGATGCCACCGAGCCTTACTGTATCGCGTACAAGCCCAATCTGGCTTTCTACGAGTGCTTTGGTGTGGAGGGCTGGATTGCCTTCGAGAAGACGGTGGAGTACATCCGTGCCAACTATCCTGACCAGTTCATCATCGCTGATGCCAAGCGTGGTGACATCGGCAACACCTCGATGCTCTATGCCCGCTCGTTCTTCGAGCACATGGACCTGGATGCCGTGACCGTGGCTCCCTACATGGGCGAGGACTCGGTGAAGCCATTCCTCGGCTATGAGGGCAAGTGGGTGATCTGCCTGGCCTTGACATCGAACAAGGGATCACACGACTTCCAGCTCTCGACCGTAGATGGCACCGAGGAGCGCCTCTTCGAGAAGGTGCTGCGCACCGTTAAGACCTGGGGCACTGAGGATCAGATTATGTTCGTAGTGGGCGCTACCCAGGGTCAGATGTTCGAGGACATCCGTCGCGTGGCTCCTGACTCGTTCCTGCTCGTTCCAGGCATCGGCGCCCAGGGCGGAAGCCTTGCCGAGGTGGTGAAGTACGGCATGAACAGCCAGTGCGGCCTCATCGTGAACAGCAGTCGAGCCATTATTTATGCCGACCACACCGAGCAGTTCGCTCAGGTAGCCGGCATTGAGGCCAAGAAGGTTGCTGATGAGATGGCGCAGTATCTGTAAGAAACAATATGACAAGCGCCCAGGTCGAAAGGCCTGGGCGCTTGCGTTGCTTATGATCCCAACCGCCTGAGCAGTGCCTCGCGGTAACTGCCGCCGATGGGGATCTTCTGTCCGGCCACGGTGACCGTGACCTGATCGATCTCTGTGATAAGCGGGATGGAAACGATGTAGCTCTTGTGCACACGGATGAACCGATCCTGAGGCAACAACTCTTCGAGTGATTTGAGGCTATAGAGTGCTGTAATGCGCTTGCCCGTGGTATAAAACGAAACATATTCATGCTGACCTTCGATGTAAAGGAGGTCAGCATAGTTTATTTTGTAGAGTTTGTAGTCGGCCTTTACGAGCATGTAGTCCTTCTGCACGGATGGCGAGGCTGTGGGTTCAGAGGCTTCGGCTTCCGGCAGATTCTCCTCCTCAGGTTCAGAGTTTTCATTGTTGGCCGAGGTATTGTCCGAAAGCGAGGCATTGACTATCTTTATTGCCTTCTCGATGGCTTGCATGAAGCGAGGCAAGGCAATGGGCTTGAGCAGATAATCCACGGCTGAAACCTCGTAGCTCTCAAGGGCATACTCTGAGTAGGCGGTGGTGAAGATGATGGCCGGCACATTCTTCAGGGTGCGGGCCAGCTCCAGACCGTTCAGGTCGGGCATGTGGATGTCGAGGAGCAAAATGTCGATGGCTTGCTCCTTGGCGATGGAATAGGCCTCGAAGGCATTCTGCGCCGTGCCAATCAGCTGCAACTCAGGCATTTTCTCGACGTACCCCTGCAGCAGCTTGCGGGCAAGGAATTCGTCGTCAACGATCAGGACTTTATACATGGTGTAGAACAGATTACAAATTACAGATTTACAGATTGCGGCTAACATGCGCATGGCGCATGTTAGCTGATATGTAGGATGGTCTTGTAGCGCTCGGGATCATCGAGCACCTTGAACGAGCACTTGTCGCCGAAGAGCATCTGAAGGCGCTGTTCGACGTTGATCAGGCCAATGCCTGTGCGTTCATTGTCCTTGGTGCTGAGTACGCTGCCCGTGTGCTTGGAGTTTTCGGCCGTGAAGAGGAGTCCGGTGGCATCCTGTAGCAGGGTGATGCGTATCCAGGCATTGGGGTCATCCACCATGCGCGAGTGCTTGAAGCAGTTCTCGATCATCGGCTGCAGGATCATCGGCGGAATCTTATAGCCAGGATCGGTGACATGGCAGTCGAAGGTGAGGTCGGGCTCACGTCCCATACGGATGCGCTGGAAGTCGATATAGTTGTTGATGTAATGTATCTCCTTCTGTAGCAGCACGGTGTTGGCCGAACAGTCATCGATCACGTAGCGCAGCATCTCCGAGAGCTTCAGCACCGAGTCGGGCGTACGTTCATCCTGCGTCACGGATAGGGCATAGATGCAGTTGAGCGAATTGAAGAGGAAGTGCGGATTGATCTGGGCGCGCAGGTACTTCAGCTGGTTCTGCATCTGCTCCTCCTTGAAGGCCTGTTCCTCTTGCCGACGGATGTCGATCAGATACGACACGCTGGTCACGATGGCCGTGGTGAGCAGCAGAAACGAATGCTTGGTGTGCAGGAAGATGATGGCATGGCCGTCGGTGTTCTCCAGGATGGGGAATACAACTTTGTAGCGCTCGGACAGCATCGAGAACATGACGATGTCGCATTGCGAAAAGGTCAGCACCAGCACCACCACGGTCAGTATGGTGAAGAAGAAGAACCATCCGCGGCTGCGATGCAGCAGGCGCGGAAGCAGCACACCGTGCAGCACGCACCACAGCAACAGCATGGGCAGGATGGTGTTGGCCGATACCAGCACGGCCGACTCCCAGTTGAGGTGGCGGCTGGAGGTGAGGAAGAACAGCAGGTACAATGCCAGCCATACCAGAATCTTGGCATGCCTCCGTACGAAGTTGATGAAGTGATGATGTTGCATGGCGATATTGCTGAATTGACGATGCAAAGATAAGGTTTATTGTTGAAATCTCCAAATAATATATTCGTTTTTAAAGCTTTTTTAGATGTCTGCCTTGTAGCCGGAAATGCACGATTATGCCATGCGCACTTTGCCAATAGTGTTATAAAATCTTAAAATGCGCGTATCGCCGTTTTTTTGGGTGAGGATAGGTTGCGCTTGATTGAATGCCTTTTCCCCATATTATATATATTATGTATCTTTGCATGCTCGTTGACAGAGCGCACCGCAATTGATAAAAACAAACATTTTAACAATAGAAGTATTTATGAAACGTCTTTTCATCGGATTGGCCGCACTCCTGGGCCTGTCGTTCGTGATGCCACAGCGCATCATGGCTCAGGCAGACAGCGTGGTGCTCAATCTGGACAAGGTGCTGGAGATCGCGCTGAGCGACAATCCAGACATTCAGGTGGCCGACAAGACCATCGAACTCAAGAAGTATGCCAAGAAAGAGTCCATCACCGGCCTCTTCCCAACCATTTCAGTTTCGGCTTCGGGTACCAAGAACATCGAGCTCGCCACCATGGCCATGGCCATGGGCGACCAGGTGATCAAGGTCAAGATGGGCCGTCCCTACAACTATTCGCTCACTGGCACTGCCGCGCTGCCACTCGTTGTGCCACAGCTCTGGAAGTCGATCGAGGTGAGTGAGGAGCAGGTGCAGCTGGCCATCGAGCAGGCACGCGAGAGCAAGGTCAACACCATTGCCAGCGTCAAGAACGCCTACTACCAGCTCCTGCTGGCACGCGACAGCTACGAGGCCCTGCTGGCAGGTTTCCGCACCGCCACCCGCAATGCAGAGGACACCAAACACAAGTTCGAACTCGGTGTGGTCAGCGAGTACGACAAGCTCACCGCCGACGTGCAGCTTGCCAGCCTCAAGCCTAACATGCTGGCTGCCGAGAATGGCATCAAGCTGGCCGAGATGCAGCTCAAGGTGCTCATGGGCGTGGATGTCAACGAACCAATGAAGTTCACCGGCAAGCTCAGCGACTATGAGGAGAACCTTTTCAGCGACCTCATGATCCTCCGCAGCGACACTGCCCTGACCGACAACTCTACCCTGCGCCAGCTCGACTACAACGAGCGCATCCTGCGCATGAGTGAGAAGATCAACCGCCTCGGCTACCTCCCTACCCTCGCCCTGGCTTTCCAGGCTGGCTATTCGGCTATGCCTTCCGAGTTCAATCCATTCAAGGCTCCATTCTACGGTTCGGCCAGCGTCAACCTCAGCTTCTCATGGACCCTCTTCGACGGCCTCCAGAAGTACATGAAGAGCAAGCAGAATAAGTTCCAGCTCGAGAACCTCGAGATCCAGAAGGAGAACGTGCTGCGTCAGCTTGAGCTTGCTGTCAATGCCAGCCTCAATGGCATCTCGACGGCCGCCGAGCAGGTGGTTTCGACCAAGGAGAACGTTTATTCGGCCGAGCGCGCCTATAATATCTCAGAGAAGCGCTATTCTGTAGGTTCTGGCACCATGCTCGAACTGAACTCGAGCGAGTCGAACCTCCTCAATGCCCGTCTGCAGTATGTGCAGTCCATCTATGACTTCCTCACCAACCGAGCCAACCTCGAGAAGACACTTGGCAAGGTAGTGACTGATAAGTAAAAAATAAAAAAGTAAGATAGATATGAAGAAATCATTTTTCCTTGCCTCTGCAGCCATCGCAGCCATCGCTCTGAGCTCGTGCGGAGGTGCCAAGACCACTGATGCCACCCTCACCCGTCTGGCTCAGGACACAGTCAACGTAACCGTTCAGCCTGTCGTTGCCCAGGATGTCGATCAGGTGATCACCTACAGTGCCACCGTACAGGCCAACGTCGTTAACCAGATTGCCCCACAGGCTCCTGTGCGTATCCGCAAGATCATGGTCGAGGTGGGCAACCACGTCAGCAAAGGCCAGACCCTCGTGCAGCTCGACAACAACAACCTCAACCAGCTCAAGGCCCAGCTCGATAACCTAGAGGTGGAATTTGGCCGTATGGACGAGCTCTACAAGGTGGGCGGCGTGTCAAAGAGCCAGTGGGATCAGGTCAAGACCCAGCTCGACGTGATGCGCAACACCTACGCCAACCTCGAGGAGAACACCCGTCTCGTCAGCCCAATCAGCGGCATCGTCAGCGCTCGCAACTATGATAATGGCGACCTCTATCAGGGCCAGCCAGTGCTCGTCGTTGAGCAGATTTCACCAGTGAAGCTCCTCATCGATGTGAACGAGACCAACTACAGCCAGTTCCGCGTAGGCATGCCTATCGACAACATCACCCTTGAGGCCTATCCAGGCGAAGTATTCTCGGGCAAGGTAAGCATCGTATATCCTACCATCAACACCACCACGCGCACATTCCAGGTCGAGATTCAGATTGCTAACCAGAACCAGCGCGTTCGTCCAGGTATGTATGCCCGTGTCAACGTGAACCTCGGCTCTGCACACCGCACCATCGTGACCGATCAGGCTATTCAGAAGCAGATCGGCTCAGGCGAGCGCTTCGTATATGTACTCTCGGCTGATGGCAAGAGCGTCAACCACCGCACCGTCGAGGTTGGCCGCCGTCTGGAGGGTGACCTGGCTACCCAGTACGAGATCATCAGTGGTCTCAACGAGGGCGAGAAGGTCGTGCTCAGCGGCTTCTCTAAGTTGGCCGATGGCCGTCCTGTCAACGTGATCACCAAGTAATCCGTAATCTGTAATTAGTAATTATCCCTATATGAGTATATACGAAGGTTCGGTCAAACGACCGATTATGACCACGCTGGTCTTCGTAGCCATCGCCATCTTTGGCCTCTTCTCGCTGTCGAAGCTCCCTATCGACCTTATGCCGGATGTTGAGACCAACATGATCATGGTGATGGAGACCTACCCAGGTGCCAGTGCCGAGGATATCGAGAACAACGTGACCCGTCCGCTCGAGAACGTCCTCAACTCCGTGAACTATCTGAAGCACATGACTACGCAGTCACGTGAGAACTATTCGCTCATCACTCTGCAGTTCGAGTATGGCTATGATATCGATGACCTTACCAACGATGTGCGCGACAAGCTGGACATGATCTCGCAGTCGCTGCCTGACGGTGCCGGCAATCCTATCATCTTCAAGTTCTCGGCCGACATGATTCCTATCCTGATGCTCTCGGCCAAGGCCCAGGAGAGCCAGGAGGCACTCTACAAGATCCTGGACGACAACGTAGTCAATCCTATCGCCCGTATCGCCGGCGTAGGTACCGTGTCGATCGCAGGTGCTCCACAGCGCGAGATCTATGTATATTGCGACCCTGTGAAGCTCGAGGCCTATAACCTCACCATTGAGACCATCTCGAACGTCATCACTATGGAGAACCGCAACGTGCCTGGTGGTTCGTTCGACGTCGGCAACAACGCCTTCTCGCTCCGCGTAGAGGGTGAGTTCGACGATCCTAAGGAGATGGAGGAGATCGTGGTCATGTCACGTGGTAACCAGGTGGTACGCCTCAAGGACGTAGCCCGCGTGGTCGATACCGTGCAGGAGCGCGCCCAGAAGACCTTCACCTATGGTCCAAGCGAGGTTGACCCACGCGGCTACAACGGTAGCCAGGGTGCCATGATCATCGTGCAGAAGCAGTCAGGTGCCAACTCTGTTGCTATTGCCGAGAAGGTGCTCGACATGCTTCCTGAGTTGCAGCGCAACCTCCCATCTGACGTGGAGCTCGGCATCATTGCCAACACTTGCGACAACATCTACGCTACCGTGGCTTCGCTCGAGGAGACCATCGCCTACGCCATGCTCTTCGTGGCACTCGTCTGCTTCCTCTTCCTGGGTCGCTGGCGTGCCTGCGTGGTCATCATCATCACCATCCCATTGTCACTGGTGTCTTCGTTCATCTATCTGGCAGTGGCTGGTTCTTCGCTCAACATGATTTCGCTCTCATGTCTCTCCATCGCCATTGGTAACGTCGTCGATGACGCCATCGTAGTTCTGGAGAACGTGACCAACCACATCGAACGTGGTTCCGAGCCAAAGCAGGCAGCCATCCACGGCACCAACGAGGTGGCCATCTCGGTTATCGCCTCTACGCTCACCATGATCGGCGTGTTCTTCCCACTCACCATGGTGACCGGTATGGCCGGTGTACTCTTCAAGGAGCTCGGTTGGATGATGTGTATCATCATGACCGTATCGACCGTTTCGGCTCTTTCGTTCACCCCAATGCTCTGCTCGCAGATGCTTCGCCTCAAGAAGCGCGAGGGTTGGTTTGCCCGCTGGTACAATCATTACATCGTACGCGGCATGCTCGACAAACTCGATGCCTGGTATGAGAAGCGCATCAACTGGGCTGTTCGTCACCGCAAGACCATGGTGGCAGCTATCCTCGTCTTCTTCGTCGTTTCGATGACTCCATTGGCCATGAAGCAGATCAGTACCGGCTTCTTCCCATCAGCCGATAGCGGCCGTATCTCCATCACCCTGCAGTTGCCTGTAGGTACGCGTCAGGCCGAGGCCGACCGCCTCTCTGAGGAGCTGGCCAACAAGTGGATGGCCCGCTGGGGTACGCCTGACAAGAAGATCCTACGTGCCTGCAACTACTCGACCGGTCAGGCCGATACCGACAACACCTTCGCCTCGATGCGCGACAACGGTACCCACATCATCTCGTTCAACATCGCCATGTACAACGTGGCTGACCGTATTGCCGACGAGACCATGTACACCGTGGCCAACCAGATGCGCGAGGACCTCAAGCAGTATCCTGAGTTCAGCCGCGTCATGGTGACCGAAGGTGGTCAGCAGGGCATGGGCGGCCAGTCAACCGCAGCTTTCGAGATCTACGGTTACGACCTCACCCAGACCGACTCGCTCGCTACCATCCTCAAGAACCGTATCACCGCAGCTGCTGGCGACAGCGTGAGCCAGATCAACATTTCGCGCTCGGACTATCAGCCAGAGATTCAGGTAGAGTTCGATCGTGAGAAGCTCGCCCTCTATGGCCTCAACCTCACCACCGCAGGTACCCTGATCCGCAACCGCTTCAATGGCTCTACCGCCTCTTACTATCGTGAGGACGGCGAGGAGTATGCCATCCGCGTGCGTTACGAGCCGGGTGTCCGCGAGAGCGTCGAGACCCTTGAGAACGTCCTGCTCTATGGTCAGAACGGCTCGAAGGTACGTGTCAAGGACGTCGGCAAGGTAGTGGAGCGTTACTCATTGCCTACCATCGAGCGTAAGGACCGTCAGCGTATCAACACAGTGACCTGCGTAGTCAACACCGACGTGGCTAAGCTCGGCCAGGTAGTAACCATCGGCGAGAATGTCATCGAGGGCATGCGCGAGGATGGCCTCCTCACGGGCGATGTCTCTATCCAGGTGGCAGGTTCGTACGAGGATCAGCAGGAGTCATTCAAGGATCTCGGTACCCTGGGCATCCTCATCCTGCTCATCGTCTTCATCGTCATGGCTGCACAGTTCGAGTCATGGAGCGACCCATTCATCATCATGCTCATCTCTATCCCATTCACCTTCACCGGCATCGTGCTGGCTTTGTGGATGACCGGCATTGAGCTCAACATCATGTCAATGCTCGGTGCCATCATGCTCATCGGTATCGTGGTGAAGAACGGTATCGTGCTCATCGACTACATCCACCTCCTCCGCGAGCGTGGCCTCTCGGTTGTCCAGGCCGTCGTCAAGGCTGGCCGCAGCCGTCTGCGTCCTGTATTGATGACCACCCTCACCACGCTGCTCGGTATGTTGCCAATGGCCATCGGTACCGGTCAGGGCTCTGAGATGTGGCAGCCACTCGGTGTTTCGATCATCGGCGGTCTGCTCGTTTCTACTGTCATGACCCTCGTAGTCGTTCCTTCGGTTTACTGCATCTTCCAGGGTGCCAAGATCAATGGCTTCACCCTTATGGGCATGCACATGACCCGCGGCGAGCGTGGTGCCTGGGCCGACAAGCTCGGCTTGGAGCGCGAGTGGGCCAAGAAGAAGCATCGCTTCGCTAAGCGTAAGTAATAAGTTATTTGGGTTCGAAAAGTTTGAGGAGTTTGAAAGGTTCGAAAAGTCCTTAACCCCCTTATCCATCCCTCAAACCCTTCAAACCTTTCAAACCCTTCAAACTTCTCAAACTCTTTCCAAACAATGAAAGCTATATTCATCGCATACGACCAGGCTCATCACGACAGCGTCCTTGAGGCACTCAGCAGCTCGATGCAGCGCGGCTTCACCTGCTTCGAGCAGGCTATGGGCCGTGGCAGCAAGACCGGTGAGCCACACTACGGCAGCCACGCATGGCCAGGCATGAACTCCGCCATCATCACCATGTGCGAGGATGACCGCGTACCCCTCATCTTCGACCGTCTCCGCAAGATCGACGAGGAGAAACCAATGCTCGGCCTCCGTGCCTTTGTCCTCCCTGTGGAGCAGGTGCTGTAATCCTGCCACGCAAGAATGCAAGATAATTTTAGCACCCCCAAAGTTACTTTATTCCCTTTGATTTCCATGATGGATTTCAATAGCTATAAAGTACACTTTTGGGGTGCTTCGTATTTAACGTGAGTTCGACGAAAATAATTTGTTGAAAATTTGGTAAATAGCATTTTATTTGTTATCTTTGTAATAACCACAAAACAAACAAATAAAATGCTATGATTACCGAGGACAAAGTTACAGAAATTTTTTGTCTTGCAGACGACTTTTGCAAATTTTTTTGATATTCAAATGGCAAAATATACCATTAAGAGTGAAAAAAGCGCAAATACCATCGAGAAGGAAAGATGTCGAGAGCAGAAGTCATGCTAATTCTGATCCTTTTCCATTCATCTGGCTATCGTTGCCTAAAGCACTTCTATCTTGAAAAGATCTGCAAGCAGATGCGGCATCTGTTTCCCGAAGTTGTGTCGTATAACAGATTTGTAGAACTGGAGAAGGAAGTAGCGCTTCCATTTCTCATCTTCATCAAGAAGGTGCTCCTAAGCAAGCGCGAGGGCTGCGAGAAAAGTTATAGTCTGTTTCATATTGAGCAACAGGAAAAATTAGTCACTGGTCTTTTTTATCCTCCATCAAAGGAAATCAGAAGTAATCAAAATCAACTGTAAGTTTGCCGATCTAATGAATTACTTTGATTTCGTTTGATGGAGATTATTCGTTCGACCAATAAGGTGAATTTGGCGTTGTTGGTTTATGTATTATCGCACCACCGTCTTCTGTCCACGCTGAAGGATGAAGCCCTTAGCATCGGACGAAACTGTGCGGCCATTGATGTCGAAGCGGAGGGTAGAATCAGCGTCTGTGCTAATGGCCTCGATGGCTGACTCGGTGCCCTTCTGGATGCCGAAGTGGTAGCCGCCATGGCCATTGTTTCGCTCAACTTTGACATAGTAGGTGCCGGCATCCAAATATCCTGTAGTGACTGTTTGGGCTTCGCCAGTTCCAAAGTGGTTCAGATACTTAGATTGTATTTCAGTCAACTCGCCGTTTGATTTTGGTGCCCAAATCGAGATCCATCCGATGCCCAGGCTCTTTTCGGCATGTATGGTGTAGGTGAGCTTAACTGTCTGGTCGAGGTCGAACTTGTACCAGTCCTTAGTGTCGCAGTCATCGCAGTATTCGTATCCGAGGCGACCTTGGTATGGCGTACCGAGTTCAATCTGCATGGCCTGATAATCCTCATCGTTCGGTTCTGCATCTGCCAGGTATCTGCAAGGGGTGAATGATACCTTGAACTGGTAGCCGCCGTGTCCGTTGTTATGGCCTACCTTGATGTAATAGGTACCAGTCTTGAGGCCCGACTTGGTGTCTGTTTGGGCTTCACCTGTTCCGTAGTGATTCAGATAGCTATCGTATATCTTTCTCAGCTCGTAGTTCGGGTCCATTACATAGATCTCAAACCAACCCATGCCCAGGGTCTTTTCTGCCGTTAGCGTATAGCTGAGGTCGCCCTCTTCTGGTAGTTCTATCTGGTACCAATCCTGGTTGTCGCAGTCATACCAGTAATCATAGCCGAGGCGACCCTCATAGGTCTTGGCAAGTTCGATCTGTTGGGCTTGAGAATATTCGTCGTTTGGTTCGTTGTCACAGCGTTTGGCGCATGGGGTAAACCTGGTCTCAAGCGTGTAGCCGCCGTGTCCGTTGTTATGGCCTACCTTGATGTAATAGGTACCAGCCTTGAGGCCTGGCTTGGTGTCTGTTTGGGCTTCACCCGTTCCGTAGTGATTCGGATACCTATCGTATATTTTTCTCAGCTCGGTGTCCTGGTCCATTACATAGATCTCAAACCAACCCATGCCCAGGGTCTTTTCTGCCGTGAGCGTATAGCTGAGGTCGCCCTCTTCTGGTAGTTCTATCTGGTACCAATCCTGGTTATCGCAGTCATACCAGTAATCATAGCCAAGGCGACCCTCGTAGGTTTTGGCAAGTTCGATCTGCTGGGCTTGAGAATACTCGTTGTTTGGTTCGTTGTCACAGCCTTTGGCGCATGGGGTAAACCTGGTCTCAAGCGTGTAACTGCCGTGTCCGTTGTTATGGCCTACCTTGATGTAATAGGTACCAGCCTTGAGGCCCGGCTTGGTGTCTGTTTGGGCTTCACCTGTTCCGTAGTGATTCGGATACCTATCGTATATTTTTCTCAGCTCGTTGTCCTGGTCCAATACATAGATCTCAAACCAGCCCATGCCCAGTCCTTTGTCAGCCGTGAGCGTATAGCTGAGGTCGCCCTCTTCAGGCAGGATTACCTTAAACCAGTCTTGGGTATCTGCTTCTTCCGAATTGGCCAACTCAGCGCTAACGATACAGTTTGGTGCAATCTCGTCAGCATCATACCATTCGTTGTTAGGCTCCGACTCGGTGAAGCTGATTACGCCGCTGGCTTCTGTGCCGTTATCAAATACCTGCCAGACGTAGTTCGAGGCAGGGGCACCCTCGGGAGCACGGTTGAGGACTTGGACATAACGAGTCTTATCCACCCATACGCGTCCCCACGTAGAGCTTGGATCGCTGGTGTAGATGCCGCCGAGCAGGATGATCTCGCCGCCGTCGTAGTTCCAGCCGCCTTCGTTGAAGTCGCCCACAAATGTGTTGTTGCCGCTAATGTAGGCTGTGCCATAGTGCGTATCGCAGCGGTGGTTGTTCACGCTGTTGTAGATGCCGCTCTTGATGTAGCAATAATGGCCATCTACCCATACGTCTTGGTCCACCTTGAGGTTTTCGAGCACCAGCTTGCCCACATAGGCGGTGTAATCGCCGTCCTGACCATCTACTTTGTCATAGATGTGGCCGTTCTTGATGGTGACGGTACCCTGCTGGTTCTGTACCCAGATAGCATTGGCGGTGTGTCCGTTCATGTCGAGCGTGATGCACTTGCTGAAGGTAATACCATCCACGTTCTGCAGCATCGTGACTGTAGCATTGTCTTCGGCTGCCTGGATGGCTTCTTCGAGGCTGGGATAGTCTTTGTCGCCGGTGCGGGCAGCCTGGGCCTGAGCCTGGGTAACAACTGACGCAGCAAGTAAGCTTGCGCAGAAGATTAAGGAAAGGTGTTTCATAAGCGTTCGGTTTTAGATATGTAAGTTAGTTTTGTGATTCTATGATGTTAGTTCTTGTGATTCTGTTTGATCCACTCATCCGGCGTCATGCCCGTGTATTGCTTGAAGTTGCGGAAGAAGGCACGGGGCGAGGCGAAGCCGAACTCGCGGTAGAATGAGTCGATAGATTGGCTGGTGGCCAGCAGGGGGAGCTGCTGCTTGGCGTGCTCGATGCGCTGCTGGTTGATGTAGGTCGAGAAGTCGGTGCCCAGCGTCTGGTTGAGGTAGGTGGAGAGGTAAGTGCGACAGGTGCCGATCTCGCGGGCCAGGTCGCTGAGCTTCACGTTGGGCTGCAGGTAGAGCTGGCGCTGCGTCATCAGGACGTGGAGCTGCGTGCCTATCTTCTCTGTCATGGCTGGGGAGAGCGACTCATTTTGTGTCTCGGTATCGGTGGTCGAAACCTTGGGCGCATCGTTGGCCAGCTGCTCGCTCAGCATCACCGCCACATACGGCAGACGGTAGCCCGTGCGGAACAATACGTGAAGCAGCACGGCAAAGATGACCGAGGGAATGGCCAACAGCCATTCGCTGTCGTAGAAGTACTGCTTGCCGATGACGTTGATGACCGACGAACAGATTGAGGCAGCCACGAAGCAGATCAGGATCACGCGGATGCGCTGCATGCTGTAGGTATCGGTGTTGGCAAAGGCTTGGGCCAAACGCTGGTCGTAGGCATGCAGGCGGAGGTAGCCAAACACGACCACGAGCAGCACGCTCAATCCGAAGCAGATCTTGTGGCAGGCCTGTGCCTCGGCAATAAACCCGCTCCAGGCCAACAGGGCTACGGCCACTCCGGGAAGCAATACCATGAGCCATCGGCGGCTGATTGCGGCCTCGGTCGTGAGCTGGCGGATATAGAGATAATAGAGCGGATACGAGGCAAGCGACGCGAACAGCCACACGCCCTCTACCCACCGATTTGAACCCAGGTTGAAGTAGTAGGCATGGCTGAAATATAATAGGGTGGCAGCGCCCAGAAACCACGTGAACTTCTTTCGAGCCAGGTCGGCAGCCGAGTACCGAGGCACGTGCGTTATAGCCCATGCCAGACAGACCCAAGCGGGAAGTGTGCCGAAGATGATTTTGAACATATCTGCGAGTGTTGTGTATTTTTAGTTGCAAAGATAATCGAATACCTTTTAAATATATTATTTAAGGAGGTATATTTATTGCCAAATCGTACAAAAGTGCAGATTTGTAGTTTTTGAAACATAAATTATATAAATTTTGATACATTTTGAACAAAAAAAGAGGGGAGAAGCAAGGTCGTTGTTACTTGTTTTACCCTTTTTAAGTCCGAGCAGGAAGGCTTTTCGTATTGACGAAACGGGATAAACAATGGTCTTTTCGTAATAATTTACAAATTTTAGCAGGCAGAGTTTGGAGAGTAACTACTCAGCACCCCCATTCAAACATTCGCATAAGTGAGAATGATGCAGAATAGTGTCATGTTGAGATTACACCATTTCTGTCAAATTAGGGCGAATGGAATATGACCAGACATATTCGTGCCCTACCTCCATGAGGTCTGAAAAAGTGCTGAAAAATCTTTTTTTACTTTCTTTGGAACTCAGCAAAAGTCTTCCTATCTTTGCACCATGCAAGAAGAGGTCAAAGATATAGATGCAGTTCTCAAGAGTCTCACAAAAGAACTTGGCAACCTGAAGAAGACCGTGTCCGAACAGGGCACGGAGATTGACCGTCTCAATCGCCTTGGCACCTGCCACAAGAAGGATATGCACGAAGCAAAGCAGACCATC
>JAZQPJ010000085.1:0-39338 GCA_045628525.1 Bacteroidales bacterium
GCGGAACTTCTTGACCGAATAGTAAGCATCGCTCGTGCCACCCTGATTGGTAGCATGCCACATGATGGCTTCGAGTACGTTGCGAGCGCGGCAGTCATGCAGACGATCGGCAAACTGCGAACCTGTGCAGAGCTGATGCAGACCTCTTCCCCAGAGTGCGGTGGTGCGACACCAACCTGTTCGGAGGTCATTCTTCATGAAGAGCTTGTGCTGCACGAGGTCGGTGTAAGGCCAGATCTTCTGGTTCGGATAACGAGGCATCTTGCTCGAAAGCATCTGTCCCTTGTTGGCACTCTTCTCGTCAGTCACTACAAAGAGATTCGGGTCATAGACCTCATCCTTACCGGTTGTCCATGAGGGGCGATGACAGTAGGCGCAACCGATCTCTTCGAACTTTTTCTTGCCGTGCTGTATCTTCTTGTCGTCGATGTTTCTGGCAGCAGGAACGGCCAAGCCACGATGCCAAACCATGAAATCTACGTAGTCATCATCAGACATTTCCACATCCAAGTCAGAAGACGTGAGGTAGTTGAAGATGTTCTCTTCCACATTCTCCGTGAACCACTCAGGATGCTCCTCTGCGGTAGAGATCTTGCTGATATAATCGGCAAAACCTTTCTGAACCTCAGGGTCTTTTGAGGCGTATGTGGCATAAATCTTTCCGTTCAGATCGAGGTAATGATAACGACGGTCAGAACGCGTGACATTCGTAATATTCCAGATGGCATTAGCACCTGCAGCATCGAGCAAAGGACCGCGCGAGATGGCGTATGTAAAGCGGCGCACCTTTTTTGTACCATCGCCTTGCTTGCTATTTGTGTAATAACCTACATACTGGCCATCCTTATAAAACGCAGGATTAAATCCATTGTTCATAAATCCATCTGCATACTCCTTATTATATTGTGCAATGATGTCCTCGTCGGTAATCGCATCGAGCAAACCGCTGCCATAGATGCCGAGTGTAGATTCAAGTCGCACCTCATAATTATTGGTCGTAGCATCCTCATAACCCTGGTTGATGACATAGACGGCATCGCGAGGAATGTTAACCTCTGGATAACGCAATGAATAGCTCTCTCCGTCAGGGAACTTATTTCCCCACTCATCGGTAAATTCCTGCCACTTGAGCTGGATTTTCTTTTCATCGATCGGATCCTTGAATGGAGCGATGGCATGCGTCTGTGGCATACCAGCCAACCAGCTTACATACGCGTCATTATCAGGATTGTAAACTACGAGCAGATAGCCATTGCCTACATCTACCGTGTTGAACGAACCGTCTGGCTGGCTCTTGCCATGACCATACCCTGGGTGGCAATGCAAACAGGAAGAGCGGACATAAAGCGGACCTAAGCCTTCGCGCTCACCGCCATTATTATTAGCAGTGAATGGCTTCTCGAACATCTTCTCGCCACGATTGAACGACTGGAACATACCGCTGTTCTCCACGGCTGGTGTCGGTTGCTCGTAGGCCTTCGATGAGGAGATGAAGCTCGTGCCAAGCTCTCCGCCTGAGTAGAACTGCTCGGCGATGGTGGGATCAACAGGCTCTGGGTCTGGATCTTCTACATTATTCTCGCTGTCAGAACAGCTGGCAAGCATCGCCAAAAGAAATGCCGATGCTGCCAAATACTTTTTTTGCTTCATAGAAATCATAAGAAATCAATTTCGTCAATGGTATCTACTAAATCATTGCAGGCATCAATCGCTGCCTGTATCTTGTTATAATTCTCTCCAGAGGTCTCGCCGATATAATTGCGGAAAGGACGTGGCATGGCCTCCAGCTTCTGGATAGCATCGCTGATGGCGCTGCGAACTTTCTCATCAGCCGCCTTATTCTTCGAAGCTACTAATGCTGAGACAGAAGAAGCAGAAATTGTGCCATCGAGCGAGCCGAAATAAGCGTTGCGAACGCTGCGGATATTGTCGATGAAGTCTGCTACAGAGTTCCATGAATGAGGAGACTCTACATCGCTCCACTGATGCGAAGCCATCGGGTCAGAGATCTTGGTGTTGGCCACCTCGTTGGCAATATCTGAGGCACCGATGAGGATTTCTTCAAAGGCGGCTGACTGCGTCTTATACTTGGCATTGCCAGGCAAACCTGCGTTATAAAGCGTCTCGCCATACACGCCTTCCCAAGCTTCTACCAGACGGTCACACTGTTCGCTCATGTCGGCAGCCACCACGGCGGCAAAGCGAGCCTCTGCTTCGCTGATAGTGGCTACATCACGCTGACGATTGTTAGCATCACCTGTCGAACCTTCCTTAAAGATAACATACTCAACTGCATGGAAACCAAGCAATCCATAGCCTGCAGTGCCTGCTTCGATGCGTTCTTCAATGTTACCTGCTTTCAGGACTTCATCGAGCTGAGTCAGGTCGAGTGGCCATGAGTCGATATGAGGATCGATGTTGTAATCAGCTGCAGCACCAAAAAGGAAAGCCTCTGAAAGCTCCCAGTATTTACGTGCCTCTACCCAGTCGGCACAAGCCTTATTGACAGCCGCCTGCGAGGTGAGATTCTTACAATCCTCGGCCAGCAGAACCGCTGCATCTGCCAGGCTCCTATAAGTAGGTACGACTACCTTATTGACATAGTTTTTCAGGATTTCCTGTTGGGTAGCATCCACATCATTGTCTGTTTTTACAACAGGATCATCGTTGTCAGAACAACTGCTCCAACCTGCAAAGAGGCTTAGAAGCATAAAAAGATTCAGAAACTTTTTCATATCAATACCAATTATTTATAGTTAGTTTTACTATCAATTCTAATTTTTCCCTTTTAATTTTTCATTTTAAAGAATCCGCTATAAGCAATGCCCAAGCTGACCGTCGGCTCATTGTTGAACTGGCTCTTCAGGAGTCGCTCCGACCATTCTGCCTTGATGACGATATCTTTCATCGGCTTATAATTCAATCCTAAAGTGATCTTCTGTCGCTCCCAACAAGGATTATCCACCACAGCTCCTTCGGTCTTATACATTGAGTCATAATACTCATAGCGGGCAAAAGGATAGAGTTGCTGATGTTCTTCCCGCAGCTTGGCAGATAATGCAAAGACATCATAACCTGCCTCAATGCTGGCACACATGGCATCGCTTGCCACTGACGTCTGTGGAGAAACAGATCCTTTGCCTAAGGTCTTGTTGATCTTCGTGATAGCCTCAGAGTCGCTCAGGTGTCCATAATCATAATTTCCTCGAACGATCCAGTTGTGAGCCTTATATTCGAAGTCAAGAGTTCCGATGAGGATGTCGCCATCAACATCTTTATATTTATCTGACTTGAGCGAGTTGGCTGCCGATCTTCCGTAATAGCCACTCACGCCGATGCGAAGGCCAGGCAGAGAATAATTGTCGATGCGGATGACTCCTGCATAGCTATTGGCAATATCGAACTCATATCGGCTGGCACTACCACCTTTGATCCAGTCTTTCGCACCGAAGAGATCTGCTTCCAAACCAGCCAGAAACTGCACTTCATAGCGCCACTCTGGCAATCGACCCCAGAGCGAAATACCCGTCTGATGCCATGTGCAAGGCAAGATACTGCTTTCGCTCTCCGGACGATAGACAGTGAAAAACTCCGTAGGCATGTGGAACTGATTGGTCAAGCCGACAGGCACCACAATGTGTCCCATGCGCAGATTGACAGCCTTGCTCCACGACTTCTGGATCCAGAACTGCTCCAGCGCCACCTCGCCGCCACGCTCTACCTCGGTTTCATACTCTCCGGTTTCTTCTTCCTCGATCTCCACAGCCGCCTCAGTGCCACCATGCTCAAACTCGATCTCCGATCCCATCGACCAGCCATGACCGAAGTCATAATTGATGTAAAACACCACGTGCGGGAGGTCGAACTGTCCGAAGCCTTTGGCATCTTTATAGAGCTCGGCATTTGTGTAGCGCTTGTAGTTGTTGCTATAAAACATACGGCTCATCGTCGCCTCTCCATAACCGCCCAGGGAGAGGCGCGGCTCCTGGCCGTCACCTTTCTCCTGCGCGTTGGCACTGGTCATGCTGACCCATGCCATCAACATCATGATCCAACTATTTCTATTACTCATTTTTGGATGTTTTTTTTGATTTTCGCGGTGCAAAGGTAGCGTGTTTTTCTGACTGCTGCAATCCTTTAAATCGAGTAAAAAGTCAGGAATACAGATAGGTAACATGCTCACTTTTGAGCAAAACAGATACCAACAAATGAGTAAAAACAACAAGGAGTGAGCATTTATCGATACTCAATCCTTGCAATTTAGAAAAAAAGTCTGTACCTTTGCAGCACTTAAATACAGGTTATAAGGTTTTCAGGGTGCTTCGCTTGTAAGGTTGTAAGGCCGAGCTATTCCTGACAACCTCAAAACCCAACCACCTCAAAACCTCAAATAATGAAGAATATTAAAATGTATGAGGCCGATGACAAGATGATCAACCTCATTCGTGACGACCATAGCCTCCTGCACATGCTCGGAGCCTTCGGTATCAAGTTAGGTTTTGGCGACAAGACCGTCCGCGAGGTATGCGAAGCGCAGGAGGTCGATACCTACACCTTCATGACCGTAGTCAACTTTGCCATCAACGGTCACCTCGACAGTGAATCCATAGGCAAGCTCTCAGTCATCACACTATTGCGCTACCTGCGTGCAGCTCACGTCTTCTTCCTCGACTTCGAACTCCCCTTCATTCGCAAGGTCCTGGCCGATGCACTCGACGAAGACGACAACCTCGGGCATCTCATTTTAAAATTATATGATGGCTACGCGCATTCAATGCGTTCGCACATGAACTACGAAGAGAAGACGCTCTTCCCATACGTTGAGAAACTGATCGACGGCAAGGTAGCCAACGACACTTTTGTCGAAACTTTCTCGAAGCACCACGATCAGACCGATCAGCGTCTCACCGAGCTCAAGGACATCATTATCAAGTACCTGCCATCGGACAATCTGCACAACAATCAGCTCAGTGCCACGCTCTACGACATCTACAACTCCGAGCGTATGCTCTATCAGCACGTCGAGATCGAGGAGCGCATCTTCCTGCCTGCCATCCAATTACTCGAACAGAAGTGCCGACAGAGCGATGTGTCACAGCGCATCTCTAATATGATTACAGGAGGTAATGAGACTTCTCAAGAAGCACTCTCCGAGCGTGAAAAGGATATCATTGTCTGTGTCGTTCAGGGCATGTCGAATAAGGAAATTGCCGACCACCTCTTCATAGCTACGAATACCGTAACGACCCACCGAAGAAATATTGCACGCAAGTTGCAAATCCATTCTCCGGCAGGTCTCACCATTTATGCCATTGTGAATAATCTGGTGGATATCTCGACGGTGAAACTATAGAAATTGGCTTAGAGCACCAGTATCTGCGCAGTGATCACTCTTCGTTTTCTTCTATTTGCCATCTCCATTCAGACATCAAAGAGGTTGATTTCTCGACAGATTGGTGTGTTTCGGGGACTTTATGGGCAAAATATTTGGATGTTTGCAAAATTTGACTTATCTTTGCAGCGATTTTATCCGAAACACTTATACCTCACACCCTCTCTATTGTATTATGAAAAAGACATTTCTGCTGGCTATGACATTGCTGGCACTCCAGTCGGCTCAGGCCAAGGATCATGACAACATCGTGAGCAAGGCGCTGACTAACGAGAATTTCACTTTGATCGAAAAGGCCAAGCCGCTGAACATCGTGATCGATGCCGACGAGCTGAAGGGCATTCAGATTGCTGCCAAGAACCTGCAGGACGACTTCGCGCGTGTCTGCGGACAGAAAGCTGCGCTGCTCAACGAGGTAACCTCCGGCCGATGCGTGATGGTGGGCAGCCTGGACAGCAAGCTGATACAGAAACTGGTGAAGGCCGGCAAGCTCGATGCCTCGCAGCTGAAAGGCAAGGTCGAGAAGTACCTGATGACCGTGGTTCAGAATCCTGCCGACGGTGTGGACGAGGCACTGGTCATTGCCGGTAGCGACATGCGTGGCACCATTTACGGCATCTACGAGCTGTCGGAGCAGATCGGCGTGTCGCCCTGGTACGACTGGATGGATGTGCCGGTGATGCACCAGGAGAATCTGTCGCTCGTGAAGGGAACCTATACGGCTGGTGAACCTGCCGTGCGCTATCGCGGACTCTTCCTCAACGACGAGGCTCCCTGCCTCACCACTTGGGTCAAGAATACCTTCGGCACGGAGTATGGCGGTCATGAGTTCTATGCCCGCGTCTTTGAGCTCATCCTGCGTCTGCGCGGCAACTACCTGTGGCCTGCCATGTGGAGCTGGTCGTTCTATGCCGACGATCCGCTCAATTCGCCCACGGCGAGCGACATGGGCGTGATCATGGGCACTTCGCACCACGAACCCATGGCACGCAACCATCAGGAATGGGCGCGTCACCGCCAGGAATACGGCGAGTGGGATTATGTTACCAACCAGAAGGTTATCGACCAATTCTTCACCGAGGGCATCCGTCGCTCGAAGAACAACGAGGACCTGATCACCATCGGTATGCGTGGCGACGGCGATACGGCCATGGGTGCCAAGGAGGGTCATGACGACGAGTTCGTACCCGATGATGCAGCCACCATCAAGCTGCTCGAAAAGATTGTGAACAACCAGCGCAAGATCATCGCCAAGGAGACCGGCCGCCCCGCCAAGGAGCGTCAGCAGGTCTGGGCTCTCTATAAGGAGGTGCAGCGTTACTACGATATGGGCATGAAGGTGCCCGAGGATGCCATCATCCTCTTCAGCGACGACAACTGGGGCGACGTGCGCCGCGTGCCTATGTCGGCCAAGGAGCGAGCCCACAAGGGCGGCTTCGGCATGTATTACCATGTGGATTATGTGGGTGCCCCTCGCAACAGCAAGTGGCTCAACATTACGCCTATCCAGCATATATGGGATCAGCTGACCCTGACCTATCAGTACGGCATCGACCGCCTCTGGGTGCTCAACGTGGGCGACCTCAAGCCGATGGAATATCCGATCGACCTCTTCATGGATATGGCCTGGAATCCGACCCGCTATAATGCGGAGAACCTGATGGATCATCCCAAGGCATACTGCGCACAGCAGTTCGGTGCCGACCAGGCGGACGAGGCTGCCAGAATCCTTAACCTCTACAGCCAGTATGCCGGCCGTGTGACCGCCGAGATGCTCGATGCCAGCACCTACAACATCGAGAATGGCGAGTGGAAGCAGGTGGCCGACGAGTTCATGAAGCTCGAAGCCGAGGCACTCCGTCAGTACATCACCCTGCCCGAGGCTTATCGCGATGCCTACTTCCAGCAGCTGCTCTTCCCAATCCAGGCTTTGGGCAACGTATATCAGATGTACTACGCGCAGGCGATGAACCACAAGCTCTATAAGGAGGGCAACCCTGAGGCCAATGTGTGGGCAGAGCGTTGCGAGGCAGCCTTCAAGCGCGATGCAGAACTCTGCCGCAGCTACAACAAGGACATTGCCGGCGGCAAGTGGGACGGCATGATGATCCAGAAGCACATCGGCTATACCCAGTGGAACGACAATTTCCCTGCTGATACCCAGCCCGTGGTTTATCGCTTCGATAATGCCAGCCAGATGACAGGCAAGTACATTTTCCAGCCATCGGAGGGCTACATCGCCATGGATGCCGAGCATTACTACGACCTGCAGAATCCTGCCGGGGGCGAGTGGACGCTTGTGCCCTATATGGGTCGCACCCGCAGCGGTCTTTCTATCCAGCCTTATACCGCAGCTACCGACGGCGGAAGCATCAGTTACAAGATGGTGATTCCTGCTGGCCACGAGGAGGTTGACGTTCGCGTAGTGATTGCATCGACCCTGGCATTCCTGCGTCCCGAGGGTCATCGATTCAGCATCGGTTTCGAGGGCGAAGAGAGCGTTGAGATTAACTTCAACGGCGAACTGAACGAAGCTCCGGAGAACGTCTATCGCATCACTTACCCTACCGTGGCACGTCGCATCATCGACAACAAGGTGCATCTCAAGGCCGGCAAGGCCGGTGTGAAGACCTTGACCATCAAACCACTCGATCCAGGTGTGATGCTCGAAAAGATCGTCGTTGATCTGGGTGGCTACCAGGAGTCGTACCTCTTCGGCACCGAATCAAAATGCACCCGCGAATAACGCAGCTATCTGGATTGATGGCGACGATTATCAGATTGTAAAGATAATTTTGCACAATAGTCCGATCCGGATTCAAGTCGGACTGTCATAGAGTTGCAATAGTCCGACCTGGGTCCAAGTCGGACTATTGCAAATTTGCAAAAGCTTGTCGCAGCCTGAAATGTATCATTGTAAATCTGCAATAGTCCGACTTGGACCCAGGTCGGACTGTCGAAGGTTTGCAATAGTCCGACCCGGATCCAGGTCGGACTGTCGGAAATCTGCAATAGTCCGACTCGGATCCAGGTCGGACTATCGGACATCTACAATAGCAAATCAACACTTTTTTTCACATGGTAGAGATCAAACCATACCTGCCAGAGATCACTTTGCAGGATATTCTGGCTTTCAATCCCACCCTTGAGCAGACATTTACCTCTTCGCGTCTGGTCAATGCCGTGGCAACCATTCTGTTCTTAACCCAAACACGCGACACCCAGGTCTTCGCCGATCGTCTGCAGCTTGACAAGCGTCGCCTTTCAATCGCCATCGAGATGGAGACGGGCATGTCGCTCAAGGATTTGATCATCCAGTACCGTCTGGCCCGCTTGAAGAGTTTCATGAAGCATCGTCCTGACACCAGTCGCATCGAAGTAGCCCGCCAGTTCGGCTTCTCATCTCCCCACGCCCTCTGGCGCTTCTTCCAGACCTACACCGGCGAGACGGCTGTAGGCGAGAAAAGCGAGGCTCCTCGTGTGGACAAGTATCACAAGATGAAGAAAGAGGTGAGGAATAGCAGGTAATGCGATAACTTTACTTTGCGAGGGATAAAAAACGGCTCCGTTAGCCGTTTTTTATCCCTCTTTTGCGCAGAAAACTGCCAGATAATTTGTCTGCCTTGTTTTTTCTTCGTATATTTGCGGGCGAATAATCATTAAATGGCTTCTTAATTATGGAGAGTTCTCAATTTATAGAGATGATCAACCAAAGCATGAAAATAAGTGCTGAACATTATAGGCGCGTAACAGGATTCGATCCGAAACCTGTTACGCGCGAGCAGGCGATTGCACAGGTCGAAATGCTGGAAAGAGCAAGAAAAGAAGCATTGAATATTTCTACCAAGTTGCAGCATCTCCGTGATAAGAGCCAATGTAATATAACAGATGAGGATCTTCAGAAATGATGATCGGTTGAGTTATATTATTGGCAAGTAAAGATAATTTAAATAATTATTATATTGCTTCTATGCCAATAGTGCTACGAAGCACAAGAAACAGAAACATCCCACGCCACTGCGATCTTTATGAGGGGTCAGGGAGTGGCAGACATAATATAATTGAAGCAAAGCTATTATTTCGCGTTTAGCAAAGGTGCCTAGGAAACAACTTTGTGGCATGAAGCGCAAATCCTTCTGGATTACACTTCGATGCAAGGAATAAACACACAGAAATAATACTGATGTGAGGATTCTGCCTTTATGGAGGTGGTATCTTCTATCAAGAGTTGTAATGCGTTAGCTTCATATCCCTACGGGGGTATGAACTTGTATTCTTGTTCTTGGTGGAGGTTCCATTCCTAGGCACGCCTCTAAGCTAAACGCATAAGGAGAAAGGTTCATGCCCTTTTCTTTGTGCTTTGGCGTGATTGATAGCACTTGCAAAACCTTTAATGCTATCAATCTATGGCAAACAAAAACTTGACAAAAGCTAAAAGTACAAAGAATGATGAGTTTTATACTCAATTTCACGATATTGAGAAAGAAGTGAATTCGTATCTTGAGTATAATCCAGATACTTTTCGAAATAAGGTCGTATTACTTCCTTGTGATGATCCTGAATGGAGTAACTTCACTCGTTATTTCATTCTTAATTTCGAAACACTTGGTTTAAAAAAACTTATAAGTACATGTATAGAGCTGAATGGTGAACCGGCTAAAAAGTTTGTTATGGAGAAGTGTGATATTGGCAACATTCAGTTGGACAATATCAATTTTGTAATTCTTAATGGTGATGGAGATTTTCGAAGTGAAGAAATTACAAAACTTAGAGATAATGCAGATATTGTCATAACTAATCCTCCTTTTTCTTTATTTAGAGAATTCTTTGCTTGGCTTATAGAAGGACAAAAACAATTCTTGATGATTGGCAATCAAAACTCAATTAATTGTAAAGAAGTATTTCCTTATATAAAAGCGAATAAAACCTGGTTGGGAGTTACAGGTTTTTCTGAGGATATGGTTTTTGCAGTTCCTAATGGCTTTGATGTAAAGCAAGAGTATAAGGATAAGGCAGAGAAATTAGGATATATTGGAGATTATACAAGACTTGGAAATTCTTGTTGGTTTACAAATATAGAACATGGCCGTAGGCATACTCCAATCCCATTGATGACTATGAAAGAAAACTTAAAATACAGTAGTCATAAAGAACTTAAAGGAAAATCTGAGTACATGCATTATGATGATTATGATGCTATAGAAGTTCCATATAATGATTCTATTCCGTCTGATTACGAGGGTATAATGGGAGTGCCAATTACTTTTATTGACAGGTATTGCCCAGAACAATTTGAAATTATTGGTATAGATAGATACGTTGACAATAATCCAAATTATGGGAAGAGGTTTACAATTAATGGAAAAGAAATCTATGCTAGAATATTAATTCGTAAAAGAAGAAGCAATGGAAACTAAACTTCACAAATATACAATTAAAGAAATTTGCAAAGGCTTCCAATATAATGTATATGAGGGGAAAGGCCTTTATGGACTTGCTGGAAAGCTGACTATTCAGCCGGAATATCAACGAAACTATATCTATGCAGATGGCAAGAAAGATGTAGCAGTTATCGATTCGATTTTGAAAAAATATCCTATCGGATTGATGTACTTTAATAAGACTGATAGTGAAAAATACGAAGTGCTTGACGGACAGCAACGCATCACCAGTATTGGACGATTCGTAACATGAAAACTTTCCATTATTGACGAAAATGGAATGCCGCAGAACTATTCCTCTCTACCCGTGGAAAAGCGAAACTTGATTGATAATACAGAGTTGCTGGTCTATGTTTGTGAAGGAACAGAAACAGAGATTCGCGAATGGTTCAAGACTATCAATATCGCTGGAGTTCCGTTGAATGAACAAGAGCTATTAAATGCAGTATTCTCGGGACCTTTTGTTTCGAAATTGAAAGAGGAGTTTAGTAATAATCAGAACTCCAACATCCAGAAATGGCGTACGTATATCGTTGGAGATGCTAATCGCCAGGATTTCCTGCGATGTGCATTGAATTGGGTAAGCAAAGGCCAGATAAGTGAATATATGAAGGATCATCGTAATGATGACAACATTAATGAGGTAAAGTCATATTTCAACTCCGTGATTGATTGGGTGGATACTGTTTTCGAGAAGACTTATCCAGAAATGAGAGGACGAGAATGGGGTCGATTGTACGAAGAGTATCATGGTCAAGCTTACGATTCCGAAATACTGACAAATCGTGTGGATGAATTGATGCTCGATCCATCGGTAAAAGATAGAAAAGGGATTTTTGAATATGTGCTCGGAAATGAACAGAAGACACAGCTGTTGAATGTTCGAGTTTTTGAGGACACTACGAAGTCACTCGTATATGAGACACAAACTAAAGCAGCTAAGTCATGCAACGAATCAAATTGCCCCTATTGCACACAAGAGGGCAAGGCGAACAAATCCAAGATTTGGCTACTGAAAGAAATGGACGCTGATCATGTGTCGGCATGGAGTAAGGGCGGTGCCACGACTATCGACAATTGCCAGATGCTGTGCAAGACGCATAATAGAATGAAGGGAAACAGATGATTTCGTGTCATTTGTATGCCAATTGTTCTGTTTCTTGACACTTTTCTGGATAATGTTGGATGAATAATAAAAAAAATATGTATCTTTGCACTCAAGTAACAAACAATTCTTGATATGGAAACAGATATTCTTTCACTCTTGAAGCAAATGGCAATGGCCGATGGCGTGTTGTCTGATAATGAGAAGCAATTGTTCCGTGAGTTAACACCTATGACGGATGATGAAGCCGAGAGGTTGTTTGCTTCTATGGAAGAGGAACTGGAATCTGTTCAGTCAGAAACCGAGGTTATTGACTGGAAACGAAAGAATGGATATGATTTTGAAAAGTTTGTTGTGAGCCGATTTCCTTCACGATTTGCAATTCGACAATGGACGAGTGACAAATATGTGGAAGGAAAGTATGATGCACATAATCTTGATCCTGATTTGTTGCTGGATGTGGTTACCGCTAAGAATCGAGCCCCTATTGCTATCGAATGTAAATTCCGTATGGGTTTTGTTAATGATTGGGTGTATGTTGCAAGGACTGATCAATTGGAACGCTATCGCAGATTTCAGGAGGAACACCAGTATCCTGTATTTATTGCCATTGGCGTTGGAGGCTCTGGTGCTGTACCCGAAGAATTGTTTGTTGTTCCCATCAGTGTTTTGAAATATCCTCATGCTCACCGTGAATACTTGCAGAACTATGCTTTGAATCCAAAATACAAGCTGTTCTATGACATTACGACAAGGAGTATTATCAATTCCAAAAAGAATGACCATGGCAAACGATAACAATACACATCCTCATCGGGATTACCTCTACGAAACGATGCTGAGGTATCTTGAGCTAATTTTTAAGGAAGGTTCGCCTGGATTCTCCATTACACCCTTTGGTGTCAATGTGTTCTTGGAGTATGCCCGAGAAACAGATTTGCAGACGATAGCAGATCAACACCACACTTCTGTTGAAAGGGTTAAAATGGGAATCCTAAGTGTCAAGAATGGAATGGAGCATTTCGTTTTTGATCACAAAGAAGCGGAAAGACGCAAAGAGGAAGCTAAGAAGGCTCAGCAAGAAAGAGAGCGAAAAGCTCGCTTGGAAAAGCAAGAACAACTATTGAGTGTCGTAAAAGAGAAAAAGGCCCAAAAACAAAGAGAGGCAGAGGAAAAAGAAGAGGAACAGCGACGCTTGGCTCAAGTACAAGAAACGGAGAGGTCAAAGGTGATGGCAGAGGCTGACTTTGAATTTGATGAGCCTGAGAAAAAGACGAAGCGAAAGGCGTTTACGCCTAAGGGCATTGTCGATACTCATGGACGATATAAAGACATGAACAGTCATGGCATTAAGATTCATTCTACGTTGAATTTGACCAACCACACAGGCATCGACATTAACGAAGGTAGAAAAACTTTTGTTAACGGACGGTTGGTCAGCATTGATGATAATGACATGGATGATTGGCGAGACAGAGATTGAGCTCGATAACATGGACGTAATTATGCCCTGCCACCCAGAGCAGACGGGAGGCAGGGCATAATACAGATAATAATGTGTAGGGGATTATTCGAGGATTACGATGCGGTTTGTGGCTTCGTCGATGCTGATTTCGTGTCGGAAGTTGATGGTGGTGCCGTCGTAGATAGGGGAGATGTCGATGCCACGGCGGATGAATTCGTCGATGAGGGCGCAGTCGTAGGCTGAACGCATGGAGTTGAAGCCTTGGTTACCGACCTGGGCGTTGAAGTTCTTGACCAAAAGGGTGAGGGAATTGCTTGCGAAGATCTTCGCAAAGGTGTTGTAGAAAGAATTGTTCTGCATGATTGTTGTTTTGTTTTGAAGTTAATATGCTTCCACATCGTCCTGACCACCGTGGCTTTACTGCTCGGTTGGCGAGACCATCCGTTGATGTCTGCTCTTGATGTTTCGGGTGCAAAGATAAGGAAAACATTCGAGATTTCCAAATTATTCTGTAATTTTTCGGTGATTTTGATTGCAGAATGAAAAAAAGTGTGTATCTTTGCCAAATATAATATATAATATGTGTCCTATCAGAGGTTTATTTTCTGGCCATAAGAAACATAAGCTTTGCAACTGTAAACAGGTCAAAAAGTCCATTGGAGAGGGACAAATTGTCCATTGAGGAGGAGAAAAACTGGTTTGGCACGCCCATTGCATGATGACAGGTGAACGCAAAACGAAAGCAAAGGTCCGAGAGAATGGTTCCGAGTTACTTCCGCTAACGTCCAGAACAGATGTTTAACAATTAAAATCAACCGAAAGGAGGTTCTATTATGGTACCTATGATTTCAAGATTCAATGACAATTGGTTCCCTACATTGTTCAATGATTTCTTTGACACAGACTTCTGGATGAACAATCGTAAGAACAACGTTTCTGCTCCTGCCGTCAATGTGATCGAGGGAGAGAAGGAGTACAAGGTCGAGGTCGCTGCCCCTGGCATGACCAAGGACGATTTCCAGATCAGGATCGACCATGCCAACAACCTGATCATCGCCCTGGAGAAGAAGGCTGAGACCCAAGATGCTGACAACAAGGACAAGAAGAACCACAAGTATCTGCGCCGTGAGTTCAGCTACTCAAAGTTCCAGCAGGCATTCACCTTGCCAGACGATGTACAGAACGACAAGATCGTGGCCAAGATGGCCGATGGCGTACTGGTCATCGACCTGCCAAAGAAGGAGGTCGCTCCTGTGGTCGATACCACACGCCAGATCGAGATCCAATAGGGCTTGCCCTAATCCATAAAAATGAATCTGCCCGCCAGCAATGACGGGCAGTTTTTTTTATTCGGCCAATTCAATCCAGCCGTTGGTGTTGAAGCGGAAGGGGCGGATGAAGAGTTTGGCGGAGGCACCGAAACGGGCATCGTAGGCGTGCGAGATGTAGTACCATTGGCCATCGAACTGATAGGCTGAGCAATGGCCGATGCCGTAGTAGCGGTCGTCGGGAGCGAAGAGGAGCACGCCGCCGCCCTGATCCATGCGCTGGCCCTTGTCATCGACGTAGGGACCTTCGATGTTTTCTGAACGGCCATAGACGGTGCGGTAGGTGGAGTTCTTGCCGCGGCAGCAATAGTCGTGGCTGACGAAGAGGTAATAGTAGTCGCCCTCGCGGATGATGAAGGGTCCCTCGATGGCGTTGTCGCCGGCCTCGATGGTATCGTTGCCCTCAATGGTGTAGTGCTCGATATTGTCGATCTCCGAGAGGTCGCGGTGGTGGTCGATGCGACGGGCCACGGTCACTGGCTCGGTGACAGGCGTCTGGAAGTCATCGGCCAGACGGACGAGCTGGATGCCATCCCAGAACGAGCCATAGACGAGCCATGGTGTGCCCTCAGGTGTGACGTAGAGGTTGGGGTCGATGGCGTTCCAGTTGTCGCGATGCTGATGCGAGACGATGACGGGACCCTGATCCTTCCAACCGAAGTCGGGCGAGGTGGTGTCGAGTGTCGGTGTGGTGGCCAGGCCGATGGCAGAGCCGTTCTTGCCGAACGTTGAGCAGCTGTAGTAGAGCAGCCACTGGCCGTTGTGGTAGCTGATGTCAGGGGCCCAGGTGTGGCCGTTGTAGCCAGGCACGGTGTCCTGTGCCCAGGCTGGAATCTGGTCGCGGCCGAAGACCGAAGGTTCCTGCTGCCAGAACTTGCGGTCGCTGCTGGACATGACGCCTACGCCGAAGCCAGTGGAAAAGATGTAATAGCGACCGTCTTCGCCCTGAGCCATGACGGGGTCATGCACGTCGGGATATGTGCCATCGGTAAAGGCACGCATGATGGCTGTGGGCTTGCCGTCCGAACCGAAGGCACCGAGCTTGTACTGCGAAGGGCGACAGGTTGGTTCCCAATAGAATACGCCGTGGCAGTGGCCGTCGGTCTGGGTACGCATGGCGTTGATGACCTGTGCGAGCTGACGTCGGCCTTCGAACATGATGCGCGGATTCTCCTCGTTAACCTCATAGCCCGTCTCTACGATCATGGCGTCGGTGCCGTACTTCTGGGCGAGGAACTTGATGTTATCGACGCACTCCTGGAGCATCTGCTCGAAGGTGTATTCGGGGTGCGACTGCATGGTCCAGTAGGGGTAGAGCGACATGCCGATCATGTCCCACTTGGCACCGTTGTCGTGTAGTATGTCGAGGTTGTGGTTGTAGAGGTCGGCATCGAAGCCGTTGTCGAGGTGCACGATGCAGGTGGCGTTGGGGAACACCTCCTTGACGGCATCGTAGCCGGTGGCGATGAAGCCCGCGTACTGCTCAGGGTTGCGCTCCACGTGGCCCATGGAGTGGGTGATGGTGGTGTTGCCCTGCTCATCCTTTATTTCCCAGCCGGTGACGGGATCCATCTCGACGCTCCACAGGAGGCCGTTGGTGGTCTCGTTGCCAACCTGTACCCAGCGTGGCTCGATGTCGTTCTGCTTGAGCAGGGTGAGCACGTCGATGGTGTGCTGGCGGAGGTCCTGCTTCATCTGCTCGAAGTCGTGGCCCTCCCAGGCGGCAGGGATGTTCTGCTTGGCGGGATCGGCCCACCAGTCGCTGTAGTGGAAATCGACCATGATGTCCATGTCGAGCGCCTTGGCACGCTGGCACTTGACGAGGAGGTCCTGAGCATTGCACCAGTTGCCATGCTTCTCGGGGTTGACCCATACGCGATGACGTACGGCATTGAGGCCCAGCTCCTTCATGAGGGCTGTGGCTTCGCGCTCCTCGCCGGCGAAGTTGTAGAGGTGGTGACCGTTGGCTTCCATCTCGGTGCTCCATCCGAGGTCTGCGCCGAGGTAGAAGGTGTGGTCGGGCTGTATGGTTTCTTCCTTGGGTTGGCAGGCTGTGAGTGCTGCAAGGAGGAAGACCATTGTGTGGAAAGGTGTAGTTTTCATAAGATATGGATTACGTTAGTGATTATTGTTTCTTTATTCTTTTATGGCCTCTTCGTAGAGCGCCATGTACTCGTTGGCCATGCGGTCCCAGTTGAAGCGTCGGGCGTTGGCGAGACCGTCGGCGATGATCTGGGCACGGCAGACGGAATCGCGGAACCGCTCGATGTGGGGAGCGATGGCTTCGGCCGTGATGTCGTCGAGCATCAACGTGGGGTCACCGATGACCTCGGGGATGCTGGAGGCGTTGCATGCCAACACGGGACAGCCAGCCATCTGTGCCTCAAGGATAGGGAGGCCGAAGCCTTCGTAAAGCGAGGGATAGAAGAGGAAGAGCGCCTGATTGTAGAGGCGGTTGAGCTCCTCGTAGGTGACGAGGCCGTGGTGCTCGTATTGGATGCCGGAGTGGCTGAGCTGCTGCAGTTCGGCATCGGTGAGGGGAGAGCCGACGATGCAGAGCGGTATGTGGAGCTGTGCCAATGGCTGAAGGATGGCATGGAAGTTCTTGTAGTCGTCACGACGGCCTACGAAGATGGCAAAGTCCTGATGCTCGACATCGGGCAGGATGTGGAAATTGGTGTCTTCCACACCGTTGTATATGACGCTGACTTTGGCCGGATCGACATCGGGCAGGAAACGGAGCAGGTCGCGTCGGGTATTCTCGCTGATGCACACTACGCGCTGGGCCTGACGGATGGCAGCATGCTTCTGACGACAATGGATGAAGCGCTTGAGCCAGTTGTGGACGAAGAACTCGTAGGTGAAGTCGTGTACGGTGGTGATGTTGACGGCACGCTTGTCACGGCAGATGCGGAAGTAGCTGGAGTGGAAGATAAAGCGGCTGTGTGTGTTGCCCTGCATGACCTCGCGAGCGGAAATACGTGGATTGAGGTAGCGACGCAGCGAGATGAGGAACGAACTGCCCTGCCTGATGCATTGGCGAGGAAGGCTGAGTTCGTGGCGTGTGATATTGCGTTCGGCATCGTCGTATTCGAGAAACAACACACCCTGTCCGGCCTTGATGACGCGTGAGACCAGATTGTTCCACACCACGGAGATGCCTCCGTAGCGCTGCAGGGAATAGATGATGTTGTCAAATACAATCTTCACGGGACTAATTATTGATTAAAAGACAAATATATAACGGAGGTCGCGATGGATGATGGCGAACTTGATGGAGTAGATAAACAGATAGAGCTGCGTGCTGAGGTAGGAAAGCCAACCCTTGCGATGCATCAGAATGAGGAACGAGCGGCGCAGATCGCGGAAGCGTTGTGACTTGACCTGGTAACTCTCGCCACGTGCATAGAAGTTGAGCGAGTGCTGCATCTGATAGTCGAGCACGCAAAAGTGGGTGTGCGAGGCGTTGTAGCGCGACATGAAATCGTTGTCGGTGAAGTAGAAGCGGATGCGCTCGTCGTAGCCATCGAAGCCGTGCTTGAGGTAGCGGGCGCGAATCATCATGCCGCTGTTGATGGCCGTACGGTGGTGGCAGGACATCAGGCCCGGGGGCACTTCGCGCAAATAATGACCCTTGAAGCCTACCATGGCGGCAGGACTGACAATATCCTTGCCGTTGCGCACGATGGGGAGGAAGAGATCACTATCAGAATATTCAATAATAGCCTGATCTGCTTTGTGGAAAAGTTGGTCATCGAAGACGGAGTCATCATCGAGAATAACGAGCACTTCATCATCGTGAAGTAGTTCGATGGATTGGTTGTAGATTCTGGATAGTGCTACATTTTCTCCTTGGTTGTGATGATATTGAAATTCTATTCCGAGGAGACGATCGCAATAGTTCTGAATTTCATCTTCTCTATATGCTGATGGGCTATTATCCCATAGTAAAATACGACAGCGTCCTTGCAGGATGTTGCCGAAATCGACGAATGATCGAAGTGTACTTGACTCTTCGATATGCTTGCCGTATATGACTATGATGATGAAATATTTAATCATGCATTATTTGACTATATGCCACTTGCCATTGATTCCATTGCGTATGCCGGAAACGATTTTGTGGCATTTGAGCCACCGGTCCTCACGCTCCCAGCAAAGAATTACTAGCATTCTGGCCATCATGGTGAGCATGCATCGCCAAGGGGCAGGGGAGAGGAAACCAGGGTGCTTTCGGCTGAGAAATACCATGTTGCGTGCAATGTAGTAATAACGTACTGGCGCATGGTTGAAAGCAATATAGGTGCGGCCGAACAGGGTGTGACAGGTGGCAGCGTGTCCGATTTCGTGCAGCAGGTGCAGGCTATTGATGCGTAGCACCTGCCAGCCGTGTTCATGTAGGGTGAGGCAGAAATCAGTATCGACAGCATCGATGAATAGTCGTTCGTCGAAGCCTCCTGTCTGACGCCAGGCCATAACTCGCGTGAGAGAAGCGGAGGTGATGCACTCCTGAACAGAAGTGGCGTCTTCAGCATTGGAAGGAGCATGCTCCATGCCGAAACTGCGATCTACAATGACCGGACAGATAATGCCGGCCTGTTCCTGACTCTTGGCAAAAGGACGCATTGTGGAAATGAGGTCGGGAGGGCAGACTGAATCCTGATCGAGCGTCAACACCCAGTCCATCTGCATAGACTCGCCTTGTAGCATTAGCTGGTTGAGCGCGGCAGCAATGCCAGCGTTGGTGGCGTTACGCTGCGCGGTCAGCCCATAAGCGGCCAGCAGTCGGTCGATAGCTTCGGCATCCTGAGAGGCATTATCGACGATATAGAGTGCATCGACCTGCGGAAGGATGGCCTCGATGTTCTGCCTCAGCCGCCCTTCGTCGGGATTGTAGAGCACGATGCCCGCTGCTATTCTGATCTTTTTGCTCATTATACTCTTTACTTTTCAAACTTTCTCTACCGTCTCTACCTTAGAAATGCAGCAGGAAGTTGACTCGATTGAGATAATAGAAGATGATGGCGAAACTGGCCGCACAGATCTTGCCGATCCATGAGGGACGTATGGTGTAGATGATGCCGGCTATCAGGAATAGCTCAACCTGATAGAACAGCTCGCTGACACGGAACGACAGGACAGGCATCTTGCACAGCGCCAACCATGTGACGATGCCGATGCCCTGCATCTTGACGAAAAGCGACAGCAACTTGAGGTGCGGGCGAATGGTGTTGTAGAAAACCAGCACGTAGGCAAACAGCAGCATTCGCAGCACAAACAGACCGTTGAATACATGGATCTCTGTATGCTCGCCTTGATCCATTGCAGCCTCATAAACAGCCATCTTCTTCTCGATGAACGGGATGGGAAGGAGTGTGAACGGATTGATCTGCAAAAGGTATAGACCCAACGACAGAGGGATACAGAAACTCCACAGAATGCGTTCCAGGCGGTTCATCTCGTTGTTGCTCAATACCAATACGATCAGGAAGACGGCTGCAGAATAGTGGAACAATATGGCCAGCAGCAGGAAGAGCACATGCAAACCCCATCGGCCTTCGCCTCGGTACCACAGCGACACCATGGCCATGGCCACAGCCGCGCCGGCACGGATCTGTGTGCAATCGTGCAGCTGATAGAAATTGCCCAGATAGAGCGCAATGATGAGGAAAAAAGCCGGGTAGCCTCCCATCTTGTAATACATACACACCTTGACTGGAATGGCAATCAGGGCATAGATGATCACCACCATGCGGATGCCATAGCCTACGGCCAGAGAGATAGAGCCGATCAACTGGAAAGAGGGCTCGACCAGTATCTTGGTGAGTTGGGAATCGAGGTTGGCCAGATACTCCTGATAGATGGGAAAGTCTGGATCGACGCCAGCCGGACGTGTGGCCGACAGGAGGCAGAGCACGACGGCCGTACCGATTGCGATGTGCCGACGATAAGGCTCCAGTCCTTCGGTGATGAAGGAGAGGAGAATCATAAGCAGCATGAGCAAAAGGATGGGCAGAATCATACCTTACTTCTTGTCCAATTGAGCCTTGACGACGGCAAAGATGACGGTAGTAACAAATGTGGCCAGCAAAATGAGCAGCACGGTGACGGTGCGTTTGGGACCCGCAGGTCTATTGGGTACGCTGGCCGACTGCAGGGTGGTGAATGCCGGTGTCTTGGCCTGCACCTTGGCTTCGTTAAGCTGTATCTGTGTGCACAGATTGGTGTAGGAATTGGCCAGCAGATCCATCTCCTGCTCCAGATTGTCACGATGCGCCTTGTCGTGGGCTGTGAATAGGTCATGATTTGAATCGACGAAACGTGTGAAGTTCTCCTGAGCCAGCTGGTATTGTTCATACACCTGCTGGCGCATGTCCTGAAGATACTCGAGGTCGTTGCGGGCCTTGTTGGTGCGATAGGCTGTGATGAAATCCTGCAACTTCTGGCGGATGGAGTCAGCCAAGGTGGCACAAATGAGTGGGTCGGTATCCTCGACGTAGATGGTGATGACGTCGGTCTTCTTATCGACAGCACAGGCAACGGAATGAGAGATGGCACGCATCATACTGGTCTGTTTGCGCGTGAGGCGGAAAGGGTCGAACACCTCGGGAGCATCGTCGTCATCGCTACTGAATAAGCTGCCGACAGCCTTGCCGATATTGTTCCACCATGGGGACTTCTGGTAGTTGTCCAGATAGTCGTAGTAGGTGGTCGAGACCTTGCCATCGTCGGTGGTCACATGCACGTTAAACAGATCGACCATGAAGTCCGTCGAGTTGATCACGTCGGGGTAGAACTCGGGGACGATGGCGTCTTCGTTCATCTGGTTGGCAATCTTGAGGCCGAAGGAACTGGCCAGCGAGGAGAGGGCGTTGGCTGTGGTCGTCGTCTCAGGAGCCAGCCTCACCTGGCAAGCATAGTACTTGGGGGTGCTCCACATGATCACGGCACCGATGATGAATGCCAGCGGGAGGGTCACGTAGAAGTACCTCTTGCGCTCCTTGAGGATCTGCAGGATCTCGGGCACATCGATTACCATAGGCTTCTTGCTGGATGTATTGTTGTCTTCCATTGTGTTGCTAAGAGGATGTAGGGTTGTGGGGGCGGCTTATTTGAAGATGCTGATAATCACGGCTGCCACGGTTACGAGTGAACTTGAGATGGATACCCATTGCATGGCCAGCGCCGTGTTGGATCGCTTCTCCTTGGATGGCACGAAGATCTCCGACCCGGGCTCCACCTTGGTATTGCAGCGAAGCTTGGACACATGGCCGTTGGGATATACGATGTAGGCTTTGCGGCGACGTGCCTCATCGCTGTAGCCGCCGGCCTGGTTGATGTAGTATTTGCCATTCTTGCCCTTCAGGTAGCTGACGGTGTTCGGATAGCTGACCTCGCCACTTACCTTCACGGTGCTGCTGTATTGCGGAATGATGATTTCATCGCCTTGCTGCAGGATCACGTCATCATCGCAGCCGGGATTATTGAGCGCATTCTCGATATCGACGCCCACATAGTAGGTGTCGCCCGACTTGAGGTTGCCGATCAGCGCTGTGTCGCGCTGCACCTGTGTCATGCTGAGCTGCTGCTGGTTGCGCAGAATCTCGGCCTCGGTGTAATAGCGGCGCAGACGAGCGCCTTTCAGGTATGCACGGCTATTGGGGCCGCCAGCTTCGGTGAGGATGTCCGAGATGCGCGTGTTCTGTGCAGAGAGAGCATAGACGCCGGCATACATCACTTCGCCAGTTACGCTAACGTTCTCCTGCTCGCTATAGCCTGGGCTGCGGCGCACATACACCTCGTCGTAGGGTTCGAGCGTGAACTCGCGGTTGCCATCCACCTGCAGACCTTCCTTGAGTGAGAAAGTGTAGGTGCGAGCACGCAAGGGACTGTCGGTCAACGCACCAGGGTCAGTAATGCGGCGCGACACATCGACTTTGGCCATAGAGGCGGCATCGGTCAATCCGCCAGCCATAACGACGAGGTCCTCGATGGTCATGTTGTCCGAGTATTTGTACTGGCCAGGGTTGCGCACCTCGCCATGAATCGTCAGGTTGCGGCCGTTGAAGACCTCCGACTGGTCGAGCACGATGATCAGGTCTTCGTTGCACAATGGGATGTCGCCGACGTGACGGTGCAGGATGCCGTCCAGATCGAGTGAAATGATCTCGGTGGTGCGGTTGCTCTTCATGCGCTGCAGTACGGCGCGGCCCAGGAAGGCCTCTTCGGTCACGCCGTCAGCAGCACGGATAAGTTGACCGATGGTGTTGATCTGACCACCAATCTGATACAGACCGGGGCGGAACACGGCACCTTGTATCTCGACAGTATTCTCTAGTCGGTCGAGGTTGGAGTCGATGCTGACCACGTCGCCATCGCTCAGCATGAAAGTCTTGCTGTCCTGTGGCGTGACGTTGAAGACCGATTTGCGGTTGTCTGTCTGTCGGGTAATGCGGATGGAGTGAGCGTAGGCATCGGCCGAGAAACCGCCGGCGTAATCGAGCAGGGAGGAGAGGGGCTCGCCCTTCTTGACCTCGTAGAACATGGGACGCTTCACGCTGCCGGCCACCTCAACCAAGGCATCGTAGGGCGACACGATGATGACATCGTTGTCCCTGAGGCGCAGGTTGCTGTCCATGCGGCCGTAGGTGATGAACTCGTAGAGGTCGGAGGTGGCAATCTGCTTGCCGTTGCGATAGAGCTTAATGGCACGGAGCGTACCCAGCTCGTTGACGCCGCCCGCCTGATAGAGCGCGTTGAACATCGTTGCGAGTGCCGACAGATGGTAGGTGCCTGGCGCACGAACCTCGCCCATGATGTTGACGATGATGGTGCGCACCTTGCCTACGGTGAGCTTCACCTGGCTGTTTTCGTAGTATTGTCCGAGTACCTGCTTGACGCGATTATTTGCCTGGTTCACGGTCAAGCCGCTCACATGGACAGGGCCGATGTTCGGAACCGTGACGGCTCCATCGGGGGTGATGTCGAGTTCAAAGTTGTTCTGCGAGGCACCATACACATCGATGAACACCTTGTCGCCGGCTCCTAAGATGTAGTCATCGGGGGTTGGCATGTTGCTGTTGGATTCGAACGAGAGTTTCTTGACCTGGAAGATGTCGTGGCCATAGATGTGCTTGCCTGGCATCTCGTTCAGGAAAGGATCCTGATCGAATAGCATGGAGTACATATTGACGGGGATGATGGAATCAGGCGAATATGCTTTACGCATCCTCGTTGACAGGATGTCCCCGCTCAAGTCGTCAAGAAGCAATCCACTCTCATAGCCACCCATGCCCATGACGCTGCCGTATTGCTGGCGCAGTCGCTGTAACTGTTCGATACTTACGCCCTGCATCAGCAGGTCCTGGCCGATTGCTGTGATTTCGCGACCCTTGGAGTGCTGCTCCAGTACGTAGGCAATGACCTGCTGGTCGGACATGGACGACTGCGCCCATAGCATATCAGACATCAGCCATCCGAGGACGATCATTGAAATCAGGAGAATTCTTTTTTTCATATCCTATTTATATTATTATCCGAAGAAAATGTAGCTCACGCAGATGGCTGCGGTGATGCCGATGAGGTCAGCCATCAGTCCATAGCCTGCGGCGTAGCGGAACTTGCTGACACCCACCGAGCCGAAATAGACGGCCAGGATGTACATGGTCGTGTCGGTCGAGCCCTGAATGGTCGAACATACATGACCGACGAAGGAATCGACGCCGTAGTTCTGAAACACATCAAGCATCATGGCGCGTGCACCGGCTCCGTTGAGCGGTTTGAGAATGGCGCAGGGGAGTGCAGCCACAAAGTCGGTGTTCATGCCCAGTTGTGCAAAACACCAGCCCAGGCCATCGGTAATGTAACCGAGGGCACCGCATTCGCGGAATACGCTGATGCCAACGAACATGGCTATCTGGTACGGTATGATGGTCACAACGGTCTGGAAACCCTCTTTGGCACCCTCGACGAAGGTGGGGAAGAGCTCTACCTTCTTGCGAACACCCGCCAAAAGGAAGAGCATGATGGCGCTGAAAAGCAGGACATTGCTGAAAATGCTGCTGTAGAGTGTCAGCTGGTCTTGCGACAAGGAACTGAAGAACCAACCGATGCCGCCGATACAGCATGCTGCACCCACAAAAGTGCCGAGAATGATCGGGTCGAGCAGCTTGATACGTTGCTTGAGGCAGCACAGCAGCAGGCCGCCAAACGACGAACAGGCGGTGGCCAGCAGCAGCGGCAGGAAGATGTCGCTCGGGTTGGCAGCACCGAACTGTGCACGGTACATCATAATCGAAATGGGGATGATGGTCACGCCCGAGGTGTTGAGTACCAGAAACATGATCATGGCATCGCTGGCGGTATCCTTCTTCTTGTTCAGCTCCTGCAACTCCTTCATCGCCTTGAGGCCCATAGGGGTGGCAGCGTTGTCGAGGCCAAGCATGTTGGCACTCACGTTCATCAGGATGCTGCCTTGTGCCGGATGGCCGGCAGGGATGCCGGGGAAGATGCGACTGAACAGCGGATTGATCAGTCGGCTGAAAGCGGCAATCACGCCACCTTTCTCGCCAATCTTCATCAGACCCAGCCAGAAACTGAGCACGCCCGTTAGTCCCAGGCAGATCTCGAATGCCTTGGCCGACGAGGTGAAGGTGGTGTTCATGATACGCGACCACACTTCCGGATCACCACCAAGCGTGGAGATCAACAGGGCAGCAATAAAAGCTACGACAAAGAAACTAAGCCAGATCCAGTTCAGCATAACTCATCAAATCTTACCTGCTGCTTTTTTCAATCCGGCGATGACGGCGTGGTCGAATCCCTGTGCCGCCATCTCGTTCAGTCCCTTGATGGTGATGCCGCCAGGGGTACACACCTTGTAGATTTCGGTATCGGGCATTGAGCCGTTGTGTTCGAGGAGTTCTACGGCACCGAGCACAGTCTGGTCGATCATGGCCTTGGCCACATGCGGATAGAATCCCAGTTCGATGGCTCCCTGGATGGCGGCCTTGATATACTGGAAAGCATATGCAATACCGCACGATGTTACGGCGGTGCCGGCTGCCATGTGTGCCTCGTCGATGACGATGGATTGTCCGAGTTCGTCGAACAGGGCCTTGACCAGCATCTGCTGAGCCTCTTCGACGCATTCGTTGAAGCACATCAGCGTTGGGCTCTGCTTGATAGCGATGGCCGTATTGGGTATCAGGCGAACCATGGGACGCTTGTCACCTGCCATGAAGTTCGACAGCTGTTCAAAACTGATGCCAGCAGCCACGCTGACGATAAGCGGATTCGAGCGATTGATGGCTGGGTAAATCTCCTCAAGCACCTGTTGCACGAGCCAGGGCTTGATGCAGAGCATGATGATGTCGGCACCTTCGGCAGCCATTCGGTTGTCGAATGACGTGTGAATGCCCTTCACATCGGTGGTGAGTCGATCGAGCGTAGTCTGGGTGTGGGCTGTGACTGTGATGTCATCAGCCTTGACGATATTGCCGGTAGCCAGGCCACGGGCGATGGCGCCACCCATGTTGCCGGCGCCTATGATGGTTATTTTCATGTCAATTGTACTTTGTAAATGGCACATCAGAACACCTTCACGTTGATGTAGCGCTTCGGATGCTCTTTGATGTCGTTGATCAGCGAATCTACGTCAGCAATGGTTGTGCTCAACTGGCGGTGAAGTTCATCGGTCGTTAGCAGCTTGCCTACGCTCGAATCCTCCGATTGCATCTGACTGAGCAGCTGATTGGCGGTCTCGAGGGTGGAGGAGGTGCGACTGATCAGTTGCTGTATGTCGGCCTCTTTGAGCTGCACGGCCACGGTGTCGAGGTTGGCTGTCATGGTCTGCAGGTTGCCCACGATGCCGGGTACATCCTTGCGCAGCAGGCGGTTCAGCTCGTTGACGGTGGTGTTGAGGTGCTGCGTCATGGTGTTGACCTCCAGCAGACTCTCATGCAGCTTGCTCTCGTTGACCAGCACATTGATGCCACTCACCAGCGAGTCGATCTTGGGCATCAGCATCGTGACCTGTTCCACGATGGGGTCGGCCTTGTCGAGCAATCCTGGCATTCCGATGTTAGCTTGTATGGTGTCCCAAGGCTGGTAGGTTTCAGGGCATTCGCCCATATCGATCACAACCGAACTGGTGCCCAGCAGGTCGCCCTTGATGGTCAGACGGCTGTCCACCGGTATCTGCATGTCGCTATCGTAAATGTTCAGGGTTACAAGCACCTTATCCGTCGTGCGGTCGTATTCCATATCGCGTATCATGCCCACTTTCAGACCATGTAGCGTGACGTGGCTCGATACCGCCAGTCCATCCACCTTATCGGTCAGCAGATAAAAGAACTGACCCTGCTTGAATGAATGGACACCCTTCAGATAGTTGGCTCCCAGGAAGAACGTTGTGATTGCCACAATCGACCAGAAACCAATCTTGAATTCATTCTTGATCTTCATAATCCATTATTTTATTCGCTTTCCCTCTGCGTCGAATTTCACGGGGAAAGCATCCTTGAACTTTGCCTTGACGGTCTTGAGGTCTTTGCTCAAAGCGCTCTGCGAAGGGGCGCTGCCGTAAGTGTACTTGTAGGTGTTACCCTCTTTGTAGTACTCCACAGGCCAAAGGCCCTTCAGCTCGGGGGCACCTTTTTTATACACCTTGGAGCCCGTCATGAACTGTACCTTCCATGTCACGGCCTGCGGGTTGGCTAGCTGGGGCTGTGCCGACTGCTTCGGTTCCTGAGCGGGCTGGGCATCGTCCTTTGCTTCTTTGGCAGGCTGCTTGGCTGCCTCCTGTGCCTTGCTTTTTGGCTGCTCGGCACGAGGCTGCGGTTTGGCCTCTTCCTTCGGCTTCGATGCCTCTTCGTCTCTTGCGGCAGATGCAGGAACCTCTTGGTCTGCATTACTCAGCTGACGCTTGTCCCAGCTGGTCTTATATTTTCGGAAACCGTTGTAGATGCTTTGTGCAAAGCTGTTCTGCCCTTCTTCCGAATTGATGAACTTTTCCTCGGCTGGATTGCTCATGTAGCCCAGTTCGATGAGGATGGCGGGCATGGGGGAGTAGCAGAGCACGAACAGGTTTTTGGGTCGCACGCCACGGTCGTGTACACTCTTTGCATAGCTGGTCTTCTTTGCACCGCTGATGATGGCCTGGTGTATGTAGTTGGCCACCTCCAGACTCTGTTTGTTGTGCTTCTCGCGTTGGGCCTGGCAGAGTATCTTGGTCTCAATGTCGATGTCGGTATCAAAGTTCACCATCTTGCCGTTGATGTCGAGGTTCTCGCGTTCGTCCTCCATGCGTTCCTGCAGGCGGCGTTTCTCATCGGCCGACTTTGATCGCTCGCCACTCACGCCGAACACGTAGGTCTCGAAGCCACGAGCCGAAGCATCGGGTGCCGCATTCACATGTATCGAGATGAACAGGTCACCCTTGGCAGCCTTGGCTATCTGGGTTCGCTCGGGCAGGGTAGGATAGATGTCCTTCTTGCGGGTATAGACCACCTTCACGTCCTTATAGTTTGCCTCAATCATCTTGCCAAGCTTCAGCGCCACGTTCAGGGCGATGGTCTTCTCGTCCTGCTTGCATTTGCGATGGGGAGTTCCCGTGTCGCCGCCGCCATGGCCTGGGTCAATTACAACAGTGAACTTCTCTTTGGCCATGGCTCGCATCGATGAGGTGGCAGGACAGGCAAAGAGAAGCACCAAGAGTGCAATCAAGAGGTTGTAGAGCTTACTCATAACTATAAAAAAACATATTTTCGGTGCAAAAATAATAAAAAAACTTGTAAGTTAGCCAAAAAGTCTCTATTTTTGCGCAATCTTTTCAATATTTCTGCCTTTTGGCTCAATATTTAGCAATTTGTAAATAGTAATTTGTGTCTTTTTATGAAAAATAAATACGGACTCCTTGGCCATCCGCTTGGCCACTCTTTCAGCCGGAAGTTCCACAACGAGCGCTTTGCCCGTCTCGGCATCGATGCCGAATACGTCAACTTCGATTTGGCCGATGTTGCTACCCTTCCCGAGGTTCTTTCAGCCGAGCCCAACCTCTGTGGACTTAATGTTACCATCCCCTACAAGCAGTCCGTCATGCCCTTCCTCGACGAGCTTGATCCCGTAGCAGCCCGCATCGGTGCCGTCAACACCATTCGCTTCATCCGCTCATCCTCCGGATCCATTCCAGGTGACTCAGCTGCTATGAATGCCACCATGGGCAAAGCCGGCATTCCCGGCCTTCGTCTCATCGGTTACAACACCGACATCATCGGTTTCCGCGACAGCATCCGTCCGCTTCTGGTCGAAGCTGGCATCTTGTCTGAGCACTCAAAACTCTCCACTCCAAACTCACCGAAGGCTCTCATTCTCGGTACCGGTGGCGCCAGCAAAGCCGTCAAGGTAGCTCTTGAGGATATGGGCATCGAACCTGTCTTTGTCAGTCGCACGCCAGCCGTGGGTCGTCTGACGTATGCCGACCTTACGCCCGAAGTCATGGCATACCATCTGGTCGTTGTCAATTGTTCGCCTGTCGGCATGTTTCCCCATGTGGACGAATGCCCTGACATTCCCTACGATTGCCTCACTCCACGACATGTCTGCTACGACCTTATCTATAATCCCGAAGTCACTCAGTTCCTGGCGCGAGCCAAAGAAAAAGGCGCTCTCACCATGTCGGGAGGCGCCATGCTCGAAGGTCAGGCCATTGCTTCGTACGAAATCTGGACAAGGGAGTAATCACTTCCACGTCTGCCAGTCACCCATCATGATATCAGGGTCCTCCTCGTCACTCTCTGTGGCGATGGAGGCCTTTTTCTTTTCCATCTCTTCGATGATCTCTGCCAGATGACCGTCGGCATTCATCCTGTTTGCCTCGTCCACCACATCCATCACTCGCAGGGCGCATGGCAAGGGCGGCAGATGGCTCGGAAACCTTACGTCCACATGCATCAGGCAGGCGCCATACAGGCCGAGGCTGAAGTTCATCTGCCGCTCCAGGTTCTCGTTGCCGTTCGGGATGTAGAAACCCTCGGCTTGCAGGCTTTTCAGCCGGTCGTGAATGGCCAATGCATTTACCTTACCTTCGATGCCGCTGAACGAGATGCTCCACATGTTTTCGCCCAGTTTTCCCATGTGTGCCTCTCGTTCCAGAAACACCTGACACTCAACGCCGCAGAACAGATAATCCCAATACAACGATGCCCGATAGGCTGAGAGGCTTTGCTCCATGCGGACAGCACGGCCCAGGCGTCGCATCTCGCCGAAATACCACCATCTGTCCGAGCTCGCCTGTGCTCGGATACCGGCAAAAAGCCCCATGGCTTCCAGCTTCATCAGATTGGTTCGCTTAGCCTGTTCCTTCTCGTCCATCCCTCCAATTATGTATTATGAATTCTCAATTATGAAATATCCTACCGCCTTGGTGCCACCGGTGGTAACGCCTTGACCGGCTGCGGAATCATGTTTACACCACCTCCTGCGCCGCTTTTCTTGCGTTGCGACTCCTTGATCATCGGCCCCAGGTCGATGCCGATCTTTGCATCGCCTATCTTGACAAAAGGCTGGACGATGGGCACCAGCTCGTGTCCGTACATGTAGTCGTAGGTCTGTCGGGCTCCCACATCCACGCCGAACTTCACATTCGTATCGGTCTGGAAGGTGAGGTAGCCGCCCCATTGGAATGACTGCCCGATGTCCATGTTCGACATGAAGCTGCCTGGCGAATAGGCTCCGAACACCGTTGCCTCGAAGTAGGGCGAAGGATGCCAGTTCAGCTGTCCGCTCATGGAGGCCGTATTTGTCATCACGCCATACTTCCTGACACCCATCTGCATGTCCAGCGTCCATTGGTCGTTGAAATACTGGCGAATGCCCATGTCGGCCGTTGCCATATAGCCGAAAAGCAGGCTTCCAGATTGTGAATTAGCGCCATACATGTAGCCAGTTCCCCAGCTTGGCAATCCTGAAGTCCCCAGATTCACCCTTGGAAAGTAGAACGCCTCGGGTGCAACGTTCAGCGTTGACTCCAGCGGCAGATCGTTCTTCAACGATGGTTTCAGGCCTTGCTCGATGGTCATTGGCTCACTTCCCAATGGCGCCTCTCCGTTGAGCGGCAGCTTCAGCTCGTCGATGTCCTGTTGGGTCAACCCCACACCGATTGTGTCCGTCGCCTCGGTTTGGGCCAAGGCGGCCGATGACATGGCAAGGGCACATATTATTGCAATCAGAAAGCGTGATTTTGACATGATCCGATATTTTACATTATTATTTGTTATGCCGGGGAATGAATACGGGCTTTACAGATGGCAGCAGCGGCCGCTCTGCTTCATCCACAGGTGGTAGGCATCGTATGCCTGACGGTCGGAACAAACCCAGAGCAAGGGGATGTGCAGATGCTCGGTCGATGGGGCAGGAGCCTGACCGTCGGTGAGGATGATCAAACCGTCGTATTCCCTGTGCTCGCTTGCGTGGTCGATGACGGGCTGGAAGTTGGTACCTCCACGGCCATGCACCTCCACTTCCGTTCGTGCCTGCTGCAAAGGCTTGATTTCGCCCAGCACGGCATCGAACTGGCAGAGGTCGGTCTCGGCAATCCCGTATCTGACCAGATGGTTGACGGCCGAAAAGAAGTCTTGCAGCATCGCCTCGGTTATACTGCCGCTCACATCCACGGCCACGAGCAGCCTGGTGTTGAATCGGCGTGTGCTGCCCATCTGGAGGAATCCGGTACGGCGGTTGGGGCGCATTCGCGTCAGGCGGCGATGTTCGCTCAGGATGGCGCTTCGGAAGCCCTGCCAGATCAGGCGGTTGTCTATCCGGGCATGGGTCGAGGCCTTGATGCGCTCCACGATGTCGGCGGGCATGGTGCCCCAGTCGGAGGTGCGCTCTATGAGCTCGTTGATCTGCTGGCGACGGAGGGAGTCATCGCGCCAGAGGGCGGATTGCTGGGACAAAGCCGAGGTCTCGGGGACGGGGCTGTTTTTGGAGCCATCGCTTGGGGCGGGGCTTTGTCCCTGGTCTTCGCTTTGACCAGCGCCCTGGTCTTTGTTCCTGTCCTTCCCGTCTTGCTGCTGGCTGATCTGCTTCACATACCACTCGTAGTATTGCCCAAGTGGCAGGTGGTAGTAGGCGGGGTCGTGCAGAGGGAGCTTGTCCTTGTGCAGCAGGCAGTAGCCGTCGGCGATGGTGACGTTGCTGCCCAGGGTCATGGCTTCGCGCGAACAGCCATCGGGCTCACGTTCGTAGGGATGCTTCAGGAAGAGGCGGATCAGCTCGATGCGCACCAGCTGTTCGGTCTCTATGAAGTTCTTGTGCGCCAGGATCAAGGGGTTGTATTCGAGCCTTCCTTGTCCGCAACGCACGGCACAATCCATCCTGACGTTCTCCTCCAGCTGTTGCTGGCAATAGAGTGCGAACAGGGCAGGCTCGGTCAGGAACCAATGGTCGGATAATGCCTTGAACATGATGCGATGATTGGATATAATTCACCCGAAAGTCGCAGAAACTCTCGGGTGAATTGTGTTCGGATAAATGCGTATTACATGCGCTCTGGCACCTCGATGCCGAGCAGATCCATGGCAGTCTTGATAACGCGGGCTACACAGGCCGAGAGCACGAGGCGGAACTGACGCTTGGCCTGATCCTCTTCGCGCAGGATCGAAGTGTCATGATAGAACTGGTTGTACTCCTTGGCGAGGTCGTAGGTGTAGTTGGCGATCTGGGCAGGAGAGTACTCCTTGCCGGCACGCAGCACTACGCTCTCGAAGTCGAGCAGCTTCTGGATCAAGGTCTGCTCCTTCTCGCTGATTTCCACGCTGGTATCTGTAATCTGTAATTTGTCATTTGTCATTTGTTCTGACTTGCGGAGCAACGACTTGATACGTGCGTGTGTATATTGAATGAAAGGACCCGTGTTGCCGTTGAAGTCGATCGACTCGGCTGGGTTGAACACCATGTTGTTCACAGGGTTCACCTTGAGCAGGAAGTACTTGAGAGCGCCGAGGCCGATCTGGCGATAGACGTTCTCCTTCTCTTCGTCCGTCATGTCGGCCAGACGCTCAGACGAGGCGGTACGGGCATCGTCGATCATCGAAGCCATCAGGTCGTCGGCATCCACTACGGTACCTTCGCGGCTCTTCATGCGGCCGTTTGGCAGCTCCACCATGCCGTACGAGAAGTGCACGAGATCCTTGCCCCACTTGAAACCGATGCGGTCGAGGAGGAGCGAGAGCACTTGGAAGTGGTAGTTCTGCTCGTTGCCAACCACATAGATCATCTTGTCGATAGGGTAGTCCTGGTAACGGAGCTTGGCGGTACCGATGTCCTGGGTCATGTAAACCGAGGTGCCGTCCTTGCGGAGCAACAGCTTCTGGTCGAGACCCTGCTCGGTGAAGTCTGCCCAAACTGAGCCGTCCTCCTTGCGGAAGAACTTGCCCTGCTCCAGGCCTTCGAGCACGAGATCCTTGCCCTCCAGATAGGTATTTGATTCGTAGTAGATCTTGTCGAAGCCTACGCCCATCATCTTGTAGGTCTCGTCGAAGCCGGCATATACCCACTCGTTCATTTTGGCCCAAAGGGCGCGAACCTCAGGATCGGCAGCCTCCCACTTGCGGAGCATGGCGCGAGCCTCCTGCAGGAGTGGCGACTTGGCCTCGGCAGCGGCCTTGCGAGCATCGGCGGTCTTCTCTTCGTCCATCTGGCCGTTCTCGCCATTTACCACGATTGCCTTCACCTCCTCGTCGTTGGCAAGGATCTCCTTGACCTCGGCCTTGAAGTGCTTGTCGAAGGCCACGTAGCAGTCGCCGATCAGGTGGTCGCCCTTCTTGCCTGCGCTCTCAGGAGTTGCACCATCGAACCACTTCTGCCATGCCAGCATCGACTTGCAGATGTGGATGCCGCGGTCGTTCACGATGTTGGTCTTCACCACACGGTTACCACAAGCTGCCTGGATCTTGCTCAAAGACCAACCCAAGAGGATGTTGCGGAGGTGACCGAGGTGGAGCGGCTTGTTGGTGTTAGGCGAAGAGTATTCGATCATCACCAATGGGCTCTGCTCCGTGACAGGCTGCAGGCCGTAGTTCTCCTTAGTATAGATGCCCTGCAGCTTCTCGACCCACGAACCTGCGTTGATCGAGATGTTGAGGAAGCCCTTCACCACGTTGAACTTGGCCACCAGAGGTTCGTTCTGTGTGAGCCACTCGCCAATCTGCTGGCCGAGCTGCTCGGGGTTCTTGACAGGGGTCTGCTTCATGAATGGGAAGACCATCAGGGTGAGGTGTCCCTCAAACTCCTTGCGGGTAGGAGAGAGCTGCACCTGCTTGTCCTGGAGCTCCAGGTCAAAGAGGGTCTTGACGGCAGTCTTGATGGCTGCTGAGAGTTGCTGTTCGATTTGCATATATTCGATTGTTGTTTTATTGTATTGTTAATGTGTTAATATGTTGTATTGCCCATACAAAACCACACAAGTTCGGGACAAAGATAGTGATTTTTTTTCATTTTTCTCACTTTTTTGCTCAAAAATGCTGTTTTCTTTGAAATTTTTCGTATCTTTGCACGCCAAAATATATACTCAATATGACAGAAAACGAAGTTTTAGAGATACAGAAGCAGGTGGTGGATGTGTGCAAGCTCGTCTATGACCCGGAGATTCCCGTCAACATCTACGACCTCGGCCTTGTGTACGACGTGGATGTGCAGGAGGGTGGCCACGTAAAGATAAAGATGACCCTGACCGCGCCCAGTTGTCCAGAGGGCGACTTCCTCATGGAGGACCTGCGCATGAAGGTCGAGGGTCTTCGCGAAGTTTCGTCGTGCGAGGTGGAACTCACATTCGAGCCCGAATGGAACCAGGACATGATGACCGAAGAGGCGAAGCTGGAGCTGGGATTCCTATAACCCATAAAACTTCTCAAACCCTTCAAACTCTCTACATGGGCAAGATTTATTTCATTTCCGACCTTCATCTGGGTGCCGGCACCCTCGAGAATCCGCTCGACTATGAGCGGAGGGTGGTGCGTTTCCTCGAATCGATAGAGGAGGAGTGCTCGGAGCTTTACCTCGTGGGCGACATCATCGACTATTGGTTCGAATACAAGTACGTGGTGCCCAGAGGCTTCACCCGTTTCCTGGGTAAGCTTGGCCAGATGAGCGACCGTGGTATCAAGATCCATTGGTGGACGGGCAATCATGACATCTGGATCTTCGACTATCTGCCCCGCGAGATCGGCTGCACCCTGCATACCCGGCCCGAGGTGGTGGAGCTCCGTGGCAAGCGCCTCTTCATCGGTCATGGCGATGGCTTGGGCGATGATTCCAAGTCGCTCAAGTTTATGACCCGATTTTTCCATAACCGCATGTGCCAGAAGATGTTCAGCTGGATTCATCCTGACCTTGCTACATGGTTTGCCCATAAGTGGAGCCGCCATTCTCGTCTTAATGGCGACGACTTCCCCGAGTTCCTGGGCGAGAATAAGGAGCATCTCGTGCTCTTTGCCAAGAACTACCTGAAGCAGCACGAAGCACAACAAGGACAAGCCGCAGATCAGACACAAGCCGCCGTCGATTATTTCATCTTCGGCCATCGCCACATCGAGCTCGACCTCATGCTCACGCGCCAGTCGCGCCTCTTCATTCTGGGCGATTGGATCACCCACTTCTCATACGCCGTGATGGACGAGCAAGGCCGCATGTGGATGGACAATTTCGAGTTGCCTGAAGTGGAGGAGGAGCAGAGGGTAGGTGTGAGCATCGCGTTTTGATTCATAATTATTGCTCGCCGACTCCCTAACATCCTAACTAATAACTCCTAACTCCCAACTTTTTCTATGAAAAACGCCATGATATTTGCCGCAGGTCTCGGCACACGATTAAGACCGCTAACCAACGACCGCCCGAAGGCACTTGTGGAGGTCGAAGGCAAGACCTTGCTCGAACATAACATCCTGAAGCTCAAAGCCGCTGGTTTCGAGCATATTGTCGTCAACGTTCATCACTTCGGCGAACAGATCATCAGCTTCCTGCAGGCGCACGATAACTTCGGCCTCGACATCCGCGTGAGCGACGAACGTCAGCAGCTGCTCGATACGGGCGGTGGCATCAAGGCCGCCATCCCTTTGTTCGACGAGCAGGCTCCGATCCTCATTCATAATGTGGACATTATTTCCGACATCGATCTGCGCCATCTGTATGAGCAGCATCTCGTTTCCGCCGTCCAGGATTCCGACAAGCCATACGGCGCTACGTTGGCTGTAAACCAGCGCAATACGCAACGTTATCTGTTGTTCGATCCAACGTATTCGCTCTGCGGATGGACCAACGTCAGCACGGGCGATCTGAAGCCCGCAGCCTTCAGTCTGGGTGTCGGGAGTGGGGCAATCCGGCTCGATGAGATGCATCGGTTCGCGTTCAGCGGCATTCATGTGGTTGATCCGCAGCTGTTCCCGTTCTTGGTCGAACGTCCTGATGCGGCTTTCCCGATCATGGATTTCTATCTCAATATCTGTCAGCAGGTCAGGCTGAAAGCTGTTGACGTCACGGGCACGCCGTGGGTAGATTGTGGCAAGCCGGAATCGCTCGAAAAAGCGGCTGAGATCTTGACACATAATATTTAAAATGTATAGTATATAAAGTAAAAAGTAATTACATCCTTTATGGCAGAGCAACTTAACATAACCGAGGGCACAAAGCAAGAGAAATACGAGATGCTGTTTCCGCAGATCGAGGCCGTGGTCAAGGCCGAGACTGACACAATCGCCAACATGGCCAACGTGGCGAGTATGTTGCACGAGACCTTCGGCTTCTGGTGGACAGGTTTCTACCGTGTGATCGACGACATGCTTGTGCTCGGGCCATTCCAGGGACCGATGGCTTGCACACGCATCCGCAAGGGACGTGGCGTATGCGGCACGGCTTGGCGCGATGACCAGACGCAGGTTGTTCCCGACGTGGATCTGTTCCCGGGACACATCGCTTGTTCGTCAGCTTCACGTAGCGAGATCGTTGTTCCGTTGCATCAGGATGGCAACGTGGTCGGCGTGCTCGACATCGACAGCGAGCAGCTAAACACATTTGACGCGACCGACCAGTTTTGGCTCGAAAAGATTGCTTCATTATTCTAAACATCTTTCTGAACATTTATGGTTTGATAACTGATATGTTCTGATATCTGACTGGCGGGCGATTGTCCGCCTTTCTTATTATATATAATGTATAGTTTGTGAATGGTCTAATTGGGGTTATGTTAAGTAGTGAAAATTATAATCCGGAAACTCCCCTACCTTTTCCATACAATTCCGATGAGAAAAGCGAATTTTTGCAAAAGTAAAACTCCATTAACTTCATTAACTCCATGAGCAAAAAATATCAGAATCCGTGAAATCAGAATCCGTGAAATCAGAATTCGCGGATTTAGAATTCGTGAAATCTGAATTCGTACAAAAAGAAACCCGGTAATCCTTTTTGCAAGGAATTACCGGGCAGCTTAATATTTATCCGTTGATTCGCAAGCTCCGTGAGGCAAAGCCGGAGCAATACGTTCAACAGGACAGTACGCATTATTTCTGCAGACCCTCGAACAGGCTGATGCCGAGCTGTGTGCCGAGGTAGCAAGCTAAAGCCACGACGATGGCGATGCCGATGATCCAATAGAGCGCCTTGCGGCCTGCCGAGGTCTTCTCGGCGAATGGATCCTTGGCGTTCAGGCTTGCGCCCTCAGGCAGCTTGGCGGCCTGGGTCAAGGTGTTGCCGAAAGGAATGTTGATCTTGGCGCCGGCGTTGACCGCCCAGCCGTTGGCATTAAGCACAGGTGCCAGGTTGCGCTGGCGAAGCTTGCGCCATGCGATGAACATCGAAGGACCTGAGATCAGCACCATGATGCCGAGGATCACGGCGATGATGATGAGTGCCGACTTCCAGAGTGGCTGGCCCGAAATCAGGTCAACAAAGCCACCGAAGATTGACGACAACGCAGCTCCGATCAAGCCCAGAGCCATGCCCACGGCGGCAAAGATGCCTGCGTACTTGGCGATGTCGAAGGCTGCAGCCTTGTTGCCGGCCTCCTTGGCGGTCTCGGCATCGGCAGCCTTCACGGCCTCGGTCTTCTCGTTGATGGCTGCTGTGGTGCTGGCCGAAGCCGAAGCCTCCTTCTCGGCAGCAAACTTGTCGATCTGGTCGCTGATCATCTTGCCCATCTTCTTGTAAGGCGTCCACATGGCCTGCTTTACCGAAATTGGGTTGTCGTTGATAGCCACGATCTTGGCATCATAATCCACGCCTGCTCGATCGTAGAAGATGCAGTTCTTGCCCACGTAGAGGTCGTTCACGTCGCCCACGGTCACGGCTGCTATGATCTTCTTGGCCTTGCCCGTGTGCTTGCTCACGCAGTCGCAGGTCAAAAGGTACAGGTAGCTCTTGGTTGCCTGGGCAGCCATGGCGCCGGCATCGGCCACGCTCACGCACATGTCGAGGGCACGCTGATCCACGATCAGGGTTCCTGCCTGGAAGATGGCCTTCTTCTTCACGTTATAGAGATCCTGGAGCGACACGTAGTTGCGCAGCAGGGTGTAGAAGTCGCGAGTCAGGTGCAAAAGCTTGTCAACCAACTGAGCGGCAGCGGCTTCGTCGTCGAGCGTAATGTCGGCCTCGGTGATGCTGATGCTCTTCTGGTAGTCAGCAAATGCCTGCAGCTTGGCGCCGATTTCTGCCCAAAGGGCCTCGGTCAGCACCTTCTCCTCTCCCATCGCCTCCTTCACGGTGGCGAACTGGGCGGCCCATGCCGGGTTGATCGAAGCGTCGAGAGGCAGGTTGAGCTGGCCCTGCTGGATGCGTGCCAATGGATAGGCGGCGATCTGCTCCATCTTGCCGGTGAGGTTCTCGGCCGAAATAGCCTCGATGCTGCTTACCTGAACGTCGAGCGCGGCGGTACTCTCAGCCGAGAACTCGGTCAGCTTGGCGCGCATGAAGTAGTCCTTCACCTTGGCATCGAGGGCGTGCCAGGCAGCGTCGATGGCAGCGGTCTTGTCGCCGTATGGAGCGGCAACCTCGGCAGCAGCCTTGGCGGCGGCCAGGGCAGCCTCGAACTTCGACTTGCGATAGCTGGCCAGGCACGAGGCGCTATCGGCCAGGGCGATCTCGGCCGAATCCTCCTTGCCGAGCTGTGCCAGGATTCCCTTGGCTGCGTCGTAGAGTTTCTGACCCTCTTCATCAGCCACGTTGAGCTGGGTCAAAGCCAGGGTGTCCTTGCCTTCGAGCACAGGCTTGAGGTCAACGAGCACCTTGCTCAGCCATGAGCTGACGGCCATGACCTCATCCACGTGGATGGCGCCGTCGTTGTTGACATCGATATACTTGAGTGACTGCTCGTCGATCTCCAGGCCCTTGGTTGGGCACGAGAGGACGGTCCAGAGCTTCTTGTCGAGTTCGCTCAGGTGGCGAATATCGTCAGCCGAAGTGATGTTGACGCGGGTCACACCACCGATGCGGCTGTAGGAGAATTTGTAATCCATATTCAGTATAGAGTTTAGAGTTTAGAGTTTGAGGGGTTTGAGGGGTTTGAAAGGTTTGAGGGGTTTGACCAAAATGCGACTTTCAAACCTTTCAAACTTTCAAA
>JAZQPJ010000086.1:0-10156 GCA_045628525.1 Bacteroidales bacterium
CTTGTCGCAACGCTCCTTAGCAGCACGTGAAGCTACGTCGCGTGGTACGAGGTTACCGAATGCTGGGTAACGACGCTCCAGGTAGTAGTCGCGGTCAGCCTCGTCGGTCTCCCAGCCCTGCTTGGTGCCTGCCTGGAGTGCCTTGGCATCCTCAATGTTCTTTGGAACCCAGATGCGGCCATCGTTACGCAGGGACTCAGACATAAGGGTGAGCTTAGACTGGATATCGCCGTGAACAGGGATACAGGTTGGGTGAATCTGAGCGTAGCAAGGGTTAGCGAACATAGCGCCCTTGTGATAGATCTGGATAGCTGCACCACCGTTGCATGACATAGCGTTGGTCGAGAGGAAGTATGCATTTCCGTATCCGCCTGAAGCGATGATCACACAGTGAGCAGAGTGACGCTCCATCTCACCGGTAACGAGATTACGTACGATGATACCACGTGCACGCTCTACACCCTTATCGTCCTTGACGAGGACAACGTCGAGCATCTCACGACGTGGGTACATGGTAACAGTGCCCTTCTCAATCTGACGGTTGAGTGAAGAGTAAGCACCGAGGAGGAGCTGCTGACCGGTCTGGCCCTTAGCATAGAAGGTACGCGATACCTGTGCACCACCGAATGATCGGTTAGCCAAGGTTCCGCCGTACTCACGGGCGAAAGGAACACCCTGAGCAACGCACTGGTCGATAATATTGTTTGATACCTCTGCCAGACGATATACGTTGGCCTCACGGGCACGGTAGTCACCGCCCTTGATGGTATCGTAGAAGAGACGATATACAGAGTCACCGTCGTTCTGGTAGTTCTTGGCAGCATTGATACCGCCCTGTGCAGCGATAGAGTGTGCACGACGAGGAGAGTCCTGGATGCAGAAGCACTTTACCTTGAAGCCCATCTCGCCGAGGGTAGCAGCAGCAGCGCCACCGGCAAGACCAGAACCTACGACGATGATGTCGAGCTTACGCTTGTTGGCTGGGTTCACCAATTTCTGGTGTGCCTTATAGTTTGTCCACTTGTCAGCGAGCTTTCCCTCAGGGATCTTGCTGAGTTCGGGATCCATGATATGTTCAATAGCCATAATATCTTAGGAAATTACGATTTACGAATTACTAATTACTGATCGCGGATTAGAAGATGCCACCAGTGAAACCACCAGCCTTGACGATGCCTGCAACCATAACTGCGAGGAAGCCGAGAACGACTACTGCAGCCCAGATCTTAGAGATGCAGATCCAGCGATCGAGCCATACCTTGCCACTGAGGCCAATGGTCTGCATTGATGACCAGATACCGTGGGTGATGTGGTACCAAAGAGCACCAAACCAGATAGCATAAACGATGCAGACACCTACGTGCGAGAACTGGAAGGTAATCCAAGCTGCGCCATCGGTTGGAGCAAACTGACGTGCTGACTCTGCAAGCTCAGCGAACATCATGTTGTACCAGAAATGGTAGAGGTGTACGAAAAGACCGCAGACAATGATGATGCCGAGAACAAGCATGTTCTTAGCAGCGAAACCAACAGGCTGCTTGCCAGAGATCTCGTAACGAACGTTACCACGAGCCTTACGGTTCTGAACAGTCAGAATGAAGGCATAGATGAAATGAACCACTACGAGGAATGCAAGAGCGGCAGTGCCAGCCAAAGCATACCAGTTAGTGCCCAGGAACTCACAAACCTTGTTGTATCCTTCGTCTGAGAAGATGTAAACAAGGTTCATCGCCATGTGGAAGGTGAGGAACAATACGAGTGCAGCACCCGAAACGCTCATCACTACCTTACGGCCGATAGAGGAATCTGTTAACCACATAAGAAGATAGTTAGTTATTGAAATTATTAATATTGATTGTTGTTTTTCTGTATTGAGTCCTCGCAAAATGAGCTTTCGAGAAGACATATTTAATAAAATACGCTGCAAATTTAATCATTTTTGTGCAAAAATCCAATTTCTTTTGCGCACAAATGGGTGCAATAACATTAAAATAGTTATCTTTGCACTATCAAAATAGCAATTTAATTCATAATTGACAATTCATAATTCATAATTATTGATGAAAATTGGTAATGTTACGCTGCCCGATCAGGCGGTGATGCTGGCTCCGATGGAGGATGTCACGGACGTGGGTTTCCGCCTCCAGTGCCGCCATTTCGGTGCCGATATGGTCTATAGCGAGTTCGTCAGCGCAGATGCCCTGATTCGCAATATCGACAAGACGATGCGGAAGCTCACGGTGCTCGAAGAGGAGCGTCCCGTGGTGATCCAGATCTATGGCCGCGACCTCCCTTCGATGGTCGAGGCTGCCAAGATCGTGGAGCAGGCCAAGCCCGACATCCTCGACATCAACTACGGCTGTCCCGTGAAGCGCGTGGCCGGCAAGGGCGGTGGCGCAGGCATGTTGCAGAATATCCCGCTGATGCTCGACATCACCCGTGCCGTGGTCGATGCAGTCAAGATCCCTGTCACCGTCAAGACGCGCCTGGGCTGGGACTGCGAGCACAAGATCATCACCACCCTGGCCGAACAGCTGCAGGATTGCGGCATCCAGGCCCTGGCCATCCACGGCCGCACCCGCTCGCAGATGTACAATGGCGAGGCCGACTGGTCGCTGATCCGCGAAGTGAAGCAGAATCCCCGCATCCACATCCCCATCATAGGCAATGGCGACGTGACGAGTGCCGAGATTGCCAGGCAGCGCTTCGAGGAGACGGGCGTGGATGGCATCCTCGTGGGTCGCGCCACCTTTGGCCGTCCGTGGATCTTCAGCGAGATCAAGCATCTGCTGACCACCGGCGAGCCCATGCCTCCCATGTCGCTCGACGAGTGCATCCTCGCCCTCAAGCACCAGGTGGAGGCCAGCGTGGCCCGCATCGACGAATATCGCGGCATCCTCCACATCCGTCGTCATCTGGCTGCCACGCCTGTATTCAAGGGCATCCCCAACTTCCGCGACACACGCATCGCCATGCTGCGTGCCGAGACTGTGCCTGAGCTGTACGCAATCATGGATCGGGCGGTCGAGATGATACGTGAGGGAGTTTGAAAGGTTTGAAGGGTTTGAAAGGTTTGAAGGGTTTGAAGAGTTTGAAGGGTACCAGTCTTTCAAACCTTTCGAACCCTTCACACCTTTCAAACTTATTAAAAGAAAAAGTTCAGATCGTCATCGCGACGACCTGAACCCACATTACCTTAAATCTAATACCATGAAAAACACGATGCAAAGATAGCGGTTTTCTGCGAAACGTGCAAACGTTTGCGCGAAAAAAGATAAAAAAATGACAAAACACCTCTCGTTTCGGGGCGTTTTGTCATTTTTATTTGCCAAATTCCCACCTCTTGGTGGGCGGAAGTGTATGTGGGTAAACAAGTTAAGAATATCAGAACTGTACGGTCGGAGCCTTCTCTGCGCCAGCCTCGGCAGCAAATGGGGTCTTGGCTGAGAAGCCGAAGAGCGAAGCGAAGAGGCTGCCTGGGAAGCGACGCACCTTGAGGTTGTAGTCCTTCACGGCTGCGTTGAACTTCTTGCGTGCCTCGTTGATGCGGTTCTCGGTGCCCTCCAGCTGTGCCTGCAGCTCGATGAACTGCTCGCTGGCTTTCAGCTCCGGGTAGTTCTCGCCGATGGCGATGAGGCGGCCCAATGCGCTCGATACCTGGCTCTGTGCCTCCTGGAACTTCTTCATGTTCTCCTCCGAGAGGTCGTCGATCGTAAGGTTGATCGATGTGGCCTTCGAGCGTGCCTCCACTACTGCCTCGAAGGTGCCCTTCTCATGCTCGGCATAGCCCTTGACGGTAGCCACGAGGTTGGGGATGAGGTCTGCACGACGCTGGTAGGCGGTCTCGACGTCGGCCCACACCTGTGCTACGTTTTCGTCTTCAGTCACCATGCCATTGTAGGTCGATACGCCCCAGATGGCAAGCACGGCAAGGATGCCGATGATAATCCAATTTGATTTCTTCATAGTTGTTGTTGTTTTGTTAATATGTTGTTTTGTTAAATTTCCCAGACATTAACAGCTCTTTTTTCCATCAAAGAAATCATAGGAAACCAATCTTTAAGTCCTGTTTCCTTGATTTCCTTTGATTTCTATGATGGATCTCAAAAATCAGAACCTGCCGCCCGCGCCGCCGCCGCTGAACGAGCCGCCACCGAACGAGCCGAAGCTTGGTCCGCTGCTGTGATGGCCGCCGCCACCGCCACCGATGAAGATGCCGCCGCCACCCGATCCGTCATAGAAGTCGGCTCGCTGCGAGTCGCGCACGCGTGTCTCGCTGTGTCCGCATTCGCTGCACACCCACACCTCGGTGATGCGTTCCTTCTGGCGCGAGATGTTCTTGGTGGTGCGCTTCATCAGTTTCATCTTGTGCTTGCCGCACTTCTTGCACTTCTTTTTCTTGTATTCCGAGTAGATGGCCAGGCCCACAGCGCTGCCCATGATGCCCAATGGGAAAGCCAGCACCCACCACTCGAAGTCGTCGCCCTCCTCGGTATACGAGGCGCGCAGTTCCTCGTTGCCCTCCAGCAGCTGCGTCAGCTCGCGGATGGTGGCCACCATGGCCTCTTCCCAGCGGCTCTCCTTGAGCAATGGCACCATCACGCGGTACTCCACACGCTTCACGATGGCATCGGGCAGGTACTTGTCCATGCCGCTGCCGGTGGCGATCCAGTACGAGCGGTCGTCCGTGGCCAAGACGATGACCATACCCGTATCGTCCTTCGATCCGACGCCGTACTTGTTGCCGATGTCGGTAGCAAAACGATAGGGATCGTCGCCCTCCAGGTTGGTAACGACTACCACCAGGGCCTTCACACCCTTCGATTTCTCGATGCTCAATAGCATTGTGTCAATCTCGGCTACGGCACGCTGCGACAGGATTCCGTCCGGATTGCTGACGTATGTGGGCGTTGGTGAGTTCTGCGACACGGGCAGCGTCTCGGGGCTCCACGTCTTGGCCAGGGCAGGGGCGATGGCCAGCAGGAGCAGACACAGAAGAAGATGTAAACGCTTGAACATTTCTCGTTTCTTATTCAAGTTTTGTACTCTTGAGACTCGGGTTATTTATTTCAATGAACGCGTTGTCAAACCATAGACCTCACCACCCGTCTGCTGGTCATAGACGTAGCCCACCAGCTTCAGGCCCTCGAGCGAAGTGATGTCGTCGGGCAACGTGCCTTCGAAGGTGTAGGTCTGCACGTGATTCCCGTATTCGTCGGTCTCCACACAGTCGCCGATGCGTTCCTGTCCGCTGGCGATGCGCTCCATGTCGGCCCCGCCATACAGGTTGCAGCTGCCCAGATGGAGGCGCACCACATCGCGCTGCACGCTCGCGTCATAGGTCTCGGGATAGTAGTTCTTCTGGTTGTGTGACGCCACCTCGTCCTGCTTCAGGCACACCATCAGGCGTGGCTGCTGGCAGAAGGCCATCGACCAGAACGTCACGCGTGCCTCTGCATGCAGCTTGTGCGATGCAGGGTCGTAGGTGTAGTCACCCAGGTCGATCGACACCGGAGCCATCTTCCCGCTCGATGCGATGACCTTGGCCAGCTCCTCCACAGGCAGCGTCGTGCTCACGGGCAGGTGCTTGCGGTTCACCATCATGGCAGGGGCAAAGGTGAGCTTCTCCTCACCGAAGAGCTCTGGCTTGTAGTCCGATCCCTGGCTTGTGCGCCAGTGGTCGGCAGGTCCATAGCCCTCGTGGCGTGCGATGATCTCGTAGTGGCCATAGTAGCCGTCCAGCTCTCCATTCAGCCAATCCTGGTACCTGTCGCCCAGCAGGATGCGATGTGCCTCGTTGATGGCCTCGCGCAGACGTTGCTGTCCGATGGGTGCATAGCCGCACTCCTCGCTGGTGAACTCCTCGATCAGATTCTCGCCCATATCGGGCCGCGGTGAGGTGCCGCCCAGTTCGTAGTAGAGAGTGTCACAGCAGTCAAGGAGCAGGGCGTTGGCGTCGTAATTCAGGTCGCTGACCGTGATGATGATGGGGATGTCCGATGCCGGGGCTGTGACGCCATGTCCGATGGTCAAATCGTGCTGGCAGACTATCTCTTCGCCAAATGTCGGGCCCTCCAGCAGCCAGAAATATCCTCCTATCTGGCTTAATGCGCCATTGTCAACGAAATCTACATCGAAGTTCGACAGCGGATTGCGTCCCAGGTTGGTTACGCTGAACGTGATGGTGGTCGGCTCATATTTCCCGTCCGCGTTGATCGGCTGGCTGCGATGGTCCAGTCTGGTCCAGTTCATGCGCATGGCATTGTCAAAGCGTGGAGTAAGGCCTGCCTTGATGCTCACAGGTCCGTAGTTCGATGTGTAGTCGCGCCAGTTGCCGTTGCTGGCTATCCAGAAGCTGTTCTTCGTGTTCTTCGGTCCGCCATAGCTCACGGCCTTGATGCCCTTCTTGTTCTGCGTGTAGTCGTAGCCGCAGTACAGGGTGTCGTGCTCGCTGACGTTGAAGCTCACGGGCAGCTCGAAGTCGTTCCAGCCCACAGCCAGCTCCTCCACAGGCACCTCCACCTCGGTCAGGTTGTCTTCGTTCAGATGATCGCGCACCCACAGCTTGAACGAGGTGAGGCCCTCGGTGACCGACAGGCCGATGCGCAGCGAGGCCACGTTGCACACCTGGTAGTCACTCAGCAAGCCATCGTTCGTAAAGGCCGCTGCACACGAGATGACGGCCGTGGCGTTGGTGTTGCCCACGCCGCTCGATGCGATGTTGTCGGTGCAATAGCCCACGTAGATCTGGCCCTTGGCCTCCATGCTGCCAGCCCCGATCAGGCAGGCCAGCGCTACTATATAATATATAATGTGTCTCATGGGCGGAAGAATTTATGTGATTCAATGGTGCCGTCCTCCATGAGGCACAGCAGGATGTAGGTTCCCGTGGGGTAGTGGCTCATGCCGAGGCGTGTTGCTCCGCCAGGTTGCACCATCAGGCGCTGGCCGGCGGTGTTGAGCAGCGTCCAGCTCTCGATGCTGTGGCCTGCGTTGGCTTTGACCACCAGCTCGTCGCCCTCCCAGCCGATGCTCACCCAGCGCTCGCTGTCGGCCTCCACCTTGTCGAGTTTCAGTTCGCCCTCGCGCAATCCAAGCAGGGTGAGCGAGAAGGGGAAGTAGCCCTCTCCGCCATTGAAGATGGCATCGGGCACCAGCAGGCGGAAGTCGTAGTCGCCCGCAGGGATGGCTCCCAGGTGGATGATGTGGTTGTCGATCACATCGCCCGGGCACCAGTTGGAGAACGACTGCCACGACTCGTCGCTCTGTGGCGAGCCGCCGTAGATGCCGTTGCCCTGCGTGTTGTACTGGCGGAAGGGCTCGCACGACTGGCGGCCTGGCCTGTACACCTCGGCCATCCACTCGTTGACCCACACGTAGTGCAGGCGGCGGTTGTATTCCTCACCGCCCGAGTTGGCGCCGTGGTTCGAGTTGATCATCAGGAACATGGCATCGGTCAGTGGCTCGTCCACATGCACCTGGTAGTGGGCCACCGTGGTGCCCTCCTCGTCGGTGTTGTTGTAGTTGTTGATGTAGCGCTCATAGACGAGGGGCTCCACCACCGCCTTGCCGTCGTAGCTGGTGGTTGACGCTCCACCTTCTCCGTCCTTCGCTTCGGCAGAGTATGCCGAAGTATGGAACGGTGAGGTTGAGTGCGCCGTGTTCGACACGATCTCCAGCGTGCCCGCAAACACATCGTTGCGGCCTGCGCAGCCTGCCACCTGCGTGTTGGCAGCGTAGGGCACGCCCTCCAGGTGGAACTCCAGCCACAGGTTCATTGAGTCGCGCAGCTGGCGGTCGTGCAGCATGGGTGCCAGGAACGAGATGTCCCAATGGTAGGGCACGGCATCAGGCTGGTTGTTCTTGTTCATGAACGGGGTGATGTAGCGAGCCACCTCGATGCGTTTGATCGTAGGGTCGGTGTTGCCCAGTCGGCCCGAGTAGTGGCCTCCGCCAGGCTTCTCGCGCCAGCAGTCGTTGTAGATGAGCGAGTCCTTCGACATCAGCACCAGATCCACCGATCCGATGCGGTCGTAGTTGTCGCACAGGGCGTGGATGGTCACTTCCAGCGTGAGCGAGTCGCCCATCTGGTCCAGATCGCTGGCTGGCAGCAATGTGGTGAGTCGCGAATTGTTCAGACGGAAGATTCCCTCTGGCACCGGCGCGACGTCCTCGCTCACGGTGCCTGCATAGACATCGTAGAACGTGATGTGGTCGTAGTACCTGAACCGCTGTTCGCCCTGCATCGAGCAGCAGAGGCACAGCGTGGCTACGAGCGTGAGCAGTAATTTCCTCATATCGTTTGTCTTTTGTTCAATAATTGTCGTCGTAAAGTTGCAAAAACTTGCCAAATGCTTTAGGAGCGCCTCTGCAAACCTGCAAAACCTCGCAAATGCTTTAGGAGCGCCTCTGCAGATCTGCAAAACCTTGCCAAAAGCTTTAGGAGCACCTCTGCAAATCTGCAAAACCTTGCCAAAAGTTTTAGGAGCACTTTTGCAGATCTGCAAAACCTTGCAAATGCTTTAGGAGCGCCTCTGCAAATCTGCAAAACCTCGCAAAAAGCGTGGGAGCACTTTTGCAGATCTGCAAAACCTTGTCAAAAGTTTTAGGAGCGCTTTTGCAGATCTGCAGAGATGCCAACGCGTACGCGTTCGCATCCCTGCACGTCTCGAATGGCTTTTCCCAACCCTTTGGCAGCCATTTCGAGCCCTCGAATGGTTTGTCCCAACTCTCTGGCAACCATTTCGAGCCCTCGAATCGTTTGTCCCAACCCTCTGGCAACCATTTCGAGCCCTCGAATGGTTTGTCCCAACCCTTTGGCAACCATTTCGAGCACTCGAATGGTTTGTCCTTACACTGCGGCGCACTTCTGTTCGAGCCAGGTGCGGTCGCTGTCGTTGAGGTGAGGTGCCAGCGTCTCGAAGACGCGGCGGTTGTAGGCGTTGAGCCAGTCCAGTTCCTCGCGGTTCATGATCGTGAGGTCGAGGCAGGTGGTGTCGAGGTAGCAGAGGGTGAGCGTGTCGAGGCATTGGAACTCGCCCTGCTCTGCAGCGTCGCATGGCGTGGCGTCGGGAGCATCCTGCGCGAGGTCGAAGGGGCGCACCAGCACGAGGTTCTCGTGACGGATGCCGTACTTGCCGCCCAGATAGATGGCGGGCTCGTTGCTGAAGAACATGCCGTCCATCAGCACCTGTGGGTTGTGCTCCATGCGGACAGACTCCGGGCCCTCGTGCACACCGAGGTAGTGGCCCACGCCGTGCGAGGTGCCGTGGCGGTAGGTCTTGCCATCGCGCCACAGGTCCATGCGCGCCAGGGCGTCGAGCTGGTCGCCACGTGTGCCGCGGGGGAAGACGGCCTGCGCCAGGCGGATGTGTCCCTTGAGCACGAGCGTGTAGTCGCGCTTCATGGCGGCCGAGACCTCGCCCACGCCGATGGTGCGTGTGATGTCGGTGGTGCCGTCGAGGTATTGGCCGCCGGTGTCGATCAGCAGCAGGCCGTTGCCCGTGATGGGTACGTTGCTCTCGGGCGTGGTCTCGTAGTGGGGCATGGCTCCGTGTTCGTTCCACGCCACGATGGCAGGGAAGGATTCGTCGCGGTAGAGGGGCTGCTCCTTGCGGAACTCGATGAGCTTCTGTGCGCAGTCGGCCTCGGTCACCTCGTTGCTGATGCCGAAGGTGCCATCGGGCAGGATGGTGAACTCGCCCGTGCTGTGCAGCTGGTCGTCGAGCCAGTGGTAGAAGCGGGTCAGGGCGATGCCGTCCTTGATCATGGCCGAGCGGAAGCCTTGGATCTCCACGTCGTTCTTCAGCGCCTTCATCAGCGGGATGGGGTTGTGCTGGCAGTAGTGTGGGCGATGTTCGGCGGCGATGCGGGCGCCCTCCTCGTAGGGCATGGCGTCGATGCCAAGGGAGTCGAGGTAGTCCTGCACCTCGGGGGTGATCTTGCGCAGGTCGATGTAGAGCATCGGCTGCTCGCGGCGGATCAGGGCGTAGGCGGTGAAGACCGGCGTACACATCACGTCCGAGCCACGCAGGTTGAAGGCCCAGGCGATGTCGTCGAGCGAGGAGAGGAACAGCTCCTCGGCACCTTGCTTCTCAATTTCGTCGCAGATGCGCTCCAGGCGGTCGCGGGTCGCTTCGCCGGCGTACTCCTCGGG
>JAZQPJ010000087.1:0-54963 GCA_045628525.1 Bacteroidales bacterium
TCAGCTCTTCTATTGCGCGAAGTATCGTATCGGAACTGCAAGTACGGAGTTTTGGATGCTGGGACACACAAGGCATAAGGTGCTTGCTGAGGTCTTCGATGCAAGTACCGCCATAGAAGTACACGCACATCAGCGAGCGAATGATTTCGCGCTTTGATAGCCGAAAAGTTTGCATCTAAAACCGAGTGTCGAGTCAACAATTCCGCTCAAAACACGGTTGAATTCGTCCATAATTGGGAAAATACCACCAAAAGGTGTGTGCGGATTGCCTATTGATCGCAGGACATTCGCGTGACGCTGTGGCTGAGCAGGCATTCAGGATGGCAGATATTTATAGCGTGGAATAGTAGGCAACAATCATCAGCTGAGCAATCAGGATGGCGGGGACGCCGTATTTGAACTTCTTGTGCAGGGTCTTGTGATGGCAGATGTACATGCCGCACAGGGCTCCGATGCTGCCACCGATGGCGGCCATCCAGAGGAGGGTGGATTCGGGGATGCGCCACTTGGCCCTGCGTGCCTTCCACTTGTCGATGGCATAGAGCAGGAAGGTGACGAGATTGATGGCAAGGAAGAATAGGAGGATGAATCGGGTGGGTGTCATATCTTGTGGTTAATTTGGAGTGCAAAGATAGCGTTTTTGTGCGAATTATCCAAGATTTTTGGCAAAAAGCTTGGATATTGGGAGATAAATGTGTATCTTTGCACCCGCAAAACTCTTCAGGGCAGGGTGAAATTCCCGATCGGCGGTATAGTCCGCGAGGTTCCTATGGGAATCAGGAGCTGGTGAGATTCCGGCACCGACAGTAAAGTCTGGATGGAAGAAGACAGTTGAGGTACCTGCCGTTGGTGGGTGCCGACATCTCATTTTTTCTATATTGTTGGCCTTGGAGAATTGATGTAAGGTTCGAAAGTTCGAAAAGTTTGAAAGGTTCGAAAGGTTCGAAAAGTTTGAAAAGTTCGAGAAGTTCGAAAGGTTGTTTCGCTTCGCTCCACGCGAGCAAGCTTGGAGCAAAAGTGCCCCTCAAACCCCTCAAACCTTTCAAACCCCTCAAACCCTTCAAACATTAAAACTACTCATAAAAGTGATCAAGGCCGAAGATCTCCAATTTTTACGTCAAGCGATGCAACTCGCCCAGCAGGGTGAGGGTGCTGTGAATCCGAACCCGATGGTCGGAGCTTTGGTGGTGCGCGATGGCCAGGTCATTGCGCAAGGCTATCATGCCCGCCATGGTGACCTGCATGCCGAGCGCAATGCCTTTCGCGATGCAGCCCAACGTGGCGTGTGCTGCGAAGGGGCTACGATGTATGTGACGCTCGAACCCTGTTGCCACCACGGACATCAGCCACCTTGTACCGAGGCGGTGATCGAACACAAGATCCGCCGCGTGGTGGTGGGCTTGCTCGACCCCAATCCGCTGGTGGGTGGCAAAGGCGTGGAGCAACTGCGGAGGGCTGGCATCGAGGTGGAGGTGATCGACCAGGAGTCGGAGATTGCCCACGAGATGCGCTGCCAGAACCGTGTGTTCCTGAAATACATCACGACGCATCGTCCCTGGGTGCTGGCCAAATATGCCATGACGCTGGATGGTAAGATCTGCACCCACACGGGCGACAGCCGCTGGGTATCGGGGCCGCAGTCGCGCGAGCGTGTCCATCTGTTGCGTCGCAGCCTGATCGCCATCCTGTGCGGCATCGGCACAGTGCTGGCTGACGATCCGATGTTGAACACGCGCATCGCCACGATGCCTGAGGCTCGCAACCCCATTCGCATCGTGGCCGACCGGCAGCTGCGTATCCCGATGGATTGCCAGCTAGTGCGAACGGCGCGCGAGATACGCACCATCGTGGCCCATGCCGAGGACGTGGATGCTGAGAAGCTGGCGAAGCTGCATGAGGCCGGAGTGGAGACATGGTGCTGCCCTACGGCCGAATCGCTCATCGTGAGGGCAGGAGAGGAGCGCATTGACGGCATCCTGCTCGAAGGGGGTGGCACGCTGATGGAGGCTTTCCTGCGCGAGGGATTGGTCGATGAGGTGTGGGCATTCGTGGCTCCGAAGCTGGTGGGTGGCGCTGAGGCCAAGACACCGGTGGAAGGGGTGGGCATCGCGGAAATGCGCGATGCGCTGGTGCTGACGGAGGTGCGCACGGAGATTGTGGGCGAGGATATCCTTGTTCGTGGCTTGCTGTAATTTGTAATCTGTAATTTGTAATCTGTAATTTGTAATTAATAATTGACCAACTGTGTTTACAGGAATAATTGAAGAGGTGGGGCGCGTGCGATCGCTGCGGCGCGGAGCCAAGAGCTTTACGCTCGAAGTGGAGGCAACGACGGTGATGGAGGGCACGCAAGTGGGCGACAGCATCGCTACGAATGGCGTGTGCCTCACGGTGACGAGCCTCACGGGCAAAGGGTTTACGGCTGATGTGATGCCGGAGACCGTCAGTCGCACGGCGTTGGGCGAACTGGTGGCAGGCAGTCCTGTCAATCTGGAACGCGCCTTGCAACTGCAGACGCGATTGGGCGGTCATATTGTTTCGGGCCATATTGATGGCACAGGTCGCATTGCTGACCGCCGACAGGACGACACCGCGCTGTGGCTCACCGTGGAGTGCGACAGCAAGCTGCTCCGCTATGTGATCGAGAAGGGCAGCGTGACCCTGCAAGGCGTGTCGCTGACCGTAGCCAGGGTGGATGAACGCTCATTTGCTGTGTCGCTCATCCCGCACACACAGGCGGCCACCACGCTGCATGAGGCAAGGGTGGGCGATCGCGTCAACATCGAGAATGACATCATTGCCAAGTATGTGGAAAAACTGCTGGGCAAGGCTCCGGAAGGGGATCTGATGGATAAGCTTCGGAGCTGCGGCTTCTGAGTTGAGAGTTTATGGTTTAGAGTTTAGAGACAATCAGGCAAAATATGAATAAGTTCAATACAATAGACGAGGCCCTTGAGGCCCTGCGCCAAGGCAAGTGCATCCTGGTGCTCGACGATCCAGATCGTGAGAACGAGGGCGACCTGATCTGTGCCGCCGAGTTCGCCACGACGGAGAATGTCAACTTCATGGCATCGGAGGCCAAGGGCTTGATCTGCATGCCTATGAGCCGACAGATCTGCGAGAAGCTGAATCTGCCGCAGATGTGTGCCAACAATAGCGACAACCACCTGACCGCCTTTACGGTGAGCGTGGATCATATCTCGACGACCACAGGCATTTCGGCTGTGGAGCGTGGCGTGACGGCCCGTGCCATCGTGGCCGAAGATACCCGTCCGGGTGACTTCCGTCGTCCGGGTCACATGTTCCCGTTGCAGGCACGCGACGGCGGTGTGCTGGTGCGCACGGGCCACACTGAGGCGACGGTCGATCTGTGCCGACTGGCAGGACTGAAGGAGTGCGGCCTCTGCTGCGAGATCATGCGCGAGGACGGTACGATGATGCGTACGCCCGAGCTGCACGAGTTTGCAAAGAAGCACGATCTGGTGATCATCACCATAGCCGACCTGGTGGCATATCGCCGCAAGACCGAGAAACTGGTGACGCAGGTGAGCGTGGCCGAGTTGCCCACCAAGTATGGTACGTTCAAGGCATGCGGCTATGTGAACAGCGTGACCGGCGAGCATCATGTGGCTTTGGTGAAGGGCGATGTGACTACGCCTGAGCCTGTACTCTGCCGCGTACATTCGGAGTGCTTGACGGGCGATGCCTTTGGTAGCCTGCGCTGCGACTGTGGAGAACAGTTGGCCGAGGCCCTTCGTCGCATCGAACAGCGTGGCCGAGGTGTGTTGCTCTACCTGCGTCAGGAGGGGCGAGGCATCGGATTGATCAACAAGCTGCGTGCCTACAGCCTGCAGGATCAGGGCATGGACACTGTGGAGGCCAACCTGGCACTGGGCTTTGCTGCCGATCTGCGAGAATATGGCACGGGTGCTTCGATCCTGGCCGATCTGGGCATCCACGAGCTTTGCCTCATGACGAACAACCCGGCCAAGATTGATGGCCTGGATGGTTTCGGACTGAAGGTGGTGAGTCGAGAGCCGATTGAGATGACGTGCAACGAGAAGGATGAGTTCTATATGTACACCAAATATACAAAGATGGGTCACTTGCTGCACATCAAGGATTTGAAGAAGAAATATGAATAAATAAAAACTATACGAAAATGAAGAAAGTAGAAGGAAACCTGACCGCTGTGGGTCAGAAGGTAGGTATTGTAGCATCACGCTTCAACGATTTTATTGTCAGCCAGCTCATCGGCGGTGCTGAGGATTGCTTTGTGCGTCATGGCGGCAACAGCGATGACCTCACGCTGGTGATGGTGCCTGGTGCCTTTGAGATTCCGCTGGTGGCTCAGCGCATGGCAGAGTCGGGCAAGTATGATGCTGTGGTATGTCTGGGCGCTGTGATCCGTGGAGCTACTCCACACTTCGACATGGTTGCCAATGAGTCGGCCAAGGGCATTGCTACCGCCAGCCTCAAGACCGGTGTGCCTGTGACCAACGGCATCCTGACCACCGACAGCATCGAGCAGGCCATCGAGCGTGCTGGTACCAAGGCAGGCAACAAGGGCGCTGATGCCATGATCTCGGCCATTGAGATGGTCAATGTGGTGAAGGGACTGTAAGGAGTTTGAATGGTTTGAAAAGCAAATGTCAGTCATCTCTGAGCTTCAGGGCATCGTAGTGCATGGCCAGCAGTTGGGCAGGAAGTTGGGATTCCCGACGGCCAACTTGGGGCTGGACAAACTGAAAGGCAACGTACCGCCGACGGGTGTGTACGCTGCCCAATGTCTGTTGCCTGATGGCAGGATGTATAAGGCGATGGTCAATGTGGGATTCCGCCCCACGGTGGATAAGCTCAGCCATCGACTCTCGATCGAAGCGCATCTTCTGAACTTTGAGGGCGACCTATATGGCCAAATGCTGCGACTGGTGCTGTTGTCGCATATCCGTGAAGAGCGGAAGATGGAATCGTTGGAACAACTCAGGCAACAGTTGTCCGCAGACTTGCATGCGTGTGATGAATACTTGACAAAAACGATAAAAGGATGATGTTTGCGACATCATCCTTTTATTGTAATAATTGTGTCAGTTGATCATTGTGAGCAGCTCCTCATAGTACTGGCGGGAGTTGCTGAGGCGCGGGATCTTGAGCTGTCCGCCCAACTTTCCCTTCTTCTGCGCGAGCCATCGGTTGAAGGTGCCCTGCGGGGCAGAGGTGAGTTGCAGACGGTCGAGGAAGATGCCTTTGTAGCGCTTGGCCTCGTAGTCGGAGTTGACGTGCTGCAGGTTCTGGTCGAGCAGATCGGCAAAGGCTTCGATATCGTCAGGCTGCTTTGAGAACTCGATGATCCATGAATGATGCGCCTTCTTGGCAGTGGTCCCAGTCCCTTCGGCATCGACATTCTGCAGGAAGGTCGGTGCTGCCGTATATTCGGCCACCTGTGCACCCGTCTGTTGGCAGGTGAGGGTGAGGGCCTCGTCGGCATTGCTCACCATGAGTTCTTCGCCAAAGGCATTGATGAAGGCCTTGGTGCGACCGGTGATGATGAACTTGTATGGGTCGCGCTGCGTGAAGCGCACAGTGTCGCCAATGATGTATCGCCACAGGCCAGGGGTCGTGATGACCATGGCGTAGTTGCGACCAATCTCGACTTCGGTGAGCGGCACCGCGTGGCGGTCGGGGCTGTCGAATTCGTCCATGGGGATGAATTCGTAGAAGATCTTGTTGTCGATGACCAGCTGCATCGCTGCATCGTCCCATGTGGACTGCACCCCAAAGAAACCTTCCGAGGCATTGTACGTCTCGAGGTAATGCATCTTGGACGAGGGAATGAGCTGCTCGTACTGCTGTCGGTAGGGTGTGAAGGCGATGCCGCCATGGAAGAAGACCTCCAGGTTGGGCCACACTTCGGTGATGTCCTTCTTGCCCGTTTCGACCAAGATATTCTTGAGCACGCCCATCATCCAGGAGGGGACGCCGGAGATGTTGGTGACGTTGACGTCCTTGGTGGTGGCGGTGAGCTGCTTCAGCTTTGCCTCCCATTCGCCCATGAGGGCAACCTGCTTGCTCGGGGTGCGGATGAAGTTGACTGCGGGGGTCACATTCTGGATCAATGTGGCCGAGAGGTCGCCGGCATGGATGCCCGAAGGCAACTTTTCGTTGCTGAACGAACCGCCGAGAATCAAGCCCTTGCCCGACATGATGCGCGACTCGGGGTTGAGGGCCAGGTAGATGACCATCGAGTCGGTGGCACCGCGATAGTGCGTCAGCTTGAGAGCATCCTGCGTGACGGGAATATACTTCGACTTGTCGCTCGTGGTGCCCGATGACTTGGCAAACCACTTGCAGAGCCCGGGCCAGAGGACGCCCTTTTCGCCCCGGAGCATGCGTTCGATGTAGGGTTTCTGCTCGTCGTAGGTCATAAGGGGCACTGCATCCTGGAACTGGGCGATGTCCATGTCGGCCGACAGGTGATGCTCGGCTCCAAACACAGTCCTGGCGCCACGTTTCAGTAGCCACGCCAGCTGTTCGCGCTGCAACTGTTCCGATTGTGTTGCATAGCGCATTATCTGGCAATAGCGGCGGCGGAAGACTGTCTTATAGATGAGTGAGGTCTCGTTCATGACTTGCGTGCATAGCGGCCACGGCGTGGCTTGGCTTCTTCGTCGTTCGATGCGCTGTCGGCAGCCTCGATGATGCTCAGGCACTCGGCGTAGGTGAGGCTGTTCAGATCCTTGTTGCGAGGCAGCTTGTAATTCTTGCCGTCCTGGCTCAGATAGGGGCCGAAACGACCGTTGAGCATCTGGAGGCTTGGGTCTTCGTCGAAGGTGCGGAGCACGCGCTTGCGGTCCTCGTCACGCTTCTGCTCGATGAGGGCAACGGCCTCCTCCAGGGTAATCTCGTGTGGGTCCTTGCCCTTAGGGATCGAAACGTACTTGCCGTCGTGGCGTACGTATGGGCCGAACTTGCCGACGCCGATGGTCACGGTGTTCGACTCGAACTCGCCCAGGTCCTTTGGCAACTCGAAGAGCTTGAGCGCCTCCTCCAGGGTAATGGTGGCGATGCTCTGGCCCTTCTGCAGAGCGGCGAACTGAGGCTTCTGCACCTCGTCGGCCGAACCGATCTGCACTACAGGACCGAAACGGCTGATCTTGACGCTGACGGTGTGTCCGCTGACAGGATCGACGCCGAGTACGCGCTCGCCAGCCTTACGGTCGCTACGCTCCTCGAGGGTGGTGGTTACCAGTGGGTGGAATACCTCGTAGAATGAGTTGATGCACTTTGACCACTGCTCCTGGCCCTCGGCGATCTTGTCGAATTCGCCTTCGACGGTGGCGGTGAAGTTGTACGACATGATGTCGGGGAAGTGCTCGCTCAGGAAGTCGTTGACTACGACGCCGATGTCGGTTGGCACGAGCTTGCCCTTGTCGTTGGAGTAGGTCTCCTGCTGCACCTGGGTCTTGATACTGCCCTTGGCTGGGTTGAGGTGCAGACGGGTCACGTCGCGCTTCTCGGCAGGACGGTCGCTCTTCACCACATATTCGCGAGCCTGGATGGTCGAGATGGTTGGTGCATAGGTTGATGGACGGCCGATGCCCAGCTCCTCCATCTTCTTGACGAGCGAGGCCTCGGTGTAGCGCTGTGGGTGCATGGTGTAGCGCTGGATGGCGTCGGCAGCGTCCAGGGTGAGGACCATGCCGTTCTTGAGCAAAGGCAGACGGGTGCTGTCGGTGCTACCATCCTCTTGCTCATCGTCGTTGCTCTCGATGTAAACCTTGAGGAAGCCGTCGAATTTGATGACCTCGCCGGTAGCCACGAACTTGAAGTCGGGCATGCCGCTGATGCTGATTTCTGCCACGGTCTTCTCGATCTGCGCATCGGCCATCTGGCTGGCGATGGTGCGCTTCCAGATCAACTCATAGAGGTGCTGTTCGGCAGGTGTGCCCTCAATCGAGGTGTGGTCCATGTAGGTAGGACGGATGGCCTCGTGTGCCTCCTGTGCGCCCTTCGAGTGGGTCACGTAGTTGCGGGTCTCCAGATACTCCTTGCCCATGGTCTTGAGGATCTGCTCCTTCGAAGCGCCAAGGCAGAGCGTCGAGAGGTTGACGCTATCGGTACGCATGTAGGTGATCTGACCGGCTTCGTACAGACGCTGGGCAATGCTCATGGTCTGGCTTACGGTGAAGTGCAGCTTGCGGGCGGCCTCCTGCTGGAGCGTAGAGGTGGTGAAAGGAGCTGCAGGCTGACGGCGGATAGGCTTCTGGCTCACGTCGCTCACCTCGAACTGCGCCTTGGCTACCTTCTGCAGGAAGTCCTGTGCCTCCTCCTGGGTCTTGAAGCGCTGGTTGAGCTCGGCGGTGAAGATGGCAGGCTGGCCATTGGCATCGAGGCTGGCGAAGGTGCCGGTGATACGGTAGCTGGCCTCGCTCTTGAAGTTCTCAATCTCGCGCTCGCGCTCAACGATGAGGCGCACGGCCACCGACTGCACGCGGCCGGCCGAGAGGGCTGGCTTCACCTTGCGCCACAGGATGGGGGAGAGCTGGAAGCCCACGATGCGGTCCAGCACACGACGTGCCTGCTGGGCATTGACCAGGCCCATGTCGATCTGACGTGGGTTCTCGATGGCGGCCAGGATGGCAGGCTTGGTAATCTCGTGAAAGACGATGCGTTTCGACTTCTCAGGCTGCAGACCCAGCACCTCGTACAGGTGCCAGCTGATGGCCTCTCCCTCGCGGTCTTCATCGGATGCGAGCCACACCATGTCGGCCTTCTTGGCTGCCTTGCGGAGCTCGTTCACCAGATCCTGCTTGTCCTCAGGAATCTCATATATTGGATTAAACTGATTATCCAAGTCGATGCTGAAGTCGTGCTTCTTGAGATCGCGGATGTGTCCGTAGCTGGAAGTGACCTTGTAGTCGCCACCCAGGAATTTTTCGATGGTCTTGGCCTTTGCAGGAGACTCGACGATTACCAGATTCATATATTCGTATAGTGGTTTTGTGGTTTCTTATTGGACAAAATCGGTCTTTTGTGCCGAATTGCGGGCGCAAAGATAAGGAGAAAAAACGGATAATACCACACATTTATATAAAATTTAATATAAATAATGTGTAAAATGCCGATTTTGATAACCACGTCTCTATAAAATTGCCATTTTTTGCTCCCGATTTTTGTTTTTCTCGAAGGATTGCCTTATCTTTGCAGCAAAAAAAAGAGATATGCTTCAGATTCGTTGCAAGAACAACAATATCACCCGCAGCTTCGTGGAGGGCATCTCGCTGCTCGAGGTGCTGCAGAGTTTTCCCGAGGTCCAGCTCGATTCGCCCATTGTGTCGGCTAAGGTCAACAATGCCTCGCAGGGCCTCAAGTTCCGCGTCTATCAGAACCGCGACGTGGAGTTCATCGGGCTGAGCGACCCTTCGGGTATGCGCGTATATACGCGTTCATTATGTTTTGTACTCTACAAGGCCGCGCAGGACGTCTTCCCCGAGTGTCGACTCTACATCGAGCACAGCATCTCGCGCGGCTACTACTGCAACTTCTATAAGAGTGCGGCCAATCTGGCCACCGAGGAGGATGTGGCCCGCATTCGCACGCGCATGCAGGAGATCATCGACCTCGACATGCCCTTCCGCCGCTGTGAGGCCCCGACAGAGGAGGCTGTGCGCATCTTCCGCGAGCGAGGCTTCCAGGACAAAGTGAAGCTGCTCGAGACCAGCGACCGCATCTACAGCGACTACTACACGCTGGGTGACACTGTGGACTATTTCTATGGTGCCCTGTTGCCCTCGGCCGGTTACCTGAAGCTGTGGGGGCTTGAGAAGTACCACGACGGCCTGCTGCTGCGTGTGCCCGATGCACACAACCCTTCGCAGCTGTCCGAATACATCGAGCAGCCCAAGACGTTTGAGGTGTTCAAGGAGTATGTGCGCTGGAATGTGATCATGGGCCTTTCGACCGTGGGCGACGTGAACCATGCCATCGGCAACGGACGCGCCTCGGAGCTCATCCAGGTGAGCGAGGCCCTGCAGGAGAAGAAGATCGTGAAGATAGCCGAGGAGATTGACCGCCGCTACCGCGACGAGGAGAATCCCTGCCGCTTGGTGCTCATCACCGGTCCGTCGTCGAGCGGCAAGACCACCTTCTGCAAGCGACTCAGCATCCAGCTTAAGGCCTGTGGCCTGAAGCCGCTCTCGTTCTCTACCGACGACTACTTCGTCAACCGCGTCGATACCCCGAAGTTCCCCGACGGCTCATACGACTTCGAGAACATCAAGGCCGTGGACAGCGCCACCATGGAGCGCGACCTCAACGCCCTGCTGGCTGGCAAAAGCGTGGAGATTCCCGAGTTCAACTTCACCACCGGCCTGCGCGAGTACAACGGCAAGCGCCTGAAGCTGGGACGCAACACGGTGTTGCTCATCGAGGGCATCCATGCGCTCAATCCGATGCTCACCTCGCAGATCGATGACCGCCTGAAGTACAAGATCTACACCTCGACGCTCACCAGCATCTCGCTCGATGACCACAACTGGATTCCGACGCGCGACAACCGTCTGCTCCGTCGCATCATCCGCGACTACAACAAGGGTGCTTTCACTGCCCGCCAGACCATCCAGCAGTGGCCTTCCGTGTGCGATGGCGAGGAGAAGTGGATCTTCCCTTATCAGGAGAATGCCGACGTGATGTTCAACTCGGCCCTCAACGTGGAGTTTGCCGTGCTTCGCAATCACGCCGAGCCTATCCTGGCCAGCGTACCAAGGAACTGCCCCGAATACAGCGAGGCCCACCGCCTGCTCAAGTTCCTGCACTACTTCTCGGCTGTGAGCGACAAGGAGATTCCGCCAACCTCGATCATGCGCGAGTTTGTGGGAGGATCAAGTTTCAAGTACTAGAAAACCCTCCCCCGGCCCCTCCTGTCAAGAGAGGGGAGAGGTATGTTCCGAGGGTTCATAAATTCTTTGTCATTAGCTAAAAAAATGCTTCGTCCTTTCTAGAACGAAGCATTTATTGTAAAGTAAACCCTTGCACACTAAGCATTATTCTTCCCTCCCTTGACAGGAGGGGCCGGGGGAGGGTTCTTTTACCACTTCTCAGTATGCACCTTCTCCCACTGCAGCTTGGCAGTGTCGTATGGCTTGCGTTCCTCGCCGATGTGGCCGATAGCCAGCACGTTGAGCACTTCATATTCAGAAGGGATGCCGAGTATCTGGCGCACGTTATAGGTGGCTGGAGTGCCGTTCTCGTCCTCGCGCAGGCGCATTTGGCACCACACGCTGCCCAGACCGAGGTCGGCACACTGCAGCTGCATCTGGATGCTGGCGATGGAGAGGTCCTCGATCCAGGTGTCCGAGTCGGCAGGGTTGGCCACCACGGCGATGGCCATGGCAGCGCCCTCGATGGGGCCGGCGCCCTGTGCCTTGGCCTGGCTCAATGCCTTGAGCACCTCCGGGTCATCCACCACCACGAAGTGCCAGGGGTTCTGGCGCTTGCCAGCGGGTGCCATCAGGCCGGCCTCGAGGATGAGGCGCACCTGGTCAGGGTCGAGCGGTTCGCCCGTATATTTGCGAATGGAGCGACGGTGTCGCATCAGTTCGTGGAAGTTTTCCATATTACTTATCAAATTATAAGGGATTTTAGGACGATTCCTAAAATCCCTTGTGTTTATTACTTCTTGATCTTGTTGATTAGCTGCTCTACAGCCTCGGCGTTCTTCTTGAGCTCTGGGTTGCCGGTGTTCTGAGCCATGCTCTTCCAGAGGTTCATTGCCACGGTGAGGTTGCGGGTGGCATCGGCATAGCGACGGATGCTGTCGTCGGCCTGCACCTGACCGCACTTGGTGTGGATCATTGCAATGTCAGCACAGAGCTGCTGGTCCAGGCGCATGTTATTGAGCACAGGGAACTGGCTGATCACCTTCTGGTAGGTGCCGATCTCAGCCACATAGCCCTTGGTCTTGTGCTGCAGGTCGCCCAACTCGAGGGCAGCGTTGATGATGAAGTGGATCACGCGGCCATCGCGAGGGAATGCCTTGAAGCAGTCCAGTGCCAGGTCCATGTTCGAACGGAGCAGTACGCTCAGGTCATGCTGGCTCTTGCCCTGCTTGCGATAGTAGAGGCCGAGCATGTGGTTGGTGACGCTCAGGGTGAGGCGGGTCACCAGTTCCTCCTGGCTCATGTGCTCCTCGCCTTCGTGCTTGCGCTGGATGGCAGCCAGATGACGCATCTGGCGAATCTGTGCCTCGGTGTATGCCTCGTAGCTCTCGTCGTCTTTCTCCTGATGGTTAAGGAGCTCGCCCAGGGTCTGGTAGTAGTTGCACAGACGCATCTGCAGTACCATATCCTCGGTGTCTTCACCCTCAGACTTGATGCCTTCGAGGTATGCCTTGATGAGGTTGATGCAAGCATCAGAGTAGTTGGTGAACTGCTCCTGCATTGGCTTAGGCAGCGAATAGTAGAGCTTGCTCATGTCGATGTGCTGGTCGATGATGCGTACAGAGAGTTGCTTGGCTCTCTTCTCATCCTCTTCGCTCATTACCTGCTCCTCGGCATCGATGGTCAATGCTGCAATCTGAGCCTGCTCGGTCTTGACGATAGATTCAAAGAACAGTGCGATGGCCTTAGGCTGAGCCATCTCCTGACAGATCTTGAGGCAGAGCCAGTACTGACGGATCTGCTCGTCGCTGATGGTGGCAGGGTCAGCCTGCTGGAGTGGTGGCATCAGGTAGTTGAGGGCGCTGACAAAGTTCTGCTGTGCCTCCTGCTCCAGCTCCTTAGCCTGCTCTTCTTCCTTCTTCTGGCGGGCAATCTGTGAGCGGATGCGTGCATTCTGTGCCATGCGGAGCTTGGCCACGCCATAGAGCACGGTGATGTCCTGCTCACCGCTCTGGATCAGACCGCCTACGATCTCGTGCATACGTTTGGCAATGGCCTCCTGTCGCTCAGGAATCTGGGCGATGGCAATGCAGTCGTTGAGCAACAGCATCAGCAACTTCTTGAGGTTGACCTTCTCGCTCTGTACCAAAGGCATGTCCAGCACGCACTGCTTTACATAGTCAGGGCCATCCTTCAAGGCGTTGCCCATGGTCATCACGGCGATGCGGAGTGCCTCACCCTCGGCCTGGCTCACGTATTCTGCAGCAGCACCCGACTCGTTGCCATCAAGCAGCAGGTGGGTAATTTGAAGCATGCGCACTGGGTCATTGGCCTCACATTTCTCGAGCAGATAGTAGCCGCAGTCACTGGCGCAAGCACGATAGCTGCCTTCGCCCATGAGCTTCTGCAGGCTGGCGCGTACTGGTGGGAACTTGAAGTCGTAAACCTTGTTGTTGCCCACCATCTCGCGTACCACGAAGAGCTCGAAGCCCAGTGCCGTGCGCAGTTCCTCGAAGGCAGCAGCGTCGAAGTCCTCACCGATCAAGGCCTCCAGGTCTTTGGCGCGGAGGCCGTTCACAGCACTGCATATATAACGGAATGGCTCGGCCACCTGATCCTCACCCAAGGCAGGAGTAGCGACGTCAAGCATGAAGTCATAGATTACCTTTGCATCAGCCTCGCTGACTTCCTTCTCTTTCTCGCACACGGCCTTTACCTTGTCCAGGAGTTCGGCGTCGAGTGACTCTTTGAATTCTGTAATAGTCATTTTATTATTGTATTAGATGATTAATATGCTTGTTATTCGAAAATGATTTCAATATTTCTAATGATTCTGATGATTTTTGTGCAAATCCCGTGCCAAAAGCCTCGGACTTACAAAGTGTCACACTCAGCCAGCCACAATGTCGCACAGGCGTCGCTTGGCATGCGCCAGTCGCCGCGTGGTGAGATGCTGACGGTACCTACCTTTGGACCGTCGGGCAGGCATGAACGCTTGAACTGCTGCTGGAAGAAGCGGCGGAAGAAGGTGCGGAGCCACTTCTTGATCGTCTCGTCGTCGTATGTGCCTTCGCGTACATCTTTATATTGTGCATCCTGGAAGGCGTGCTTGGCCAGCATGAACACCTTACGGGGCGAGGCGCCGAAGCGGAACGAGTGGTACAGGAAGAAGTCGTGCAGCTCGTATGGGCCCACCAGGTCTTCGGTCTTCTGCGCGATGTTGCCCTTGTCGTCGGTAGGAATTAGTTCGGGCGAGATCGGGGTGTCGATCACGTCGAGCAGCGTCTTCACCACAGCTTTCTCGTCGATGCTGGCATTCGGCTTGCCCTTCAGCTCCTTGTCCATCTTCAGGGCCACGTACTTCACCAGATACTTCACCAGGGTCTTGGGCACAGATGTGTTGACGGCGTACATCGACATGTGGTCGCCATTGTAGGTGCACCAGCCCAGACAAAGCTCCGACAGGTCGCCTGTGCCTACCACGATGCCGTTGTGCTGGTTCGAGGCGTCCATCAGTATCTGAGTGCGTTCACGGGCCTGGCAGTTCTCGTAGGTCACGTCGTGCACGCTCGAGTCGATGCCCAGGTCCTGGAAGTGCTGGTTCACCGACTTCACGATCGAGATCTCCTTCACAGTGATGCCCAGCGACTTCATCAGCTGCATCGAGTTCTTGTAGGTGCGGCCCGAAGTGCCGAAGCCCGGCATGGTGATGCCCACGATGCGCTCGCGGCTCCAGCCCAGCTTGTCGAAGGCCTGCACAGCTACGAGCAGCGCCAGGGTCGAATCTAGGCCACCTGAGATGCCGATCACCGCCGTCTGGCACTTGATGTGGTTCAGTCGGGTCACCAGACCCTGCACCTGTATGTTGAAGATCTCCGAGCAGCGCTCCTCCATCTCGGCTGAGAGTCCCGGCTCGTTGATGTTGCCAGGCACGAAGGGGCGAGGGGTGATGTAGCGGTTCAGCTTCGATGCGAAGTCGGGCGAGGTCAGTTTTGTGAGCCCCACCGTGTAGTAGCCGTGCTGTGTGGGCTCATAGATGCGGCGGAACTCACCGTACACCTGCTGTTCCTGCTGCACGCCCATGCCGGGCTGCAGCTGTGTGAATGTGGTCTGCGAGCGGCGCAGCACCATCAGCTTCTCCACGTCCACGTCACGCACCAGCAGCTGCGACTCCATCATGAAGCGCTCGCTCTCGCCCAGCAGCGAGCCGTTTTCGGCAATGAGGCCCTTGCCGGCAAACACCAGGTCGGTCGATGACTCGCCGAAGCCTGCACTGGCATACACATAGGCGCAGGCCAGTCGGCCCGACTGCGACAGGATCATCTGCCTCAGGTAGGCGTGCTTGCCCAGCACCTCGTCCGAGCACGACAGGTTCACGATCACGTTGGCGCCGGCCAGCGCCATGCGGCTGCTTGGCGGAATGGGTACCCACAGGTCTTCGCACACCTCTATGCCCAGCGTCACGCCCTCGAAGTCGAATAGCAGGTTCTGTCCGAACAGTATGTTCTCATACTTGGTGTCGCCCAGCTGCCCCAATGAAATCCTGGCACCGGCTGGCACCTCAGCACCCGAGGCGAACCAACGGGCCTCGTAGAACTCTGCATAGTTAGGCAGATAGACCTTGGGTACAATGCCCACGATCGAGCCGTCGCCCAGTAGCACGCCGCAGTTGTACAGGCGGTTCTGATAGGGCAGGGGACAGCCCACCACCACGGCCATGTCGATGCCGCGGGTGGCCTCGCTCAGGTGCATCAATGCCTGGCGCGCCCCCTTCAGCAGCGGCTCGTGGTGGAACAGGTCGGCGCACGTGTAGCCCGTCAGCGACAGCTCGGGGAACACCAGCAGCTGCACGCCCTGGGCATGTGCCTCGTGTATCAGCTGTATGTGCTGCTTCAGGTTGTACTCCACGTCGGCCACCTTCACGGTCGGGATGGCTGTTGCCACGCGCAGCAGTCCGTAGTCTTCGTATATCTTCTTGCTCTTTGCCATTTTAGTGTAGAGTTTAGGGTTTAGAGTTGTTGGGGGAGTTTAGAGTTAGTTAGTGTTTTCTTTCAAGACTACTCTCCACTCTAAACTATTTAGAAAAACGCCTGCGAGCGTTTTTCTTCGCCGCTGCCATGCGCAGGCTCTTAGCCTTCGAGTTCACACCCTCCACGCGGCGGGTCTTTACGTTCATCAGGGCCTGCTTGTCGTTGCCGAACACGTCGTTGAACGACTTGGCCTTCTTCATCGCAGCCGTGTGCTCCAGTTTCTGGTTCAAGGCCTTGTTGGCAGTCTGCACGGCCACGTTCTTGGCCTGCTTGTCGGCGCTGCTGTGGCCGCGGGTCTTGATGGCCTGGGCATGGGCGGCTTCGTCGCGCAGCTGGCTCAGCGACTTCTTCTGCACACCCTGGGTCATGCCGGTCTTGCCCTTCTTGCGCAGCAGCTTGCTCTTGGGGTTGAGTTTCTTCTCGGCGTCACGGGCCTCGCGCATCTGGTTGTGCTCAACCCACCATGGGGTGCGCTCCAGCTGCTCCTGAATCACCTCCTTCGAGATGGCGTTGGCCAGCGGGTTCGAGGGATCGACCTTCTGGCCGTCCACGGTCACGGTGTCGCGTTCGGTGTCGATCTGCATGCCGATGCGGGCGGGCAGTCCGTTCACCTCCACACGTCCGCTCTCGATGAGGCCGTCCACGTCGCGGCGGCTGCACACGCCGGCTTCGCCCAGATATTTGTTTATTCTTTCAAGCTTATCCATTTTTTTTCTGTCAGTTTTCGTTGTTAGTAGCGGATTCTCTCGCCATGGAACGACATAATCCGGTGCAAAGATACATATAATAATTGAAAAAACCTTGCATTTGGCCAACATAATTGCCCTTTTTACAAATTTTCACACAAAATATTTGCAAATCCCGAAATATTGCACTATCTTTGCACCCGCTTAAAGGAAAAATCCTATCGTTTTCACTTCAAGTCAAGTGTTCGGGATGTAGCTCAGTTGGTTAGAGTACACGTCTGGGGGGCGCGAGGTCGCCTGTTCGAGTCAGGTCATCCCGACCATGCAAAAAGTGGTTGATTTTCATTGCGAAAGTCAACCACTTTTTTTCATTCTCCACTCACAGCCAGCGGCGTCCAGCATTCGAAGAAGCGGAGCACCTTGTCGCGGTTGTAGCCATTGCCCTCCTCCAGGAAACTGCTGTCCTGTATGTGTATTACCTTGCCCTCGGCATCGAGTACCACGAACACCGGGTAGCCGAAGCGACCCGGGTTGCCTAGGCGCTGCAGGAGCGGTTCGGGCGCACCCTTGCGCGAGTAGTTCACGTGGATGTATTCGAAAGCAGCGGCTATCACCCGGCTGATTTCCTCGTCCTTCTGGATAAAGTCGGCAAAACGCAGGCACCAGGGACACCAGTTGCCGCCCACTTGGCAGATGACGTATCTGTCCGTCACCCGGGCCTTGGCCAGCGCATCGTCGATCTGCGCCATCGGGTCGATCTCCTCGTCATACACTTTCTGCAGTTGTGCCTGCGATGCCGTGACGACCATCAGCAGCAGGGCAAGCGTGAGAACTATCTTTTTCATATAATCTTGTATTTTTACATTTTTTTTCTTAGAACTTCCTCACCCTCAGGTGACAATACGGCTCGCCGCCCGTCTTCTCGTAGTAGCGCTGGTGGTAGGCCTCGCCGATGTAGAAGGGCTCGTCAGGTAGTAGCAGGGTGTTCACCTCGTCGCCTCGGTCGCGCAGCAGCTGTATCACCCGTTCGGCCACCACGCGCTGCTCCTCGTTGCGGTAGAAGAGGCAGCTGCGGTACTGCGGCCCCAGGTCGGACCCCACGCCGTCGGTTTGTGCCGGGTCGTGGATCTCGAAGAAGAGCTTGCACAGCTGCTCGTAGCTGGTCGCCGTGGGGTCGAACTCCACGATCACCGCCTCCACGTGGTGGGTGCGATGGTCGCGCACGTCGGCATACGAAGGGAACGCCTCCGGACCGCCCGTGTAGCCCGCTAGGGTGCGGCGCACGCCCGGAGCACGGTCGAAGTGGTGCTGCGTGCCCCAGAAGCATCCGCAGGCGAACACGGCCACCTCCACGCCTTCTTCGGCCGGGGCCTCATACAGGTCCACGCGCGATGCAGCCTCGATGGCAGCCTTCACCATCTGCAGCGCCTTGCCGTGCTTCTGCTGCAGGTGTGGGTAGGCCTTGCCGCGTGCATAGTTGTGCTGCAAGTCGTTGTATTTCACTTGCAGTGCGATGGGATTGCCCGAGTCGATGATCCTTTGCACATAAGCATAGTACTCGGTGCCCTTCTCGTGGGTGAGCAATCGCAGCGCATTCACCACGCCCTGGGGGATGCCGCGGGCCAGCAGGTCGTCGAAGGTGAAGTCAGTGTCCTCCACCACATCGTGCAGGAAGCCCGCCATCTTCTCCTCGTCCGTATGACCCATCAAACCCACGGCCAGCGGGTGCAGAATTACCGGATAGCCGTCCTTGTCTCGCTGTCCTGCGTGTGCCTCAGTCGCAATGCTGAGCGCAATGTCAATAGGGTGAATTGAGTTTTCCATGCTGCAAAAATACGAAAAAAACATCACATAAGCAAATCTGATCCCACGAATTGCAAATATTTAACTATTCATCGCTCCGAATCATCTGTCAATCAATGTTTCCATTGCTCATGAGCGAAGTGGCATTTTACAATATCATCCAGCAGCAGCGGCCGCAGAGTTCCATCCAGGTGTGGCACTCTTCGTAGCTGCGCTCGTTCTCGCATACCCACAGGATCTCGGTGCGGATACGGTCGTCGATCTTGGGGAGGGGCGCTGCGCCATCGGTCAGGATGACGAGTCCGTCGTAGCGGTTGTGTTCGAGCAGATAGTCGAAGATGGGCTGGAAGGAGGTGCCGCCACGGCCGAAGACCTCGATGTGGCGGCTGGCATGGCGGATGTTCCTGACGGGGCCCAGCTGGCAGTCGAACTGCACGTAGTCGATCTCGTCGATACCGTAGCGGAACATCTTGTTGATGACGCTGTAGAAATTGGACAGGCTGCTCTCCGAGATGGAGCCCGAGACATCGACGGCCACCAGCAGCTTGGTGGTGAATTCGCGCGCTGATCCCATCTGGTCAAAGCCTGTACGGCGGTTGGGCTTCATGCGCGTGAGCTTCTTGCGGCTGCTCAGGATGCTGCCGCGGAATCCCTGAATGATCTGGCGGTAGTCGATGCGTGCCTGGGTCGATGCCTCGATCATCTCGACCACATTGCCGGGGATGGAACCCCAGTTGCTGAGGCTCTTGATCAGGTCGTTGATCTCCTGGCTCTTCAGGCTGTCCTCTTGCCAAAGCCCGGCCTTGTCGGCATCTGCATCGCCTGGCTCGTTTTCGTCTTCATCCTCTTCATCGCCACTCAGTTGCTCTTCAATTTTCCGCACATACCATTCGAAGCTCTCCTCGCGCTCCAGCTTGAAGTCCTCGGGCGTCTTCAGCGGGAGCCAGGCAGCCGGCTTCTCCATATTATAATTGTCGGCAATGGTGACGTCGCTGCCCAGCGAGAGGGCTTTCTTGCTGGCACCCTCTGGTTGACGTTCGTAGGGATGCTTCAGGAACAGGCGTATCAGCTCGATGCGCATCAGTTGCTCCACCTCGAGGTACGTCTTGCCAGCGAGCAGGTCGGGGTTGTATTCGAGCCGTCCCTGGCCGACGCGCAACGGGCATCGCATCTCGGTGTTCGCCTCCATGCGCTGCATGCAGTAGAGCGCGAAGAAGGCGGGTTCGCGCAGGAACCATTGCTCGCTGATCTTCTTCAGGATTTCTTCGACGGTGCTCATCAGGTCAGAGGTTTGAGATGAAGTTTATGATGGAGTCGTATAGCTCGGGCGTATGATCGAGCACAAAGAGGATGGCCTTGGGGTAGGCATTCTTCTCGAACACCGAGGTGAAGTGCGCAATGGCCTCCTTGTTCTTCGCCTGCTCCATCATGCGGTAGTAGGCGGTGAGGTTCTGGGCAATGAAGGGAACCTGCGAGTCGAGGATCTCCCCGGCTTCGAGGAAGCGGAAGATGCCCTCGTTGACGATGGCCAGCTGGTGCAGCTTGTATTTGGCGAGCTTCGGCTGATGCTTCTCGAAGTTGAGCAGTACCTCGATGCCCGTGAGTACCTTATTGCCCGAGATGGAGCCCATGAAGCGGCTGGTGGCGGCAGGGCCTACGATGCCGGCGATGAGCTTCTTGTGAACCTCTTCGAGCGACTCCACGTCCTGTATGGCGGCCGAGACCTTCTCCCATGCGCGGCGGTCGGGGCTCTTGTCCAAGCCGGTGTCGATGCCTCGCTTCTGGCCTTCGTTGCCGTCGAGCCACACGGGTTCGTTCTGGATGAACTGGATGATGCGGCTGTCGATCTTGTGCTGTTCGGCCCATAGCAGCCACTCGGAGGTGGTGGGCAGGAAGTTGTAGATGTTGAAGCGGCTGACCAGGGCAGGGTCGAGGTCGGTGACCTGATACTCTTCGCCGGCGTTGACGGCCGAAATGATGCGGCTCCCCTCGGGCAACTGCCGTCCGGCCAGCTTGCGGTTCAGGGCCAGATCCATGATGGTTTGCAGCACCTCGGGACGGGCGCGGTTCAGCTCGTCGAGGAACAGCACGATGGGCTGTCCGTCCAACGGGAACCAGTAGGGTGGCAGGAAGTCGGTCTTCTCGCCGTTCTTGTTCGGTAAGCCGATGAGGTCGCCCGGATCGGACATCTGGCCGAGGAAGAGCGTGACCACCTTCATGCCTCGGGCGGTGTAGTAGTCGGTAAGTATCTCTGACTTGCCGATGCCATGACGGCCGACAAGCATGATGTTCTGTGTGGCTGGAGTGATCTCCAGTATCTGCAGGAGCTCCTGCGTGGTGATGTTGATGCCCATGTTGCTATAAGGGGAGTGAAAGGGGAGTGAAAGAGTAGTGAAAGGGGAGTGAAAGGGACGAATGTTTCAGATGCCGGGGGCATTCGTGATGCCTTAGAATGGCAACCACTCGAATGGGCGTTCACCTTCTGGATTGAGTGCGCATTGCTTGGCATGTTTGCATTCGGTCAGCAGGAGCTGTGACCACCAGATGCGGAACTCGTCCCTGTAGGTGTCAAGGCTGAAGGATTTGCTCTCGTAGCCGAAGGAGAGATGAGCCGAAACCTGGACAATGTCATTCTCATCGACATTCAAGCCTATGCTATATCTATTTCTGATTGTCTGGCATTCACCGCAATACGCCATGAGCGGAGCGGTTTGACTGATGATATAACGTAGTTCCTCCACCAGAAGCTGATATTGCGGCTTGTTGATTCTTTCTTGTCTGAGCAGGCAATCCTGGTAACAATCCTGAAGGTTCGCCTCAAAGATATCCAATACATAGCTTTCGATATGGACATTTATGTTGTGTGGGATATCTATCACATGTACCTGAGGCCAATTAAGCACGGCTGCCATCTCTTCATCGAGTGAGAGGGTGATGGACATGCTCTTCTGATCAACCAGCAAGCTGAAATTGTCGCGCTCGTAATAACCGGATTTCTTGTCCTTCGGCTTTTTGCCATGACTGACAAGCGTCAGCAGGAACCTATCCATGTCCTTGATAACTTTATTTGTCCTGTCTTCAACTATACCGAGCGCTTCGTCGATCATTTCATTCGAATAGTTGTTGGCCATGTGGTGTGTGCGGAACCGTCCCTTATTGTCCTCTATGCTATAGGGTGTCTTGCCAAGGACAATCTGGGGCATCTCCTCGCTCCACAGCTTCATCTCTCGTGTATGGACTTCCAGTTCGTCAGCATATTGCTTGGCCACCTTGTCGAATGCCGCATCGATGCCCTTCTGCCACTCGGCACGCGGATAGCAGGGCATCGAGATCATCTCTTTGGGAGAATAATCCTCAATGACGCCAATCCTAACCTCCTTGTTGCCGCTCAGAATGACGTTGAGTCGCTGGTAATAGCTCAGATACTTTTGCTTGGTCTCAGCGTCCTGCATGATGTAGGGGAGCATCGAGGCACAAAATTCGCAATCCTTGTCGAACTGAGGCGTTTGCCTCCACTTCCTGACTTCCTCTCTTTCGGCAAAGCGGCTGTAGAGCTGCTCGTCAAGTTCCACCAGATAGGAGAGGGGAAACATGCCACCCCGGCGATACAGTTTGTGGGTTTCTCTCTTCACCAAGCCAATGCTTTTAGCCACCTTTGAACTGACAACGAAATGATACTCATTGGCCTTTGCGCGATAGGTGAAGTTGAACGAACGTGCCTTGATGCGCAGGATGCCCGAACGATCGTTGTACTGGCACTCCAGCAAGCCCTGATGCTCCATCGTGCGCCATTCGTCCAGTATGACCGACACCGGACACTTGCGCATCTTCAGCATCTGGTGCATCACCTGGAAGCTTTCGAGGCTCGGGATGGGGTACTTCGCGGTTTCAAGTTCTGCACTTTCGCCAATGAGATACTTCCACACATAATCTGTGCGTCGGTCGTAGTAGGAGCATTGCAGGATGCGCTCTATTTCCTCTCGGCTGTATTGCGTCATGTCATTCATTGTCTTGTCTTGTTTTGGGCCAGCGCATGGTTCACCAGCGTCTGGATGGCGGTGTAGCTCAGGTTCATCACCTTGAGCAGCTTGTCATATACTTCGGTTTCGATGGCCATCTTGCTGTCATCGTCCTCGTATTGCGACAGGGAGATGATGCCCGGACGGATCGTTTCGCGGCTGAAGCTCTTCTGGCTGACGTGGATGTATTCGGCCAGCATCCCGTTGTCGCCCGATTGCGCAATGAGCTTCATCACACCCTGATAACCCGTCTCCTCCGAATACAGGCAGGTGCCGAACTCCACATGCTGACTCTCCCATTTTCGGGCCGAGGAGAGGATGCTGCGTGCCGAAGCAAGGGCATTGTCATAGTAGCGGGCCACGCGCTCGAACTCCTCCTTTGCCACAGGGATAAACGTGGCTACACGCCTCATGCTCACCGGCTCGGCATGGAAACAGTAGATGCCCTGTTCGCCGAAGTCGTAGAGGTCGGATCGGCACTCGCCATCGCCCACCGAGACGATGCGCCAGATGGAGCGCGAGCGGCCACCCATGGGCGGTCGGACAAAGCAATCTCCAACATGCACGTCTATCTTGTTCATTTGTTCCTTATTCGAAGGTTTAAATGGCTTCAAAAGTTATAAAGGTGTTCTGGATGCGCTCATTTATCCGGATCCTCCCACACCCCATAGATGCTCCGTGGTGCAATCTTCGCGTTCGGAGAGAGCGGCCCGCCCTTGTGTGCCTCGATCACCTGGCGCGTGATGGCCTCGATGGTCTCGCGGTCGGGTGTGCGGAGCGTGAAGGCCACCTCTTTCTTTTTCGGCATCGAATACACCACCTTCACCTTGTCCTCCTGGTGGGCAATGCGGAACTGGATGCCCGTGCCTTTGAGCCTTGCACGGAGCAGCGTGCGCACCATCAGCTGTTCCAGGCTCTGCTTCTTCAGCAGCTTCTCGGCTTCGGTCACCTTCTTCTGCCAATCCACGTCCCACCGTTTGCGGTATTCGGGATAGTACTTCTCCGGATTGGCACACAACGCCTCACGCTGAGCCCGGGGCAAGCCGAGCATCGTGCGCTTGTACCGATCCTCTATGTACTTGCCATAGACGTCGTCAAGCTTCAGCCCTGCTCCCAGCAGATAGATGATTCGGTGAGTGAAGGTATCCATTTCTATGAAAAAGTTGATGCCACATTCTGTTTTGTGTGCGCAAAGATAGCGATTTGTCGTGACATAAACAAATAAATCGTGCCAAATATGTCTATTTTCATATCTGGCACGAGCAATAGTGTTTTATTCCACCGGAATCTGGATGATGGAGAGCCACTTCTCGGGGTCTTCCTGGTTCCATGCCCCGTCGATGTAGCAGGTGCGCGGCTGTCCGCAGATCTTCATTCCCTGCTCCTCCATGTAGCGGAACGCCTCGGTGAAGGAGTCGAAGAAGCGTTCGTAGGGGCCGACATGCTTCATGCACAATACCTTCGGGATGGCAGGCAGGCGCTTGAACTGGATGATGGCCGAGTCCTGCCCCATGGCTTCCACCCGTTCGCAGTATTCTATGTCGATGTTCTCTGGGCGGTATTCGTTGTGCTCCATGGTGAAGCAGTAGCCAGGTTCGGGGCACACACAGCCGAGGCGAGCCATCTCAGGGCCGATCTTTTCGTAACACATTGGGCCGATGGCAGCATAGTTAGGGATTACTTCGCGGTGCGATGCCACGATGATTTCGGGCAACGACTCGATAGAAAACTTGTTCATGTCTAATAGCTTGTTTTGCGAGTTCATCACGCCCAGCAGCACTTCGTGACGCTTCTGCAGTCGCGCCAGTTCGTCCAGACAGGCTTTGATCTTCTCTTGCAGCACGCCGATGGAGGGGGTGAGACGGCCCTCGTCGCAGAGGTCGCGAATCTCTTCGAGCGAGAAGCCCATGTCCTTCAGTTTCCGGATCTGTCCCAGCGTCTGCATCTGGCTGACGTCGTAGTATCGGTATCCCGTCCACTCGTCCACCTCGGCAGGCCGCAGCAGCCCCATCTTCTCGTAGTGCCTCAAGGTCTTGACCGTCACCTGGCAGAGCAATGAGAACTCTTTGATCATTAATCTGTTTTTACTCATAATCGTACGATCTTCTTGTTTCGATGGTGCAAAGATAATGGGTGACCTTAGGGACGAGTCAAACTTTTCTCCTGTTTTAACTTAGATTTAACATTTAATCAAGAAAACGTATTGTGTTCCCACAATTTGTTGTCAGCTGTTTGGGGGGTGACCTTTCTGCAGGTGCGTGAGGTTCTGTCCTATGCCATGGGGAGCCGCCGCATGGGGGTATCATCAAATAACCTCTCGATTCGTAGATCGAGCTGATTGCTATTCTGTGTAGTCAACGGCACGATTCACATAGTCGATGAATGGCTTTGTGGTGCGGAACACTTCGGCCACCCGTTGGGCAAGGTCGGGCTGCAGGATGAAAGCATCGTTCGTGTTGAAGGCCAGGCAGTAGGCTTTCTGGCGCATCCAGTCAGCGTATGGGGCATCGGGGGCAAAGCCCTTGGGTACCTTCTTCAGGGCATCCATCTCGCTGATCGTGAAGCGGGGGTCGGCCACAGTGAGCACCTTGTCGCGAAACTCCTCCCACCCGTAGCTGATGTCTTCGCGCAGAATCTTGACGGTCTCTTTGTCATAGCAGTAGTTGCCGGCTGCCAGCATGTGGCCGTGAGGATACGCGCCATCCTCGCCCGTGCCGATGTGGAAGTAGTAGCCGGCGTGCATGGACTTCTTGCCGCCAGGAGCAAGGAACACCCCGAAGTGTGTCTTGTAGGGCGACTTGTCGTTGCTGAACCGGGTGTCGCGATAGATGCGGTAGGTGCATTGGCTGAGCGAGAGCTTGGCAATGTCGGCATCCCATTTACCGATCTCCTGTATCAATTGTGTGCAGAATCCATTCCAGATGCTTTGCACCTGCTTGTATCGCTCTTTGTTGGCTTCGAACCATTCGCGGTTATTGTTCGCCTGCAGTTCTCGCAGGAATTGAAGTATCTCTTTCATTTTTTTCGTCGTTTTTGCGTGCAAATATAGCGAATTTTATTTAGAATTGCAGTTTTTTCAGTCTTTTTCTTGGCAGATATTATTTTTTCGTTTATATTGCCCTGTCTAATCACCTATAAACACTTTTGTATTATGGAGACTAACATTCAAGCTATTCACTTCAGCGTGACAGAGAAGCTGGAGCAGTACACCCAGAAGAAACTCGAGAAACTGGAAAAGAAGAATGAAAACATCACGCGGGCAGCAGTCACGCTCAAGGTGGTCAAGCCTCAGACGGCTATGAACAAGGAGGCCGCCATCAGTGTGGTCATACCAGGCAATGAGATGCGTGCCATGCATGTCGCTGACACTTTCGAAGAAGGTATTGACCAATGCTGTGACTCCCTGCAGAAACAGCTGACAAAGTATAAGGAGACGCATATCTAAGTCGCGCCTCATCCCTTCCATGAACAATCCCCTCTCTACAGCAGACTCTTGTAGGGAGGGGATATTTTGCATTACTGTATTTCTGACTTCAACGGCAGCATCACGCCACAACGATAATCTGAGGCATTCATGTCCATGCCATCATACCACTCCACGTTGATGTCCATGCGCGCCTGTAGTTCTGGATGTGCTGGCAGGAACTTGTCGTAAACTTCGGTGTATTGCTGATGGAAAGCCTCCATGCCGCCCTCGAACTCAAATTTCAGCCATTCTCCGTCAGGCAGGTTGTAGAGCGCAAAGCCTTCTGGTACATCACCCCCCTGGTAGATGCCTCCGATGACATACAGGAATGTGCCCTTCTCCATGTCGCAGAAGCAAGGCGCATATTCACCGATCATATTGTCCCTGATGGCCTGCTGATGCGAAGCCGGTTCCGTGCCATCTGCTGTGGACTTCAAATATTTCCCTACAAATTCATTCCAGAACTTCGGGCACTCCTCTGCGCCCTTGGCCAATGGTATTTCTTTGGCAACGCCTATCAGCTTCAGGCCAGAGAATGTAATCTTTTCGTATTTCATATTGTTTTAAAAGCATGTAGTACCTTTACTCGTACCTTTCTATCCTTTCCATTCAGCAGATTCGGACAGAAGGTTTCTCTTCCTGTATCCTGGAAGCCACATTTTTCCATCACATGACCGGAGGCAGGGTTATCGAGGAAGAAGTCGCTCCACAGCAAAGTGAGATGTGCGTGATTGAAGCAATAATCAATCATCCAACGCAAGGCTTCGGTGCAGATGCCTTGATTCCAATACGGACGCGCTATCCAGTAGCCGATCTCTGCCTCATTCTCGCCCACCTCAATGTTGCTGCTGCCTTTCGGCAGATAACCGATGCAGCCGATGGGTTCATTCGTCTCTTTGAGCACTATCGCCCACATCGTATCGCCACCAAAGACGGTGCGGATGATCTCGCGGCTTTCCTCCACGCTCTGATGTGGTGGCCAGCCAGCACGAGGCCCCACTTCCGGGTCGCAGGCGTATTTATATAATGTGTCTGCGTCAGTTTCTTGCCAATGGCGGAATGTCAGTCGTTCGGTTTGCATGGCTCGTTATCTATTAATTCGTGAATATGTCCCACATGCAGCTGCAAATGACTCAGATAGCCGCGGATCATTGCATCTAGTGTTACGACTTCCCCATCTGCTCGGCCACCCACAGCACCCAGGTGTCGATGTTGTTGCTCAAGGTGTCGGGCAATGGCAGGGGGATGCGCACGTCGGGCTCGATGCCGTGCCCGTCGATCAGCTGGCCGTCGAGCACGCGATTGCTGACGGTGCCAGGCATGTGCATGTCGTTGGGCGAACCGGGTAGGGGAGTAGCCACAACGTTCGAGAAGTCGATGCATCCCAACGAGTTGTCGCGGCCATACAGCTTCACGTCCGGAGCCACGCTCTTCACGTCGATCAGCAGCTGCTCGCCACTGCTGGCCACGCTGCGGTCGATGATGATGGCGGCCTGGCGGGGGCGACGCGGGTCAACGCCTTCGTCCACAATCAGGTCGTGCTTGTAGTCGAACCACTGGTACCAGCGCTGGTCCTGGTGCGCCTCGGCACTGTCCATCTTGGCTGCCCACCATTCGTTGCCGGCTTCGATGGCTGCGGTGCGCATGCGGTCGCGGACGTCCTGCGTGTTGATCATCGCCAGGCCGTGCGTGATGCCAGGCTGGGCATAGAGCAGGCGATAGATGGGGTAGTACTGATAGTCGTTGCCGCCGCCATTGCCACGCACATCCACGATGAGGTTTTCGCACCCCGACTTGCGGTATTCATCGACCGAAGCCCACACCCAGCTCACGTACTCATCGTCACCCATGCACGTTGGGAAGCGGAGCAGGAAGGTGTGGTCATCGACCTTCTGTGCCACTGGCTGCGGATCGTAGAGCGCCATGTCCTGCCGGTAGGTCGGCCATTGCATTGGGAAGCGGTTGGACCACATGCGGAACGAGCAGCCCAAATGAAAGTCCTGCATGTAGCAGCACAGCTCGGCCACACCCGAAGGCCCATACATGGCGCCCATCGAGATGCTGTCGCGATATTCCTGCTTCAACTGCTCATATTCAGCGCGATTGTCATCGGTCACCTTCCAGTCGAAGCCTGCATAGTTGTGCTCCAGCTCGTAGATGCCAGCCTCGTAACACGTCAGGTTGTTCTGGATGGCACGTTGCTGCATGGTGCGGATGCTGTCGGTCAGCGAGGCGTCGATCGCTGCATGGGTGCCATCGTCAGCATACCCGCTCTCGGCATAGCGCTGGATGATCTGGATGGCCAGCTCGCGCGTCAGGCCGCTGATGGTCATGCACTCCACCGAATCGCCTTGCTGCACGCACAGTCCTGCCACACGATCGGGACGTGCGGCAAACAGGTTTCGGCACACGGCGGCACCCAGGCCCTGACCCACCAGATAGGCATAGTCGAAGTGCTCGGCCTCATACACCTTGCCCAAGGCCTCGGCATGGTTCAGCACGGAATATGCTGTCTCGGGCTTCCCGCTCTGGCCGTAACCAGGCAGATCCACAAAGACCATGCGCAGATCCTTATCCGAGCGCAAGGCATCGTACTGTGCCTCCCACGCATTCATGTCGGCCTCTGCATCATGCACAAAGATCACAGTCCTGGGGCCTTGGCCGTAGGTCTTGTAGTGCAGCGTGACGCTGTCGTTGGCAGTTACATACTGCGAGGGTAGCTCGCTGATATCGATGGGTGTTCCACATCCTGCAGCCGTAAGCAGCAGGAGGGAGAGTGGTAGGGCTAAGTTCTTCATTTCGTGATGTAATAGTCATATTTTGCTGGGTTGCCCTTCGTCACCTTCCACGTAGGGTTTGGATAGAACGTGCCATCGGCATGGAAGATGTTATTGGCCTCGGGTACGAAGGTAAGCTTGCCCTGATCGTTGGGAATGGTCTGGTGCGTGTAGCTGGTGCCGTCGTCGAAGCAGAAGCTCATGGTGCGGGTGTCGAGCGTGAAGTCCTGCTTGATGTGCCAGAAGTCGAGTTCGTCCAGTTCGTAAACCTTGCCTGGCTCGATGTGGTAATGCAGTTCCTCGCCCAGCCACGGGAAATAGAGGTCAACGGCATGCTCGGTGTCGTTATGGATGTAGCCGAGGTCGCCCTTGCGCTTGTCGAGCATGTCAGAAACGTCCTTCTTGCCGAGGCACGAGGTGAGGGTCAACGCTGTCATGATCGATAGGCAGATTGTCAATGACTTCTTCATCTCTTTTTTATCATAATAATTTCTGCATCAGCACCATCCTGTCCGTATTCGCTCACGAATATGTAGTGCTCGTCACACGCCACACCATAGCAGCGGCCATCTGCCTTTTCGATTTGGTTGCCCCAATAAGTGGCTTTGTCGTCAAGCAGCTGCACCTCATGTCCGTTGATGATGTAGGTCAGGTTGACGAATGCCCCCTCCAGGACGTATAGTTCCGAGATTTGCAGTCCTGGTATGCCAAGGGCATTCACTTCGGCTATCAAGGCATTTTTCAGTCCATGATTGCTTCCTGGCAAGGCATCGGCAGGCATTCGCCAACGCTTCAGCATCGGGAAGAACCCTTGCATCATCTGCTTGTACTCCTCACGGGTCATGTTCTGGCCGGCATTCTTGTTGAACTCATCCACGAACTGTGCGCAGTGCTCGATCATCTCGTCCATCGTGCATTCCTGTGCGAACTTGCCGTGGTCGTAGCAGAACTTGCAGTAGTCGAAGTTTGTCTGGCCGTCGGCATCGTGTCCGCAGATGCCGTCTTCTGTCAATGGCATGCCGCAGCTCTGGCAGAATTGAGGCAACTGCCCCTCCTGCAGGTGTTTCTCCTTGGCAGGGAAGGTTGCCTCGTAGGCAGCAAAGGCCTCGGGTTGCTCATCGGCCACGAAGTATCCCTTGGGTGTGTGGTAAGTTCCCTCCACGCCATTCAGATAGCCGGGGATGATCTCCTGCGCCAGGAAGTAAGGCACCTCGCTCTCCTTCGGCTCGCCATGATAATGGATGCGGAGCGAGCTAGCCAGCACGAAGCCTGCGTGCTTGTAGAAGTCGATATTGCCCTCCATGCAGAGCACGCCAACGCCCATCTCGCGGGCACGTTCGATGCTGTATTGCAGCAGCTTCAGGCCGTAACCCTTGCGCTTATAGTCGGGATGTATACTGATAGGGCCGAAGGTCCAAGCTGGCAGCACCGAGCCGTCCTCCTTCACGATCTCAGCCTTCGAATACATCACATGGCCGATGATCCGTCCATCCACTTCCATCACCAGATTCAGTTCAGGTATGAAGTCAGGATTCGTACGGTATTGGTTCAACACATAGTGCTCCTGGCAGCCTGGTCGATACACGTTCCAGAATGCCTCGCGCGTCAGGTTCTCAACCTCGCGCTGGTCACGCGTCTCTTCGGGTCGAATAATATAATCTTTCATAGTTATAGTTCTTTTTTATGATTTCATGGCGCAAAGTTACACATTTTTCTGATAAGTTGTTTGGAAAAAATGGACATAATGCGAAAAAAGCGTCGGGCAGTCCTTATCGTTTTTGTAGTTTGAATGACTCTATTTCGATAGTGTTCTGATTGTCTGGCCACCAGAAGCAATCGTCAACGCCCATTTCAGGAAATATTACCAAGAGAAACTTGCTTTGCTCTTCGGACGTTGCAGTTTTTCGGATACGGTAACACATCGCGCAGGATACTCACGACACGGGTGGCGTGTTCGCGGTGCTCGATGTCGAGGATGTAATGTTCTTTTGCGCCATCGTAGGGGAAGCCACATTCGGCATCGGACATGAGGGCGGCGAGTTCGGGGAGCTTCTTGACATAGCACACCTCGTCGCAGGCGGTGATGACGCACTTCTCATCGACGTAGATGACGTAGTCGCCCATCATCTTGCGCGAGCGCACTTCGCCGAGGGTGGAGAGCTGGGAACAGACGAAGTCGATGTATTCTTTGGAACAAGCCATAGACTGGTATATAATATATATATGTTTGCAAAAGGTTCTTTATACGACGTTTTCTAGCAGCACTTTCTTTTTCATCAATCCGCTGAAGTCCGTTTGGAAGGCTTCTGTGAGCTGGTCGCCCATCTCCAGGACCTCCGAAGGCGAGTGTCCGCAAAGCTGGCGGAAGTCGTTGGTCATGTGGGCGAGGTCGTAATAGCCGCACGTCCAGGCTATCTCGGTGAGTGGCGTATGGGTGGGGGAGCGGTGCAGCTCCTGCAGGGCCTTGTGGAAACGGAGCAGGCGCAGGTACGACTTGGGGTTCATGCCCACATATTCAGAAAATACGCGCGTGAACTGCTTCTGGCTGAGGCAAGCCGTAGAGGCCAGATCGGAGGGTGAGACCGAGTCGAAGTACACGCTGGCATCGCGGCCATCGGTGGGCACGATGCTGTCGAACACGTTGCTCAGTCGGTTGATGTTGATGTCGTCTTCGGGAATCCTGGCAATGCGCTGGGTAAAGAAGTCGTCGAGCAGCCTTACCTGTGTCTCGGTATCGGTGGTGGAGCGTATCTGATTGGTCAGGGTCACAAACTCCTTGTCGCCCGTCTCTTCCGGGCTCAGGTGCTGCGGTCCGCTCTTCATGTCGAAGAAGAGCAGCGCGCAAAAAGGCACGAACTCCACGCCCAGAATGTTGAACAGCCCCTGCTCGGTGGTGATTTCCATGCACGACAGGTCGTGACGGTTGAGGGCGGCGCGGTATCGCTGCTCGCTGCCATCGAGTAACACCTCCTGTGTGAGGTAGAAGTGCAGGCTGGCCGCACCGTTCGAATAGATGCGTTGTGTTCCCTTGTCTGTGCATTCAGCAGTCAGAAACCAGTAGTTTCGGATAAAGGGCTGGAGAGATTTGTGGCAAGGTATGGGACGAAATTGCATTTTATCAGTTTTTGTTATTTGGCTATCTGTTTTTTGCCGCAAATATATGGCTTTTTCTTAGTTTATCCAAATATTCTTTCCTGTTTTTTTGTGAGATTGACAAAAAACACTATCTTTGCCCATGAATATAACATTTTTCCTATGCCGAGGTAATGGAATAGCCCGCCTCGTTTGTCTATAATATAGATATGAAACAACAAGCAACACTCTCCACCGCGCTGTTTACAGCCCAACATGCAGCAGTTGATGCGCTATGCGCCTCTACTGTCCTGATGTTGGCTCCGTTGCTGGATGGCTGGCAATATGTGACGCTGTTTGTGCTCTATAATTGTCTGGCTTTTGTGTCGCAGCCGCTCGTGGGCTGGTGGGTCGATGGCCGTGGTCAGGAGGTGCAGGCAGGGCGGCTTTATGCATCGTTGCTGACGGTGGGATGTATGTCGGGCATCGGGGTGCTCTTGTTTCTGGCACCTGCCGAGGGTGGTTCTTTCCTTGTCTCTTGCCTGTGTCTGATGGTCGCTATGCTGGTCGGTGCCGGCAATGCGTTGTTTCACGTCATGGCAGGCAAGGATGTGACGATTCGTTCGGGCAACGATATGCGGCATCTGGGTATCTTTGTCTCGTCGGGCGCGCTCGGTTTGCTCTTGGGCAGCAGCTTCGCTTCGATGTGGCTGTCTTTGGTACTCGTGTGTGTAGTATGGGGGCTCGGGGGTATCGCTCATTCCAGGCTTCGCTCCGTGTCGGTATCGGATAATCCTTGCTCGACAGATCGGCGCTTCCGTCTGCCCACGGTGCTCTGCCTGTTGCTGCTCATTGTCTTTTTCCGTTCGTTTCTGGGCAAGCTGGTGCCCGATTCAGCCAATGAGGTGGCGGGCTATGCGCTGTGGCTTGCGATACTGACGTTCCTTGGCAAGGCCACAGGCGGCTTCTTTGCCCGCAGGGTGGGGGCGTGGCACTTGCTTACCTTGGCTTTGCTGGTGGCTTGTGGTGCTTTTCTCATGGGTTATTATCATGTCGGCTTCCTGCTCCTCATGGTATTCTGTATCAATCAGACCATGCCATTGACGTTGCATCTGGCCAATCGGTATCTGCCACATCGCGAGGGTCTCGCTTTTGGATTGCTGGCGGGCATCTTGCTTCCTGGTTTCGGCTTGGGCGTGTGGTGCTACGGACAGCCTTGGGCAGATGCCCTGCTCTATCCGCTCATAGCCACTTTGCTCATCGAGTCGCTGGTGCTGTTGCTTTGGGGCGAACGACGCTGGCAGGTATTGGGCATGACGGTGGTGATGAATGTTCTGACCAATGTGCCACTCAATCTCTTGGCACTCTTTGTGTTGGGCGAGGGCATCGAGGTGTGGCACGTCGTGGTGCTCGAAGGGACAGTCGTGATGGTGGAGGCGTTGCTCTATCGCGTTGTGACCCGCAGCTGGCGCAGGGCCATTGCCTATAGCCTGGTGTGCAATCTGGCCAGCTACCTGCTCGGGTTGGCTTATCAGTTGATATTCCTGTAGAAAGAATCGGTTGCTATTCCTTTAAATGTATATAAGATATGAAAATCTATCAAATCGCTATTCCGTTGATCCTGCTCGACGTACTCTCGCCCGTCGGTCCTACTGAATGCAGCTGCTCGGGCAGCCATCATACTGAGATTCCTGAACCTGTGATTTGTCCTGAAGCGATTCTAACCGAACAGACGTCAGAGATGGCTCTCCTCACCAGAGATGGTGCCGAGGAACTCTATTTCCGTGCGTGGGAGGATTCGGTCACGATGTCTATGTTCAACATGGACGATCAAAGTGGCTCGAAATATGCCAAGCCCTTTACGGCCGACCAGTTCCGCCGCTTGAAGGGGCAGGTGGCCAGCTGTGGCATCTATCATGAAGTGCATCAATGCAATCTGCCCCAGCAGAACAAAATGTTCACGGAGCTGTTCCTGTATGAGGGCGTGCAGATGACCTTCGATGGCTATTATTGCGTCTTTGGCGATCAGAAGGATTACACGATGCAGGGAGAAATCACAAAACTTCGCAATACATTCTTCTCGTTATTCCCTGAGGAGTTGGGCTTGAGTTATTAACTCCTAACTTCAAAAAGCTTCGGTCATCGTAGCTCTCTGCTCCTGGCTGGATTCCCTTGGTGCCCAGCAATGGGCCGAGGCAGAGGGGATCTTCGGCCAGGAGCGCTTGTAGTCGTCTTTCTGTTTCTTCCAAGGTGGGTAGGAGCTTGGGATAGCCGTCGGAGGCGAGGATGATTTCCTTAACCGAAGGATCGAGGGCATCGATGCGGATGAAATGCTCTGGAATCAGTTCGCCATCGAGCATGCAGTAGGCGAGGGTATGTGGGGAGGCAAGGTTCTGGTAACGCACTTGCCGGGTGATGTGTGGCTGTATGATGCGGCGGCCGGGATCATGGGCCAATATCTCCGCTTCGGTCATGATGCCTCGGCTGAGGTAGCTCTGGATGATGTCGCGTCGCCAGCTGGCCAGGAGGTGGTCGATGCGCTTCTCGTTGGTGAAGCATCGCAGGGTGCCGTCATCGTGGATGGTGGCATATTGACAATCGCCCAACATCCATATCTCGTGACGCTGCGCGCTGTAGATGATGGCTGAGGCGATTGGGCGGTCGCATGGACGTACTCCCTCTTGATGCAAAGCGGACGAGAGCCGGCGTGTGGCTTCTTGCGCCGTGACTTCAGGCGAAAGTTCCTTGATGGCAGCGGTAAGCCGCTGCACGGCCACCTGCCCGGGTGTCATGCCGCCGGGGTAGCGGAAGGCGGACTTGGCCGTGGCTCCATCGATCACAGCCGCATAAAAAGCAGTCACCACTACGCCATCTTCTGATGGGGCAGTGGTGCTTTTGGCTTTCGTATATTGTTCGATGACTTGAATCATAATATTGTGATGACACCCTTAGCTTTGCACCGGTTCGCCCAGCGACTCGGCAATCACCCGCTGCGACTCGTGCAGCAGTCGCTCCACACCGGCATCGTTGCCCTCCTCGCGGGTGACGGGGGCGATGGGCTGGTGTATGGTGATCTTCATGCGGTGGGGATGGATAAGCCAGGTGTCCTTGGGCATGACCTGATAGGGACCCTCAAGGGTGAGGGGCACCACAGGCACCTTGAGCATGGCGGCCAGGGTGTATGCGCCCTTCTTGAAGTGGCCGAGGTGGCCGTCGTTGGTGCGGGTGCCCTCGGGGAAGACGATGATGGAGGTGCCGCCCTTCAGCGTCTGGATGGCCTGGCGGATGGTGTGCATCATGCCGCTCGATCCGTGCGAATCGACAAAGATCTGGCCGGCACGCTCGCAGGCTGGGCCGATGAAGATGATCTTGCGCAGACCCTTGCGCAGCATCCAGCGGAAGTCGTGACCCAGGTGGCCGAACAGCAGGAAGATGTCGAACGCGCCCTGATGGTTGGCCACAAAGACGTACGATGTCTTGGGGTCGATGTTCTCGCGGCCCTCCACCGTCACGGGACAGAGTGCAAGCCAGCAGATGATCTTGGCCCACCAGACGCCGGGCCAGTATCCCCAGAACTTCCCATTGCCCAAAAGGCAGCCGGCAATGGTGACAACTGAGGCGATGACTGAGACGATGAACAGGCCAGGGAAAAAGATAAGCCAAGAGTAGAGAAATATGAAGAATTTCATTCGAAAAATCTATGTTTTTATGTAATTTCGCTGCAAAGATAGACTTTTTTTCATTAATTTGTGCAAATTTTTTGACTTTTTTGTTCATTGTATTGTTTTTTTTCGTTACTTTGTGCCAAAATACAACCGTAAATACAATTTAAAAACACAAAAACTATACATTATGAGAACTCTTAAGCAGTACGGAGGCATCCTCCTTATCCTCATCGCAGTCATCATGCTCGCAGTATCGTTCTATACCGATATGCTTCAGGATCCAGACACCAACCACCTCATTCTTGGCGTTTCTGCTGTCCTCGTTGTCGTTGGTATCCTTTCCCTGATCTTTGGTGGCAAGGCTGCCGATAAGATTGGAGGTAAGTAATCCTTGCAGACAAAAGCATAGTCGCGCAGAGGCGTGAGTCTCTGCGCGATTTTGTAATCACAAATTGCCATTCCCGCCTTATCTTTCCCTTCGGTTGCAGTTTGTTGCCTTAGTTTGCGCCGAGTTTGCTTTTTTTTCAGTATCTTTGCAGCGCATTTCCATATTATTATAATAAGGTATATATATTGTTTTCATCAATGCGTTTACACACGAGGTCTATCCTCCTACTTATAGTCACATTGTTCATTGCCACGCCGCTCTCCGCTCAGCGTTTTACCAAGAAGGAGCAGGCTTTGCGCGAGGCACGAGCCAAAAACTTTTTCTATGGACATTCATTCACCATCTCAGCAGGCTATGTTCATAGTTGGTTGACTACCGACTCCTTCGACCAGACACAGGGTACCTTTGGCCGTACCGGGCAGTACAGCAACACGCGCGACTCATGGCAGGCCCTCTTCTCATGGGACATCTGTACCAAGCGCACCTGGGGTGTGCAGTTCTCGGCCGGCTACACCCAGCTCGGCGGTCAGAAGCTCTTCTATCAGGATCAGGGCCTGGGTTCAGGTCCGCAGCTTCGTCCCGACCTCACACAGACCATCACCATCAACAATGCCGAGGTGCAGGGCATGTTCCGCTATTTCATTCCGCTTACTTACAAGTCTCGTCTCTCGCTCAATGGCGGTCTCTTCGTCGATCGCGTGTTGGGTAAGTACGATGACTGTCACAACTGGGACTTCGGCGCCCTTGTCAGCCTCGGCTACGACTGGCAGCACTGGTCGGCCAATGTCACCTATCGCCCTGGCGTCAATCCCAACCTTATCAAGGGTTCCGACACCCGTGCCGCTTCCATCAGTTTCAACGTCGGCTATCGCCTTTGGAAGTAAATAACTACGTTCCATCACATTAATAATCCAGCAATAATGACTTTCTCACCTCTTACCGCCGTATCGCCCATCGATGGCCGATATCATGGCAAGACCCAGTCCCTGAGCAACTACTTCTCTGAGTTTGCACTTATCAAGTACCGCGTTCGTGTCGAAGTCGAGTACTTCATCGCCCTCTGCGAGCTCCCATTGCCACAGCTCGCCAGCATCGACCCTGCCGTGTTCCCACAGCTCCGCGCCATCTACCAGAACTTCACCGAGGCCGAGGCCCAGCGTGTGAAGGACATCGAGCAGGTCACCAATCATGACGTCAAGGCCGTAGAGTACCTCCTCAAGGAGGAGTTCGACCGTCTCGGCCTCCAGCAGTATAAGGAGTTCATCCACTTCGGCCTCACCAGCCAGGACATCAACAACACCTCGGTGCCCATGAGCATCAAGGAGGCTGTGCACGAGGTCTATATCCCAGCCCTTCAGGAGGTCATCGACCAGCTCGCCCAGTATGCTGACGACTGGAAGGACATCCCCATGCTGGCCCGCACCCACGGCCAGCCGGCCTCGCCTACCCGTTTGGGCAAGGAGGTCATGGTGTTCGTCTATCGTCTGCGCCAGCAGCTCGACCTGCTCAAGGCCGTGCCTGTGAGCGGCAAGTTCGGTGGCGCCACCGGCAACTTCAACGCCCACCACATCGCCTATCCTGAGCGCGACTGGCGTGCATTCGGCAACAAGTTCCTCTCGGAGAAGCTCGGCATCCAGCGCGAGGAGTGGACCACCCAGATCTCCAACTACGACAACCTGGCTGCCCTCTTCGATGCCATGCGCCGCATCAACACCATCATCCTCGACATCGACAAGGACTTCTGGCAGTATATCTCGATGGAGTACTTCAAGCAGCAGATCAAGGCTGGCGAGGTGGGCTCATCGGCCATGCCTCACAAGGTCAATCCTATCGACTACGAGAACTCGGAGGGCAACCTCGGCATCGCCAACGCCATCCTCGACCACCTGGCCATGAAGCTGCCAGTGAGTCGTCTGCAGCGCGACCTGACTGACTCCACCGTCCTGCGCAACGTGGGTGTGCCCATGGGCCACATGCTCATTGCCCTGGCCAGCACCCTCAAGGGCCTTCGCAAGCTGCTGCTCAACGAGGCTGCCATCCGTCGCGACCTCGACAACGCCTGGGCCGTTGTGGCCGAGGGCATCCAGACCATCCTGCGTCGTGAGGGCTATCCCAAGCCATACGAGACCCTCAAGGCGCTCACCCGTGTCAACACGGGCATGAACGAAGAGACAATTAATAACTTTATAGAAACCCTTAACGTATCGGATTCAGTGAAAGCAGAGTTGCATGCACTGTCTCCCGCTAACTACACAGGTATTTAATTCATTATGGAAGAGAATCAGAATCCACAGGCCAACACCCCACAAGAGGGTGCAGAGGGTGCATCACAGGCACCTAAGCGTCGTCCCCGAATCAGCGAGAGCCGTTTCGGCACAACCTACGACCCACAGAATCGCAACGCCTACCAGCGTGGCGGGTCAAATGACTTTTCGAGCTACGGCCGCGGCAGCTACAACCGTGGCGGAGGCTACCAGCGCGGTGGCTATCAGGATCGCGAGGGTGGTTACCAGCCACGTCAGGATCGTGAGGGCGGTTACGAGCGCCCATCATATCAGCGTCCTGAGGGCGGCTACGAGCGCTACCAGCGTCCACAGCGTCCGCAGAATAGCTACAGCCGATACAACAGCAGTTACGAGCGTCCACAGCAGGCGGCACAGGCATCTGACGATGCACAGCAGCAGCCACAGCAGGGCTTCGAGCAGCAGTCACAGCAGGGCGGCTACGAGCGTCCGCAGGGTGGCTACAACCGTCAGGGCTACGGCCGTCCACAGCGTGGTGGCTATGATCGTCCACAGGGCGGTTACGGTCGTCCACAGCATGGCGGTTACGATCGTCCGCAGCGTGGTGGTTACGATCGTCCACAGCGTGGTGGTTATGATCGTCCACAGGGTGGTGGCTACGGTCGTCCACAGGGCGGCGGTTATGGCCGTCCACAGGGCGGTGGCTATGGTCGTCCACAGCAGGGTGGCGGTTATGGTCGTCCACAGGGCGGTTACGATCGCCAGGGCTACGGCCGTCCACAGAACAACCGCTTCGGCGGCAAGCCACGTCGTCAGGGTGGCTACAACCCACATCGTCCAGTTGAATACACCGAGGCTATCGTCGATCCAAATGAGGAACTTCGCCTTAACAAGTTCCTTGCCAATGCCGGTGTATGCTCGCGCCGTGAGGCTGACGAGTACATTGCCAACGGCAGCGTCAAGGTCAATGGCGAGGTAGTGACTGAGCTCGGTACCAAGGTGACCCGCAAGGACGTCATCCTCTTCAACGATGCCCCTGTCAGCCTGGAGCGCAAGGTCTATGTATTGCTCAACAAGCCTAAGGATACCGTCACCACCAGCGACGATCCACAGGGTCGTCAGACCGTGCTCGATCTGGTGCGCAACGCCTCGCAGGAGCGCATCTATCCTGTTGGCCGTCTGGACCGCAACACCACCGGCGTCCTTCTGCTCACCAACGATGGCGACCTCGCCTCGAAGCTCACCCATCCTAAGTACGTCAAGAAGAAGATCTACCACGTATGGCTCGACAAGGATGTCGTTGAGACCGATCTGGCCAAGATCGCTGCCGGCATCGAGCTCGAGGATGGTCCTATCCATGCCGACGCCATCGCCTACGCCAACGAGGAGGACAAGAACCAGGTGGGCATCGAGATCCACTCGGGCAAGAACCGCATCGTGCGCCGTATCTTCGAGCACCTCGGCTATCGCGTAGTCAAGCTCGACCGCGTTTACTTCGCAGGCCTCACCAAGAAGAACCTGCCACGCGGCCGCTGGCGTCACCTCACCCAGCAGGAGGTCAACATCCTCAAGATGGGTGCGTTTGAATAATGTTTTTGATTGTTGTTTTGTTAATTTGTTGTTGTGTTAATATGTTTCTGTGTTGCTATGGCAGCCAAAAAGTAATAACCGATCAGCAAGACAACAAAATAACAAAACAACAAATTAACATATTAACAGAATGAAAAGAGAAATCATCAAGGCTGTTCTTGCGTCTGACAGCCTCGACCGCCAGGTCACCGTCTGTGGCTGGGTCCGCTCAATGCGTGGCAACAAGGTCGTAAAGTTTATCTTGCTCAACGACGGCTCGTGTGTATCGGGCATTCAGATCGTCGCTGATGTTGTGAAGTTCGACGAAGCACTCTTCAAGCGCATCACCACCGGTGCGTGCCTCAAGATCACCGGCCAGCTCGTAGCCAGCCAGGGCGGCAACCAGAAGTGCGAGATCCAGGCCTCGGCCATTGAGGTGCTGGGCGACTGCGATGCCAACGAGTACCCACTCCAGAAGAAGGGCCACTCCATGGAGTTCCTGCGCGAGAAGGCTCACCTCCGTCCACGTACCAACCTGTTCGGTGCCATCCTGCGCATCCGTCACAACATGGCCATCGCCATCCACGAGTATTTCCACCAGCACGGCTTCTACTACTTCCACACCCCACTCATCACCGCCAGTGACTGCGAGGGTGCAGGCCAGATGTTCCAGGTGACCACCAAGAACCTCTACGACCTCAAGAAGGACGAGAACGGCTCGATCATCTACGACGACGACTTCTTCGGCAAGATGACCTCCCTCACCGTCTCTGGTCAGCTCGAAGGCGAACTCGGTGCTACTGCCCTCGGTCAGATCTACACCTTCGGCCCAACCTTCCGTGCCGAGAACAGCAACACCCCACGCCACCTCGCAGAGTTCTGGATGATCGAGCCTGAGGTCTGCTTCTACGACATGGAGGACCTCATGGCCCTCGAGGAGGACTTCATCAAGCACTGCGTACGCTGGGCACTCGACAACTGTCGCGAGGACCTCGAGTTCCTCAACAAGATGATCGACAACACCCTCATCGAGCGCCTCGAAGGCGTGCTCAAGGATGCCTTCGTGCACCTGCCATACACCCAGGGCATCGAGATCCTGCAGCAGGCCATCAAGGACGGTCGCAAGTTCGAGTTCCCATGCAACTGGGGCGACGACCTCGCCTCTGAGCACGAGCGCTTCCTTGTGGAGGAGTACTTCAAGAAGCCGGTCATCATGACCAACTATCCTAAGAAGATCAAGTCGTTCTACATGAAGATTGACGAGAAGAAGCCAATCTTCAATGGCGAGGAGATGGAGGAGACCGTACAGGGCACCGACGTCCTCTTCCCACAGATCGGCGAGATCATCGGCGGTTCGGTGCGTGAGGAGTCGTACGACAAGCTCATGAACGAGATCGTGACCCGCGGCATCCCTATGAAGGACATGTGGTGGTACCTCGATACCCGTCGCTTCGGCTCATGCCCACATGCTGGCTTCGGCCTCGGCTTCGAGCGCCTCATCCTCTTTGTCACCGGTATGCAGAACATCCGCGACGTCATCCCATTCCCACGCACACCAAAGACTGCTGAGTTCTAATCGAAAGCATCCAACAGTTGTCGGATTCATTCCGACACATATTATATAATATATAGCAACCGCCTTGTCCAATGGTTTTCGGACAAGGCGGTTGCTTGTTGTTTCTCTGTGGCAGGGCCGGTTGTCAGTTTCATCAATCATCCTGCTCCTCGATCATCTGCAGCAACTCACTTGCTGTAATCTTGTGGCTCATGTCCGTGCCTTCGAGCAGCGAGTCTGCCAAGTCGCGCTTTGTCTGATGCAGACGCACTATCTTCTCCTCAATCGTATGTTGTGCGATTAGGTGATACACGGTCACCTTCTGCTGCTGTCCGATGCGGTAGGCGCGGTCGGTGGCCTGCTGTTCGATGGCGGGATTCCACCAGGGATCCAGATGAATCACGTAGTTGGCTCCCGTCAGGTTGAGTCCCAGGCCGCCAGCTTTGAGACTGATCATGAAGAGCGGGCACTGGCCCTGTTGGAAAGCATCGACCATCTGGCTGCGTCGCTTGATAGGTGTGCCGCCATCCAGATAGAAGTAGTCGCCCTCCTTCCATCCGGCCTCCTTGAGCCGCTGTTGTGCCATGGCAAGGAACGAGGTGAACTGGCTGAACACCAGCACGCGGTTGCCCGACTTGCAGATCTCCTCCACTAGGTCGCAGAAGGCATCGAGTTTGGCCGAAGGTCCCACCCACTTCTTCTGCGCCAGCGAGGCTGAACATGCCGCCATACGCAACTGTGTGATCATGGCCAGGGCGTTGATGCTTGGCGCTCCCGACTCTGACATTCCGTTTTCGAGTTCGGCCTTGGCTTCGCGGCGAATCAGTTCGTAGATGGCCATCTCCTCCTGGTTGAGTTCCACGGGCAGCGTGATCTCCTGCTTGTCGGGCAACTCAGCCACAACCTCCTGCTTGGTACGTCGCAGCATGAAGGGCTGTACCAGTCGCTTCAGCTGACTCTGTCGCGTCTTGTCGTGGGCGGCCTCGATAGGGTTGATGTACTTGTGCGTGAACTGCTCGAAAGAGCCGAGCAACCCGGGGTTGATGAATTGGAAAAGATTCCACAGCTCGCCCAGATGATTCTGGATGGGCGTACCGGTCAGAATGATGCGGTTGCGTGCCTGCAGTTTCATGCACACGGCCGATGATTTGGTGGCACTGTTCTTGATGGTGTGTGCCTCGTCCAGACACACGGTCACCCATTCTTTGGCGACGACATGCTCCTCCTCGCTGATCAGCAGTCCGTACGTGGTGAGGATGATGTGGTTGGCTCCAGCCTGTCCGATGGCATGTGTACGATCATCACCGCTCAGTTCATTGAGTACGGTCACCATCATCGTCGGGGCAAAGCGTGCCAGCTCCTTGCGCCAGTTGGGCACCACCGAAGCAGGTGCCACCACCATGGCAGCGCCCTCGTGCGCCTTGTTGAGCAGGTAGGCGATGGTCTGCACCGTCTTGCCCAGACCCATATCGTCGGCCAGACACACGCCAGCTCCCCAATGGGTGAGTTGGTCCATCCAGCGGAAGCCCGTCTCCTGATATTCGCGCAGCGTGGCGTTGAGTGTGTCGGGAATGTCGGCCTCTCGCTGCTTGCTTTCGTTCACACGTTGACGCAGTTTGTCGATGGCTTCAGGATGGCTGATGGTGACTTCCCCGTCCAATGCATCACCGATGAGGCTGGCTCCAATCTGCGGAATGCGCACCTTGCCTCGAACGCTCTGTGCCACGGCATCGATGCGGCTCAGCTGCTTGCGTAGTCTGTCGCTGATGCTGAGGAACTGCTTGTCGTTGAGGCGGATGAATCGTCCGCGGCTTTCGGTCAACAGTTCGAGCAACTGGCCGATGCTGAGCACCATGTCTTCGCTCACCGCGATCTCGCCCTCCACCTCGAACCATCCGCCGCGTCCGCTTGTGATGCCGATGTTCCATTTCGCTGGGTCGGCCACATCGAGTTTCAGTTTCTCACCTTCGGGCCATTCCATGCAGAGCTGCTCCGTATGGTCGGGCATCAGTTCCATCAGTTCGAGCAGCTGGTAGGGGTCCAGCCGATAGGTCGTTTTGTCCAAAGGCACACACTCAGCCTCCTCCACAAAGGATGTGAAGGGCTCTAGGTTCTTGGCTTCCTGCTTTTTGTGTCGGTTCACCTGATAGCGGGTTCCGTCAGCAGCCTGGTCATAGATGGTCTGCTCGCCGCGTCCCGGCAGGCATTCCACCCGGCCACCCTCCAGGGGGCGTACTACGGCCTTGACCACAAAGTCGCCATGGTCATTGGTCACCTGCAGCGTCACCAGGTCTTGTCCCTCGCATTGTGGCAGCGTCGAGCCGCCCTCAATCATTTCGCTGTGTATCTCCACGATGTCCTTCATCTGCTCGAAGATGCCGCGCAGCTGTGGTTCTGCTTCGAGGGGGAAGCGTCCCACTCCGGTCAGCGCCTTCAGGTATGATGCCACGCGCGGAGTCAGGCGGTAGAAGGTGTATTCCCCTTTCTTGCAGTCATACACCAGCTCATCTTCTGGTTTCATGCCTTTCAGCACGCTGTGGGACACGTTGCTCTTCAGCACGATTCCATCGTCATTCTTGAGAGTCGAGAGGTAGGGTTTGTCTTCCTGCACGGTGCATTGCTGATAGGGAGCCCTGTCGCCGGTATAGAGCTTGTCGGTACCCGCCAGCAATGGGAGTACCTTGTCCAAATCCAGATAGCTGTATGACCTGCGGTTCAAGGCTTTTATCTTCAGGTCAATATCATCCATCTGACTCTTGTCGTAGTATTGATAGTTCGATTCGCTCAGCACGCGACCGCTGCTCCAGCCACCGCTCTTTAGTCGCTTCTGCTCGCGCACCTCCACGGAAGTCCGGCCTTTCACGAAGTACGCCAATCGCACCGTACGCTGGTCATCTGCCTTGGGAGAATCCTTGGCTGTGCGCTTATTCTCCTCGGTCGAAATCATCTCCAGCACCTTCTGCCATTGGGGCTTCACCCTCAGGCTCTGGATGAGTTCGCTGGTCAGTCGGGTGGCATACGCCATATACTGCACCTCGTCTGGTTCGCAGATGGCATTACGCTCACATTCGCGAATCTGACTGCTGCTGATGTCCAGCCATTGTGCCAGCATGATGGCCAGCTTCTGGTTGATCCAGCCTGAGCCCTGCAAGGCATAGCTGTGCAGCTGGCTGATGCGAGCCACCGGCTGCTCCGAAGGGTCAATCATCTTGATGTATGCCAGTATGTGGGCAGCAGCCTGTGGACTATAGTATGAACTGGTCGTGGTTGTGATAAGGTTTGCCAGCTTCATGCGGCTTTCGGACTTGGTGCTCAAAGCCAACGCCAACACATGGAGCACGGGGAATATCGGCAGATGAGTGGCGCGGAAGTAGGGACTGTTCAAGCGGTCCAGCCGTTCATAGAGCCCGATGGCAGCGTCGTAGTTGTGCTCTGCCATGTATTGCAACGTGCCAGCCAGGCATCTTGCCTGCGTCAGCGGCCCATCGCCCTCCCATTGCGGCACCTGTCCTGTCTCCACATAGTGGCTTAGCCATACCAGGTCATACACCTCTGGCAGTTTCCTCTTCAGCGTGGGCAGGTTTTCAGCCAGGCGGACCAGCCTTTCGCTACCCGATCCATAGTCATTGTTGATCATTTTCACCGCCTCCCCGGCTAATATTCTCCCCATCAGTTCGGAGGGCAATGCCTGCACAAAAGCCGTCATCTCTTCGTCCCACAATATCGGACTCAGGTAGTATTTCAAATCCACGATCTGTGGTATATGGCAGTCCTCATGGGGATGCAACGCCTTTCGGCTGATGCCGGTCAAGGCTTCACGCTCACCGTTGTAGCTATCCTTCAGGCGCATGATGGTGGCGACGAGGGACAGCCAGTCGGGGTGATGCAGCGCCGTGTAGTAGAACATCGGGCACACCACCTCATCCCTGACTTTGTAATTATGTTTCTTGTCGTAGTACCATGACGTGGCCTTCTGCTTCTCCAGCATCCCTTGCTCATACAGTCGCTCTGCGGCCTCGGTCACATCCTTCCGCTTGTAGGTCGAGACCTTTGTGAAGAACTTGCTCATATTGCCCGGCTCAGCCCAGCACAGAGCGTAGGTATAGAACCACAGCAGGCGCAGGTCTTCCACCGCCAATGTGTCAAATCTCGATAGCACCATCCTTTCTGCGTTTATGGCCGATGCCAGTTATACGGTTTCTTGCCCGTCTTCCACTCCACGGGTGTCTTGCCCGTCTTGCGCTCGAAGAAAGTGCCGAATGCTGCGCTGCTCGAAAATCCGCATTCCTCGGCCACTTCGCCCACGTCCAGCTTGTCGGCATGCTCAATCAGCCGCTTGGCCTTGCGCAGCAGGTACATCTCCAGCAGTTCGTGCATCGACACGCCGCACAGCGTCTTTACCGCCGTGTTCAGCTCCTTTGCATCCATTTGCAGGGCCTCGGCAATCTTGCCCGACAGCGTCACGGGGATTTCGGCCAGCACCCGACCCACCTGGTCGAGCAACCTCACGCCCGTGCTCACCATTGCAGCATCCATCACCTGCTCCGGCGTCACCTCGGGCGTATATCTGTACCTTTCTTTCTCTTGGGGCGAGAGCACCAGCTTCACCCTCTGTCGTCTGTTGATTCTCATATTCTTGTTTGTTACTGTCTTTTTTGTGCTGCTTCATTACTTGTCGCGAAGTGATGAAGGCGGAGATCTGTTGCTTCATTACTTGTCGCCAAGTAATGAAGCCGCAGATCTGCAAAACCTCCAACCACGTTTGTGCGGAGGAATTGTAAGCTTACTGATTCATTACTTGTCGCCAAGTGATGAAGCCGCAGATCTGCAAACCTTCAACCACGTTTGTGCGGAGCAATTGCAAACTTACAGCTTCATTACTTGTCACCAAGTGATGAAGCAGCAACTTTGCAGAGCCTTTCCCTCGCTTTTTGCCAAAGTCTATTCTCTTCGGGATCGTTTCCCCAGCCTCGTCGCTTCGCTTCAGGTCTCGAACTTTCGCATTCTCAGCTTCTTCGCATTGCTTCAAGTGATCTGCAATGATGCTGCAAATATACGAAAAATCTGGGAGATTGCCAAGAAAACCCTCATTTTTCCTTTGCCAACGCATCTTTTTCTTACCTTTCCTTTGCCAATTCATATTTTTACGCTATCTTTGCAGCATGATTTTCATTCCACCACCTTGGTGAAGAGCGAGAATCATCGTGGCGTAACATGCTACGCTACGAAACAGACATAACATATCGCATTAATCATTATTTGCGTTCACCTGAATAAGCGTCGGAAACTTCATGCAGGGATAAACGCCAGAATAATGATCGGTGGCTTCGGATTCGTCCGGGGATGCCTGTCATTGTTCGATAAATACACTATTGATTAATGTTACACGGCAAGGTGTAACATTACTTCGTGTATTTGACGAGCAAACAGGTCCCTGCAATCCGACGCTTAACCTGGGTGAACGCAAAGAAGTGGTGTTGCACCGTTTCTTTGTCCCTACGCCACAGAAACCACCGACTCACAAGGCTTTACCATAAAAACACAAGTAAGGTTGATGCAAAAACACATAATACCAAGCATCAGCCACTATGGGAAACGAACGCTTTTTTACGAATGCCGATGGCAACACACTCATGAAAGAATTTGAGGGTGTATTGAGCAACAATCCTTCTATTACCAAGCTTGACGCTGTTGTTGGATTCTTACGAGCATCAGGCTATTTCCAACTCAGACCTTTTCTCAACAATATCAACAAGGTACGTCTGCTCATTGGCATAGACGTAGATAAATACATGGCCAAAGCTGCCAACGAAGGCAAGCTCTTCTTTGGTGCAGCTGAAGATGTAAAGAATGATTACCTGAACCAGCTACAAAAAGATATTGAGAATGCGCCCTACGAAAACAGAGTAGAACGAGGTATGAAAGAAATGATTCAGGACCTCGTAACAGGCAAACTGGAATTGCGTGCTCATCCAAGCAAGAAGATTCATGCCAAGATTTATCTGCTCTATCCCGAAAACTTCAATCAATATACCAACGGTATGCTTATTACTGGCTCAAGCAACTTGAGCGGGAATGGTCTTGGCATATCAGCAGAGAAACAATACGAGTTTAATGTCAAGTTGAAGGACAATGCTGATGTGCAGTATGGTATTGATGAGTTTGAAAAGCTCTGGGCAGAGGCGGAGGGTTGTCCGATCGTAGCACCGGATGTACAGGAGGTCATCGGCAAGACCTATCTGGAGAATGATGTCACTCCGTATGAGCTCTACATCAAGATGCTCATGGAGTATTTTGCAGATCGTTCATTAGGTCTGGATGACCAGAACCCATACGACATGCCAGAAGGTTATACCAGCTACGAGTATCAGACAGATGCGGTGGAAGAAGGATTCCAGAAGTTGATCAAGTATGATGGTTTCTTCCTGGCTGACGTAGTAGGTCTTGGCAAGACGGTTATCGCTACGATGATTGCCAAGAAGTTCGCCATTGAGAATGGCTATGAGAATACCAAGATCCTTGTAGTATTCCCTCCTGCTGTAGAGCAGAACTGGAAGCAGACCTTCCATGATTTCGGGTTGGATAAGTACACTCGTTTCATTACCAATGGCAGCTTGAAGAAAGTCCTTGATCCCGACAATTTCGATTACTGGAATCCGGAGGAGTACGATCTCGTACTGGTCGATGAGGCTCATAAGTTCCGTAATCATACCAATGGAGCGTTTGAGGAATTGCAGGAGATCTGTAAGATGCCACGTTATGAGACAGGTAATATCCCTGGCTATAAGAAGAAGGTCATGATGATCTCAGCTACCCCTATGAACAACACGCCACAGGATCTGTATAACGAAATCCTTATGTTCCAGGATCCTCGTCGGTGCACCATTGACGGTGTGCCAAACTTGACAGCTTTCTTCTCGCCTCTGATTGTAGAGTTCAAGAAGTTGATGCGAGACCCCGACTATAATATTGTGGCTTTCAAGGAGCTTGCGGAGAAGGTGCGTGATCGTATCATCAAACCAATCACCGTGAGAAGGACACGAACCGACATTGAGTCTGTTCCTCGATATAACAAAGATGTCAATGGGTTCCCAAAGGTTGCTGCACCCTTCAAGAATACATACGAATTGAACGATCACCTGGCCAACCTCTTTGAGGAAGCTATGACTAAGCTGACTCTTCAATTGACCTACGCACGTTATCAGGCCATCGCTTATCTGTTGCCTGAAGTGTCGGCTGGTCTTTATGAAAATGCAGAAGTTATTTCCCGCAGTTTGTCAAGCATCCGAAAGAATGGCTTAGTGAAACGACTGGAGAGTTCCTTCTATGCTTTTAAGATCAGTCTGAAGCGCTTTGCTGAGGCTAACCAAAACATGATTAATATGTGGGAGAATGACCGTATCTTCATTGCTCCAGACATGGATATCAATAAGCTCTATGAACAAGGCTATGACGATGATGAGATTGAAGAGAAGCTGAACGAGAAGGCAGAGAACAATCCGAAGAATGCGGTATTCCAGCGTAAGGACTTTGACGAGAAGTATATCGATAAGCTTCGTGCCGATCAATCCGTACTGGATGAAATGGTGGCTGAGTGGGAAAGTGTAACAGATGCAGATGACTCGAAGTTCGATAAGTTTGAGGATCTTCTGAAACATGATCTGTTCAAGACTGCGAATAATCCTGGGCAGAAACTCGTCATCTTCTCAGAGTCAATGGATACGGTGGAGTATCTGGAGCGCAGAATCAATCGTGACGATGTGCTGGTGATCTCTGCCAAGAACCGTAACAAGTGCTTCAAGGATATCCGAGAGAACTTTGATGCCAATTACAAAGACAAGAAGAATAAGTATAATATCATTATCACAACGGATGTATTGGCAGAGGGTGTCAACTTGCATCGCTCAAACATCATAGTCAACTACGATACACCATGGAATGCTACACGACTGATGCAGCGAATCGGACGTGTGAACCGTATCGGATCGATGTCGAAGAAAATCTATAACTATGTATTCTATCCTTCTCGTGAAGGTAACCGTGAGATCAAGCTCTATCAGAACGCAGTGAGCAAGATCCAGACGTTCCACACTACATTCGGTGAAGATAACCAGATCTACAGCCGTGAGGAAATCATCGATCGTGATCTGGATCACCTCTTTGACGAAGCAAGCCATGCACATGCAGAGGAGGTTAATCAGGAACTCCCATATTATGAGGAGCTCCGCAGCCTCTATGTAACCAACCGCAAGGAATATAACCGCATTAAGCGATTGTCTCTCCGTAGTAGAACTGGTCGTAATCCTATGACCGTGGAAGGTGTACAACTCCATAATGATACCCTGGTCTTCCTGAAGACCAATTTCCGGAAGTGTTTCTTCCGTGCAGGAGATTCGTCTGCTGAGCAGCTGACAGCGATTGAAGCTTTGTCTTACTTCAAGGCTACTCCTGAGGAGCAGAAAGTGCCACGTATAGAGCAGCACCATGATCATGTGCAAAAAGCGCTTCAACTCTATCATGCACAGAAGCAACAGGATGTTGTGGAAGATGAAACTTCACCTAAATCACAAAGTGGCAACTTAGGTGCGCAGGTGACAATGGCCATGAGCCTTCTCAATGCCATCTTGCCAGAGTTGCAAGGAACAGATGATTATCTCCTGGTAGTACAGCTCAAGACCTTGGCAGAGCGTGGTGTGATCACCAGCATTGCCAAGACATTGCAGAAGATGCAGAAGCAGCTAATGTCGCGTAAGCTGACAAGAGATACAGCTGTAGAAGAGATTATCAAGATGGCTCGCAAGTATAATGTCTATTATCTCGCAGATAAAGATATTCAGAACGAGACAGAGACAGAGCCTGAGATTATCCTCACAGAGTCATTCTGCTAAGTAATTTGTAATTAGTAATTCGAAATTAATACCATCATGGATTACAAGTCAATCATCGAATCGAAATACAATCGTAACAGCTGGATGCAGCTGTTGTCTGACATCTTTGGCAATCGTGCAGAATTCTGGCAGGCGCAGGTCATGATTAGAGATCTCGACCATACGGTAGCACAATGGGCTGTGCAGCTCGGTAAGATTACTCTTCAGGATGGCAACATTATTGCCGTGTATGAAGTGGAGTTGGCTGGCAGCGTACAGCTGGAACGTAATCGTGCTGCTATCCGTAATCTGCTTTGCATTCATTGGCGCAATCAGGGTTGTGCAGGTGCTTTCATGTTTTGCCAACGTAAGAATGAGTCAGCTCTTCGCTTTTCATACGTCAGCGAGGCGTGGACCTTCAAGGAGGATGGCAGTTATGTAAAGGAAGCTACAGAACCTCGCAGATATACCTACTATCTGGGAGAAGGACATCGTAGTCGTACGGCTATCGATCAGTTCACGAAGCTGAAGAATAGTGACTTTACACTGAAAGCACTGACCAAAGCTTTCTCTGTAGAGGCTATCAGCGATATGTTCTTCGATGGTTATAAGAAGCAGTACGAAGACATTATTCTCTACATCACTGGCAAGAAGATGGTCAAGGTCGGTGGCAAGTGGGAAGAGAAGCAGATGGGTGAACCATGTGCAGAGATCATGTCTGAGTTTGCACGCTTTGAGAATCCGGAGAAGTCGGTACGTGACTATGTGAAGCGCCTGATGGGTCGTCTGGTCTTCATCCAGTTCCTACAGAAGAAAGGCTGGATGGGAGTTCCTGCTGGTGATAGTTGGTTAGGTGGCGATAAGGAGTTCCTTCAGCACCTATTCATCAACACACCATACAAAGATACGTTCGTGGATGATGTGCTTGAACCTCTTTTTAATGATCTGAATACTCGTCGAGGCGAAGATCTGGTATCAAGCGAAAAGGTCGGTGTCAATATCAAAGTTCCTTATCTGAATGGTGGTCTTTTTGAACGCTCAGCAGAGGATGATACCACGTTCCCATTGCCTGCACGATACATGCAATCGCTGATTGTAGATTTCTTTGCTGCATATAACTTCACCATCGATGAGAATGATCCTAACGATGCAGAGGTTGGTGTGGATGCAGAGATGCTCGGACGTATCTTTGAGAACTTGCTGGAGGACAACAAGGATAAAGGTGCATTCTATACACCGAAGGAGATTGTGCAATATATGTGTCGTGAGTCGTTGATTGCTTATCTCCAGACGGAGACGGGAATTGAGGAGGCGAGGTTGCGTAAGTTCGTGACGGAGCATGATATCAAGGATTGCATTGCCATGAACGAGCGTCAACCTCTGACTAAAGCTTTGCATGAGGTAAAGATCTGTGATCCTGCCATTGGTTCTGGTGCATTCCCTATGGGTTTGCTCAATGAGCTGGTGGCTTGTCGTGCTGCATTAGGTGAAGACATGCGTTTAGGTCGCGCTAAAATCAAACGAGACATCATACAGAATAATATATATGGTGTGGATATTGAGCGAGGCGCTGTAGACATTGCACGTCTTCGCTTCTGGCTCTCGTTGATCGTGGATGAGGATAATCCGGAGGCTTTGCCTAATATGGATTTTAAGATTGTGCAGGGTAATTCGCTGATCACAACGTTTAATGGAAAGTATCTGGATCTGTCAGGTGAGAATACCTCTCCTCGACAGAAGAATGTCATTGAAGCTCTTGTGAAGAAACTCAATCAAGCACAGAAAGAATACTTCCGTGCCATCGGTGAGGTAAAGCTTCTCAAAGGTATTGAGATCAAGAGTCTTTTGCTTGATATAGTTGCTTCGCAGTTCGGTCATGAGCTTCGAAGTCTTGCTGCATCGCAAGATAATAGTGGATTTATCTTTGGAGATGCTTCTGCTATGACCACCAAGGACATTGCAGAGAAGGCAAATCTTACTGCTGATATGCAAGAGATTCTGAATGCAGGAAAAACACTCCGTGCGAAACTCAATGATGAAAACATTCCAGTCGCAGAACGTGCTAAGCTCGAACTTAACTTCTTCGACTGGAAGATTATGTTTGCAGATGTGTTTGAGGGTAAGGGGGGATTTGATATTGTGATTGGTAATCCGCCGTATGTCAACCTTAACAAAATACAACAATATCATGAACTATTAGAGAATCCATATAAGGAAATCCATACAGGATATAATGATCTTATGTATTATTTTATATATCTTGGGGTCCAACTTTTAACCGAAAAAGGATTACTCTCAATGATTACTTCAAATTATTTCTTAGGAAATGAATATGCTAAAAAATTAAGATTATTTCTTAATGATAAGATTGAAACCGTCGTAAATTTTAAGGAAGCAAAAGTATTCCAATCTGCAAATATTCATACATGCATTTCATTCATTAAGAGAAAAGAGAGAAAAAAAGAAGTCGTCTTTTATGAAAATAAAAGTTCAATATATAAAGGTGTGAACATCTTTCAAGATTTCTCTATTCTTAATATAGAAAGGTCAAAACTAAGAGAGTCGTGGATTATTGCAAATGACTTTTCTTCCAGACTGATTGAAAAAATCAATAGTCAATCTGTAATGTTAGGAACAATTGCTAATATTGAACAAGGATCAAAATCTGGAAAAAATAAAATATTTACAATTACCGGTGATTTTGTAAAAGAACACAGATTAGAGAAAGATTTAATTCGTCATAATTTAAAAAACAGTGATATTCAGCGTTATACCATTATTGACAGAGGCTTTTATTTGATATATACGGACAAATCTACGAAAATTGAAGAATATCCGAATATACTTTCATATTTATCAGAACATAAAAAAGATTTATCCGCAAGAAATGAAGTCTCTCAAGGTCTATATGAATGGTACCGTTTTGATAGACCGAGAAATAAAAACGTTTTTGATTCATTTGAAAAATTAGTAGTTCCGTATCGTGCGGAACACAATAGATTTGCATATGATGACAAACAGTTTTTCAATGATGGAGGAGATATACGAGCTATTATTTTAAGACAAAACAGTGGATATAAAATAAAATTCCTTCTTGGCATTTTGAACTCTAAGTTATTAGATTGGCATTTCGGATTCATTGGGAAAGTAAAAGGTAAAGTAAGAGAATACTTTAATAAACCACTTGAAATAGTCCCTGTAATAAAAATAGCAGAAATTAGACAACTGCAGATTGAAAATCTAGTAGATGCAATAATTATATCCAAAACTAATAATCCTAAAATCGACACATCTGAAAAAGAACGCCAAATTGACAACCTCGTCTATGTCCTCTATGATCTCACCTACGATGAAGTGAAGGTCGTAGAGCCAGACTTCCCAATGACAGAGGCAGAGTATAACGAGTTCAAACAGCAACATCAAGACAAGTAAAACCATGAATGAGCAAGAATTAGAAAAGGTATATGCTACCATAGATTATCTGACCAAAGCAAATATCCCTGTGCCAGAAGAACTGATACAGAGAGCCAGTTTGATAGAGAATAATTATATCGCAGAGCAGGTAATCCCTGCAGTAAAGCAAGCCGTAGAGAAGACCGTCTCCCCTTTACGATCTGCATTCACCATAGAAGTGAGCTATCGACCAGAATCTGGTGTGCATTGCTCACTGTCCCGTCAACTGGATTTAGACTTTGAAGAGCCAGAGGAGGATACTGAGGCAGAGCCAGAGGAGCCTGAAAGCGAAGAAGCAGAAAACGAGGATCAAGCAGCAGAAGAAGAACAGAAGAAGATTACTCGTGGCAGAAAAACGCGTCTCTGTGTAAAGTTCCCTGACGGTAAGATCATCTGGGAAAGACAAGCCAAAGACTCTTTGATTAAGGCTATCCAGCGGATTGGCATCGAGAGAGCCGACAGCGTTCCAGATATCCTATGCGATGGCGGTCCATTGATCACTAACCACAAAGATGACCGCAAGGAACTCTATCCCCTTGCTAAAGGCTGGTGGATCTGCACACATAGCAGTACCCTAACCAAAATGAAGCAACTTCAGAAAATAAGCGACACCCTACGCTTAGGTTTGAAGGTAGAGATTACAGAAGGATTACTGTATTAATAACAATATAATTAATTACATTATGGAAGATCAAGAAATTATTGAAAAAATTGAGAAAGATTGCGATGCGTTGTCTGAAAAGATTATCGCTAAAGTTGTGAGAGGAATCTTTAAGGATTTGAATGCCTTGGATGTATCTAAAATCAGCGAAGACTATCCAGAGGATTTCAAGTTTGTCGATGTGCTTTCTATTATGTCTCAAACTCGTAGTTATGATGAGATTAATTGGGAGCTGCCAGGTACAATTGAGAATTTTATAGATTCTGCTTATGGGTATCTTACTCCATGTGAACGATTGGTATTGGACTTGACTAACGTTTACGAATATGCCCACAATGAAGGAACTGCCGTAAACCAAAGAGTGCGTGAGGCTTTTGGCCAAGCTCTCAATGACCATTATCAGATTCGTAAGATTCAGCGCTTCGAAAAGAAGTGTAGCTGGAATTAATCTGTTGTAATTGTATCCCGCTACTAAGCCTTTAGTTCTTAATAGCGGGATATACTTGTTATTACTTCGAACAAGTTCAAGAGCGGTAAGATTGCAGTGTTGGTTCTCCTATCCGTTACACTCAAATGAATCTGAAATCATCCACCTCGTTTAAAAGGGATCAGAATGACAGGTCCCTTGATCCTTATTTCAATAATCTTCTGTTTTCCGACTCCTCCAGCACCTTCATCTGCTGTATAGCAATCTGATTAAGCTTGATGAGACGCTCCGATTGCGGCAAGCCATCGTTGATGAACACGGCGTTGAGATTCTCCATGTTCGAGAGGCAGATGAGTTCATTGATGGTGGCATAGTCGCGGATGTTTCCCATCGAGAAGTATTCCA
>JAZQPJ010000088.1:0-28593 GCA_045628525.1 Bacteroidales bacterium
CGGCAACCTTTCCTAACCCTTGGGAAACCTTGCCGCAACGCGCGCCACCCTTTCCTAACCCCAATTCCCCAATTCCTCACTCCTAAACCCTCATTTATGCACCTTATGCTCCTTCCCCCACATCCACGCGCCAACCCCTCCCAACCCTTAGGAAGCCTCGCCGCACCCCGCCCCAGCGTTTCCCAACCCTTAACCCAGATTTTCCTATTTTACCTAAGCAATGAAGGCCGAGTGTCACGAGTGTCAAGTGTCATGAGTGTCATTAACATAACGAGGGCACGAGCCAGAGGGTGCGTGTTTTTGTTTCAAATCCCCTCCCCCAATGTTTCATAATGCATGGAAAGAGTGCCTTGAGATCATTTTTTCATGCTCTTTCCTTGCATTATTATATAATAATGTGTATCTTTGCGGTCGATAAGTCAACGAGTCAACAAGGCGATAAGTCAACAAGTGACCCTATTTTGTCAATTTTTATATTTACACAATAACATTACCTACCATGCGAATCTTTCGTAATCTTTCATTAGCAATGCTGATGGCATGCTGCGCCCCACTGACGTCACAGGCCTTGGCCCAGCAGGAATCTACCGACGCGGAGCAGCCCTCGGTCGCAGAGCTTCCACAGTTCGAGTTCACCGGCAACCCATTGATCAGAAATCACTTCACCGCCGACCCTGCGCCGATGGTCTATGGCGATCGCCTCTACCTCTACACCGGTCACGATGAGTGGTACGACGGTCAGGACACCGCTGGCGGCGGCAAGGAGTTCAACATCACCAACTGGATGTGCTTCTCGACTTCGGACATGAAGACCTGGACGGACCATGGCGTCGTACACCGTCCTGCCGACTACACCTGGAGCAACTACAAGGAGGCACCTGTGGGCACCGCCTGGGCTTCGCAGGTGGTGGAGCGCAACCATAAGTTCTACTACTACACCACCCTGCAGGGCACGGGTGAGAACTCGGGCTATGCCGTGGGCGTGGCCGTGAGCGATTCGCCAACGGGTCCGTTCGTCGATCCACTGGGTCACCCACTCGTGAACGACAAGATGACAGACAATGGCGTGCGCGGCTGGTGGAACGACATCGACCCAACCGTGCTGATCGACGACGACGGCCAGGCCTACCTCTGCTGGGGCAATGGCACCTGCTTCATGGCCAAGCTCAAGGAGAGCATGACGGAGCTGGATGGCGACATCTGGACCGTGGATGCCCCTCACTACACCGAGGGCCCTTGGCTGCACAAGTACAACGGCAAGTATTACCTCACCTACGCTTCGGCCGGACTGAACCATCAGGAGGCCATCGACTACTGCATGGCCGATGACATCCGCGGCCCATGGAAGCACTGCGGCCAGCTCACGGGCGGCGCAGAGAACAGCTTCACCATCCATCCGGGCATCATCCAGTTCAAGGGCGAGTGGTACCTCTTCTACCACAACGCCACCGTGGAGATCGACGGCCACAAGGGCGCCATCGGCCGCCGTTCGGTTTGCTTCGACAAGCTGGTCTATAACCCAGACGGCACCATGCAGTACATCGCACAGTCGAACCTCAAGAGCGAGCCTGCCTCGACCAACGTGCCCTACGCCCAGTACCCACGCATCACTGAGGATGGCCGCGCACAGTTCGGCCTCATGGCCCCTGGTGCCAAGAACGTATTAGCCGACATCATGAGCAAGAAGTATCAGATGACCAAGGACGAGAAGGGCTTCTGGACCTGCACCACCGACCGCCTCGTCGTGGGCCCTCACTACTATGCGCTCGAGGTGGATGGCGTGCGCGTCAACGACCCTGGTTCGCGTACCGTCTATGGCTGTGGCCTGGACATGAGCAACATCGAGATCCCTGAGTCGGCCGAGGCAGCGGCCTACTACACCCCACGCGCCGACGTGCCTCACGGTCAGGTGCGCCTGTGCCAGTACTGGAGCTCGGTGGAGCAGCGTGTGCGTCAGTGCTACGTCTATACTCCTGCCGAGTACGAGAAGAATCCGAAGAAGCGCTACCCTGTGATGTACCTGCAGCACGGCATGGCCGAGAACGAGACCGGCTGGCACCAGCAGGGCAAGATGGGCACCATCATGGACAACAACATAGCCGACGGCAAGACAGTGCCAATGATCGTGGTGATGGACAACGGCAACTGCGACTACGGCATCGGTGCCAAGCCGGGCGAGAGCCAGATGGAGTTCGGTGCTTCGTTCTTCGAGGTGATCATCAAGGACATCATCCCATTTGTGGACAGCACCTTCCGCACCAAGACTGATCGTGAGTCACGCGCCATGGCAGGACTGTCATGGGGCGGCTGGCAGTCGTTCAACATTGCCATGACCAACACCGACAAGTTCGCCTGGCTCGGTTCGTTCAGCGGTGCGCTCTTCATGGTGGCCATGGGCGACATCACGCAGTCGTTCAACGGCGTATGGGCCAATGCGGACAAGTTCAACAAGCAGTTCCACCCCATCTTCATCGGAACCGGCTCAGAGGAGAACCTCGGCAGCCAGGCCGTGTATGAGAAGCTGAAGGGTGCCGGCATCGAGGCCAACTTCTACCTCTCGGAGGGCACTGCCCACGAGTGGCTCACCTGGCGTCGCTGCTTCAACGAGTTCTCGCAGCAGGTGTTCAAGGCTGGGTCGAAAAAATAAATGTGATATTCGCAAATATCAAACGAATGAGAAACCGCTGTATTTCGAATAGAAAAACGACAAAAAATTCGTTTTTGTGTACAGAAAATAACTATCTTTGCGGCCGAGAACCGAAACAATCATAATTGTGATTTATTACCTTGAGTATGCATAAAAAACTTTTCCTATTCCTGGCGATATGCCTCATGTGGCTGACGTCGCCATGTGCAAGGGGCGAAATCCATGTCAAGTCATTCTCGCAAGCCATCCTTGACCGCGAGGCACAACTGCATCCGGTCATGGACAAGGATGGCAAGATGTGTGCGCTGGTGAGGGTGAAGTTCAGCGAGCCCGGACTGTCTGCCGATGCCACGCAGATACCTAAGTCTGATGGCAAGCCGAAAGAGCAGACCCTCTATCGGGTGGAAGAGCCCAACGAGGTGCATCCCGACGAAGTGTGGATCTACCTCAAGGCGAAGACGCGCCGTTTCCGCCTGTCGCACCCCAAGTATGGCAACATGGCTCCGGGCGATGGCATCAAGGACTGGTTCTACCAGCTCTCGCGCCCCCTGGACAGCGGTGTGGACTACATCATGGAGATTGAGTGTGACGAGAACTTTGCCACCCAGTTCCCATTGGTGCTGACTGAGATGCCCGTCATGTCCGAAGTTTCGTTCGTAGCCGACAAGGGCGTGAAGCTGTACCTTGACGGAGAAAGGGTCGTAACTGACCGCACATATCATGTGGTGGAGGGCAAACACAGATTCTCGGCCGGCCGCCTGTTCCACAGCACCATACACCAGCGATATGCCACCTCGGCCACACAGCCGCTGCAGATCCAGGCCTCGCCCGTCAGGCTCCCATTCTATCTGCTGGGCGGTGTGGAGGTGGGCAAGCCTTCTGCCTACGCGGACCTCGCGTATGGTGCCCGTATCGGATATGTGGCCCGATGGGGCGTGTATGCCAGCTTCATGACCACGATGGGCAATACGGCCGATGGCCCTGATGCCGACGCGGGCAGCCTGCCGCATGCCTCGCTGCAGCCCTACGATGACCCGCATTACTGCCTGACCAGCTGGCACGTAGGCATGATCTACCGCTGCTTCTCACCGCTGCACGTCTATGCGGGTCTGGGCACAGCCACAGCCGACGTGACCTGGATGGGGCTGGACGGCAAGCGTCATGCCAACCCTACCGACCACGTCTCGGCATTCTCATGGGAGGCGGGGTTGCTCTACAATGTCCACAGCCTTTATGTCTCAGCCGGCACAGATTACCTGCAGGGCCGTTTTGGTGCCCGCGTCGGTATCGGTGCCTACCTAAAACTAACGAAGTGATGAATACACGCATATATCCGCTCATGGGCCTTGCCGCCCTGCTGCTCACCTCCTGCTTCGAGGGTGAGGATCTGGCCGAGGTCTATCAGAGCCTCTATCAGGCTCCCTCCTTTCTGCACCTCAGCACCACAGCTGTGGGCCAGACATCGGCACAGGTGAATGTCAACATCAACTACTTCAAGAGCGACGGTGAGCTGCGCCTCTATTATGCCGAAGGGGCAGGTTCGGATCCGCTCGCCGAGGGCAAGAGCATTGAGGTCACGAATCCGGCATGGTCCGAGCAGATCGAGCAGCAGCATCAGATAGCCCTGACCGACCTGCTGCCCGGCTGCACCTATCGCTACTGCCTCGCCTATTCGGATGCCGGCGTACAGCAACATTGTTCCGACGTTCAGTCGTTCACCACCACCGACTTAGGCTTTGCGCATGGCATATTCGGCCTGAGCGACTACTTCAGCTGCACCTACTGGATGTACGTGAAGTCTCCGCTCGCAGGCATGGAATACGGCTATCTGTTCGGCACAGAGACCGAGGCTGTGACCCCCACCATCGACCACTGCCAGCAACGCGTGAAGCTGGGTGTGGCGCAGAACACCCGCGAGATAACGGAATATCCCGATGACTTCAACGACCTGGAGCCCGCCACCGGCTACCATCTCCGCGTCTATGCCATCTACAAGGATCGCGTCTTTTATTCCGACACCGAGCACTTCGTCATGCCCAGGTTCGAGGTTGTGTTCGATAGCCCCAGCTTCCACTATGACTACAGCAACAAGCACCTGCTGAGCTGCAGTGCTCACCAGCTCAACCTGATCTACGAGCCCCAGGCATTCCACCCCAAGGTATCGCTGGGTTTCCAGGTCGGGCAATCACCTTCGCTTGACGATGCTGTTGAGTATCCTTCACAAAATCAGTCGGCCTACGTCCAGACACATGTCGATGGTCTCACCCCTGGCGCCACCTATTATTATCGGGCCTATGCACGATACAGGGAGAGCGAATACCTGTCGGATATAGACAGCTTTGTTGCCCGCTAATACAAACCCGCTTAGTCATGAAACTTCTCCTACTGTTGCCCCTCCTGCTGCTGCTTGCATGGCAGGCATTCGGCCAAAACTCCCCCTCACGGCACCCGCTGCATACGGTCACGCTGCAATCCGAGGTGAAGGGAGCCAGCATCATCCTCTTCGACAAAGAAGGCCAGGTGCGCAACATCGGCCAGACCCCGGTCACGGTGGCTCTTGAAGCCGATAGCACCCATTTCTATCACGTGCGCCACAGCTTTTGCCATCCCGATTCGGGCTACTTCCATGTGGCCGATACCACCAAAGTCATCAGCATCCCCGTCCGTCCCTACAGGACCGAGATTCAGTGGCAGGGCACTCCTGCCGGAGCCACGTACAGCCTGGAGGGCGACAAGCATACCCGCCACCAGTACGAGGGCGAAGCCACGGGCCAGACCTCGATATACAGCGGCCGATACCTGCTGCAGGTGCGACGCAAGGACTATCGCACCTATCGCCGGCACGTCACCTTTCAGCACGATACGACGCTCACCATCGAGCCCCGGATGCAGTACTGCCCCAAGCGCCTCATCGTGGCACTGAATGCCGGATATGGCTCGAAGGGTTCGATTCCGCTGGGCGTGACGGTGGCATACGGCGGTGTGAATGGCGTCTATGCCCGCTACACACAGACCCTGCTGACCTGGGCTGATGGCGACGACTTCGAGGCTGGCGAGATGTTCGGCCAGCTCACCGTTCCCTACACCGAGGGCCACTCGGACTACCTCTCGCTGGCAGCCGGCTATCAGTATCTTTCGGCCCAGGGTTTCTACTGTCAGGCAGGCATCGGTTATGGCATGCAGGCCTACTCGTGGAAGTCAACGCAGGATGGCCTGCGTCATCGCTTTGCCCCTGACACCCACAGCGGCATACTGCTGGACCTTGGCATCGGACGCACCTTCGGCCACCTCTACCTGGGTGCTGCCGTGCAGGCTCTGTGCATCGGCACCGATTCCTTCTTTGCCACCTCGGCACTGCTGCAGGCAGGCTTCTGTCTGTAGGATTGTGTAGTAAAACCCCCGACTATTGAATTCTTGACCAAGACGATATGAACCGACTCATACATCTGCTATCCGCATCACTCCTCACGGCTCTGCTGTTTTCGGCATGCTACGACTACACCGACGTTGAGCAGCTCTATCACGAGCAATACGAGCCACGCAATGAGGTCTCGGACTTCACCTTCATTACCTCTACCCGGGCTACCTGCTGCGATGCCACGGTCAGCTTCCACTACGACACCTACATCAAGGAGGTGATAGCCTACTGTGGCACCAGCAAGGACAGCGTACTGATGCACGCAGGCCCCCGCCAGAAGATAACACTCGACCACCAGACCGCCGATCTGCCCCCTACCCGCCTGTTCTTCAACAACCTCAATCCGTTTCAGAGCTACTGGGTCAACATTGTGGTCGTGGACTATGCCGACCAGCCTCACGATGCCAGCATGGGTTCGTTCCTGACCAATCGGCTGGAGATGTATTATCGGGAGAGGGACGGCGACTTTGTGTTCCGCAACATCGGCCGAACCTCGCACTTTGGCTATCAGATCGACTACGATCCCCAGTTCTCGAATCCCGCCAAATATGCGATCACCTATCAGCCGGATTTTGGCGACGAAGTGTATGTAGGCATCGATCGAGTCACGATTCTGCCACAATGCACTGCCTACGTCCGCCCCTACGTAACCCAGGGTGGCCGCACGTTCTTTGGCGAAACCATCACCTACATCAGCAGCTACTGTCCCTTCTACTTCCGGATTCTTTCGACATCAAGCGAAAGTGTGCTCATTGAATATGACCTCAGGACGACGCAGCTGACAGGAGGCTTCTACCTGGCCCAGCATCCCATCACCGACGACGACCCAGGCACTCGCTACGAGTGGCAGAAAGACTTCAACGACAACTGGACATACCTCCCCCTCGAGCCCGGCACCTATTACTGTCGCCCCTTCCTCGAACATGGCTCGTGTCGCGCCCTCTATCAAGAAGAGTCATTCACTATCAAATGATGAATCAGCCCTGCTTCAGCGCCGGCGCTCGTTGCGGTTCCAGCCGATATTCCAGCCGAGGCCGAGGCGGAGTGACAGGAAGTCGCAGGCCCGGAGGCGGTCGTAGGTGGTGGTGCTGTTGCCTGCCGGTTCAAAGTGGGGCTCGGGATTGACGGCATAGGACACCGGGGTCACGGTCATGCGCTGGTAATAGCTGCCGCACACAATCCTGTAGCCCACATCGACCGAGACGAAGAAGTGTTCGCCCACCGAAAAGGTGGCCTGCACCGAGGGCTCGATGGTGAGATGGCGGCGCGTGGCATGCGCCCCAAGATGATCGGCATCGACATTGGTCAGCACGATGCGCTCGAAGCTGTGATCGGCAAAGAAGTCATGATCGACGGGACCCGCAGCAGCTACATCGTGGCGCACGAATTCGAAGTCCTGCGCATCATGGTGGCGCTCGAAGGTCACACGCCCCACGCCCAGCCGTGCTCGATAACTCCAGCGGCCACGGTCATAACGGTAGGTCGGGCCAAACATCCAGCCGTAGGCATACATGTCGTACCAGTCGTTGTTAGTCGGGTAGGAGGGCTCGGGAATGTCATGGCAATAGGCAGGATGATACTCGTCGAGGCACTCCAGATATTTGTATCCGTCGATCTGGGTGCTGAAGAAGTCGAACGAGGCAAAGACGCCCCAATGACGCGTGAAGAAGTTGGAATAGCGCATCATATAGCCGACATCGCCCTCGTTGTCGCCCTTGAGCGACAAGCCATGGTCATAGCCACTGACATGCCCCACACCGAAGGGCTGGGAAAAGGAGAGTTCGAGCGTGTGCCGATAACCGTAGGGGCACAGTTCTGCCTTGGTCTGGGCATGAGCCGGGAAGGCAAGGCCCAACAGGAGGAAGATGACGGAAATAATCTTTTGCATAGGGTTTAGAAATGAACAAATAATATTAGCCAGATGCTTAGCAATAATCACTTGACGATGTCAAATTCACTGGAATACTGCTTCTTGCCATCGAGCTTGAACCAGCGGTTGCAGGTGGCGTGCTTGCCTCCGTGGTGGTCGGAGCAATGGTAATAGATGAAGTTCTTAGTGCCATCGGGCCAGGTGATGACCAGTTCCTCGTCCATGCTGTCAGCGCCATCGATCTCGCCGAAGTAGAGCTGGAAGCCGGGCTTCTCGGCGTAAGGCGCTCCATTGGGCAGCAGGTAGAGGCCGTAGAGACGGGCGAGATAGGCGCGAGTGGCAGCGACTGACTCCTGTCTCTCCTCTCCCTTGACAGGTTCAGTATATTGCCAATCATGAAACATGCCCTGCTCGTACCACTCGCGGCTGACCTCGTAGGTCTTGTCGCGGAAGGTGATGGTGGTGCCATCGATCAGGTTATTGGGATTCTCAGGGTCGAGCAGGTCGTTGCCCTGGGCATCGTGCAGCTGGATGCTGAGATCGACGGGAGCCCAGTCAATGATATATTCACCACCTTCTGCCTCAGCCCATTCGTCGATCAGGAAGGCTGTGGTCATGATGCAACTGCTGAAGGTGCCGAGGGTGATGAGGGCAAGGAGCAGGGTGAGGATTCTACATTTCAGATTATTCATCGTTGTATGATTTGTTTTGGCTGTTTTACATTTCTTGACTGATATTACATCATTCGGTTTCCTCCACCGGGATGTTGAACACAATATCGCCATACAGATGGTATTCGCCCGAGGGGATATGCGTATTATCGGTGGCTATGTACGTGAGCAGGTCGAGGTAGAGATCCACCTTTTCATCATGGATCGATCGGGCATAGACACCGCCGCCATTGTGCAGGAGTGTGTAGCCGAAGCGCTGTGCCTCGTTGTAGATGCTGCTCTGCCTGATCAGCTGCTCCTTGCCTGGCACGCCCACGCTGGCATCGAAGGTGCGGGCATCGAGCACAAGCTGCCAGCTGGTCGAAGGAGGCAGCAGGATGCCATGGCGGAAGGAGGCTGTGATGATCGCCTCACCGGTCACCACATGCGTCACGGAATCGACGCCGAAGTCAAGCCGGATGTCTTGCAACGGCAGTTCATAGCTGTCGCCATTGGGCATCATCAGCACGCAGGGACGGTACTCGCCCATGCCATATTGTGGCAACAGACCGTCGGGCTGCTCGATCGCGGTGTAATAATCGCCATCCTCAACCGCGCAGGAGCCTAAAAGCATCGAAACCAGTGCCATCATGAGCGCGGAGGGGCGGAAATGGGTTAATAATGCAAGTTTTTTCATATCGTTGACAATTTTATGTTGCGTTGTTCGTTTATTATATAGACAAACGAAGAGGCGGGAATCATTACCCTGGGGTGCGTTTTTTTCGATTTTTCTCGTTTTTTTTCGAAAGCCGAACCTTCGAGCCATCGAAAAATCGGGAATAATGGTTTTTTTCGACATTTTTTCAACCTGAGGTAATGAAACTGCCCCTCTCATTTGTCTATATAATAAAAACATCGGCAAACAATGGATACCGCAACGTTCGAAGCCCTCTTCAAGACGCACTACGTCAGGCTGCATCGCCTGGCGCAGAGCCTGCTGCACGACAGCGCCGAGAGCGAGGACGTGGTGAGCGAGGTGTTTGCCACCGTGTGGAAGAACCAGCCCGACATTGCCGCCGGCAAGTGGCCCGACTATCTGGCACGCGCCACCTACAACCATTGCCTGAACGCATTGAGCCGGCAGTCGCGCCTAGAGGAATGGCAGGCCGAATACCGACAGGTGCAGCGCACCGCCCTTCACGTCGAGGCCGAAGAGCAACGGCAACTGAGCGAGATACAACACTGCATCCGCCACGATCTGCCCCCGCGCACCAGCCAGGCACTGACCCTCTGCTTCGGCCAGGGCCTCTCCTACCGCGAGGCCGCCGAGGTGATGGAGGTCACCGAAGCCGCCATCAACAAGCATATCGTGACCGGCCTGCGCATGCTGCGCGAACGCCTCAACGGAAAATTTTGAAGCATCGAAATATCGAATCCTCGAAAAATCGAAACATAGAAACAAAGACTATGAGCAATATCAACTACAACGACATACAGCAGCAGCCCGATGGCAAGGAGCTGATGGAGATGGCCGAGCTGGTGCAGACGGCACTGGCAGCTGAAGAAGCTGCCACCCCTACCCCATCGGCCGACGAGGCATGGCAGCGCTTCGCCACGAAGCACGGCATCGGAACAGAGACAGGCCTGGAGCCGCGCATCGGACAGCAGCCACAGCGCTCGGCTCCCCGTCAGCAGCAGTCCACCCTGTGGCGCCGCTGGGGCATTGCGGCCAGCGTGGCCCTGGCGTGCATGGTGGTGGTGGCGATGAGCGTGCCATCGGTGCGCCAATGGGTTGGCTTGATGCCGGCCAACGGCATTGAGCAGAGCGCCCCAACCGCCGACATTGCTGCGGACGTGACTGCCGAGGTGATGGAGAGCGCGGGGGGCGTGGCCTTCCGCAACGTGCCGCTGAGCGAGGTGCTGCAATGGGTGGCCGAGAACTACAGCACGCAGGTGGTGAGCACTACGGCATCGGGCCACGAACTGTCTGCAGCATCGGCCAACGATCCCACCACCGAGCTGCGCCTCTACGTGGAGCTGGATCGCGGATGGACGCTCCAGGAGTGCATCGACTTCCTGAACCGCTTTGAACAGGTGAACCTGACCCTGACATCGGACAACGTAATCGTGACGGAATGAGACGAGTGCGACGCCTGATAACCTGGATGTGCCTCTGTGCCGCAACGTACCTACACGCTGTGGCGCAGGGGTCATCGTCGTTACAGGCATTGCAGCAGCCATTGACCTTCCAGCAGGCGACGCTGGCCGAGGCGCTGGCTGTCATCGACGCACAATATCCTGACACAAAGATACACTACGTCTATAACCAGCTGGAGGAGATCCACATCACCGCCACCGCCCAGGGCAACACGGCCGAGGAGGCTGTGCGCAGCATCGTGGGCGACCTGCCCGTGCACATCACCGCCTACCGCAACCATCTGCTGGTGGAGGCCATCGGGCACGACAAGGCGCAGCTCACCGGCCACCTGGTGGACGAGCATCAGGCTCCGGTGACCGATGCCGCCATACAGCTCTACGACCCCGACGACCTGCATCTGCTGGCCACGGGATTCAGCGACAGAGAGGGCGACTTCACCCTGGCTGTGAACCGCGACGACGTGATCTACCGCATCACGCACCTGGGTTACCAGCCGCTGGAACGCCAGACCGCGGTGGGCGCTCTGGGCGACATTGCCATGTACGAACAGTTGCGCCCCCTGCACAACATCAGCGTGGACCACATCCAGCCCACCTACACAATGCTGCTGGGCATCAGCACGCTGCAGGTAGCAGGCTCGGCACTGGTACAGGCTGGCACAGCCTTCGACCTGCTGAACTACCTGCCCGGCTGGATGCTGGACGACCCCTCCAACCAATACTACATCAACGGCCTGCCCGTGTCGAGCCTCAGCGACCTGACGCGCATCGATGCCAGCCAGATCGAGCGCATCGAGTACGCGATGGAAGACCGTCGTGCCGCACATACGGGCAAGGGCCGCGTGATCAACATCGTGACACGTGAGGCTGCTGTGGTGCTGCAGGGCGAGGCCTTGACGCAGCTGGAGCAGGGTCATGGCACCACCGCACGGCAACTGCTTTCGGCCGACGTGCACCGCCAACGCTGGGACCTGATGACGCAGCTGAACTACGAGCGCGAGGGCATCTACAAGCAGTTGACATTGGGCGGCATCCCCCAGAACGAACAGATGACCTTGAGCCGCGTGAACCACACCGAGCAATACGCCACCCACGGCATCGACATGATGGCTGGCATGAACATCCGACTGACCGAGCGGCACACCGTGGGCTTCCAGTACCGATACAAGGAGGTGCTCAACGACATCGTGCAGCATGCCAGCGAGCTGATCGGCGGCTTCGACCCCGACGACATGGAGGGGCTGGATCCTGACGAGGCCGACTGGCGACTGGACTTTGCCCCACACCACGACCTGAACCTGTACTACCGTGGCGCGGTGGCGGGATGGCAGCTGCAGTCGGGTGCCAACTACTACCACGACGGCATCTCGCTGAGCGACAACTTCCGTCCCACAGCAGGCACTATACGCCGAAGGAACGATGTCGACAACACGCTGTGGGCCATTCGTCTGGATGCCGAACGCCCCTTGGGCAAAGGGCGGGTGAGCCTGGGCGCAGAGTATTCGTTCACACGCCGAGGCGACATCTATCACCAGAGCGAGTCGGAACTCGTCGTCAGCCGTCTGCGCGAACAGAACCGCGTGAGCCTGCGCATGGGCTACGACCGCCAATGGCAGCGATGGAACGGCGAGGCAGGTCTCCGCCTGGAATACCTCGACGTGCACAGCAACATGCGCACGCTCTACCCCTACGCCTCGCTCTCCTACCGGGGCGAACGGCGGCAGATTACGGCCTCGTATGCCCTGCATTCGTCCATGCCGACCTATGGACAGACCAATGGCTACACGCACTACAACATCGAGCGCATGAACGTGTCGGGCAACCCCGACCTGCGCCCTTCGACACGCCACCAGGTGAGTGTGCTGGCACAGAGCGGACACTTCACGCTGACGAGCACGGCGCAGTTGATCAAGGACTACATAGCACAGCGTATCGGTGCCAACAACAGTGGCTACTTCCTCAACTATCAGAACGTCTCGACAGCCTCGACCTTCGACGCCACACTGCTCTATGCCCGGCGCTTCGGTCCCTGGCAGACACAGGCATCGGCCACCCTGCTGGCACAATGGCTGGAGTGCCGATATACCGACGGCACACGCACCTTCGACCAGCCCATCGCGCAGTTGGCATGGCGCAACCAATGGCAAGCACCCTGGGGCGTGACCGCCATGCTGGACATGACCTACAGCAGCAGCGGACACCGCGGCACCACATGGCAGGAGCGGCAGGGACAGATAGACGTGAGCGCCGCTAAGACATGGGGCCGTTGGACGCTGCGCCTCCGCGCCGATGACCTGCTGCACACCGCCCACAGCCGCTCGCTGAGCTACGGCAACAACGTGACCTACGAGCGCAAGTGCTATGCCGACAACCAGCGCCTCGTGCTGACCCTAAAGTACAGCCTGGGCAGCCGCAAGCAGGCACGCAAGTATGAGGGCGTGAATGCCGGCGCGGCCGAGATGGAGCGAATGAAGTGATTTTTTGCCCCCAAGGCAATAAAACAGCCCTCCGCGCGTTATTATTATTGCGTGTGCATCGCCCACGCTCCACGACAATGAAACGACTGCTTCTCTTGCTCCTCCCCCTCCTCCTGCTGACCGCGTGCAACACGGCCAAGCTCTCCACGGCCATCGAGCAATACGAGAAGGGCGAATACTTCGAGGCGACGCAGACCCTGAAGCAGGTCTATCGTAAGACCGATGCACGCGAAGAGCGCGAGACCAAAGGGCAGGTGGCCTGGTACATGGGCCTGTGCTTCGAGAAGCTGATGATACCCGAACAGGCCACTTCGGGCTACATGAATGCCCAGCGTTACGGCTGGGACGACCCCTCGCTGCTGCTGCGCCTGGCACGTCAGCAACACCGTGCGGGCAAGTATCGCGACGCCGAGAAGAGCTACCTGGCACATCTGGAGCTCTACCCAGACGACGAACAGGCCCAGACGGGACTGGCCTCGTGCCAGCAGGCAGCTGCCTGGAAGGAGGCCGGCTCGCGCTACGAGGTGAAACGCTTCCCATTGGCCAACTCGCGCCGCGCCGACTTCAGCCCCGCCATCTGGGGCGACAAGGACGACGTGCTCTACTGGACCTCATCGAATGACAAATCGACCGGCGACGAGAAGTCGCCCATCACCGGCACCAAATACTGCGACGTGTGGTCACTGCGCCGCGACGAATCGGGCAAATGGGGCCGCGCACAGGTGGTGGAGGGCAGCCTCAACTCCGAGGCCGACGAGGGCACGCCCAGCTTCAGCCCCGACGGCAACACCATGTACTTCTCCAAGGCCGGCGGCAACGACGGCCCTGCCTCGCCCCATATCTTCGCCTCCACCCGTAGCGATGCCTCTTGGGGCAAGGGCACGATGCTGGCGCTGACCAGCGATACGATCTCCTCATTGGCACATCCTGCCGCTTCGCCCGACGGCAAGTGGCTCTACTTCGTGAGCGATATGCCGGGCGGTGAGGGCGGCCTCGACATCTGGCGCGCGCCATTGCGCAGCAACACCGACGTGGGCTACATCGAGAACCTCGGCCCCGCCATCAACACCCCGGGCGACGAGATGTTCCCCACCTTCGCCCCCAACGGCGTGCTCTATTTCAGCACCAACGGCCGCGAGACGATGGGCGGCCTCGACATCTACAGCGCTCGTCTGGACGAATGGGATCAATGGCACCTACTGCATCTGGGCGCACCCATCAACTCGAACGGCGACGACTTCGGCATGACCTTCTGCCGCTCGGCCATGGGCACGGGCGTATTCCCCCACTCTGACAGCAACGTGAAGGAGGAACAGGAGGGCTGGTTCAGCAGCAACCGCCAGCAGGGCAAGGGCTACGATAACATTTTTGCTTTCATGCTGCCCAGCATCAAGATCAAGATTTCGGGCTATGTGTATGATACCGAGGAGGAACCCGTGGCCGAAGCCATCGTGCGCGTGGTGGGCCGCAACGGCATGAACTTCAAGTCGCTCACCAAACCGGACGGCTCGTACGAAGTCTCGATCGACCGCTCCACCGAATACGTCATGATGGCAGGCAAGCAGGGCTTCCTCAACCGCAAGGCCGAGTTCACCAGCGACCCCGACGAGGAGGATGCCGACTACGAGGTCGATTTCTACCTACCCTCGATCTCCGAACCGATCCTCATCGACAACATCTTCTACGATTATAACAAGGCACGCCTGCGCGAAGAGTCGTACCCAGCGCTCGACGATCTGGTGCAGCTGCTCGAAGACAATCCCTACACCGCTATCGAGCTCGCCGCCCACACCGACCGTGTTGGTTCACAGACCTACAACCTCGACCTCTCGCAGCGCCGCGCCGAGTCAGTAGTCGAATACCTCATCAGCCAGGGCATCGACGAGGGCCGCCTCACCCCTGTGGGCTACGGCAAGGAGCGCCCAAAGCTGGTGGATGAGAAGCTGCACGAACAGTACGACTTCCTGCCCCTCGGCCAGTTGCTCGACGAGGTCTTTGTCAACGCCCTCGAACCCGACCAGCGTGCCGTGGCCGACCAGATCAACCGCCGCACGGAGTTCCAGGTGACCTCGACAACATGGGGAATCGAGTGATCATCACTCGATAAATAATAAATAAGAAAGGGTAAATAATAATAGCCCCGCTACAGCTTCACATCGGCGTAGCGGGGCTATTATTTATGATTTACAATTTAATATTTAATCTTCACCTTGAAGATTCAGCGCAATCTGCAACTCATCGTGCTGAGCCTGATCGATAGCGCAAGGTGCGTCGATCATCACGTCGCGGCCCTGGTTGTTCTTTGGGAAGGCGATGGTGTCGCGGATCGAGTCAATCTCGGCGAACATCGAAACGACACGGTCCAGACCGAAGGCGAGGCCAGCGTGAGGTGGTGCGCCGTACTTGAAGGCATTAATCAAGCAGCCGAACTGATCCATAGCCTTCTCTGGAGTGAAGCCGAGGAGGCCGAACATCTTGGCCTGGAGGGCAGAGTCGTGGATACGGACGGAGCCGCCACCGAGCTCTACGCCATTCATCACGCAGTCGTAGGCCCATGAACGAACGCGACCCTGATCGGTGTCGAGCAATGGGATGTCCTCAGGGTTTGGCATGGTGAATGGGTGGTGGGTAGCATAGTAGCGCTGTGTCTCCTCATCCCACTCGAAGAGAGGGAAGTCGATGACCCAGAGGGGCACGTACTTCGAAGGATCGCGGAAGCCGAGACGCTGGCCCATCTCCAGACGGAGGGCGCAGAGCTGCTTCTGTGTCTTGCGACGATCGCCACACAGGATGAGCATGAGGTCACCATTCTGAGCCTCCATGCGGTCGCAGATAGCTGCAATGACCTCTGGAGCATAGAACTTGTCGATCGATGACTTGATGTTGCCCTGCTCGTCCTTGCGGATCCAGATGAGGCCCTTGGCACCGATCTGCGAGCGCTTCACGAAGTCGGTGAGACCGTCGATCTGCTTGCGGGTATAGCCTGCACAACCAGGAGCGCAGATACCGGCAACGTAGGCTGCATCATCAAATACGGTGAACTGGCCAGCAGGCAGCACATCCATCACAGCCTCTGGGCGAGCGCCCTCGGCCTTAGGCGACTCCTTGCTTGGGTCAACCTTAAGCTCGACGAACTTCATGCCAAAGCGGAGATCTGGCTTGTCTGAGCCATAGTACTTCATGGCATCCTCCCAGGTCATGCGTGGGAACTTGTCGAACTCGATGCCCTTGAGCTCCTTGAAGAGGTGCTTCATCATGCCCTCGAACATCTGGATGACGTCCTCCTGCTCGGCAAACGACATCTCGCAGTCGATCTGGGTGAACTCTGGCTGACGGTCAGCGCGAAGATCCTCGTCGCGGAAGCACTTCACAATCTGGAAATAGCGATCCATGCCAGCCACCATGAGGAGCTGCTTGAACTGCTGAGGCGACTGTGGCAGGGCGTAGAACTGACCAGGGTTCATGCGCGATGGAACCACGAAGTCGCGGGCACCCTCTGGGGTTGACTTGATGAGCATTGGGGTCTCGATCTCAAGGAAGTCGTGCGAATCGAGGTAGCGGCGTGTCTCGAAGGCCAGCTTGTGACGAAGCTCGAGGTTCTTGCGAACGCATGGACGACGGAGGTCGAGGTAGCGGTACTGCATGCGGAGGTCGTCGCCGCCGTCAGAGTTGTCCTCGATGGTGAAAGGTGGCACCTCCGATGACGAGATGATATTGAGCTGACTGGCTACGATCTCGATGTCGCCAGTAGGGATGTTCTTGTTCTTCGACTCGCGCTCGCGCACTGTGCCGACCACCTGGATCACATACTCGCGACCCAGCTTGGTGGCCTTGTCGCAGAGTTCCTGGTTGCCGTCGCTCTCGTCGAACACCAGCTGGGTGTTGCCATAACGATCACGCAGATCTACGAAGGTGAGACCGCCCATCTTGCGGACGCGGTGCACCCATCCGGCCAGCGTAACCTCCTGGCCAACGTTGGCGAGACGAAGCTCGCCGCAGGTTTGTTTACGATACATAAGCTATAATTACAAATTTCAAATTACAAATTACAAATCTCAGATTATGCGATGCATAATATGGGCGCAAAGTTAGTATTTTTTTTCGAAAAGCACAAATTTTTGCAGTATATTTTTTCATTATGTTGACATAATCATTTCGTTCGGTGACTTTTACTCGCGAAAAATTTGAATATCTCGATAAAAATTCGTAACTTTGCGCCCCGAAATTCGGGAGATAGTCCCCCGAAAAGATTCGAAGACAACCCAAAGAAATGGCGAATATACTATATTATACGTTGAAGCCCTACATCAAGCTGATGCATGACCGTCTGCTGTATCGCAAGCGGTACATCATCGGCCTTGAGAACCTGCCGGGGACTGACGAACGCTATTTCATTGCCGTCAATCACGAGAATACGGGCAACGACCCGGTGAACATAGCCATGGCCCTGCCCTTCCGCATCAGGATGAGCGCCATGGCCAGGGCCGACCTCTTCAGGATACATCCGATCATCACCGGCTTCATCCGCTGGATTGGCTTGGTGCCTGCCTATCGTGCGGGATGGGAAGGTGCCAGGGTACTGGACAGCAACTTCGAGTCGTTCGACGAGGTGTCCAGACGCGTCAACGAGTGCTCGCCCCTGCTGATTTGTCCGCAGGCGGGCCACACACAGGGCCACTACTCCGAGCGCTTCACCACGGGACTGGTCCGCATCGCATTCATCGCGGCAGAACAGAACGGATGGAAGAAGGACATCAAAATACTGCCCACCGTGCTGCACTACAGCGACTACTTCGACGTGCAGACCGATCTGGCATGGATCATCCTGCCTGCCATCTCGCTGAAGCCCTACTACAAGGAGTACCAGACGCACAAGGCGACGGTGATGCGCCAGCTCACCCACCAGTTGCACGATGCCATCCGGCAGACGATGCTTGACGAGGGTCAACAGGATTACGAGGCTCGCGACTTCCTGCGCCTCTCCACACTCCACCTGCCCGAGCGCGAGTCGCTGCCGTTGCCCAAGCAGCTGGAGCTCGACAAGCAGTTCATTGCCCGGCTGACCAGCCATCCGCAGTACGACGAGATCATCGGTCTGGCCAACGCATTGCGCAAAGAGCTGGCTGAAGCCGGCACCACCGAGCCCATCGTGGCTGGCAAGCCGAAGCCGCTGGCTGCCGGGCTCAAGGCATTGTTGCTGCTGGCACTGGCGCCCCTGTGGCTGGTCTGCCTGTGGCCCCACGGCTTCAGCTACACGTTGCCCCTGCTGCTGCTCAAGACCGACAAGATGTTCACCAACACCTACCGCATGGCGCTCTCCATCCTCGTGATCACCCCGCTGGCCGCCCTCATCACGCTGCTCGTCATGGGGCTGGGATGGGGCCTGTGGTGGCAAGCCGCCGTCTGGATAGCGCTCTGGATACCGACCGCCAAGCTGGCATGGTGGTACTACCGTCACCTGCGCAAGCTCATCGGCCAGATCAACTACCTACGCCTCGGCAATGCCCGTCGCTCACGCATCGAGGAGCTTCGCAGCCGCCTCGACAGCCTGCTGCACCAATTATGAATTATCAATTATGAATCAACCCAATATGACACGCGAAGAGATTATCTCGACCATCAACGGCAAGGTCGCCGAAGAATTCGAAATCGACGAATCACAGATCACCCCTGATGCCGTCATCTACGACACGCTCGACCTCGACAGCATCAGCCTCATCGACCTGGTGGGCATCGTACAGTCCACCTACCGCATCAAGCTCGAAAAAGACGAACTGGAGCAGATCAAGACTTTCGCCGACCTGTACGACTTCATCGAGTCACATTTGTAATCAGACACGATGACCAAACTTCTCATCCGCATCTATCATTACTTCGACCACCATCGCGCCCTCTGGATTGCCTCGATGGTGGCATTGCTGTCTTTCTTCGGATATTTCTCCACCAAGATCTATCTGGAGGAGGACATCATCAGTCTGCTGCCCTCGTCGCGCAACGAAGACGGCACGCTGAAACTCTCATTTTCGAACCTCAAGATCAAGGACAAGACGTTCCTGGTGTTTGAGGATGTGGAGGGGGTGGGCACCGATAGCCTGTGCCGCGTGGTCGATGCCTTCTGCGACACGCTAATGGCCACCGAGGCTGCCTTGCCCGACGACCAGAAGACCATCCACAACCTCTTCTCAAGCCTCGCGGTCGAGGACCTGATGTTCGAGGCCGTGGACTATGTGGAGCAGCATCTGCCCAGCTTCATCGACACCAGCTGCTATGCCGGCTTCGACACGCTGCTGACCGAGCCGCAGGTATTGAAGCAGATGATCGAGAACCGCGAACAGTCCACGTCGCTCATCGGCAAGGCCTTCCCCGAACTGCTGCAGATGGACCCCATTGGCATGCGCCACGTGCTCATGGACCAGATGCAGGAACTCACCGGAGCCATGACCGGCGGCACATTCCGCATCATCGACGGCCATCTGTTCGTGCCCGATAGCACCATAGCCGTGGCCATCATCACGCCGGAGTTTCCCGCCACCGATTCGGGCCACAACGCCAGCCTGATAGAGCGGATCAACGGCATCATCGCCCACATGCAAGGCTCTGCGTCGGGCATCAGCATCGGCTACCACGGCACCCTGGCGCGCGGAGTATACAATGCCTGGACCCTCAAGCGCGACATTGCGCGCAACGTCCTAGGCTCGCTCGTGCTGGTGCTGCTGGTCATCGGCCTGTGCTTCCGCCGTTGGAACACCATCCCTCTCCTGCTCCTGCCCGTGGGCTTCGGCACCGTCTTCGGCCTGGCCATGATGTACTTCATCAAGGGGCAGTTCTCGCTGCTGGCTTTGGGCATCGGTGCCATCGTGCTGGGCGTAGCGCTGAGCTATGTGCTACACGTCTTCACACATTATAAATATGTAGGCGATCCCGTCCGTGTGATCTACGACCAGGCCAAGCCCATCCTGATGGGGTGCATCACCACCATCGGCTCGTTCCTCGGCCTCTTCTTCATCCACACCGAGCTGCTCAAGGACTTCGGCATCTTTGCCTCCCTTGCCATCATGGGCACCACGCTGTTCTCGCTCGTCTTCCTGCCGCCGTTCCTCAGCAAGGCCAAGAACAAGACCAACCGCCGCGCCTTTGCCCTCTTCGACCGCATCAACACCTACCCCATCGACCAGCACCGACCCGTGCTCTGGCTCATCGCGCTCGTCACCAGCGTCTGCATCGGCTACTATATGGCCGGCGGCACGCACTTCGATCCCGACATGCGCAACCTGGGCTACCTGCCCAAGGATCAGATCCGCATCGAGAACCTCATGCGCCAGAAGAAGACCTCCGGCCTGCGCGACCAGTACTTTGCCGCCAGTGGTCAGACCATGGAGGAGGCCTTGCAGCACTATAGTACGCTGATGCAGAAGCTCGACTCGCTGCAACAGGAGGGAGTGGTGGCCCACTACTCGCAGACCACACAGCTCTTCATCCCGCTCGACCTGCAGCAGCAACGCATCGACGCATGGCAAAGCTATTGGACCGATGAGCGTCTGGACCGCGTGCGCACCCTCATCGACCGATGCGCACCCAAGGCCGGACTCAACGCCGAGGCTTTCGAGCCATTCTTCGAGGCTGCCACACGTCCCTATGAGCCCGATGCGCTCTACGAGGCAGGCATCATCCCCGAGGGCTACCTCACCTCCCTGATGGAACAGAGCTACGACAGCTCGTATCTGTGCTTCTCGACGGTGTATTGCGAGCTCGACTCCGTGCGTAGCGACTCCACCGAATACGCCCGCATCTGCCACGCCATTGCCGACGAGCCCAACCTCATGGTGCTCGACACCTACTTCTACGCCACCGACACCCTGCGCCAGCTGGGCAAGGACTTCGACGTGCTGCAGTGGGTTTCGATGGCCTTCGTGCTGCTCGTGCTGCTCATCTCCTTCCGTGGCAACCTCAAGCGTTCGCTGCTCTGCTTCCTGCCCATCGTGATCTCGTGGATCATCGTGCTGGGAGCCATGAACATCTTCGGCTATTCCTTCAACCTGGTCAACATCATCATCTCCACCTTCATCTTCGGCATCGGCGTGGATTACTCCATCTTTGTCACCTGCGGATTGGTAGAACAGGACAAGGAAGACCAGACGGAAAGCAACAAACGCATGCTCAACTACCACAAGACCGCCATCTCCCTCTCTGCCCTCGTTCTCATCATCACCGTCGGCTCCATGAACTTCGCCGAGCACCCCGCCATACAGTCCGTCGGCTTCGCCACCCTGGTCGGCCTCATCAGTGCCGTTGTCTTCTCGTATGTTGTCGAGCCGTTTATTTACAAGAAAATCTACAAGAAGTAAATCTTGTCAACACAATAGTCCGACTTGATGCTGAGTCGGACTATCTTGCGGACACAACAGTCCGACTTGGTACTGGGTCGGACTATCTTGCGGATATAATGGTCCGACTTGGGACGAAGGCGGACTTTCTGAAATTCAGGGACACGAAAAAAGCCCTCGACGTGCCGAAATGGGTGGCGTCGGGGGCTATTATTTATCCTTTAATATTTATTATTTTGTTACATTTGAGGCAAAGCTTATTTTGCCTCAAACGAAACATTGTGCATATCGCCGCTCTTCATGAACTCCTGATGGAATGAGAAGGCATGCTGGAGGGACATTGGGGTGTGACCGCCCTGGGCATCGGATAGATGGAGGTACTCGCGGAGAAGCGGACGGTAGTCGGGATGTGCGCAGTTCTCGATGATGGCCTCAGCACGCTCGCGTGGCGAGAGACCGCGGAGATCGGCAACGCCCTGCTCGGTGATGAGCACCATGACAGAGTGTTCGCTCGAATCGAGGTGGCTGACGTATGGCACGATGGCTGAGATGGCGCCGCGCTTGGCTACCGATGGACAGATAAAGATGGAGAGATAGGCGTTGCGCGCAAAGTCGGCCGAGCCGCCCACGCCATTCATCATCTTGGTGCCCATCACGTGGGTAGAGTTGACGTTGCCGAAGATGTCGGCCTCGAGTGCCGTATTGATGGCGATGACACCCAGACGACGCACCACCTCAGGATGGTTGCTCACCTCGTATGGACGCAGGATGATGTGCTGCTTGTAGAAGTCGATGTTGTCCATGATGCGGTCATAGACGGCATCGCTCACAGCCAAAGAGCCAGTCGAGGCGAAGGTGCAACGGCCCATGTCGATGAGGTCGATGCCCTGATCCTGCAGCACCTCGGTGTAGAGGGTGAAAGGTGGGATGTCGTGCGCATCCTTCAGGGCGTTGAGTATGGCGTTCGACACATTGCCTACGCCGCTCTGGATAGGCAGCAGGCCCTTGTGCATACGGCCTGCCTTGATCTCGTTGGTTAGGAAGTCGGCCACGTTCTGACCCAACTGCTTGGTGACATCATCGACCGGAGTGAATGGCTGCACACCATACTTATAATGACAATCGACCACGGCAACGACCTTCTTGGGATCGACGTGGAGCACAGGCGAACCGATGCGGTCCATGGGCTCGTAGATCGGAATCTCGCGACGGGCAGGAGGAGTGGCAGGGGTGTAGATGTCGTGCATGCCGCGGATGCGCTCGTCGTAGGCAGAGTTGAGTTCGACGATGATCTTGTCAGCCACCTTGGCGTAGGTATCGACGCAACCCACACCACCGCTGAGGGTGATCTCGCCCAGGTCGGTGATGCCCACGGCCTCGATGATGCAGACATCAACCTTGCCGAGGAAACCGTAACGCACGTACTGACCCACCATCGAGAGGTGCATGTCGTTGTAGGTCACCTCGCCGCTGTTGATGGCCTTGCGCATCACGGCCGAACCGTTGAAAGGCATTCGACGATCGACGGCATGAGCCGCAGCCAGGGCATCATCGAGCGCATCGTTGGTGACGGCACCCGTGTAGAGGTTCACCTTGAACGGACGGCCGGCAGCATGTTCGGCTTCGGCACGCTTGGCCAGGGCGGCAGGCACGACGCGGGGTGTACCGGCTGCGGTAAATCCGCTAAAACCCAGTGTATCGCCATCTTTGATGAGCGCTGCAGCCTCTTCGGCAGTCATTTTGGTATAAATCATATCAGAAATTTTGTATCTATTGAAAAAAATGCGTATCTTTGCGGCGCAAAATTAGTGATTTTTGGCGAGATTTGCAAATATTTCGCACAGAAAACACTCGCAAGACTGATTTTAGTGATAAACTGATAATAAGTTGAGCGGTTTACGACACGAATTATCATGAATTTACATGAATTGATCATGAATAAAATTAATGAGAATCGATAATAATAAAAAAAAAACAAGCCCGCCCTCACGGGTAGACTTGCATTATTAACCTAAACCTTAACTATGATAATTTATTCGCTGCAAAGATAGCGAGTTTAAACGAAACTGCAAAACCTTTGCCCGAAAAAGTGCAATTTATAAACATTTTTTAACTAAATAATGAAAAAATTATTTATCGAGACCTACGGATGCCAGATGAATGTGGCCGATAGCGAGGTGGTGGCGAGCATCATGCAGACCATCGGATACGAACTGTGCGAACAGCTCGAAGAGGCCGATGCCGTGTTCATGAACACCTGTTCGGTGCGTGACAATGCCGAGCAGAAGATCTACGGTCGTCTGCAGTTCTTCCAGAGTCTCAAGGCCAAGCGCGAGGCAGAATACCGAAAGCTGGTCAACAAGATAAAGAAGGAGAAGACAACCAACGCCCCTGCCCCACAGATGCACAACCTGATCGTGGGCGTACTGGGCTGCATGGCCGAACGCGTCCGCGAGGAACTGGTGGCTCATGGTGCCGACCTCGTGGCTGGCCCAGACTCGTACCTCGACCTGCCCAACCTCGTCACCGCTGCCGAACAGGGCCTTGAGGCTGTCAATGTGCAGCTCTCGACCACCGAGACCTACAAGGAGATCATCCCAAAGCGTGTGGGTGGCAACAGAATCAGCGGCTTCATCTCGATCATGCGTGGTTGCAACAACTTCTGCTCGTACTGCATCGTACCTTATACTCGCGGACGTGAGCGCTCGCGCGAGGTGGACAGCATCCTCAATGAGCTCAAGGACCTGCAGGCCAAGGGCTTCAAGGAGGTGACGCTGCTGGGTCAGAATGTGAACAGCTACTGCTGGGAGTCTGTTGATTTCGCCGACCTCCTCTCCATCGTGGCCGAAGCCGCGCCCGACATGCGCATCCGCTTCTCGACATCGAACCCCCACGACCTCACGGACAAGATCATCGAGGCAATGGCTTCGCACAAGAACATATGCAACCACCTGCACCTGTGCGTACAGAGCGGCTCGAACACCATCCTGAAGCGCATGAACCGCAAATACACCCGCGAATGGTATCTGGAGCGCATCGCCGCCCTGCGCAAAGCCATCCCTGACTGCGGCATCTCGACCGACGTGTTCTGCGGCTTCTGCGGCGAGACACTCGAGGATCAGGCCGATACCCTGTCGCTGATGCGCGAGGTGGGCTACGACTCGGCCTTCATGTTCAAGTACAGCGAGCGCCCAGGCACCTTTGCCGCCAAGCATTACGAAGACGATGTGCCCGAGGAGGAGAAGATCCGCCGCCTCAACGAGATCATCGCCCTCCAGAACGAACTCTCGCTTGCCTCGAACCGTCGCGACATCGGCAAGACCTTCGAGGTGCTGGTGGAGGGTTACTCGAAGCGCAGCCGCGAACAGATGTGCGGCCGCTCGCAGCAGAACAAGATGATTGTCTTCCCCAAGGGCGACGCCAAGCCAGGCAATCTGGTGATGGTCAAGGTCACCGAGGCTTCGTCGGCCACGCTGATTGGTGAGCTGGTTTGAGACGTGTCAAAAGCCACAAAATAGTAATAATATTATACCCACCCCTGCTACAATACGCTGTAACAAGGGTGGGTATTATTCATTATTTGCTGTGCCTCCTGACACAGCCTCATTGTCGTTAGATAAACAGCAGTCGTGACTGAAGCCCGGGCAGATAGTTGCGCGAAACCACAATCTGCAGGTTCTCGTAAGGGGGCAGCAGGGTCACGGTGTCCCTCTTGAGCAGGCTCATGTATTCGAGGTTGATGATGGTGCTCTGGCTCACCTGTACGAACTGCGGGTTCATGGGCAGGATGTCGGCATAGCTCGACTCCTTGCGCAAGGTGTAGGAAGAGCCGTCGGGCAGGTACATCTTCCAGTACTTGCTCTTGGGGATGTGCTCGAAATAGACCACCTTGGTGAGATCCACGCGGCAGAAGCCGTCACCGGTCGAGACCATGATGGCCGCGGAAGTGTCCTTGAAGAGGCGCTTGCGGAAACTGCCCTCCACGCGTGCCAGCATCTCGTCCATCTCCTCAGGGCTGAATGGCTTGACCAGATAGTCGAAAGCCTGCTGGCGCATGGCCTGAATCACATAGTGGTCATAGACCGTGTGGAACACGATGTGCATGGGCCAGTCCACCTGACTGCGAATGTCATCGAGCCGGTCCATGCTGTTACCGTCCGGCAGGTCGATGTCCAGAATCAGCAGATCCGGACGATGGCGTGCGAGCAGGCGCTTGCCCTCGGCCAGCGTGTTGGCATTGCCCAGGTAGCGGAAATGCGGATTGGCAGAAATATGAAGGCTGAGCGCCTCCACGTCGGATGGGGAGTCCTCGATGCTCAGGACTGAAAAGGAGATTTCCATAACTTCGGGATAAAGAATTCCACCTTCACTCCCTGTCCCTGGCTGCGCAGGGCCTTGTCGGTGACAAGCATGTCCAGCGGAGTGTTGGCATTGTACATGTTGATGAATGAGATGGTTCGGGTGAGGATGGCGAGGCCGATGCCGCTCGCCTTAGCGTCCTTCTGCAGGCCGCGGCCGAAGTCCTCGACCACGATCCTGACACCCTGCGTGCGCTCACGTTCGGCACGCTCGATGCAGATGTTGATGCTTCCGCCGTTCTCGTAGGCGTACTTCAGGGCATTCTCCACAGGCAGCTGGATGATCATGCCCGGTATCATGGTCTGCCACAGGTCCAGTTCGCCATCGATCTGCCAATGCACATCGAAGCGTGGCGACTGTGGGCGCAGCTGCAGGTAATCCTGCACGAAATCGACCTCGCGCTTGAGGCAGATCACGGCATTGTCCGACATCTCGAGGCTGCTGCGCAACGTCTTGTTCAAGAGCTGGATGCGCTCGCTGTTGAAGCCCGAGGCATCATCGTCACCCAGCTGACACAGCACATTGACCAGATAGTGAGGCGACAGGCGGGCACGCAGGTTGCGCACCTTCTCGGCCATCAGGCTCTCCTGCATGTGGGCCACCTCCAGGTCACGGCTGCGACGTACCGAACGCATGTGATAGGCCACAATGATGATGATCAGCAGCAGGATGAGCAGGCCGGCACTCACATTGACGGCATAGAGGCGTTCGCGACGCAACGAGCTCTTCAGTTCCATTTCGCGAATATTATCCTGATACTGCAACTCGAGGTTAGACACTCGCAGAGCCGACTGCCGGTTGAGCAGACTGTCCTTGGTGGCCAGCAGGATTTCATCCAGCCGATAAGCCGACTGCAGGTCACCATTCGTCTTGTAGAGCTCGCGCAGATTCTCCAGGCGCACATAATTCATCGTCTGGTCGTGCACTATGAAGGGCTCCTGGTTCAGATATCGCTCGGCCTTCTGGAAGTCGTGTTCACAGCGCAGGGCATAGAGTCCGCGCAGCGACACGGTGTAGTGCAAGGCACCCTCAAAGTTGTGTTCCACAAAGACGCGCTCGCAGCTGTCAAGCATGGCCGTCACGCCCTCAAAGCGGTTCAGGCGCGTCAGGATGTCAGCCCGGTTGATCAGGGCCACATGATAGTTCAGCTCGCTGCCCAATGCCGAAGCGCAGCGCAGGGCCTGCTCCGTGCAGGGCAACGCCTGCTCATACTCATGGCGATAGAAGAAGATGTTGCAGCGAGTATTCCACGTAGAGAAAGCCAGCGCGAGGTCCAGCTCATCGTTGACCAAGGCCAGCGCCATGTCCGAAAAGCGCAAGGCCGAGCCATAGTCGGCAAAGCGGATATAGACCTGCGCCAGGCCGTTGTAGAACGGGATGCGTTCGGCCTCAGGCAGACCCAGGCTGTCGCTCATGCTGATGGCATGCCGATGCAGGTTGGCCGCCTGCAGGAAGTCGTTGCGATTGAAGCACTCCCGTGCACGCTTGGCCACCTCCTCCACCTGGACGCGACCCGCCTCAGCATCGACGCTGCGGTCCGAACCCGAACAGCACGCCAACGCCATGGTGACCACAGCGGCCACCAGCAGCCAGAGAGATAGGACTACGTGTTTCATATAATAATGAATAAGGAGGAACGCCCACACGTGATGCGCGTTCCTCCTTGTATGTTAAGTAATTTGCCCAACGCGGGTCGGGCAGATCAATTACTTGCCAGCGAGCTTGTCGCGGAGGGCAGCCAGAGCGTCGATGTCACCGAGAGTGGTCTTCTCGATGGTTGGCATCTGTACCTTCTCCTCCTTAGCGGCAGCAGCCTTGGCAGCACGCTTCTCGGCATTAGCCTTGCGCTGCTCAGCCTTCTGCTCGTCCTCGAAGATACGAGAGTGAGAGAGGATGATGCGACGGTTGTCCTTGTTGAACTCGATCACCTTGAACTCAAGGGTCTCGCCAGCCTTAGGCTGTGAGCCGTCCTGCTTCTGGAGGTGCTTAGGAGTAGCGAAGCCCTCAACACCCTCCTCGAGTGCGATGACAGCGCCCTTGTCGATAAGCTCAGCGATGGTACCCTGGTGGATGGTGCCAACAGCATACTTCTCCTCGATAGCATTCCAAGGATTCTCCTCGAGCTGCTTGTGGCCGAGGCTGAGACGACGGTTCTCCTTGTCGATCTCAAGCACGCGAACCTTGATAGGAGCGCCGATCTGGGTGAACTCTGATGGGTGCTTAACCTTCTTGGTCCAAGAGAGGTCGCTGATGTGGATGAGGCCCTCAACGCCATCCTCGATCTCAACGAAGACACCGAAGTTGGTGAAGTTGCGAACCTTAGCCTCAGCATCGCTGCCTACAGGATACTTGGTCTCGATCTCAGCCCATGGATCCTCCTTGAGCTGCTTCAGGCCGAGGCTCATCTTGCGCTCCTCGCGGCTGAGGGTCAGGATCACAGCCTCTACCTCGTCACCGACCTTCAGCAGGTCGTTGGCTGAGCGTACGTGCTGGCTCCAGCTCATCTCAGATACGTGGATCAGGCCCTCAACGCCTGGTGCGATCTCAACGAATGCACCGTAGTCGGCCATAACCACAACCTTACCCTGAACCTTGTCACCAACGGTGAGGTTGGCATCAAGAGCATCCCATGGATGTGGGGTGAGCTGCTTGAGGCCGAGGGCGATGCGCTTCTTCTCGTCGTCGAAGTCG
>JAZQPJ010000089.1:0-11528 GCA_045628525.1 Bacteroidales bacterium
AAATCTTTGTCCGGCAATAGGGCGAGGGAGGGGGTACAAGATGTCATGCAATAATTACACGAAGTATATCAATCCAACCCATCAGGCTTTCCGATGGCTTCGAAGAAGGCGTTGGCCTGTCTCGCAGTCAGCACCCGCTGACGCAGAGTGAGCTGCATGAGATGTATGATTGAGAGGTGATATTATAATCGCATAGGCATGATAGTCAAAACGTGTTCCGATCAGTAATCATAGCCGTCGGAGTCGTCGTTACCAGAGCGGAAGGGAGACTTTGAAGGGCCCTTTGATCCGCCTCCGACGTAAATAGATTCGGTTAGGATATCTACGTTCTTTATCTTGATGATAGTGATGGTTGGGGTGATATATTTTTTCATCTTTTCAGATAATTGTTAATGATTATTTTTGTCCAGTGTATGGAAAGTGTAATACCAAGAGCTGCCGCAAGGCAGCAACTCTTAGCGGATGAATATCTTGCGGGTTGAGCCATCGAGCATGCGTACGATGTTGATTCCCTGCTGTGCTTCTGAGCGACGGTTGCCATCGGTCGTGAAGTAATCGCGGACAAGTGTTGCGTCGTCAGTTATATGATCGATGTCGGTCTCATCGTCGGCCACAATGCGAATGCGACGTGGCGCGGCGCTTGTGGTGTTGCCGAGCTGGGAGTCGCGTGGCGTCATGGTCATGAACCATCGCTGTGGACGAAGGCTGTTGGTAGCCTGTCCCAGTGTAGTAGCACCTGTCTCTTCGTCAACTATAAGTGAATATACATCGCTGGCATTTGCCAATCCGCTGTATGTGCCCTGGAAGGTGTAGTCGAAGCTCATAGACGAACAGTTAAATGGCTGCGAAGCGGCAGCTTCGAGGGTCACACCACTGAGCAGCATTGACACTACGGTGCCGTTGGCAGTATCAACATCGCCATTGTAGCGCAGCAGATAAGGATGGTTAGGCAAGGTGACGGCTGTGGCTGGAGCCTTGATGACCTCGAGTGTCAGCTTGTCGAAGGTTCCATCGTTGTCTGTGTCATACTGGTGGAACATGTTGATGGCGAAGATATCACAATCCACGGCGTTGAATTCGCTCACTGATATACCGAATGGTACGTATAGGGCGTTCCAGTCGTTGTCCCAATAGCAACGGGTGTAGGTGAGATCGACGTTTGTGCGAGACTCAGTCAGCGAGTACTCCGTTCCGTCAATGAGTTCGTAATAGTTTGAAACCATATAGCTGAACTCTGAGAAGCTGTCGGTAGTGACTTCGACGTACTTCAGGCCATCGGCCATCGTTACGATGGGGAAGTTGCCTAAGAGGGTGGCGGATTCGGCATCGTCGGCCTTGTGGAAGACGGCGAGGTAATCGCCCTGCAAATTCTGATCGACTGGCAGACGGAATACGACTGTACCCTGGATCTGGTCATTGCAGATCAGAGCCGGAATCTTAGTGCCATCGGCTGCGGTGAGCTGTGCCATCGGCTTTACGTCGAAGGTCATACGTGAGATGACCTTGACCGTGTTGTCGGCAACTGTTACGTCTTCGATGTTTACCTGCTTGAGAGTAGCCTGGATCAAAGCATTGATGTCGGAGTTAGAATTGACATTCACAGCAACACCTTGTTGTGCAGCGGCGCGTTGCAAAGCTGAGATGATGCTTGGATCCTGGAGATCGACAGCCTCAGCCAGCTGGGTGTCGATGAAGGTGTTGACCCATAGATTGGTGGTGGCCGTGTTGACCAGCTGCTGCTCTGCCTCTCCGCTGACAATGCCATCAGTGAGCTCGATCTTCTGGGCAGGGTTATAGACGGCTACGTTATCAATCTCCTTCAGGTCCCAGATAGAGTTTACCTTCTTGAAGTCGGTGAGTGGCGTGAAGTCCGTCTTCGAAGCATCTACCAGGAAGCAGTCAGGACCAAAAATGTTCTTGATATCTTGGTCACCGCTGATCTGGATACTTGAGAAAGTGCCGCCCTGCAGCGAGATGTGAGCGCCTTCATCTTCGCTTGATACAGCAATATCTCTGTACACCCTCAAGCCGTAGCCCTTTGCGTGATCGCCCCAATATGAGACGTATTCATGGGCTATGAAGTTGCCGCCCGTCACGATGAGGGAAGGATTGGCATTCTCACTTTCAGCACTTACATAGAGAATATTCGTTGAAGAGTTTTCATCGGTCTGCATCGCACCTTGGCCCGTCTCATCTTTGATAGTAAGACGGCCATTGAGCAGATACAGATCATAAGCCACGGTCATGGTTTGACCATTGAGGTCGAGGGTGAGGTCGGTAAGCTCGTTATCAATCGAATAGCTATTTTCATATTCAAATGACTTATTGATTACGATTGTTGACTTGATGCCCTCGGCAGCTTGCCATGCGTCGTAGAAATGGGTGAAGTCAGTCGTGATGCCATCTGCTATCAGATAAGCCTCAGCCTCATGACCACAGGTGATGCATCGGTGGCTGACGTAATTGTGATCCTCGTGCGTCATGAATCCGCATGAAGGGCAGGCACCACCGTGGGTGGAACCATTGTCGGAGATTACAGTATAGTTATGGGTCACAACGTCAACAGTTTTTACAGCATGCCATGAAGTCACTTCATTGCCGGCTACATCGCAGAGGATGACTTGCGCATCGCCATATTCACCGATATTAACGGCAGAATGGCAGCGTATTTCAGTGCCATTGGCCGATGCATAGACATTGTGCATCAAGTCAGCAATGCAGTTGTTAGGATCAACTACATTCTCACCAGTAACCACATCGTTGATTGGCATCAAACCGAAGGAGCTTACACCATTGCCCTCCAGGTAGCAGCCAGGTTCTATTTCAAGCTGACCTATGCTTGGGGTGGTTTCGCCAGCGAATTGCAAGCCTGCCTTGCCTTTGAGAGTAAGATATTGAGCAGCGAATTCTTCCGTGGCGACGGTTACATCTTCCAACTGGAGGTCATTCTTCATATAACTAATGTAGAAATCTGCCGAAACCTGCTTGCCAGCCTTCTGACTATCGTATAGCTTCAGGGTAGTGCGACCGCTCTCCGTCCAACGGTTCATAGATAATCGGAACCCTTCGATGTCAAGATTGTGACCGTTGAGGTTGATGGCGACATCACCCTTTGATGAATCCTCAAGCCTCTCTGCATAGTCATAATTATACTCATCATCGTGGATGGTGCGAGGATGCTCTACTATATCTTCATTGATCGTGAGTATAGACAGGTATTTGCTTTCACTTTCCGTAGCATAGAAATCCCACGCCTCCTTGAAGGTCGGGAAGTTCTTATACATCACAGCTTCTTCATTCCACTCATGAGGCACTTCTTGCTGGTTGCCCTCCTCGTCATAGCAGGTGAAGGTAACCTTGGCATTGCTTGTACCGCAGCGGATACAGTCGCCATCTTCGCCATAGTTATGGCCAAGTGCTGGCTGGATAGCCTCGTCCTTGCTAAGCAGAGCATTGCCATGATCAAGGTCGATGTAGGCGCCGCAGTTGTCACAGAAAGCATAGTGGATGTTGCCGCCCTCCTGACAGGTAGCCTCCTTGGCAGCGGTGACAGGCAGACTGCTGATGACGTGCTGGCAAGGCGTAATCACACCGCTTGCGCAGGCAATCATCTCGTCAGAATTGTTGTTCACAATCTCGCCTGCCCGAAGGTTACCAAGGTCATTGTTGGCGGTAGCGGTGAGGATGCAGCCGGGAGCTATCATGTTGGCTACGCCGCCTGCCAAAGACGTAAGGACACCATAGCGGTAGTAGTAGCTTGCAGAGATAGCGTCGCGTGTCTCCTTCGGATAAGTGCCGCCACGCAGGGTGACGCAGTCAGCTTGAGCCGCAGATACGATGCTCTTTGGGCCATGGAACTTGCCGCTTAGGATGGTGAGGTGACCTGCGCTGACGTGGAAGAGGTATCTGTCCTCCACCTCATAGAGTTTGTGCTCCACACCCTGAGGGTCGGTACCGTTGAATACGATGCTGACATCTGAATCACTGAGTGGGAGTGCATAGGCAAGCTCCGGGTCTCCAGTGCGGGTTACGTCAGCATCCTTCAGGAGCTGGATTGTCACCTCTTTGTCCGAAGTCTTGCTGAGGTTGATGGCCGAAAGCCAAGCCTCCTCCATTGAGCCGCACTGCAGAGTTGTCTCTTCTGCAGCCGTAACCGTAGCCACAATCATACGCTCCACGCCACAGAGACAGCTGGCAGTGCCGTCGTATTCATGGCTGCGGTGTTCACGGCGGCGGCAAACTTTGCAGTAGAAGGTGTGGGTAGAAAGTTCTGCGTCACCGTTCTTGTCGAGCGTATAGGTGACATTACCGGCATTGCCGGCAGCGAGACAGTCATGCCCTACCACCTCATTGCCGTTGATGACGTAGCCGATCTGGGCAGCCTTGGCTGGCCAGGTGCCGCTGAGCTTCAATCCGCCTTCAAGTGAGAGCGGATCAGCTCGGTCATCATCATCGGGATAAGTGACAGCCGAACCGCTGCCTGTGTAGCTGATGGTCTTGCCTTCACCTTTTATAATAATATAAGGATAGTACCAGCCCAAGACTTCTGGATTAGAATCATCCACCACATCCTCTTCACGATTGAAGGTGAGAGGCTCGGTGATGCTTACGTCCTTGAGCAAGGTAAGTGTATCGACGGCGTATGGCTGATTGGCGAAAGTCCAGGCTGACTGGAAGTCGCCATAGAAGCGCACGTCGCTGCTGTTCATCAGCGTGAGCTTCACAGCAGCTGTGGCATGGCAGAGATCGCCGGTGCAGACACCATCCTTATTATAGGAATGAGCGCCCATGGTGGGCGAAACGTGGTCACACACCTCGCAGAGCACGACATGCTCCGTGTCGCTGTGCAGTCGTCCGGCGCGGGTGAAGCTGTGTGGCTGCTGGGCATCGTTACGACCGCAGAGGTCGCAGACACCTACGTGATAATCTTCGTGAGCGTATTGTGTAACGTAGCTGACCTGATGCTCTGTACAAGCCTCCAGCGCTACGTAATGGGTCAGCCAGTAAGGACCAGCCTTGAGGGTGCCGATCACTTGTGACTGGCGGTTCCAGCGCATCTTCCAGCTCTGATCAGCCTGCTGCTCTGTGATGATGATGCCCTGAGGCAGCATCTGGCTGAGGTCAGCGTTCTTGCCCTGTAAGCTGTTGAGCACCTCCACGCGGCCGTAGATATTGTAGTTGCTGCCGTCATAGGTTTCGACCTTCTCAGCCTGGCAGTTCACCAAAGTGATGAAGCCCGTAGCGATGCCCTCGTTTCGGCCCAGCTGCATGGCGGTGAGGTAGCAGCCCTCGACGTTGACGTGTGTCTCATTGAAGGCCTTGAGCGAGGTGCCATTGACGCTGTTGGTGGTGATATGGGCATAGTTGCCATCATTGGCAAACTGCGTGTTGATGATGTCCAGCGTACCCTTGCCATACACCTCGATGGCGTTGTAGAGACGGTTCACGTTCAGCTGACGAAGACTGATGTCATGGCCGTTCATGTCGAGCGTCAATTTGTCTGTGGCTTCAGTTAGCGTCAGTTCGAGGGTTTCCTTCAGTTCGATGTCCTCCACCAGGGTAATCGTGTGTTTGGCCTTGGTACTCAAAGCATAGAGGGCAGCGGTCTTCACGTCGGCAAAGTAGTAATCCTGACTTACGATGTTGACTTTGGCCACCATTGGCAAGTGGCAACCATCGCATACGGTCTGATCGTTAAGGGCAGTGGTATGCTCGTGCTGGCAGGAATATTCGCAGAGCGGACAGGTTACGCGTCCTATATTGTCAGCCACATAGTCATGGTTGCCCTGACCGATGTTGCTGCCACACTCGATGCAGCGCTTCAGGTGCTGATCGGCACCATCTGATACATATTCGTAATGTGTATGCCTACAGCCATAGCCACAGACATCGCACTTGCCATTCGCATAACTATGGCTCTCGTGTGAGTGGTCACATTCCGTGCATTTGCCATCCATGTAGTTGTGTGCACCACTCTTAGGCATGTAGCACTTGTTGCAGTAAAGTGCATGCTCGGAGTCGGTACTTTCCTGACTCTTAACCCAGTTATGTTCCTCGCTATAAAGTACGCCGCAGTCATTGCAGACGGCACGGTGAGTACCTTCGCCGATGCAGCCGTAGTCATAGGTATCATTGTAGTCACCGCTGTTGGATGAAGGAGCGCCCTTTGCGTGTAGATTCGCCCAGAACCCGCTCTTTGGCGAGTGTTGCTGCACTTCGAACTGATGGTTACAGAGCGAGCAGACTGACGAGTGTCCTTCTTCGCCCACCGAAGTGCAGACAAGTGTACAATCCTGCCCATCTTCACTGTAATCACATACCTGGCATACACGGATGTGCGTGTGGCTGGTGGCAGTGGTAGCACTCTCGATGTACTTCCAGATGTGTGCCGAAGCTACCTCCTGACCGCAGAGCGTGCATCGCTGTGAGTGGGTCGAAGCATCGTGACCGATGACGTCTTTGCTTACCTCATGTGGCATCTTGGCAGGGTTGCCGGTCCATGCGCCATCGTTCTGGAACGAGCCATTCGCGCATGTACGGAGGACTACATTGCCCTGATTGCGGATGGCAGCTCCGTTATCTACGACAATCTTGTTGGCCTTGAGATTTGTCCCCGCAGGGATAATTACCTCCTCAGTGCCACCCATGCGGTATTCGCCGGGGCCAGTCTGTACGACGTAGGCCTTGAAGTTGGGTTCAGCGGAGAACCATGGATTTCCGGTAAGGGTGTAGGTGTGGTTCGAGAAGTCAAAGAGCTTGACGTGCTGGCAAATGTCGGCAGAGTATGGGTCTAATACGGTAGGATAATTATAGTAGGGGTACTCGCAGTTAGTCAGCGTGATGGTGACCGTGCCAGACATGGATTCGGCACCCCATGAGAGGCTTCGTGCACTAGGACCGCGATCCCAGTTGGCGCTTACATAACCGATCCTACCATCCGTCACGTTGATGTTGACATTATGCGAGTATTGGGCCTGGATATTGGTGTAACCACCGGCATAGATGGCTGCTACCTCGCCGCCCTGCATTGTGATGGTCTGCGTGCGGGAGTATTTCGTGTAACTATTGTCTTTGACCTGCGAACCTCCGTAAACGTAAACCAGTGAGAGGTTGATCTCCTGGCATTCTGAGTCTTCAAAGATCTGGTTATCGTTATTGTCAATGTAGATCTTGGTCGGTGTAGTATCGAAGGCATTGGCTGCTGACGCTCCAGTAATCAGCACATCGTGGCCGTCGCAGTAGATGGCAGGATGCGGATTGTCGTTGCTGCTGCCATTGATGTCAGCGTCTTCACTGGAAGAGATGTTTCTGTTAGGAGTTTTGCCCTTAGGCGTGACATTGATGTTCGGCTTGATAATGCTCACCTTGGCCGAAGCTTCCTCCGGAAGGGTTTCAAGCAGAATGGCCATGCCGCTTAATAGGGTCATCGCATGGATGCCTGCTGTCTTGAATCGTTGTTTGTACTGCATGATGTATGATTATTTTTTGTATTTCTTCTTGTATTCTTGGACTTGCGACTTGTTATAGGGGAAAGCCGCCACCTTCTCAGCCGCTTTGATGTAAGAGCTGAACCCCTTCCTGTTGTGCTGCCGGCCACAAAGGTCGGCCATCAGCAGATAGTAGCGGCAGAGCTGGTCAGCCTCCCAGGTATCGTGTCCCGATGCTTCGTATATCTCTTCCTCCACGCGGATGGCTTCGAGGTAGAGCTCGCGGGCTTCTTCGGCCTTGCCTTGCGCATCGGCCAGCATACCCAATAGGTAGGGACGGTGCACGGCATAGATAGAGGCATAATCCTCCATCGCGCTCAGCGTGCCGAGCGAAAGCTGGATTACGGAATCGGCTTCGGCTATACGGCCTTGATGCAGCCTTACGCGTGCCTCCGAGAACTGACAGATACTGTGTATGGCATCGAGCATACCGGGGTAACGCTCGTCCAGTTCGTCGAACACACGCTGCGACTTCTGCAGCTGCAAGAGACTGTCGGCCAGCGTGTATTCCTCCATGCCTGTCAGCGCTTCGAGGAGCTGATAGTAATCCGAAGCCGAGTTGATGAGACGTTGCGTGCCGCGTCTCTCTCGTAGTTCAATGCCAATCAGTTCGGCGGCTCTGCGGGCTGTCGCCTGTGCCTTATCGCGCATATTGTCCAATGCATAGACGCTGCAGGCCGTGCTGTAGTTGTCTGCCAGGAAGAGTGCCCAGGGATAGCGGGCATAGAGATTCTCGCCGAGTTCGATGCCCGTGGCTATAGCCCAATGGTTCTGCTGGGTGTCACCGATGTGTGAATAGTAGTCAGAGAGAGCGCCGCACACGTCGGCATAGGCCGAAAGGCTGCCCGTGTGCAGTGAGTCGGGGTTCCAATGCAGGCGAAGCTTCTCAGCCTGCTGTCGCAGCTGGTCTGTCTCGCCCTCCTCCAGCAGCTGTCGGAGCAGGAAGCTGGCCACCTGCGGCAGGACGCGTGAGGTGAGCTTGGCATCTGTCGCCAGACGGGCATCGTAGAGCGAGTCCACCTCCAAGGCCAGCAGCTTGGACTGCTCCAGGTCTTGCTGCTGGAAGTAGATTCTCGACAGCTCCATCAGCAGCATGCAGTGCTGGAAGAACTCTTCCTTGTCGTCCGCATCGTAAGGGCGCAGCATGGCACGGCTGACGAGGGCGATGGCTTCGTCCTGACGATCATACTCCACGAGCGAACGCACGTAGTCACGCAGCGTCTCGACGTGGGTGGTATCGGCCAGATAGGTCTGATGCAGTATCTCGTGTACCTTCAGGCGGTTCTCTTCGCCACCGGCCATGCGCAGCAGCAGTATCTGTCGCTCTATCGATTCGCGCAGTCGCTGGTTCTCGCGTGCCTTTTGCTGTTCGGTCAGGGCAATCTGCTGGCGGGCATCGGCCAGCTTCTGTCGGTCGGCACGGCTTTGGGCCAGGCGGTTGGCCAAATCTTGCTTGTCGTAGAGCGCCAAGGCTTGGTCGAAGTCGCCGGCCTGCACCAGGTCGATGATCTGCTGTTCGTCCTGATCGAGGTCTGAGAGGTCGATGCGGGCAAACTTCTCAATATAGGATTCCAACTTTGACAACTTCTCCTCGTATTCCTCCTCCAGTGCATCCATACGCTGGTTGTATTCGGCTTCGGCCAGTTGTCCGGCCTCGCGCAGCCGTTCGGCTTCGGCCTCGGCCTCGGCTAACTGCTTCTGGTAGCGCTGCGAGGCTACCGAGCGGTAACCGTCGCGCAGTTGTTGCAGCAGCTGACGGGGAGCCATGACAATCTGCAGCGGGGCAGGGTCTTGAGTAGCCGAAGCAGCGGGGTTTTGCGTTTTCGGGGTGCGCGCCACGCGCGCCACTTCCAGTGCCTCAGTGTTCATCACCTCGTAGCCATTCATCTCGATGCGGCGGAACTGTATCTGGTCGCCCGCCTTCAGTGTACGGAAATTGAGCGTAAACTCACCCTTGTCATCGCTCATCACCGAGCCGGCATTGGCCGCCGTGACCGAAACACCGGCCAACACTTGCTTCTGTGCCTTGCCCTTATATTCCATGGCAATGCCTGGCTGCACAGATTGAGCCGTGGCCAGCCCGATGGCCGACACGCACAGGATAAGGATGGATGTTAGGATTCTGAAATTCATATTTCGAAGACAATGAAATGGACTTTTTTCGATACAAAAACTGTAAAAAAAAGCAGACAAAGATAATAATAAATAATGTAACATTCATTTCGATTATGTATCATATTTTCTGCAAAAGAGCTAAAGAAGTGTCGCATTCCTATAAATGCGACACTTTTTGTAATGTTGATACGTCAAAAGAACTCATTTCTTCCGGTCCGCCCATTCCTTGGGCGAGGAGCCCGTAGCCGTGCGGAAAACGCGGTAAAGCTGGCTTGCAGATCCGAAGCCACACTCCCGGGCAATCACGTCGTTGCTGTAGTTCGGATGTTCGAGTATCTGGCGTTTGGCTTCCTCCAGCCGGAGGTTCGACAGCCAGATGCGGAACGTGCAGCCATACTGGTGATCGAGGTAGGAGGTCAGCTGCTGGCGGTTGACTCCGATACGCCGCGCCAGACTCACGATCGAAGCATCATTGTCACGGAAGCCTCCTTCCGAGCTCCATCTTTGTATGGCTTCTTCGATATATTGGGTCTGTTCGGCAGTCAAGGGGTTGGGTGCGGCAAGGGAGGAGGAGGCTGACGAATCGAGCACGTCTGACACTTGACTGATGTTGAACCCCAACGATACGAAACAACACACATAGTAGCTAACTGCCAGCAGTGCCAACGGGGCTATCACGCTCACGATTGGGGTGTAGAGTATGGTGAACTGGAAGAAGATGGCTATCGTATAGAGCAGGATGAGGCCCCAACGCATGCAGTGATCAAACACCTCAATCGGGTTGCCCGTTTCTGCCTCCACACGGTTGCGGATCTTGTAAAGCTCGCGTAGGGGCAGGGCATTGAGCCACACCAGGCAGCAGAGATAGATGACATCGGCCACATAGAGCTCCTCGCCGATGTGCATGCTGCCGTGGCGACAGTACCCCTCGCCGATTACTGCCAGGATGACCAGATAGCCCACAGCATTGCCTATGCAGTAGCGACGGTTGGGCTTGCCTCCCTGCATGAAGTGGAGTAGCGACAAGTTGATCAGAAAACCGATGGGAACGTAGAAGAGGATGTTGACCACTGCTCCGACGTCGGCACCCTGGGCTCTAAAACCAAATGCCATCTGCAAGCCATAGTGCAGCACGAAGAGCAGCAGCGCAAGCACCAGCAACCAGCGTGATTGCTCAAAGACCTTATACGGCCTTTGCACATAGAAATGCGTGATGACCGTGGCAAAGGTCAGGATGGCCATCACCATGATGCTGGCAAACTGTAGGAGAAATAATGGGTCCATGGTCTGCTCTATTGTTTAGCCTTCTGCAGCGACTCAATTTTACGCTCGTTCTCTTCGCCACCCACCTTGCGCAGCAGTTCAATCTGTTTGTCAATGTTCTGCTCCAGGCGCTCGGCAGCCTGTGGCAGCAACAAAAAGTTGCCCGGGGTTTTGCCATGTCAAAAATTTCACTTGTCTTTGTGCTGCAAAACTTCTAAGTAGCAAAATAATCAACTTGACATGGCAAAGATACAAATAAAATCTGAGATAATCACACCTTTTGGTGGAATTTTTCCAATAATGAACGCATTTAATCGAATTTTGGGTCAAACTGTTGACTCCACACTCGGTTTATGATGCGTATTACCTCAAGTCGCTTCGTGGGGTAAGGGGTAATTGTTGTCTGACCTGTTGAAAATCATGTTACCAGATTGCTGTGGGTTGATCCACGGCTATCTGCCCCATCCCTTTCGAGCCGTCGAAAAGTCTGCCAGAAGTGTTGGCAAGCTTTTCGACGGCTCGAAATCTTTGTCCGGCAATAGGGCGAGGGAGGGGGTACAAGATGTCATGCAATAATTACACGAAGTATATCAATCCAACCCATCAGGCTTTCCGATGGCTTCGAAGAAGGCGTTGGCCTGTCTCGCAGTCAGCACCCGCTGA
>JAZQPJ010000090.1:0-38029 GCA_045628525.1 Bacteroidales bacterium
TTAACTGCAGGATTGTCGCAAGTAACCTTGATGGTTGAATTGTCATTAATCTTGCCATAAACCTGATAGTGATTGTTCATGGTGTAACCATTGAGGTTGGTAGAGAGCAATGGCTGCTGTGGGATGGTGAGGTTCACGCCATCGACAGCGATAGTAACCTGTGGAACCTCCTCTGGCTCTGGACGAGTGGCTGGGCCATCGGTGGCTGTACCCTTAGCGAAGCTTACACCGATAAAGTCGATCAAGCCCTGTGGTCGCTGTGGACCCTGTGGTCGGCCGCCCCAACGTGGACGCTCTGGTTCCTTAATCTCAGGACCCTCAACTACAAAGTAGATAGCATGCTTGCCGGTAAGACCCTCGACCTCTGGGAGACGCTGAGAGTATACAGAATAAGCACCTGGCTTCTCAGCCTTCACATCGAAGGTGTAAAGCTTCTTGCCCTTCCAGGTATCATTTTCGTATGGGCCATCGAGCATGACATGAATCTTGCAAGCCTGGTCAGAACCATGACGGAAGAAAAGATTGATGAAAGCGTTGTCGCCAGCCTTGATACCCTCGAAGGCCTTGCAACCCTTGGTATCCTGTGCGAGGCCGCCGAAGCCGAAGTACTTGTAGCCGATGATAGCACCGTTCTTGAGGCCAGCGAGCTCCATAGAGTTGTTCCATACGTCGCGCTGATCCTGCAGAGCGTTGTTGTCGTTGATATAGCAAGCGTAGCCGGCAGAGTAGAACTTATATGGGTCGAGGCCGAAGATCTGGAAGCCTTCAGAGGTGACCTCGGCGCCGGTGTAGTGATCGCCGTTGGCAGCCTTAGCGCTCCACTCATTGTCAGCAGTGTAAGGGTCATAGCCGGTGATGCGGACCTGGCCACCCTTGGCGACTGGCTTCTTGTCCCACTCGATCTTGACAGGAGCCACCATGGCCTGACGAGCGTTGCCGAAGCCGCGTGGTGGACGGTGATAGAAGACGTACCACTGGCCGTTGATCTCCTGGAGTGAGCCGTGAGTATTGTGTGCAAAGTTGGTGGTAGCCAGCTTGCTGCCATCCTCGTTGAGGACGACGCCACGAGAATCTACGAGCACGCCACCCGAGCGCCAAGGACCGAGTGGAGAGTCGCCGTAAGCATAGCGGAGTGCAGAGTTGGTAGAGCCGAGGCCATAGTCAGGGCCGCTGTAGCCCGAGAAGACCATGACGTACTTGTTGCCCACCTGACGGATAGACGATGCCTCGAAGAAGTTGAACTCACCAGGATTCTGTCCCTTGTAGAGTGCAGGATACTCGGTTCCCTCAGGATCGCGCACCTCGCCATAACGGGCAGAGGCTGGGATGAAGTAGTCGTGGATCTCGGTGCCGGGACGAACGGAGTACATGGTCTCCTGGTCGAGTTCGGCAGCCGTAGAGTGCTGGAAGCCGTAGAAGACGTAGGCACGGAAGCCCTTCTTGAAGTCAGGATCCTTCTTGTTGGTGACTGGCTCGATGAATACCGATGGGTCGAAGTCGATGACCGAACCCTCCACGACCTGACGGCCATCGGCAGTGAGGTTGATCGGGGTGAATGGGCCGTTGGGACGATCGCCCTTGGCAACCATAGGCACACGACGCCAGCCGCGAGAGTGTGGATAGAGGTAATAGACCTTCTTGCCGTCCTCCATCACCTCCACAAGGTCTGGAGCGAACATGGTGTCCCACTGTCCATCCACATAGTGAGTAAAGATAGGACCCTCGTCGCGCCAGTCAGAGAGATCCTCCACAGGTGCTGACCACATGCGGATATCCGGACCGCAGTAGTCGGTGTTCTTCACGTCGTGCGAGCCGATGATATAGGCACGCAGCTTGCCGGGATTGTCAGGATCCTCGAATACACGTGGCTCGCCATCAGGCAAGTGCTCCCAGAGTGGGAGGTAAGGGTTCTGAGCCTGCATGCTGCCTGCGATGAGCAGGGTAGAGGCCAGGGCAAAAAGATTTTGTTTCTTCATGATGAATAATTAATAATGTGAGTTAAGTATCGTAAACTCCACGAAGGGCATTACTGTTTATTCGCTGTAGTCCTCGTTGTTGGTCACGTAGATCTTGTCGAAATACAGCGGCGTGCCGCCCGGACTCCAGAAGCCGAGGATGTAGATGTGCGATGGGTCGAGCACGGTGCCGTCGAGCGTACCGTTGTCGTCGGTCGAGCGCTCCATGTTGTACAAAGGCACCACGATGGTCTCCTGCTTGCCGAAGTTGTTGCGGTAGAGCTTGCCCACCCAGTAGTTGTTCTCGTCGAAGATGCGGAGCGACCAGCTGCCCGACTCGGCAGGCTTCTGCAACTTCACCACCAGATACTTATAGCCGCTCAGGTCCAGACCGCCAGGGAACTGCCAGCCGCCGAAGCCATACTGGCCGGTGATGAGGCAGCCATTGACGAAGGTGCCGGTCTCCCAGATGCTTGGGCTGAAAGGCACGTCGGTGCCAGGGAAGTACCAGAGTTTGGTAGCAAGGGTGTCCTGGAAGGTCCACGATGGGTCGGCATATTCTTTGTACCAGCGGTAGATAGGACGCACGCAAGCCTCAGGGTCGGTGAGGAACGTCTTGCCGTCGGCTGCTTTGTCGTTGTATTTGGCCAAGTGCTCAGGTCCGGTGAAGAGCATCCACGACACGTTGCCCGTCTTGTCCATGATGTACTTGAAGTTGGCACCGAAGCCAATGCCGCCGGCTTCGCCCGTGGTAGCCTTGCCCCACGAGCAGTCATACTTCTTGGGCGCCCAGTCCATCTCGGTGACGAGGATAGGAGCGATCTCGGCAGCCGGAATCACGTTGTTGTTCCAGCCAGCCTGGAACTCGGCATAGCCATTGCCCTTGGTCACTACGCCCTGCTCCACACTGCCGCCCTCGGCCTCGCTGTCCGAGCCATACCAGCCTGGGTAGCAATGCACGGCATAGCCGATGTTGTCGCCCGTGACAGGATACTTGGCATAACCCTGATAGTTCATCTGATAGCTGAGGCCTGGCACCCAAAGGATGTTGTTGGCACCCTTGGCGCGGATGGCATCGACGATGTCCTGGAAGAACTTGGTGCAGTTCTGGAACGCACCATCGGTCCACGAGTTGTAGTCGCCGCTTGGTGTCTTGATGTTGATAGGCTCGTTGGCAAGTTCGAACATCACGCCTGGGTTGTTCTTGAGCTTCTTGTGCGAAACCACAGTCTTCCACACGCTGAGCAGGTACTTCTGATAGTCGTCGCCAATGGCGATCTTCTCAGGGCAGACTCCAGGAGGACGCATCACGACGTAGAGGCCGTGCGCATTGGCAAATTCCACCATCGGCACAAACACCTCGTCGAGGTACTTCTCGAAGAGATCCATGTCGAAGGCCGAGATGTCGTTCTCGCCCGTGGTCTGGACACCCTCCCTGTTGCTCCAGTAGGGATCCATGTGCAGACGCAGCCAGTTCACCTTCCAGCCGGCATTGAGCATCTGGGTGATGAGTTTCTGGTTGTAGTCAAGGCACTTCTTAGGGTCCTTGGCCCAGCCCCAGCCATTGCCCTGCTCGTTGAACCAGGGGCTGTAGGTCTGGCCGAAGCCATGCAGGTTGATGTGCTTGCCACTCTCATCGCAGAGCCAGCGTCCTTCGATATGGAGAGCTGACAAGCCTGAAGGTGTTTCAGGGTTCGGATCTGGGTTTGGATCAGGATTAGGATCAGGATTGGGTGATGGAACGACAGGATTCGGGTCGTCAAGGGGATGCCACTCATCCTTCGAACATCCAGTGGTGAGGACGATCGAGAGCATCATTCCAAGGAGAATGAAGAAGCGAAGCCTAAAAGCCTTGTTCAATAATCTGTTCATTTCGATTGATTGTTTAGGGGTATTGTGATTGATAAAACTGTTTTAGCCAATTGTTCCGGAGTGGGGCGGATCGCCTCGACGGTAAATTCCGGGATGTTGTACGAATTCAGGTGCACCAACTCATAGTCTGGATCACGTTGAGGCAACTCGAACGCCTTGTGTGGCTTGCCCTCGGCATCGAACCAGGAGAAATACAAGCGCGTGTAGTTGTTGTCACGCCTGCGGCTCTGGAACACGATCCACCGGCCATTGCTCGACCAGTTGTGATAGCTCTCGGCTCGGTCGCTGTTGGCTTGGGTGAGCGGTGTGGTGGTGCCGATGACATCGCAGGGAGAAGCCAGACTGTCCGATGGGGCATGCAGGTCGGTGACGTAGAGATCTGCCTCAGGGTGATAGACATGGAAACAGCCTTCGTTGCCAATGCTGGTGAGCAGCCACCGTCCGTCGGGACTGATGCGTGGCAGTGTAGCGCTTTTAGCATTGTTCGATGCCAATAGCACGGGCTCTGGTTCGCCAAAGGAGAGTGTCGAGGCATCGAACGAGCGTCGATAGATGTCGTAGTGCACGTCATGATAGCGTTCGGTGATGTCATGCTGACGGAACAGGCGCACCTCTTTCGAGACAGTAGAACTCTGGTCAGTGGCAAAAGTGAACTCGGCTACCGAATAATACAACCATTTGCCGTCGGGGCTCCACGAGGGGAAGGTCTCCAGTCGGTCGGCCTCATTGCAGATAGGAAAGACACGACGGTTGGCAACGTCATAGAGGATCAATCCGCTCTCACTGTCCTGTACCTCCGACTTGGTGAGGCCGTCGGTATGCACTTCGAGGAACGGCAGGTTGGTGGAGTAGGCAATCAGGTTAAGCGAAGGATGCCAGGCAGGATACACGCCACCGCTAATGGTCTCAGGCAGCTTCATATTGTATTTACCCAGCTTTCCTTGGTCGTAGATGACGGTGCCGGCATGATCCTCGCGCACATGGAACTGCATACGCTCTGTGCTGTAGTTTTGGAAAGCATGGCAGTTGATGCAGTGCCCCTTCTGCGGTGTGTCGAGCATCTGGTTGTTGTAGTATTCCACCTCGTCGAAGTCCTCCACATTGCGCTGGCACAGGCTGATGCGCTCGTAAGTATTATAAGGAGGGATGAGGCGGTACGAGACGTAGCGGTCGATGCTGTCCGGGGCCACATGGATATCGAAGGCAGGATGCTTGCGCCATTGACCGCCGGCCTCGGTGTAGAGCTGCACCTGCAACGACTGTCCGACGCTCTGGCTGAGCATCTCTCGCCACTCGTCGGCATCGATAATCACCTTTCGGCCCTCACCGTAGGTCAATGAGCCGCCAGCATAGTCAATTTGAGCCACGCAATGGGTGATGGAGTCGCCCAGCACGCTGAAGTTGAGTGGCGCAATGTTGGGAGGAATCGTGACATCGACGTAGTCTGGCAGGATGTGGACTGTCTGTTCTGTGACCACGCTCTGCATAGGTACGGCGGGGTGCCTGTTGCAACTTGCAAACAGCACGAGGCATGACACCAAGGCCAGAATGCCCTTGGTGCAACGCAGGATAATCTGCCTGTCAATAGCTCTTGTTGCCAGTATTGCTTGCATGGTACCAGTCGAATGTCTGTTGGTTGAAGTATTTGGGGAGGGTAGGAGTTCCTGGGGAGTTGTCTCCCTGTTCCTCGGCTTTTACGAGTTCCTTATAATGAGCCAATGCCTTGTCGAACCGTTTCTGATCACGGGCCAGGATGCTCCAGTGCACGGCAATCTGTTGTGCCATGGGAGTGTTGTATTGCATCTGGCTGAGACGGTCAAGCAGATAGATCTCGCTGTAGCCGCGGTCGTTGGTCAGTTCGTCCTGCCCGGTCATGAAGCGGCGGACATCAGTCAACTCTCGTTCGCTCACCTCATAATCGCCGTGGAAGAGGGTAGTCTGGAGCAGTGCTTTGTACTTGGCGGCCGCCTCTGTCTCGCCATTGGCCATCATGCAGCGGTACATGATACGCAGATAGAAAGGCGAAAGACCATACTCGATATTGTTCTCCATGCACCACATGAAGGCGAAGTTCGGGATGCCCAGCCAATAGTAGAACAGCGGAGCGCCCGAGTGAGCCATGTGGATAGGCAGGTTGGTATTCATGGCAGGGCGCACGCCACCGATGGGATAGTCGAAAGCCTTGTCACCCAGCCGGCCTTGCTGCGCCAGAGCCACGTCTTTCATGATGACCATCTGTCGTGTCGGCTTCTTCTGCTGGCTCGATTCGCGCATCTCCTGTAGTAGATCGTCCCATCGGCCTTCGTCCATAGCCCGGAGCATCTGGAGTTCGGTGTGGAAGTTGTGATTGCGGTAGTTGAGCATGTTGCTGCCCGTCAAGGTGGCCGCCATCAGGACGAAGGGAAGCCAGCTAAGGTATTTCTGCTTTGCTTGCAGCTTCGCCAACAATGGCATGAGCAGCACTATGGCCGCCATCAGCCAGAAAGGCATTTCCAGCACCAGACTGCTCGCCTCAGGGTTGATGAGGTGGTGGAAGCCGTAGGTCAAGGCATCTTCCTCCCAACGAATTGAAGAGGAATGATGGTAGCAAGCGGTCACGATGACGAGTGGCAGGACAATCGCAGCCAGTCGTCGGAGCCACGTCTGCCAGCCAGTCTTCCACTCCGAAGCAAGCAGCATGGTCAGGACAGCCAGCGTGGCGTACCAGCCTAAGGTCGGATAGCCCAGCAGGATCATCAGCCCCAGCCAGCAGAGCCTCCCCTTTTCGTCAGCATGTGCATAGCCAAGCAGCGACAGGCTCACGACCAGCCACCCCAGTGTAGGGCCGAACCAATAGCTCGGAGCCTTGAGGCAGAACATCCAATAACCCATCTCGGTGATGCCAGCCAGCAGGCAGAACACCGGAATGAGAGGCAGCAGACACCACCAGCCCTGCAACTTATGAGCACGGATCAATGCCCAGGCACTGACAGCCCAACAGAGCACCATGAGCGTGCCACCCAACCAGGGATAGTAGAAGAACTGCGTCAGCCAGTCGCCTATCCACTCGCGCAGTCCGCCGGGATGCCCGATGTGCTGCTGCCAGTAGTCATAGGTACCCATCCATGGCGAGAAGTCCTGAATGGCAAAGAGCATGTCAGCTTGTTGCCAGACAAGGACAAACCAGGCATAAAGCACCAGTAGCAGGCAGATGCATTTACTGATTGAGAATCGCATGGGCAATGTCATTACAGTTATTTCGGATTGGCTCGATGGTAAACTCTGGTCGGTTGAACGACTTAAAGCAGCGGTCGTAGAAGGCTGGCGAATGCTGCGGAACTTCAAAGGGCTTGGCACATTGTCCCGTGGCAGGATCGAAGTGTGCAATGTAAGGACGCGTGTAGTTGCCATCGACACGACGCGAGGCAGTCATCACCCAGTGTCCATTGCTCGAGAAAGTGGGATAGGACTCGGAACGATCGGAGTTCAGTGCTTTCAGCGGATGAGGACGCACTGATTTCTTACCGACAGTTTCCGGTGTTTCCGATATATTTTCCAAAGCTTCGGTCTTAGCCGGGATGCTATCCACATCGATCATATAGATGTCAGCATCGGCATGCCACACATGGAAGCATCCCCAGCTGCCCATGGCGAAGACCAGTCTGTGTCCATCGGGCGACAGTCGTGGCAGGCTGACACTCATCGAGTCGGTTGAGGCCTCATACACCATCTCGGTCTCGCCCCACTGACGTGTAACAGGATCGAACGACTTTCGGCAGAGGTCGTAGCGGATGCTGTCATACCGAATCATGGCCTCCTGTGTGGGATCTGCTGTATGGATGTCGAAAGGAACGCTAGCCGAGGTGAAGTAAAGCCACTTGCCGTCGGGACTCCAGGTGGGGAAACACTCCAGCTGATCCTCGCGGTTGCTGATGGTGGTGACCTCGTTGGTCTCAGGGTCGTAGAGGATCAGGTCGCTGGCTGAGTCGAACACTTCGATCTTGCCCAAGTCCTTGGTGTGGAATAGCTGCGCTGTTTTGTTGGTAGAGAAAGCCACAAGGTTCAGTTCCGGATGCCAGGCAGGATAGACACCGGCCGAGATGGTCTCAGGGCGCTTCAGATCCACCTTGCGGATGCGGCCGTGGTCGCTGATGATGGTGCCGCCCCAGTCCTTGCGGGCATGGAACAGCCAGCGGTCGGTGCGATAGTTTTGGAATGAGTGGCAGTTGATGCACTGTCCGTGCTCGTTGTCAATTACCTTGCGGGTGTTGTAGATTTCGCGCGTATCGAAAGAGGTAAGGTCGCGCTGTTCGATGATGATCTCTTCATAAGCCACGTACGAGGGGGGGATCAGTCGATAGGTCAGATAGGAGTCAATCTCGTAGGCCGAGACGTGTATGGCGAAGGGTTCGTATTGCAGCCAGTTGCCATCATGCTGCCTGGTCCATACTTCGACCTTGATGTCTCCGTCTTGAGCCTCGTGGGTCAGCTCTTTCCACTCGTCGGCATCGATATCGACCATCTTGCCATTGCCGTAGGTGTAGGAGAGATTGCCGCAGGAGAGACGTGCCACCACACGGTCGCAATCCTCCATCGCGCCGAAATTGAGCGGACAAAGGTTCACGGGGATGGTGACATCCACGTAGTCGGGCTGCAGCTGTGGCAAGCGTCCTGCCAGCTGTGAGGCCGAAGGGACACTGGGGTGGCTGCATGCCGTAAGCAGCAGCGCAACCAGAATGAAGAGATATTTAGTAGAACCTGACATTGGTGCAATATTGATAGAACCACCAGAAGGAATGGTCGTCCTTGGGGTTTTTCTGACTGAAGAAGAATTGGAAACGCTGCGGGATGTCTGCGTCAAAGCGGAATTCTTCTGCCTTGTGCGGAGCATTCGTCATCTGTGTACCCAGGTAGATAGCCTCCTGGTATTGTTTTGGCATTTTGTTCTTGCCCAATTGATGTGCATATCGTGGGAAATGATGCCAGATCAATTCGTAATCCTTGAGCATTAGTGAATAGGCCATGGCTGCCTCCAGACCTCGTTTCTTGCTGTGGTAAGCCTGATTGGCAAAAGCCTCGTAGATCATTTTCTCGCAGTTTCCGGTGTCGTTGTTGATACGTTCCCCTAAGTCATCGTGCAATTCCTTGATGATGGCAAGTTCCGGATATTCTCTGATCCACTCTGGATGCAGGGCGAGCGGGAGATAGCGCTGTGCGAACTTGTAGTGGAAAGTTGTGCCAAGCAGCATGTTCAGATATTTGGCTGCCACGTCATATTCTTCGCCAATGAGCGATGCCAACGACAGTATGCGCAGGTCCGAGACGGTCAGGCCATATTCCACACTGTTCTCTATGCACCAGTGTATGGCATCGTTGGTCATGCCGTGGTAGAGGTAGAACAAGGAGGCTGCCGTCTGTACCAGATGAACTGGCAACGTATCGGTTGGCACTGGGTCGGCACCGGCACAGGGGAAGGCAAAAAGCAAGTCATGCAGATGGTCGGCATGCAGCAAGGCAATGTTTTTGCTCACCACCAGCTGACGCGTGGGGCCGTCGGGTGCCTCATCAACCTCGCGCAGCACGTCTGCCCAGCGTTGCTCCTCGATGGCGTGGTAGGCTCGTATCTCGGCATGGAAGTTGTGGTCGCTGAAGTTGGCGCAATATGCCCATCCGAACATGCCAGCGAGACCCAGGGCAGGAAGCATCCTATTAAATAATATATAATGTATGCCCTTGCCCTGAGAGGGCAGGCAATATTTCTTGTCGCAATAATGTCGAATGACAGGCAGTACCACCATCGTGACTGCCATGATGATGAATGGTAGCGTCCTGATCCATGAAAACACGAAGTTGGATTCGATGGCAGGGAAAGCGGCGAACCATGCCTCGCCGGCAGGCAATGTCGTATAAGTGCGTGCAATGGCAGGCGGGCCGACAAGCAGCAGCAAGAATGTCACGCCCAACTGAATCCATCGTTTGGCCAACATCCCCTCGATGGCAATGATCAGGAGCGCAAGCACACTGTACCATCCGATCAAAGGATACAGCCCCAGGCTCAAAACCGCCGCCAGCACTCCAGCCATCTTCTGCCACCATCTTCCGGCCAAGTCTCCAGTCACCTTCTGCCACCATCCTCCAGCCTTATCTGTTCCATTCAAAGCCACTCGGTGGCTTTGGTCCATACCCATCCCCACCAGCAGCGTACAGCACAGAAGCCCCACGCTCTCGCGGAACCAGTAGCCGGGCAGCTTGATGTAATAGATCCAGTACCCCAGGTCGATGGTCGAAACCAGCAGCGACACGACCGGCAACAGCAACAGCCAGCGCCACTTGCAGGGCAGAGGGAAGATGCGGCAGAGCAGCCAATATGTAACCGCCCAGATGGCAACCAGCACCGACGCTCCTAACCATGGATAATAGAACAGTTGCGTCAGGAACCTTCCGACCCACTCCGTGCCACCGCCCACATTGCGCAGACAGTCATGCAGGAAGATCGATCCGCTCATGAAGAGGCTCCTTTCCTGTGCCATATAGAGCATGTCGCCATTGCACACGGGCAACAGCACCATGCTGCCAAGCACCAGCAGCACAAGGTTGGTCAGATCGGGATGGTCAGAAGCTTTGATGGTCATTGTGAATATTCTTGTGTCGTTTGAAAAGAATTGGTGTGGGGTACAATTCGTACCCCACACAGAATCAAGTTGCTGAGTTTATTTCTTAGGATTAATCATTAGATGAACTTTGCCGGTTGGCATGGCAAAAGGCCTGTTCACGTTGTTCTTGATGACAGCGTATGTGCGCAGCACCTGACCAGGCTCGGCTGATACCTTGGCTGCCTCTGTGCCGTCTGCCTTACGCTGAAGGTCAAGACCCTTGGGCAGAATGTCGTGACCTTCCACTACATAGTGGTTACTCTGGTAGCTCTTTGGCGCCTTCATGTCACCGGCTCCCTGTTCGCCAAAGATGGTGCCAGCTTCAACCTTCGAAGTGATGAAAGGATGAATAGGCGTAGTCATGTTGAACTGGATGAAGGCTGGGATGTCCATGTCTGACTTGGCATAGAGTACAGGAATATCCTCCTGGAATGACCAGTCATAAAGATAGTTGACGCGACGGCTTGAGATCTCGTACTGATACTCGATGATGTCGCCCTTCTTGGCATCTGGTACCAGAATGTGGCGCACTACATAATGAGCATCCAGACGCTCCTCGGTGAAGGTCGAGTTCTTCACCACATGACGCTGAGACTTGCCTTTCTCGTTCATATCATAACGAATCACGCTGAGGCGACCCAGTTCGTCATACTGTTCTGGATCAGACTCCTCGTTGAAGTAGATGATGTCGATATTGGCATATTTTGCGCCCTCATCCTTCAGAATCTTGGTACGCACCTTCATCACGTAGTTGGCAAGGACATACTGACTGCCACCATTGATGCCCAGCTGATCGACATTGCTCATGTCAATCTCCTGTGTGGTGTTGCCATAACTCTCGAACTGACGGGTAATCTTATAGGTCAAGGTCATGGTCTTGTTCAGGATGACAGCCTCGGCATCGGGAGCCTCGCCCCATGCCTGGAGCGACCACTCCACCTGAGAAGGCTTGCCCCATTTGTTATTGGGCTGTTGCGCAAAGACGCTGTTGCCAATGGTTAAGGCAACACAAGCGATGATGATAAGCAATTGTTTCATACGCTCAATGATTTATGTTAATATCCACGCAGTTTTGCACTGCGTGGATATTTGTTATAATAGCATCTTGTGATTACTTGGCAAGAGCCTCAGTCCAGCCGCGGTAGATGTACTTGCGGTTCCAGTTGGTATCCCAGATACCGACAGGAGTGTCTGGACGCCAGCCAGCACCACTAGGAGCATCGGTCAAGCACCACTGGGTGATGCCGTACTGCTGAGCCTCTGGGATGAGGGTGTAGTACTGCTCGATGATCCACTTGTAGTACTCCTCCATGGCCTTCTCACGTGGATAGCCGGCAGCAACCTGCTCAGCATTGTCCATGTCGTCGAGGGTAGCATCGGTGCCGTCAGCCTTCACGTAGCCCATATCGAGCTCAGAGATGCGGACGAGCTTGCCGGTGGCAGCCATGAGCTTGAATGACTCCTGGATAGCCTTCTTCTTGCTCTCAAGGATATTTGCATCTTCGTAGTAAGAGATGTGCATCTGCGAACCGATACCATCGATCTTGGTGACGCCATCCTCTTCCCATTTCTTGATCCAGTTGATGAGGGACTTCACCTTCTTGTTCTGATCCCAGTCTGACTCGAGGTTGTAGTCGTTGATGAAGAGCTTGAGCTTGCCATCATCGCCACCAGCCTCTTCGAGAGACTTAGCATAGTACTTACGAGCGAGGCGTACTGCCTGACGTACATACTCGAGGTCACCCATGTGATCCTGCCAGAAGAAGTCGTTGGTATTATCCTCAGTGCCGTGCTGCAGTGGGTAGTTGCCCTCACCGTCATCACCGCCGCCAGAGATAGCCTCGTTGACTACATCCCATGCCTTAACCTTGCCTTCGCAAGCCTCCATCATACCGGCAATCCACTTGTCCATTGCCCATACGAGGGTGTCATGCTTCTCTTCAGGAGTCAAAGGAATGGTGTTCTTGATTTCTGTAGTGATGGTGTAGCCGTCAGAGATAGGAGCATTGATGGTAGCACCGCGCTTTTCCTTCTTCCAGAATGAAGAGATGTCGTCACTCTGGAGGTCGGTGTTGTTGAGCATCTCGACGCCATTGATCTTAAAGCTGATGCTGCCGAACATATAAGTGTTAGCGTCAGCGAAGTCGTTCAAGTTCCAGGCGATGAAGTCGCCACCGTCGCCCTCTGATGGAATGGTACCAGTAGCAGTTACTGTCTCCCACTCCTCTGTGAAGCTGGTGTTGCCGATAGCAGCCCAGTGGATGTAACCACCTGCACTGCCCTTGTGAATCTGAGTGCCAGGAGCTGCAGCCTTTGTCGCACGAACCTCAGCCTTGAACTCGAAGGAGTCGCCAGCATGGAATGGCTCATTGGTCTGAATCCAGAACTGTGAGTCCCAGGCATAATCTACCAAGTCGTCGGTCTCTACAATGAGAACACGCTTCTTGATGAACTGCTCCTCAGTCTTTGGAACCTCAACCTGTGAGTATGACTGCCACTGGATGTCTGAGAAGTAGTAGTCAATCTGTGTGCCAGGATCGTCGCTCTTGTTCTTATTCAAGTTGAAAGCGATGGTCTGCTGGTTGCCACCGCCATCTGCTGGAATAGAGCCTTCCCACTCCTTATACTGCCATTCGGTAGTAAAGCTTGGGTTTGGTGAGAGCATCTGCCAGTAGATATAACCGCCAGGAGTACCATGAACCTGAGTGTCGGTACCGATGGCCTTGGTAGCCTTATACCACATGCTGAAGCGATACTTCTCGCCAGCCTCCCACTGCTTGTTTGGAGTATAAACGAAGAACTGAGTATCCCATTCCTCTGCTGGATTGGTCTTACCCTTGACGATGATAGCATTCTTGCCGTCAGGACCAGCGCCAACTTGAACAACAGCAGGATCATCGTTGCTGACTGCGTCACGAACGATGAAACTCTCAGTTGACTTACTTGGATCAAGCTCAGAGTTGATGAGCTCGTTGGTCCAAACGTCAACGTACTGAGGACCATCACCACCAACGGTCTTGGTGATATGCTGCACGATCTTCAGCTTCTTGAGGTCGATGACGCCCATGAAGGTCTCAGGCTTGAGGATGAAGTCGTAGTTGGCGCTTGGCTCGCAGGTGATGCCATTGAGCTTAACCTCTACGTCTGTCCAGTCAGTGCTGAGCTTCACATTGCCATCAATAACCTGCTGGTTGCTCCAGCCATTCTGTGCAGTGAGCTTGATAGTGCCTTCTTCGCTTGACTTGATTGTAAGGATAGCAGAGAAGTCACCTGGCTCGCCAAGGTTGATGGCGTTGGTGATGAAGAACTGTGACCAGTCGCCTGTTGGCTCGAAGTGGATAGCTCCGTCAACTACTGGTGGCTCGCAACCCATAGGATAGAATGGGAATGGACCATCGTTATAGGTGATCTCTGCAATGTCCTTATCCTCGGTAACAGTTGTAGGACCGGCAACCTCCTTATAGCGTACGATAGTCAGCGACTCGAGGTCGATAACACCCATGAAGGTCTCAGGCTTGAGGATGAAGTCGTAGCTGCTGCTTGGCTCGCAGGTGATGCCATCGAACTTAACCTCTACATCTGTCCAGTCGGTGCTGAGCTTCACATTGCCATCAATAACCTGCTGGTTGCTCCAGCCATTCTGAGCGGTGAGCTTAATGGTGCCCTCCTCGCTCGACTTGATGTGGAGGATGGCACCGTAGTTGCCTGGTTCCTTCAGGTCGATAGCATTGGTGATGAAGAACTGTGACCAGTCACCGGTTGGCTCAAAGTGGATGGCACCGTTGATTACCGGTGGCTCACTACCCATAGGATAGAATGGGAATGGACCATCTTGATAAGTAACAGTGGCTACTGCCTCTGGAACGATAGTAGTGCTGCCACCTGCGTTTGGATCAACAGGCTTTGGACGGTCAGCAATCAGTCCGTTAAGGTACTTAGGCTGCTGCTGTGCGTGCCAAGCCAAGGTGTGACCGTAGACGGTGATGCCTGCCTGATCGGCTGCGGTAACGAAATTGTTGACTGTGGTAAAGTCCATATTACCCTTTGAATCGACACAAGAGGCATACTTCATAGCATTGCCGGCAACGACCTCATCGAAGTTGTTAACGCCCACATTATATACAACGCCCTTCTTGGTAAATTCTGCAGCATCGAGTGCTCCACCCAACTTGAAGGTTGGGTGAGCGCTACGATCGATGTATTCCTTGAGTGGCTGATAATCCTCGAGCTCAGCAAGCTTGGCGAGATCGACAGGCCTCTGAACTGGGAATTCAGGATTGAACTCATCGGCGCACGATGCCATCATCAAGGCAGCAAAGAGGCCGGGAAGAATATATTTCTTGTTCATATCTTCTACTTGTTAATTACTTCTTAAGTGTAACAGAGAAAGTCTCGACAGTGTTGCCAGAACCACGGCGCTGGAGGGCCATGTCGTAGTCTGCCTTCAACTGTGCGCTCTCGGCGCAATCCCAAGAAGCGGTGAAATTAAGTTTCAAACCGTCGCGAAGCTTTGGCTGCTTGGTGTCTGGATCGGTGCCCCATGCATACTTCTCTGACTTCTCGGTGAAGGTGCCAGTGCCTGATACGGCCACATTAACCTCTTCGGTAATGGTGACCTTATCATCGCCCTGCATCTCCTCGTGAGACCAAACGCCCTTACCTGAACAAGTTACGGTGCAGTTGTCGCCGCTGAAGGTGAGGACAGCCTCAGTGGTATAGGTGCTGTTCAGTGGGGTGCCGTCAGCAGCAGTCTTGGTGCCGAGTGCCTGAACTGGCAGAGTCACGGTGTTCTGACCCTTGGTGTCGAAGAAGAGGACGTCATCATTTGAGATGTACTCCCAGGCCTTATCCTCGAAGGTACGGGTCGAGCTGCTGCCGTAAGCAGTAGTAGTGACTGTTCCCTTTGGCAGATAATAGCCCTCATACTTTGAGATGTAGCGTACGCAGTAGAGCACATAGTCCTTAGGTGCTACGAACCAGGCATCGCCATCGAAGCGGCTGCCAGAGGTAATACCAGGGTTATACTCACCAGAGAGGATACGATCTACACCGGTCTGGCTTTTCATTACTACAGGGATCACATACTTGCCTTCGTATGACTTAGGATCATTGAAGAAGGCATCGGTCAGCTGTACATCTACAGCGCCTTTCAAGCCGCCCTTGTAGTCGATGGTGGTGCCACTCATCTGGTAGTGTGATGTTGGCATAGCCAGGATAGGATCGGTGCAGTTGGCATCGAAGAAGATGCCGTCGCAAAGCGAGTTGTCAACAGCTACCTCCACCTTGGCATTGCGGCCTTTATAAGTGCCACCCATGGTGGCGTAGATCTTGCAGGCCTTAGTATCGTTGTCTGCAGTCGAACCCAAGTCGTCCATACCCATCACCATGGTGCGGATAGGAGTCTGGTAGGCGAAATAGACAGTCTGCTCGTCGTAGTCAGGATAGTCGATATCCTGGCTTTCGCACGAAGCCAAGCCTGCAACAAGTGCGCCTGCAGCAAATACCTTGAAAATATTCTTAGTTCTCATATTATATTTACTATTAATGATGATGAATTATCTCCAACCCTGATTCTGCTCGAGATTGCTGAACTTCATAATCTCGCTGTAAGGGATAGGGCCATAGTTCATGTAGCTCTCGTAGGTGCGGTTCTCAACGTCAACGATGCTGTATTCGATTGAACCGTCGGCATTAGCCTGTGTGATCTTGATGCCCTTGACACCCTCGTTGAGTGGAAGGTTCCAGCGGCGGAGATCGTAGAAGCGCTGGTTCTCGAAACAGAGCTCCAGACGACGCTCGTTGCGGATCAACTCGCGCATCTGCTCCTTGGTCGAGCATTCGTCCACATAAGCGGTACCTACGCCAGCACGGTTGCGCAACGCCTTGATTACATCCTTGGCAGAGTAGTTGCCACCATAGGTAGCATCTGGACCACCAGCCTCGTTGGCTGCCTCAGCGTAATCGAGGTAGATCTCAGTGGCACGGATACGGGTGGTGTAGTGGAATACATCGGTCTCCTTACCCGCGGTGAGGCTCACGTCATCGCGAAGGGTCTTGCGCAGATAGTAACCTGTACGGGTTGAACGGCCCTGCTCGAAGTCGATACCATTGGAATTGGCATCCACATAGGTACCAGTGATGATTTCGTCGTCACCAGCACTGATCTTTGAGCCGTTATATACTACGTATGCCGAAAGACGTGGGTCGCGGTCCACGTATGGACGCTTGCTGTCGTAACCCGACTTAGCATGGTTGATAGGATAACCATTTGCCATTGGGAAGGCATCGACGAGGTTCTGCGATGGATTGATACGACCGTTGCCCTGGATGGCAGGTGGATAGTTATCGCTCTCGCGACCGTGATCCTCACCGAGGTTGTCACGCCAGATGATCTCCTTTGGATTCTCACCGGTGCTAAGGGTCTTCATCTCCTCAGCATTGTTGAACCAGTACCAACCTTCTGGCTGGATACCTGCGATGCCGCCCTTGTCGTTGATTACGGCAGCAGCATACTGTGCAGCCTGCTCCCAGCTCATGGCATTGGCTTTCTGATAGGCTGGCGAGGCAGCAAACAGGGCAACCTGTGCACGAATGGCAGCTACGATCTTACGGTCGATCTTACCCTTCTGGTGATCACCGAAGGCCTTGTTCCAGTGCTCGTTGGTAGCGCCTGGGTACTTGCTGAGTACTGAAGAGCTCTGACCTACGTTGCCATACTCTTCTGGCAGATACTTGTCGGCCTCAGCGAGGTCGGACATGATCTGGTCGATGCAGTCCTTGAAAGGAGCACGTGGCTGGTTGAAGTCCGAACCACCATCCTCAGACTGAGTGTGGATAGGAGCGCCGAGCAACTCGCCGCTAGCAACTTCGCCAGCATGTGCACGGAGCAGGTAGAAGAACTGCAGACCACGCATGGCGTATGCCTGGCCCTTGTACTGGTCGATGTACATCTGGTTGAGGGCCTCGCTTGAGTATGCCCACTCTACATTATCTACATTCTCGAGCAACAGGTTGCAGAACTGGATAGCGCCGTAGCGGTCGCGCCACTGGCTCAATGGGTCGTTCTGTGAAGACCATGTATTCTGCGAAGCAATCTTCAGATAGTTGCTTTCGATGTCATTGGTGACAGCATCGTCAGTGGCAACATCAGTCTGAGAAGTGCCAGGATAAGGCAGCAGCAGATATGCAGCAGCCATCAGTCCTCGCGCACCCTTAGCATCATTGTTGATGTTTGCGATGTCCTTGTGGTTCTCAACAGCTGGCTCGAACAGGTCGTCGCACGATGAGAAGGCAAGGAGTGCAGATGATAATATAATAATATTTTGGAGTTTCATAATACTAATGCTTTCTATTAGAACTGAACCTTAACACCGATGTTATAGAAACGTGACTGAGGTGCAGAACCTACATTCATCTCAAGAATCTCCTTTTCAGGAGCGATGGTGAGGAGGTTTGAACCTGCTGCAAACAGCGACAGACCCTTCACATACTTGTTATCGGTAAAGAGATCGTCGTTGAAGTCATAGGTCAACTGTACCTTGGCCAGGTCGAAGCGATCGGTCTTGTAAATCCAGAAATCAGAGGTCTGGAAGTTGTTCGAACCAGAGTTAGTGGTCAGGGCTGGGTACTTGGCAGTTTCGTAGTTGGTGATAGCGCCATCCTTGATGATCACGCGGTCACGCACAGCTGCTGTGTACTTGTTCTCGCCTGCACCGCTCCACCAGTAGCTATTGCTCTTGGTGCCATGACCGCCGAAGCCGCCAGTAGCAAGCACGTAGAGGCTGAAGCCCTTGTACTTGGCAGTAAGGTTTACGCCGAGTGTGAGAGGAGCGCCGTACCAACCGCCACGAGCCAGTTCTACCTGGTCACGGTTGTCGATCACGCCATCACCGTTCTGATCCTTATACTTGAGGTCACCTACACGTGGGCTGTTACCCAGCGACTGTGTTGGAGAGTTGCTGATATCTGCCTCGTCCTTGAAGAAGCCAAGGCACTCATAACCCCAGATGCCGTCGAGCATCTTACCCTCACGGTGCTGATATTCATCGGCGATGAGCGAGTCATCACGACGGGTAGCCTCGGTGGTATAGTAGGTAGCATTCACACCTGCCTGGAAGCCCCAGTCTCCAACCTCCTTCTTGTAGTTAACCGAAACGTCGAAGCCTGTGCGCTTGTCGTTGTTGTAGTTGATACGTGAAGCAAAGTTGGCATCTGGATAGTAAGTCTTGAAATAAACTGGCACGGTGCTATTAGCATCGATGAGCTGGCCTTCAAGAGCGGTGGTGAACCAAGAAGCGTCGAACCAGAGGCTCTTGTTGAGGAACGAACCCTGGAGGTTGACAGACATCTCCTTGCGGTCGATGAAGGTGAGTGACTCATTGCCACCATGCTCTGGATAGAATGCGTCAACGCCACCATGACCCCAGTCCCACCAGCCACCGGTGGTGTAGTAAGCCTTGTACTCGTAGTAGTCGATACCGAGGTCAGTCTTGACATCGCTGTAGCTGGCTGAGAGCTTCAGGTAGTCAATACCCTTGTCCTGCAGGAAGTTCTCCTTGGCAAGGTTCCAACCGATGGTATAAGACTGTGACAGACCCTGACGGCCATTCTCAGGCAGACGTGCAGAGTGCACGAGGGCGAGAGCTGCCTCAGCGTAGTACTTGTGCTGGTAGTTGTAGGCAACGTCCAGACCCAAGTTGGCATTAGCAGTACGATGATACTGACCAGAGTAGGTCTGAGTATAACCGTTGGCAAGCAACAGGGCGTTCACGTTGTGATCCTCATTGAATGTACGCTTGTAGTCGAAGTGTGCATTGAATGCGATGGTCTGGTTGCTGGTTGAACCACCGATGTTCTGCGTACCGCTCTTCTTGTCCTCATTGTACTGGGTGATACCGATGATAGCACCCTTACCATTAGCGTTGCTCCAAGCTGGGTTGAAGGTAGCGTAGTCGTTGTTGTACGAGGTTGAGTATGAGGTAGCGTAGTCAATCGAAATCTGGGTGTGGAACGAAAGACCCTTCAGTACCTTCTGCAGGTCGATGTTTACACCAGCATCGAACTGGAACTGACGTGAAGTCCAAGTGCTCTTGCCTGCAGCATAGTAGTCGGCAAAGATGTTGGTCTTGTTCGACTCGTCAGCACTGAGGAACATGCCATTGATGATGTTGCTCGAACCGTTGACTGCTGCGTATGCCTCCTGAGCGTTTGGATCGACTGCCGACAGTGGTACGAATGGACTCAGACGGTTAGGACGGAAGCTTGTGGCCTGATCCCAGAAATCTCCGTAATCGCTATTGTGTACAGCCGTGTTGCGATTGTAATAGGTAGCCGTGGCATTTACAAAACCGGTTACGTAGTCGCTCAGGCGGAGGTCAACGTTACCACGCACGTCGAAGCGGTCGGTGTAGTCGTTGGCAGCCTCGCCGAAGTCCATGAAATCGCCGAAGCGATAGTAGCTCACGTTGCTGTAGAACTTGGCCAGGCGGTTACCTCCGGTAATCTCAGCTACTACATCGGTGTGGTTGTAAGCCTTCTTGAGGTACTCCGATGAATAGAAGTTCACATCTGGATAACGATATGGATTCTCGCCTGAAGCATGGTTGTAGATTTCGACAGGAGAGTACTTGGCACTCTTACCGTCGTTGGCCAATGCCTCGTTGTAGAGGGTCATGTACTCAGCCGAATGCAGGTACTCAGGATATGCCTTGGCAACGTTCCAGCCTGTGTTGGCTTTGACGTTGATGCGCAGATCCTCTGCCTTGCCACGCTTGGTGGTGATGAGCACAGCACCCTTGGCAGCACGGCTACCATACAGCACTACAGCCTGGGCACCCTTCATGAAGGTAATGTCCTGGATCTCCTCTGGCTTGATGTTGTTACGATCACGAGGCACACCGTCGATGAGGTAGAGGATATCGTCCGTATTACCCCACATACCTGCGCCATTCCAGCCGCTCACTTCGCCCTGCAGATTCTCCAGCGCATTGGTGATGCTGATGTTGTTCTTCTTCATGAGCTGCTCAACATTCACGGTCGAGTAACCACCCATGAGATCCTCGGTTGCAATCTGGTGGAAAGCAGCATTGATCTGCTCACCAGCCTCCTCGCTCTCGGCCTGTGCCAGCACAGGGAGTGCAGAAGCAGATGCCAGCGCAACTGTCAGAAATGGTTTATATGTTGATTTCATATTCATTATTGTTGTTTTGTTGTTTTGTCGTTTTGTTGTTTTGTTGTCTTGTCGTCTTGCCTGTTAGAACAAAAAAACATATTAACAAAAAAACATATTAACAAAAGTGTTTACCATCCTGGGTTCTGCTCGAACTCCTGATAGAGAGTTACGTCAGACTGCTTGAAAGGAAGCAGATAATGCTTAACCTGATAGCTGCGCTCCAGAATTACCTTCTCGCTCCAACCTGCAACTGCAGCATTGGCAGGATCTTTCGTCACGAAGTCATAGTCCTCTGCACGAACAAACTCCTGAGAGGTCTTGATGGTGTAAGGCTTCTCGGTGAGGAGCAGCCAGCGCTGCAGGTCATTCCAGCGGAAGCCCTCGTAAGCCAACTCACAGGCACGCTCACGACGAACCTCGTCCATCAAGGCGTTACCGCTCTGGTATGCATCGCCAACATGGCCTGCACCTACACGGTCGCGAAGCTTGTTGATGGCATTGACAGCCTCGGTGTTCTTGCCAATGGCAGCACATGCCTCAGCATACATCAGATAGACGTCAGCAACGCGCATATAAGGGAGGTAGGTCTGCTCAGCACCACCCCAGTTATACATACCGTCGTACTTGTTGTTCTGGTGAGGAACCAGCTTCTGGCAGTAGTAGCCTGTGCGCGAAGCATCCTTCTCGTCGCGGCATGAACCACCGGTGTACATCTGTACGTACTTGAATGGCTTGTCAACGTCGTCAACTGCAGAATTGATGTAGCGGAAGCCGTCGAATACGATGTCGTGGTAGAAGCGTGGGTCGCGATCCTTGAATGGATGTGATGGGTCGAAACCTGAATTTGGATTCAGCACATATTCGCCATTCTGTACGAATACGATAGGCTCGCCATTGGCCATGCCGTATGCATAGTTGATGTAGTTGGCAGTTGGGTTGTGAATCACAGCATCATGCTCAACGATAGAGTTCAGCTTGGTGCCCCACAGCTTACAGAAGTTCCAGGTAGAACCATTGATGTCTGGCATAGGGCCGCGCATCATTGCCTCCACGGTGCCTGGCATCTTCCAGTTCTGACCGGTGGTGCGGAAGATATCAGAATAGTTGTTGCTACCCTTGGTCTTGTCGTGGGTGTGGTCGTAGATGCCGCGGTCACCCTCCCAGCCTTCTTTCTGTTCTGCGATCTCATCGACAGTGGCATACGACCAGTCGGCCAGAGCGTATGGAGTTTCGCCGCTTTCGATCAGGTCGATGGCCTTCTTCAACGCGTCGGCAGCCTTTGAAGCACGGTCGGTGTCGTAGTTGTAGGTGTTCTTGCCACCCAGTTCGCCATGACCAAGCTTGTTGAGAGGACTGGCAGCCCAGAGCATCACCTTGCCTGCGTAGGCATAGGCTACAGCACTGGTTACACGCAGGTCATTGTGACCCTTGGTGTCCTTGAAGTCTGCACCATTGTCCCAGTTGATAGGGAGCAAGCCAGCAGCATCCATGAAGTCCTGATAAGCGAGGTCAGCATCCTCAACGAAGGTGAGACGTGGCAGGGTGTAGTCCTGATTGACGTCGAGCAACTCATTGATGTAAGGGATACCACCGTACCACACCATCAGCTCGTTGTGCCACCAGGCACGGAAGAACTTGAGCTGACCCTCGATGGCCTGTGCCTGACGCTTGGTAGCGCTGAGCATACCGAGGTTGGCAAGACCCATGTTGGCATTGCGGATGCACTCCCATGCACTCTCGATAGAGTGGCTATACTTGTCGGTGCTGGTGAGCGATGGATTGTCAGCATGCAGGAAGCTCTGGTTGTTCTGGTACCAGTTGCGGTAGTTGCCGAGGTCGAACTGGGCAGTTACGTGCGAGTCACCGAGACCAACATTCATGATCTCATCCTCACCCCAGTTGAAGGTACAGCACCACATGTTCGACTCCTTGTTAGGAATGGCGTTGTACAGAATCTCTGCAAAACCCTGGAAGTTGGAGTAGTTCTTGAAGGCCTCGGCTGAATCTACGATAGAGTCTTCTTCCTTCTCAAGCCAGTCGGTGCAAGAGGTGTATCCGACAGCAAAGACTGCTCCTAATGTGAGATATCTTAAGATTGACTTTTTCATACTAATATATATAATGTATTAGAGACTGAACTTAAGACCAAAGTTGATACGACGCATGGTTGGGTAAGCACCGGTAGCACCACCCTGTGATGAGAAGTTCGACTCACGGTCGTCTGGCATACGGCTCCATACCCAAAGGTTGCTGCCGCTGACAAAGAGTCTCAGGTTCGAAACACCAAACTTCTTGGTAAGGTTGTTGCCGAAGTTGTAGGCGATCTCCGCATTCTTCAGACGGATGAAGCTACCATCACAGAGGAACTGTGTGCCGTTGAAGTATGAAGGAGTAGAGGTAAGACGTGGGGTCACGATGTCATAGCCATTGTGATTCTCTGCCCACCAGGTACCCTGATCGTAAACGTTGGCCTGGTTAGGATCTGACAGCGAAGTCATGGTCACATTACGGGTTACGTTGTTTACGCCGTAGAACTGCATGTTCACTGACCAGCCCTTCCAGTCCCAACCGATGGTGGCACTATAGGTGTTCTGTGGAATACCGTCCTGATAGCCGTATGGTGCAGAGTCATCAACGTCAACTACGCCGTCGCCATTGAAATCGACGATGTAGTAGTCGCCTACGAGCTTCTGGTTGTCGTTGGCATCATGCTGTGGCGAAGCATAGAGCTCATCCTGATTCTGGATCACGCCTGCATCGATGTGCGAGTGGGTCTGACCGATGGCATAACCTGCCTCCTTGCGGTAGTCAGGCAGCAATGGAGCATCGTCCTTCACGAGGATCTTGCTCTCGGCATGGGTCATGTTGAAGTTAGCCCAGAGGTGCATCTTGTTCTCGAGGGTCTTGTTGACACGAAGCTCAAACTCATAACCCTTGGTGGTAACCTTACCCTTATTGACAGTAGAAGGAGTAATGCCGAGGTAGTTAGGCACGGCACGGCTGCCACCGTTCACAAGGATGTCTGAACGCTTGTCCTGGAAGATATCGGCAGAACCTGCCAACAGACCGTTGAGGAATGAGTAGTCAATACCGAAGTTGGTCTTGCGTACAACCTCCCAGTGTACGTTAGGGTTACCTACCGATGTCTGGAGGTAAGCTGCGTAAGGGCTCTGGTTCTGGCTGACGTCGAGTGTAACCTTGTTAGGAGCTACGTTCCACTGATCCATGTAGAGGTAGCTGCCTGCACCATTGTCATCACCGATCTCACCATAAGAGAGACGTAACTTCATCATGTCGAGGATCTTCTTCTCCTTGAGCACCTTCATGAATGGCTCCTCAGAGATCATCCAACCTACAGAACCTGACTGGAAGAAGGCGAAGCGGTTGTCGTCAGAGAACTTCTGTGAACCGTTGTAAGCACCAGAGTACTCTGCGAAGTAGCGGGTAGCCCAGTCGTAGGTGGCACGGAATGCCCAGTTCTCAGTACGGTTAGGCAGTGATGAACCGGTTGCCCACTCGTTGCGGGCAAAGAGTGCCATGGCGGTAATGTTGTGCTTCTGGAACGAACGAACCCAGTTCAAACGGGTTTCGTAGTAGAGGCGACGATAGGTTGACCAGTTGTTAACCGAACCCGACTGGGTTGACCATTCGTTACGAACTACGTAGTCGAACTGGTCCTGGTTATCGTAGGTCTCCTTATACACTACAGCACCAGTCTCAGGGTTGATCCACTTGTGCTGGAGTGAGGTGTAAAGGTCGTTGATACCACGGCTGCCCTCCTGGAACTGGTTATCCCAAGAGATCGAACCACGGAATGAGAGGCCCTTGGTGATGAACGAGAGATCCTGCTCAAGGGCGAAGTCGGTATTAAGGGTGGTTGAGGTCTGATAGAGGGTACCACCAGTAGCAACATTCTCTGCCGAGTTGGTTACGTTGGTACCATGAGGCAAGAAGCCGAAGGTGCCGTCAGCATACTGAGGCATGAATACGTCAGGACCAATGTTGTAGATACCTGACCACTTCTGTGACTGCTGCCAATCGTTCTCTACTGAGTTACTCCAAGGAGTCTGACGCACAGCATTTGAACCAGCGATGCTCACACGGAAGGTGGTAGTCTTGGTCAGCGAGAAGTCGAGGTTTGAACGTACGTTGAAACGGTTGTAGTCGTAACCGGTCTCGTAACCACGGAAAGCACCGAAGTCCTTATAGATATCACCCTCGCTCACGTAATCGACTGAAGCGAAGTACTTGACGAACTTGTTACCACCCGAAACATTGAGGTTGGCGTTGTAGGCCATGCAGTACTTCTCGAACAGCGCATCCTGCCAGTCAACGTTAGGATAACGCTCTGACATCAGGTTGCCGAATTCGTCGTAGCCCGACTGGTTACGGTAGTTGTTGATGTAGGCCTGTGGCTTCATGTAGGCCCAAGCACCAGAAGCAATATTCATTTCGTTCTCGATGGCGATGTTACGCATCTGCATGGCATCGTAAGAATCGAGTTTGCCTGGCAGCTTTGAAGGGATCTTCATGATAGCATTGGCGCTGACGTTGATCTGTGCGCGACCCTCCTGACCACGCTTGGTGGTGATAAGGATTACACCGTTTGCACCACGTACACCATAGACGGCGGTGGCCGATGCATCCTTCAATACGGAGATGTTGGCAACTGATGACATATCCACAGTGCTCATCTTACGCTCTACACCATCCACGAGTACGAGAGGCTCAGAGCCGTTCCATGATGATGAACCACGGATGATGATCTGTGGGTCCTCCTCACCTGGCATACCTGATGATGACATGGTGATGACACCAGGCAGGTTACCGGTCAGGGCCTGACCTACGTTGTTGATACCCGCAGCACGCTGCAGGGTCTCGCCCGTAGCCTGGGTAATAGCACCTACGACCGAAGCCTTCTTCTGCTGGCCGTAACCTACTACCACTACGTCGTCGAGCACCTGATTGTCCTCCTCAAGGGTGATCTTGAGGGTCTTGCCAGAAGCCTGTACCTCTACAGTCTTCATGCCCACGAACGAAACTACGAGGGTTGATTTCGCACTTGGTACCTTCAACGAGAAGTTACCATCCAGGTCGGTCGTTGTACCCACGGTCTTGTCAGACTTGAGCACAACGGTTGCTCCAATGACACTCTCACCATAAGAGTCCACTACAACACCTTTGACTATGTTCTGGGCTACTGCTGTTGCGCAGAAGCACCAGACAACAATCAACAAAGCGAGGAGCCGTTGTCCTTTCTGCATTGTTTTTTTCATTGTGTGATTGGTTAAAAATTATTAGTTGGTATTTGTTTTTGTTTCTCGTTTTCGACTTCGTCTTCGCCCGATGTTTCCGCTTTTATCCGTCAGATCCGTGTTCTTCCGACTGTCGGCTTTCAACGGGGCAAGCCGAATTATTCAACGGGGCAAGCCGAATTATTTCGGGCGCAAAGATACGAATATTATTTATAATAACAGCCAAAAATTGTAACAGGAGGATTTAATTCCGAAACATACATGTTGCAGAGGTGTTACATATATCTTTAATTTTGTAACAAATCGCTGTTCCAGGCCACTGTAGCAATGTTTTTTCGTAAATCTTAAACCACCTTGTTTTCGTGTATTGGTATCATGTTGTGATAAACGGTGCAAAGTTAATGAATTTTATCTATATTTCCAAATATTTATTAAAAAATCTTATTTTTACTTGCCTAAATGTGCTTTTTTGTGCCGATTTGACTAAAATATGCCTGTTTTTGCGTCGGAAAAGTGTTGATAACTTCCCGTTTCTGCCTCACTTCTGCCTCGCTGAGGATGGGGCGCAGGTCGTATTTGGCGTCCTGAGGGTAGAGAAACCTTGACCCGGGTGCGCGGCAAGCCGTCCCACACCTTGGGAAGCCCTCCGCGCGGCTGCGGCAAGGTTTCCCAACCCTTGGGAAGGTTCGCCGCGGGGTTGCGGCAAGGGCTCCCAACCCTTGGGAAGGTTCGCCGCACGGCTGCGGCAAGGGCTCCCAACCCTTAGGAAAGCTCGCCGCGTGGCTGCGCCAAGGTTCCCAACCCTTAGGAAAGCTCGCCGCATGGTCGCGCCAAGGCTCCCAACCTTTGGGGAGGTTTGCCGCGCACCCGGGGCGGGTTTCCCCAACTTTTAGGACGCTTTCCAGGCCTCTGGAGCCACATTTTTCGCAAAAAACACCCGAATGGCGAACCATCGGGTGTTATTGGATAAAAAGGCGGAAACCGCACGGAGCCGCGCTCCTTGAACTTAATTATCGACGGAGACCGCGCTCCTTGAACCCTTAAGAGGATTAATTATCGACGGAGACCGAGCTCCTTGATAATTGCGCGATAGCGGTTGATGTCCTTCTTAGCAAGGTAGTCGAGCATGCGACGACGCTTACCTACGAGCATCTTCATTGAGCGGCTGGTAGCGTGATCCTTGTGGTTGGCGCGGAGGTGCTCAGTGAGGTGAGCGATGCGGAAAGAGAAAAGTGCTACCTGTGCTTCTGGTGAACCGGTGTCGGTTGCACCCTTGCCATACTTTGCGAAGAGCTCTGCCTTCTTAGCTGAATCGAGATACATAATTGTAATGTATTAAAGGGTTAATAATGGAGGTCGAGCCGAAACTCTCCCAGATTAAGTCGATGGGTTCGAGCCGAAACTCTTGCCATTCTAGCTCCGAAAAGCGCGGCAAAGATAGCACTTTAGCGCGATATTGCCAAGTTTTGCGGGGTAAAATATTTATTTTCAGTGAATATTTTTGTGTTTTTGCCCAAAATGTGCTATCTTTGCCGCGCAATTTTGCTCTATAGGGAGTTAATGAAGTTAAAGAAGTTAAAGGAAGTTATAGGACGAATGTGCTGCTTGTCCAAACATTTTCCCTAAAAACTATTGTCCTTTAACTCCCCCCTAACTTCCTCTAACTCCCATTAACTTCCCAAAAAAATGCCTAACGAACTAACCTACGCCAGCGCCATGAAGGAGCTGGAAGAGATTGTCCAGAAACTGCAGCGTCCTGACTGCGAGATCGATCAGCTGTGCGAACTGACCGAACGGAGCGTCACGCTCATCGCCTTCTGCAAGGACAAGCTCACCAAGACGGATGAGCAACTGGCGAAGGTGATTGAGAAGCTTGAATGAGCTTATCAAAATTACAGATTTCAGATTACAGATTACGGATCGGCAACTCCCGAAATTTGTAATCAGTAATTTGTAATCAGTAATTGTTGCATAGCAACTTGTAATTTGTAATCAGTAATTGTTGCATAGCAACTTGTAATTTGTAATCAGTAATTTGTAATCATTCATAATATGAATCGTCCAGTAGTAGTGCGCTTTGCGCCATCCCCCACAGGCCCCCTCCACATCGGAGGCGTGCGCACCTGTCTCTATAACTATCTCTTTGCCCGTCAGCATGGCGGCAAGCTGTTGTTCCGCATCGAGGACACCGACTCACAGCGCTTTGTGCCTGGTGCTGAAGACTATATTCTGGAGTCGTTCAAATGGCTCGGCATTCAGTTCGACGAGGGCGTCTCGTTCGGTGGCGAACATGGTCCTTACCGCCAGTCGGAGCGTCGCGACATCTACAAGAAGTATGTGCAGGTATTGCTCGATGCTGACAAGGCTTACTATGCTTTCGATACCAAGGAGGAGCTCGATGCTGCCCGTGCCGAAACGCCTAACTTCCAGTATGATGCCTCGACCCGCGGCAAGATGCGCAACTCAATCAGCCTCGGCATGGAGAAGGCCAAGGAGCTGATCGCCCAGGGTGAGCCTTACGTGGTGCGTTTCCGCATCGAGCCAGGCGAGGAGGTGCTGGTGAACGACCAGATCCGCGGCGAGGTTCGTATCAACTCTTCGATCCTCGACGACAAAGTTTTGTATAAGAGCGCCGACGAGCTGCCTACCTATCACCTGGCCAACATCGTGGATGACCACCTGATGGAGGTGACCCACGTGATCCGTGGCGAGGAGTGGCTGCCATCGAGCCCATTGCATGTGCTGTTGTACCGCGCTTTCGGCTGGGAGGCACCACAGTTTGCCCACCTGCCATTGCTGTTGGCTCCTGAGGGCAGCGGCAAGCTTTCGAAGCGCGATGGCGACAAGTACGGCTTCCCTGTGTTCCCTCTCCAGTGGAACTTCACGGACAAGGAGACGGGCGAGCCTAAGTCATACAGCGGCTACCGCGAGTGCGGCTATCAGCCTGAGGCTGTGGTCAATTTCCTCGCGCTGCTCGGCTGGAACCCAGGCAACGATCAGGACTTCATGACCATGGAGGAGATGATCCGTCTGTTCGACCTCTCGAAGTGCTCGAAGAACGGCGCACACTTCGACATCAAGCGTCTGCTCTGGTTCAACCACCACTATCTGCAGGAGTGCGACGAGCAGATCCTCGTGGAGGCATTGAAGCAGCAGGTCATCGAGAATGGTGCTGATCCTAAGGATGATGCCTATGTGCTCAAGGCTGTGCAGCTCATGAAGGAGCGCATCAACCTGCCACAGGAGTTGTGGGCTCAGTGCAACTTCTACTTCAAGGCTCCGGAGAGCTACGATGAGAAGTCGATGAAGAAGTGGTGGAAGCCAGCTTCGGTCAACGCCGAGACGGGTGCCGCCGTGCCTGCATCGAGCCAGATGGTGGCTGAGCTGTGCGACTTCCTGGAGGCTCAGGAGGATTGGAACGGCGAGAGCCTCGAGCCAAAGGTGATGGAGTGGATTGCCGGGAAGGGCTACAAGGTAGGTGCCGTGATGAACGCCTTCCGTTGCACGCTGGTGGGCGAGGCTCGTGGTCCTCAGATCTTCGCTATCACGGATATGCTGGGCAAGGAGGAGTCGTTGCGCCGAGCTCGCGTTGCTGTTGAGAAACTGTAATTTATCCCTCACCTTGCAACTTTTACTCCATCATAGAAATCAAAGGAAATCAAAAAAGCTTTTTTCCAGACGGTAAATCGTGATTGTAAGATCATATTTGATTTCCTATGATTTCTTTGATGGAAATAATATGTTTCAGATTGCAAGGAGAATAAGAATATTTCGAGAGTGAATCCATTATATAATATAGGAATAGGCGCCTACGCCACCGGCATCAAGCTCGCCGCCACCTTCGGCCATCGCAAAGCCAAACTGATGGAGGAGGGACGCAAGGACTGGGCGTCGCGCCTCACCGCACAGATCGCATCGGTCAAGGAGAAGCTGGGACGCGAACCGCGTTTCATCTGGTTCCACGCCGCCTCGCTTGGCGAGTTCGAGCAGGGACGTCCCTTGATCGAGGCGTTGCACGAGCGTTACCCTGAGTTCCAGATCCTTCAGACCTTCTTCAGTCCTTCGGGCTATGAGGTGCGCAAGAACTACAAGGGTGCCGACGTGATCTGCTATCTGCCCTACGACCGTCCGGCGGAGTGCGAGCAGTTCCTCGACATCGTGAAGCCTGAGCGCGTCTTCTTCGTGAAGTACGAGTTCTGGGGCAATATGCTTGAGCGTCTGTATCATCGTGGCATCCCAACCTATCTGGTGAGCGGCATCTTCCGCCCGAATCAGGTGTTCTTCAAGTGGTATGGCGGCATGATGCGTCCGGTGTTGAGCATGTTCCAGTTCAAGTTTGTGCAGGACGAGCAGTCGGCCGAGCTGCTGCGCGGCCTCGGCCATAAGCATGTGGCTGTGTGCGGCGACACGCGCTTCGACCGCGTCATCGCCATCCAGCAGCAGGCCAAGGTGCTGCCTTGGGCGGAGCAGTTTGGAGCAGCGTCGGGCGTCCAGTCCGGTAAGCACTTCGTCCTCGTGGCCGGCTCTTCGTGGCCGAAGGATGAGGACATCTTGCTCGACCACTTCAACCGTCACCCCGAGATGAAGCTGATCATCGCCCCTCACGAGATTCATGAGGAGCACATCCAGGGCATCATCGGCAAACTGAAGCGCCCTTATCTGCGTTACAGCGAGATGAAGAAGCTGTGGGAAGAGGGCAAGGTGCCAGAGGGACAGCTGCCAAAGGAGGTGGATTGCTTGATAATCGATGCCATCGGCTTCCTGAGCAGCATCTATCGTTATGGCGATGTGGCTTACATCGGCGGTGGATTCGGCGTGGGCATCCACAACACGCTGGAGGCTGCTGTGTATGGCATACCGGTCATCTTCGGCCCGAACCACACCGCATTCCGTGAGGCTTTGGGCCTGATCGATGCCAAGGGCGGCTTCCCGATCGCCTCGGCTACCGACTACGACCGCATCATGACCACCCTGATGACCGATGCCTCGGCCTTGCAGCAAGCTGGCGAGTGCGCCGGCCGCTATGTGAAGGAGGGCAGCGGTGCCACGGAGATGATCTTCAAGGCGGTGTTTGGATAATATGAAGTATTGGGTCCTAACCGCTAACTTCGCAGAGGGCTTGCCCTATGCTGTCATCACCATGCTCAGCGTGGTGATGCTTGCTGATATGGGGGTAGGTAAAGCTGAAGTGACGGCGTGGACATCGCTTTTGGCGTTGCCATGGAGCTTCAAGGCTTTGTGGAGTCCGCTGATCGGCATGTCCGGCAGTCGCTGGACGTTGAGGCGCTGGGTGTGGGTGCTGCAGGTGGTGCTGGCGGCTTGTCTGGGCGGTGTGGCAGTGGCCTTGATGACCGACTCGTGGCTGATGCTGACGCTGGTGGCAATGGGCGTAGGAGCCTTTGCTTCGGCCACTTACGATATCGCCTGCGATGGCTTCTACATGCAGGAGCTCGACGAGCAGCAGCAGGCATTCCACGTCGGCATCCGCACTACTGCCTATCGCTTGAGCATGATCTTTGCCAGTGGTGCGATCACGGCTCTGGTGGGCGTGCTGGCGAGGAACAATGGCGATGACCTGCGCTCTGCCTGGATGTGGGTCATGGCGGGATTGGCGGTGGTGATGATGGGGTTTGCGGTGGTGCACAGGTGCATCTTGCCGGGTTCTTCTTCTATTTCGAGCTCTCGAAATATCGAATCATCGAAACATCGAAAACTCGAAGTCTCGAACCCCTCAAACCTTTCGAACCCCTCAACCCCCTCAACCCCCTCGAACCCCTCAAACCCCTCAACCCCTTCCTCCCCTTCCTCCCTCGCCACCGAATGGGGCAAAGCCTTCCGCGGTTTCCTCTTGAAGCCAGGGTTGCTTTCCATTCTCCTTTTCCTCCTCTTTTTCCGCCTCGGCGAAGCCCTCCTCAGCAAGATGACCATCTTGTTCCTCAAAGCTCCTGTTGCGGAGGGCGGCTTGGGATTGGACAATGCCGAATATGGCATGATCTATGGTACGGTGGGCGTGGGTGCGCTCATCGTGGGTGGCATCCTGGGCGGTATGTTGCTGAGTCGCTATGGCTTGAAGCGTTGCCTGATCCCCTACGCTTTGCTGCTCAATGTGCCCGACTTGCTCTATGTGTGGATGTCGGTGTCGCAGCCCGATAACCGCTGGCTCATCGGTTCGCTGGTGGGTATCGAACAGTTCGGCTACGGTCTCGGCTTCACGGCCTACACCGTCTATCTGCTCAAGGCGGCGCAGGGTAAGTATGCGACTGCGCATTATGCTATCCTGACGGCCTTGATGGCCCTCGGCATGAACATCCCCTCGATGCTCAGCGGCATGATGCAGGAACATCTGGGCTATACGGCATTCTTCTGGGTGGCTGTAGCTTGCACAATACCGGGAATCTTGCTTTCTTTGCATTTGACTTTAAAGAACAATTCCACCCTCACTACAGAATCGTAATTGGGTGGAATTATTATTTGGCGCTGTGCTATGTTTATAGCCACTGGATCGGCTCGATGCCATGCTGCAGCAGGTAGGCATTGGCTTTGCCGAAGTGTCCGCAACCCATGAAGCCGCGGTAGGCGGAGAGGGGAGAGGGATGCGCGGTTTCAAGGACGAGATGCCGCTGACGGTCGATGAAGCGGCCTTTCTGCTGGGCGTATGATCCCCAAAGGAGGAAGACGAGGTGCTCCTTCTGTGTGGCCAAGGCATGGATGGCGGCATCGGTGAACGTCTCCCAACCCTTGCCCTGATGGCTGCCGGCATGGCCAGCCTGCACGGTGAGGGTGGCATTGAGCAGCAACACGCCCTGGTCAGCCCATCCGCTGAGGTCGCCGCATTGCGGCAGGGCAGTGCGACGTGGGATGTTGGGGAAGACGGTGCCCAAGGCATTGGGCTGATTGTATTCGTCGCACAACTCCTTATAGATATTGACCAACGACGGCGGCGGCTGGATGCCACGCTGCACGCTGAAACAGAGACCGTGCGCCTGGTTCGGTCCATGATAAGGGTCCTGACCGAGAATCACCACCTTGACCTTGTCGAATGGCGTGCGGTTGAACGCCTCGAAGATCTGCTTGCCCGGGGGATAGCATATCGACGTCTGGTATGCCTGGCGCACAAAATGGGTCAGGATCTCGAAGTAGGCACTATCGAACTGTGGCTGGAGTTGCTGTCGCCACGATTCCTCAATCTGGACGTTCATGATGCTTGGTTTTCTTTGATTTCTTTGGCGGAATTAGTCAAGTCCCAGGATGATGGCGAAGGCCAAAAATAAGGCGAAATAGAGCATGTTGAAGCTCGTTGCACCAAGGATCTTGTTCAAAGCACGACCTTCGCGTATCTCGCACATTTCGCGCCACGTGCGGTAATGAAGGATCATATACCAGAGGGCTGTGTTGCTGATAATAAAACGCTTGCCGATTGCAACTCCCAGCACGTAGCTTAAGGCAAAGCAGATAATGCCGATGGCAAGGTAGTGGTATCGTCCGAAGGGTTCGCCCAGGAGCACGACGAGCGTGCGCTTGCCCGAGATGCGGTCCTGATCGCGGTCACGGTAGTTGTTGATGACCAGCAGGGCATCGATGCTCACGCCACTGATGAGTCCCAGCAGGATCAATGGCCAAGTGATGCTTTGTGCCATCAGGAAATAGGTGCCGCACACAGGCACGAGACCAAAGAAGACCAGCACCAACACGTCTCCCAAGCCAAGATAGGAGAGGCATGTGGTGTAGAGGAAGGCGAACACCACGCACGATGCACCCAACACGACGAACTCCCATCCGTGCCACGGCAGCATCTCGTAGCTCAATGCCACAGCCACCAGGCCGATGATGCAAGCCAAGCCGACCACTATGCCGATGCCCCAGCGCATCGCTCCGGGCGTGATCCAGCCCTGCGAACAGGCACGCTCGGGACCGAGTCGATCCTCACGGTCGGTACCCTTGAGGTAATCGTAGAGGTCGTTGATCAGATTGGCTGCCACCTGCATCAGGCAGGCAAAGAGGGCACAGCACGCCAGCAGGTCCCAGCGCATCACGCCATCGTGCCAAGCCAGTGCCCCAGCCAAGATCACGGGGATGAGCGCCCCGGTCAGCGTCTTCGGACGGGAAGCCAGCAGCCAAGCCTGCACGGAGTTTGTTTTTACTTCCGCAATGGAATTGTTTTTTACTTTCATCGTTGGCAGAATAAGCATTATCGTGCTGCAAAAGTAGTGATATTTTGCCAAATGACCAAAATTTTAGCCCTAAAATTTGGTTTTCTCCGCAATAAAATGTATCTTTGCACCCGCTATTTCAGCAATTCCTAACTAATAACTCATAGCTAACAATTATCACGGACCCGTAGTTCAATGGATAGAATAAAGGATTCCGGTTCCTTCGATTACGGTTCGACTCCGTACGGGTTCACATGTGAAAATGTAAAATTCAAAATGTGAAATTTAAAATTTTGCGGCAGAAATTTAAATGTCGGAGTAGCAAAATCGCTGCTTCGACATTTTTTTTGCCGAATAATATGAATTATGAAATATGAATTATGAATTAAATCGAAGATTTTCACTATCTTTGCACCCGCGTTTGGCCAAAATCCCTTTGGGTGGAGGACCAGACACATATATAATTAATAATACAAACGCTAAAAAAGGTTCAAAAAAATGAATCACTACGAAACCGTTTTCATTTTGACTCCCGTTTTATCTGATGCTCAGGTAAAGGAAACGGTAGAAGGCGTAAAGGCTGAGCTCGCTAAGCGTGGTGCTACCATCGTTAACGAGGAGGCTTGGGGTATGAAGAAGCTCGCTTATCCAATCGAGAAGAAATCTACCGGCTTCTACTTCTTCCTGGAGTTCGACGGCGAAGGCACCGTCGTTGCAAAGCTCGAGACTTATTTCCGTCGTCAGGATCGCGTGATCCGTTTCATCACTGTTAAGAATGAGAAGTACGCTGCAGAGTATGCTGCTAAGCGTCGTTCACTCAAGGCAGCTAAAGCACAGGAGGCATAATCATGGCAGAAGTATCAGAAATCCGCTACCTGACCCCAGTGTCAGTTGACGTTAAGAAGAAGAAGTATTGCCGTTTCAAGAAGAGTGGCATCAAGTATATCGACTACAAGGATCCTGAGTTCCTCAAGAAGTTCCTGAACGAGCAGGGTAAGATCCTCCCACGTCGCATCACCGGTACTTCATTGAAGTTCCAGCGTCGCATCGCTACCGCTGTTAAGCGTGCACGTCAGATCGCTCTCCTCCCATACGTTTGCGATATGCTCAAGTAATTATTAACCAAGTAAAATTTTTAGACTAATTATGAAGATCATTCTGATTGAAGACGTCCAGAACCTTGGTTATAAGGACGATGTTGTAGAGGTTAAGAACGGTTATGGCCGCAACTACCTTCTCCCACAGAAGAAGGCTGTTCTCGCTACCGAGTCTGCACTCAAGCAGCTCGCTGAGAAGCAGAAGCAGCAGGCACAGAAGATGGCTAAGATCAAGGCTGACGCTGAGGCTCTCGCTGAGGCAGTTAAGGCTGTTGGCGCTCTCGAGTTCGCCGTTAAGGCTTCTGAGGAGGGCAAGATCTATGGCTCAGTTACCAACGCTAACGTTGCTGAGGCTCTCGCAGCTAAGGGCGTAAACGTAGAGAAGAAGCAGATCGTACTCGAGACCATCAAGACTCTCGGCCAGTACGTAGCTGTTTGCAAGCTCCACCGCGAGGTAAGCGCTGAGGTTGCTGTTACCGTAGTCGCTGAGGCTGCTGCTGAGTAATCCATATCTCCGCCTATTCAAAAATAAATCTGGATCACCCCATGAGGGAGGTCCAGATTTTTTTATGTCCTTTCTTGTCCCTTCAGCGACTATTTGCATAAGCCGGATGGCAAGCAAATAGTCGCTGATGATTTTGTTAGGAGATTAGGAATTACTCCTCGTCGAAGAACTCCCAGTCGAAGTTTCCACGAGCATCGAGTTCACCTTTGCCACCGATGGGTATGTCGTTATCGTTAGACGTCGCGATGATGTCAGTTGGATTCAGCTTTACGAACTCTACGGTTGGATTTTCAAAATACTTTTTCATGTTGTTTATAGATTATTAATGATTGATCATCGAATAATTACTTTCTTACCATTTTTAATATAAAGGCCTGGAACCAGAGGTTCAGAGGCATCCATCATCTGGCCATTGAAGTTGAAGATCTGGTCATCTAGTTCCTCCTCACGAGCTACACCATAGAGGCTGGTCTCCATGTCATCCTCTTCTCCAATTACATGCACACTGATGCGGCTTGGATTGTCGGTTGAGGTGTTGTACATAGGGCTACGTGAAGTGATGCCCATATACCAACGGAAAGGCTTCAAGTTGCTTGTGCCATTGGTCATGATAAGGCCGCCGCCACCCATTGCATAGTAGCCATTCTCCTCAAGTGTGGCTGCAGGGATGGTCGAATAGGTGCCTGTAAAAGAGAAAGTGGAGAGCATCGTCGAGCACTCAATGCTATTTTCTTCGGTTGGATAGAGTGTTGCATTCTGGAGCGTGATAGTCTTCTCGCCCGTAGTCTTTGCCTTGATTAGGTATGGCATGTTTGGATATAACTCGCCGCCTGTGATCTGAAGAACGTCCATGATCGTCTCATCAATCGTACCATCGTTATTGTTATCATACTGACGTACGCTGTTAATGAAAGAGACATCATAATCATCCTTCCAGTCCTCATATCTCATCGTGAATGGCACATACAGCGATTGCCACTTGGTGTTGGTGAAGTTGCGGGTGTAGTCGATCTTGTCATAAGTAAGAGTGACTAAATTTTCAAACTCTGTGGTCGTTCCATCAGAGAGAATTAGATTTTCTTCCCAGGCTTTAATAGTTCCGAAATTCTTCCATTCATCAGCAGTCTTATATTGGCTAAGAAGTGAAGCAGGAACAACAAGTGTAGCATTACTTATGTTTGAACCTATAAATGGACTGGGTCTGCCCTGAATGACATTGCAATTTGGGATGGTTTCTGCAAAACAATAAACATTTTCAAGTTTTTCACATCCAGCGAATGCTTGGAAGTGGATGGACTCAACACCTTTTCCTATGACCACTGACTTCAAATTTGTACATTCACCGTATTTATAAAGTGTCGATAGTTAAGCAAATGAATATTAAAAGGTAGAAAAGTGGCGAGGCATGTGGGTTGAAGTGTTTGAGAAGCGATGATTTAACGGATTTAACTTGTTCGGTACGGATATTGCAATGTGTATATTGCAATCTAAGTGCAAATAAAACAAATTATCGAGAAATATCACTGTAAAGTTGATAAAGCTTCCTTTATCGCAGTTTTGTTTGCTCTTGACACAGGAATCTTTTTGGCAGAATAGAACATATTGAGAAATAATCGTCCATTTGAGCCTTCCATAGATTCTACATATTCAAGGTTTACGAGGAAACCACGGTGGCATTGCACTATGAAGTCTTGGTCTGAGAGGTCGTCTTTGAGCTGCTTGATAGTAGTGCGAATTGTTGTATTTGTTAGCTGTTCATTGTCAATATAACAAACGTCTGCATAGTTGCCTACTGACTCCACATAAATAAAGCTGTGGGGATGGATAATAATATTCTGATCGTTATAATCGGAATGAAGGATGCATTGCTTCTCTTCTTCTGTTGTTGAGTCTTCATCGATCTGCATTGCGTGAAGTTCCTGCTGCTGTTTCAGCATCTCGTTGATTGCCTGAAGTTCATTCCGTTCGCGATACAGGTTTCTGATCCAATAGCAAAGCGTCTGAAAGCCAAGAATGACTATACAGATATAGATGATAGTGGGCAGGACTATCAGATAATATTCCCTATCGTACACCAGCCATTGTATCAATGTAAAGATAACGATGCTGAATATCCACACAATAGCCATATCCCTTATGTAGCCGCTTATGGTGCCATTGTTCTTGAACAGGTTGAAGAAGACACAGATAGCAGATGAAACCAAAGCTATGCCAGCCATATCTGCAAAGTCAAGAAACAATGCAAACATGCCATTATGGGAGACAATCTGCACACCGAATGGTTTCAGTATCACCAGCACGAATACACTGCACAGCGTGAACCATGCAGTGAGTTTTAGTATTCGTTTGAGTTTATCTATCATAATTGTTTTTTGTTTGTTTCCTTCTATAT
>JAZQPJ010000091.1:0-4166 GCA_045628525.1 Bacteroidales bacterium
TGCCTACATCATGAAGACGCCAGCAGCAGGTCCTGCCAACGCTCCTGCCCGTGCCATGGCAGCCGACCAGGTGCCAAGCACCATCACCGTGCGCCTCAATGAGGAGTCTTCAACCGGCATCGGCACCCTCAACACCGAGACTGGCCAGTTCACCTTCGATGGCTGGTACGACCTCCAGGGCCGCCGCATCAGCGAGCCTGTCAAGGGCGGAATTTCAATCAATAACAATAAAAAGATAATGGTAAAATGAAAATGGAACTGAACGAAAAGAAGCTCTACATGGAGCCTGTGATGAAGGTCATCATGATCGAAGCAACAGACATCATTGCCACCAGTGGTGATCCTGATGAGATTTATCCAAAACTGAATGACTGATAGCAACGCAAATCACCGAAGTCCCGGTCTTTGATTGGGACTTCTTATATTATGCATTTTCAAGCACTTATTTTGATTATCGAAGGTCTCAAAACAAAGTTAAACAACATTATTTTCTCGTCAAATGATATTTTTTGACATAAAAATGTGGCGAATTTGAGAATTATTCGTATTTTTGGCCGACAAAGTCGGCTAAATTAGCCAACTGAAATATGCATAACTAAAACGAAAAATATATCACTATGGCAAGACCAATACGAAATACACCTATTTTGACAGGTAGCGATGCTACCCTGTTCATCCGTACCGCAGACAGCTTCCCCTCGGAATCTGCCCGCATTTCTGAGCGTACACGCTTAGAGGCAAGTGTAAGCAAGTTTAAGTCAATGTTAGCTAAGCTGCCAAAATAGTGATATAATTAAATTCTTCTATGGGACAAATTGCCTGGATTAAACGACGAAGTTATTATGTGCAAGATACCAAATTTGACAGTAGGAATCAAGAGCCTCGACTTCAATATGCGTGGCAAGTTCAGCGTGCTGCTTACCGATGGCCGTCAGATTATCGTGCCTGTCAGCATGTTTCCCGACATCAAGGAAATGTCGCTGAAGCATCGTAATGAATGGATGATTCTCGATCATCAGTATTTCACTTTCGAGCACATGACAAGGATTTATTCCATATTCGACATCATGAACGTGACAAAACCAGCTGCATAATCACCCTCATCCCCTCATCATCGATCACTAATCATCAATCCCAAATGTCCGCACTCTTCCCTCCATACCGCACTTCTCTTAGCACCAGCAATAGTGCTAACTTGCTGTGCAGCGCCTTTTTAGGATGAGAGATTGCGCACTATAATATTAGTGAAAGAAAAAACTTCAACGCCTATGAAATTATACCACGGAACTGATACTGTAGTAACAAAACCAGAGATTCGAATCGTAGGTTATACCAAGGATTTCGGATACGGATTCTATTGTACTCATCTGGAGCGTCAGGCAAAGCGATGGGCTGTTACAAAGCGCAACCCTCACATTGTCTGCGTTTATGAGTATGAGCCAGACGATTCGCTCAACATCAAGCGATTTCCTGAGATGACGGACGAGTGGCTCGACTTCGTGGCAGCATGCCGTCATGGTGAGTCGCATCCGTATGACATCGTGGAAGGACCGATGGCAGACGATGAGATCTGGGACTATGTAGAAGACTTCCTGGCTGGGCGCATCACCAGGGAAGTGTTCTGGGCACTCGCCAAATTCAAGCATCCCACTCACCAGATTATCTTCTGCAATGACAAGGCGTTAGCAACATTGAAGTACGTTGAACACTACGAAATAAAAAACAAGCAATGAGCAACATATATTTTCCAGACGAAGAGATAACCTTCAACGACCTCTACTTCGTTTGCTACATGATAGAGCGTGTGGCACGCAGCATCAAGCAGCGCAACCGCTATGTGGTGGAGCAGATAGGCAGCGATGGACTTGCCCGCCAGCTTTCTATCGCAGAGACGAGCCATTGCCTCAACCCCGAGCAGGTGGTGGCTGACTGGAAGGAGGAATACCACCTCACCGAAGGTAATACAGATGTAACAGCCATTGATGCGGAATTCACCGACAAAGTTCCTACAGATCTGCAGATGGGTAAAGTGTATGCACGACTGATAGACTCTGTGTCAAAGCAAGGCGAGGACCTCGTTCGCACAATACAAAACGTCTATGCCTCACCCATCTGTGACACGATTGACAACTACAACTCCAGCGCTTACTACGAACCAAGTTACGTGCAGACACGAGCTTACCATAATGGAGCATTTTAATCATCCATCACTCATCATCAATCAATGAATCAAGCAACAGGTAAACATGATAATCAATAATAACAAATAAAGTAAAAAAATGAAACAAACAAAACAATTCTTACGCCCGCTGCTCATGGCGATAGTCATGCTGGTGGGGATGCTCGTGCCGCAGGGGGCGTGGGCAGCTGAAGTTGTAACAATAGATGGAATTACCTTTTCATATGACGTAGAAGGCGATGGGATCACCATCTATGACTACGATAATGGTGATGCCACTTATGTAGAGGTGCCTGAAGAGATCAATGGAACGCCTGTCACGAAGATTGATGCGTTTGCTTTTGCGGGCCAAAGGAACTTATCAGTTGTCGTACTGCCCGCTTCTATCACAACTTTGGGTGGATATATCTTTGAAGGTACTAATAATCTGGTGGCTATAGAATTCAAGGGAGAGAACCCTCCTGCTGATATTGATGAAAATGCTTTCGAGGAATTTGATAAATCGAACCTGTCTATTGTGGTGCCAGAAGGCCGTGTGGAGGCTTATCAGGAAGCATTAGAAAAATGGTTCGCTCCTGAAAAGTTCGTAACTAAAATGCCAGATTTGCCAATAATTAAAGATGACATTGAGTACAGAATTACTGATGCAGACAGCAAGTATGTGAGCTTGTTCAAAGGTAGCGCAGCCTCGGGCGATATCACCATCCCTGCTACGATACCCGATGATAAGGGTGTGGAATACACGGTCACAGAGGTAGCCGGAAGTGCTTTTGAAACTAACGAGGACCTCACCTCCGTCACCATCCCCAGCACGGTACAAACTATAGGAAATTGGGCATTTTTTGGATGTTCCAATCTCGCTACCGTGACCCTCAGCGAAGGCGTCCATGCATTAGGCACTAATGCTTTCCGTAACACCGCCCTTACCTTCATCGTCCTCCCCGCCTCGCTGACATCCATCGACTTGGATGCATTCTCTGGATGCAACAACCTCGGATACATGGTGTTCAAGGGCAATAAGCCAACGTTGCACACGCACGGTTTCTTGCGCAACCGCACCGCCCCTATCACCCTCTACGTGAAGGATTTGAGCCAATGGGACACCACCGACAAGCTCGGTGCCATGGCCGAATGCGAGGTGACCTACAAGTCGCTGAGCGACTATTGCAGCGACGTGCATGGTGGCCACAGCTTCACCAACAAGACGCTGACCGCAGAGCCTGACGATCATGGCCTCTATGCATACGTCTGCGACCGTGAGGAATGCGGAGAGCATGGCGATTACAATGTTGTGAAGGCAGGTGACGGCGAGGGCGCAACCACCATCGAGCTGACCGCTACCACCGACGGCGAGACCACTACCTACACAGCAACTGACGTCACCATCGAGGATGGCAAGGCATTCTCTACTCCTGTAGAGTTCACTACCAGCAACGTCACAATGGCACGCACCTTCACCCAGAGCGTAGGCGATGCAGTAGTGCCAGCCACCATCATGCTGCCATTCAGCATCGAGGCCAACAAGCTCGCTACCGAGACTGCTGATGGCGTTACAGGCACCAAGTTCTATGCCTTCACCTCGCTGACACAGAATGCCCAGACAGGCAAGTGGGAGGCAAACATGGACCGCGTGACCGGTACTGTCGAGGCATATACTCCATACATGATAGTGCTTACCGAGGGCACTGCCATCGACTTTGGCAGCACAGAGGTGACATTCCCTGCTACCCCTGCCACACTCAACAACACGGTACAGGAAGACTGGACCTTCGTAGCTACCAACGAGGCTAAGGTATGGACGGACGATGACTTCGCCAACGGTGAGGTTTACTACGGCTTCGCAGCTGGCAACGAGACCACCCCTGAGGGTAAGTTCGTGAAGGTGGGCGCTGGTGCCAGCATCGACCCTCTGCGTGCCTACATCATGAAGACGCCAGCAGCAGGTCCTGCCAACGCTCCTGCCCGTGCCATGGCAGCCGACCAGGTG
>JAZQPJ010000092.1:0-11123 GCA_045628525.1 Bacteroidales bacterium
ACACTAGTACGAGAGGACCGTGTTGGACTGACCGCTGGCGTGCCGGCTGTTCCGCCAGGAGCACCGCCGGGTAACCAAGTCGGGAACAGATAAGCGCTGAAAGCATCTAAGTGCGAAGCTGGCCACAAGATAAGAATTCCACGAGGGTAGTTGCAGACGACAACATTGATAGGCTGCAGGTGTACGCGGAGTGATCCGTTCAGCCGAGCAGTACTAATCACCCGAACACTTCTTTTAATCAAGACAAACTAGAGCTTCTAGACAAACTAGGGTTTCTAGACAAATAGATCATCTACTTTGTGAACAAAACTTTTCAATAGTGTCAAAACCTATATTAAGGGCGAAAGAGCAGCGAAGTGCCGACATTACACTTTACACAATACACTTTCCTCTTAAGAAACACAAGGCGGTTATAGCACAAGGGCTCCACCTCTCACCATTCCGAACAGAGAAGTTAAACCTTGTAACGTCGATGGTACTGCGAAAGCGGGAGAGTAGAAAGCCGCCACCTTACACAGGAGACTCGAACAGCTATAGTTCGGGTCTCTTTTTTACTTGACAGATTCGGATTTTTTTATTTGTAAGATTATTATGAAGAAGTTTTGGCTAATGTTGATTGCAGGCATTTCTATGTTATGCAGTTGTAGAATGGAATCGACAACAGATGTCGATTCAGAAGCAACCCTTTTGTGGAATAAGGCTAATCCGTTGGTCGTGCCTTATAGTGCAACGACAACTAATTCGAAAGAAGGGAAGAATGTACTGGTTGTCAGCAGTTCACCACGACGTGGTGGAAATACAGATCTTCTTGCCGATGAGTTTGTTCGTGGCGCTGTCGAAGCAGGTGGTATCGTAGAAAAGGTGTTCTTATGTGATTATGACCTCCCTTTCCTTTCGGAAGAGGGGGCTTCAAGCCCTAAAGATGATCCACATACTTCGGATGCCTGGAGACTGGTTGAAAAGTTTCTTGCTGCCGATGTCGTTGCTTTGGCGGCTCCTGTTTACTATATGAATGTAAATGACCGAATGAAGACCTTTATTGATGCAACATTTCTAGCATGGGGTGACAAGCGAATGGAGAACAAGGAATACTATTATCTGACAGCTTGTGCTCAGAACGATGATAAGACAGCAGAATGTGCATTCCAAGGATTCCGAGGTTTAACCTGGTGTCTCGACGGTAGTGTGGAACGAGGTTATGTTCGCGCTATTGCAATGGGTAGAAAGTCCGCTGTGATTGGTACGCAATATATGCAGGAAGCCTATGAGTTAGGAAAAACGATCAATAAGTAATTTTCCATTTATTTCCCCCACGAAGCATACATAGTTAAGCTTAGTTAAATCTTAGGTATAGACATCGGGGTTAGTAAAAGAAAAATCGGATTTATAAAATGCTTAAAAAAGGCATTTATAAATCCGATTCGTGGAGATGGAGGGGTTCGAACCCTCGTCCAAACAAGGAACATCTGCGCTTTCTACATGCTTATTCTGGCCTAAATTGTCGGGAGGCACCAAGACCCAGACCACCAAGTGACTCCGTATCCGCTAAAGTTTCACCAGTGCCGCACGGCCAACACTGATTAGTCCCGATTTACCTGCACCACCGATTCCTTAGTCTCGGAACAACGACCTTGGGGTGATGTCTTGTCAGCCGCGCCTAGGCAGCCGATTAAGCCAGTAATCTACTGTACTTCGATTAGGCAGCAAGAGCGTAGTTATTCTCGCCAATTATATTTCGCCATCGTGGATTATAGTGATAGGTGACGTCTCACTGCATGCTTACACAAAGGCTCATCTCGCTGTCAAAGCCAGTCATCCCCATTGTGTTTCGAGGTGCAAAGGTAAGTAGTTTTTCCGGAAAATGCAAATTATAGATTAACTTTTGTAGAAAAATGGCATATTTTTGGTGTACTTTTGACAAAAAGTGGTCGAAATGGGAGCTGTTTTTTAGGTTTTTTCGCAAATAATCATTATCTTTGCGCGGTTTATGTCGTAGAATCATTAAAAACAGGAACATAGTTTCACCGCCATATATGTGCAATTGTAACAGAGTCGTTATTACAGGTATGGGCATTTGGTCATGCCTTGGTACGGACCTTGATACGGTGCGCGATGCACTGTATGATGGCAAGTCCGGCATCGTGTATGATCCGATCCGCAAGGAGATGGGTTTCCGCTCGGCCCTCGCTGCCAAGGTGCCTATGCCCGAGCTGAAGAAGGTCCTTCCCCGCAATCAGCGTCAGTTCATGCCCGAGGAGGCTCAGTATGCCTATATGTCCACGGTTCAGGCTTTGCAAAATGCGGGTTTGACGCAGGATTATATCGATCAGCATGAAGTGGGCATCCTGTTCGGCAACGATTCGGTTGTTCAGGCCACGTACAAGGCTGTAAGCAAGCTCTATGAATACAAGGATACTGCATCTTGTGGTTCCGGGTCCATCTTCCAGTCGATGAATTCTACGGTTACGATGAATCTTGCATGTCTCTTTCATCTGCGAGGCATCAACCTGACGACATCGGGAGCGTGTGCTTCGGGAAGCCATGCCCTGGGTCTGGCATATCTGCTCATTAAGGATGGCCTGCAGGACTGCATCATTGCCGGTGGTGCACAGGAGGCAAACCCCGAGAGCGTTGGTTCGTTCGATGGTATTCAGGCTTTCTCCATTCGTGAGGATGAGCCGGAAAAGGCCAGTCGTCCGTTTGACAGAGACCGAAACGGCTTGGTTCCAGGTGGTGGTGCGGCAACCTTGATTGTAGAGAGCCTTGACCATGCCTTGGCCCGTGGCGCAAAGCCAATTGCAGAGATCATCGGCTGGGGATTCAGCGGCAACGGTGAACACATCTCTACGCCAAATGTCGCAGGTCCACAACGTTCATTGGAACTGGCCATCAGGAATGCGGGAGTCGATGTGCATGAGATAGGTTATGTCAATGCCCATGCAACATCCACCCGAGCAGGAGACGGCAGGGAGGCACAGGCCATTGCCAATGTGTTTGGCGATTACAAGGTGCCGGTAACCTCCACCAAGGGACAGACGGGCCATGAGATGTGGATGGCTGGAGCCTCGGAGGCAATCTATTCGATCCTCATGATGAAGAATAACTTCATTGCCGGCTCTCTCAACTTTGAGAATCCTGATGAAGAGACTGCATGCATCAATGTGATTGCCAAGACGCAGGAGGCTCATTTCGATATGTTCCTGTCCAATTCGTTCGGATTCGGAGGAACCAATTCGACGATTATAATTAAAGATTATAAGGGCTAAATAACATTTTTGACCCTAGTAACCCAAAAGATACTAACATGACAAGAGAAGAAATCATTGATCAGATAAAGCCGATTCTTGAAGAGGAGTTTGAGGTGGATCAGAAGTTGATGGTGGATGATGCCGTCGTCTATGACACGCTTGAACTCGATAGCCTCTCACTTGTCGATCTGATAGCTGTGATCGAACATACATTCAAGGTAAAGATTCCTGTGGCAGATCTGCCAAAGGTCAAGACGTTCGCCCAGCTGTACGACTATATAGAGGCCCATCTTTGATTCTTGATTATCCAGGAAACGACGCACCAATCACTTCTTGGGTGATCTGGTGCGTTAATTGTTATAATACAAAATAGAAGACCGATGCAATACCAAAACGAAGAACTATTCAAATTGATGCCCCAGCGCGATCCAATCGTGATGGTCGATAAACTGTATGATATCGAAGACGATGTGGCACATGCTGGCCTGACCGTGAAGGCAGAAAACTATTTCATCGAAGAGGACGGCAAGATGGCCGAGCCGGGGCTCATCGAGCACATTGCCCAATCAGCCAGCGCAATGATGGGGCACAAGGCGTTAATAGCAGGCATGCCGATGCCGATAGGATATATTGGTGAGGTGAAGAAGTTTCATTGTTATGTGCGTCCAGGCATTGGCGATGAGCTCGTCACGACGATTACCATGGGCGTCGAAATCAATGGCATAACGTTGATGGCCGGAGAAACACGTTGTGGCGATGTGCTCGTGGCCGATACACAGATGAAACTGTTTGCCGAATAATCAAATAATACATGGAAAGATGCTGCTGAAAGACAAATATTATAAGATAATGAAGGAGAACCGACTGGATGCCAACAATGGTGTCTATCTGCTGTCGCTTCTTCCTCAGGCCGATGTATATCGTGGTCATTTCCCCCAGAAGCCTGTATGCCCAGGAGTGTGTAATATCGAGACAATCCGTGAGTGTGCCGAGATGCTGACCGGACGGGACCTCTTTATCAAGACCATAAAGCAATGCCGCCTTACGGCTGTGGCCACACCTCAGATATGTCCGCTCATTGACGTCACGGTGAGTGTGGCGCGGATTGAGGGCACGGATTCATATAGTGTCATAGGCAAGATTGCAGATGCCGAGACTGTATATATGGAACTGAAGGGAGAGTTCTCGATCAAATAAAGACAGAATAAGCGCGCACTTTTTGTCAAAATGAGAAAAAAAGGTCGTGAAGATTGAGTTTTCTGCGTTTTTTCTTGGAAATCTCGCAAAAGCTATTTATCTTTGCTGCGCAAAACGATATGAAATCGGAAGGGGTGCTACGTCCCGCAAAGGCTCGTGGCTGAGATTATACCCATTGACCTGATGCAGGTAATGCTGCCGTAGGAAATGCTGATATTCTTGAGACATAACGTCGCCCCTATTGTAGGCTGTGGCCTGCGATGGGGGCGCTTAATTATATTATATGAAGATAACAATCAACAACCAAGTGACCGAAGTGCAGGCCACAACCCTGCAGCAGTTGGCCGAAGAGCTGGCATTGCCCCAGCAGGGTGTCGCCATGGCCATTGCCAACAAGATGGTGCCACGCGCGCAGTGGGCAGAGAAGCAGCTCAATGAGAATGACAGCGTGGTAGTGATCAAAGCTGCATACGGCGGCTGATTTTCAATTCTCGAAAGATGATCCAGTTTATTTCACATTATACCGACGCCATCACGTACCTCGACTCCATCCGTCTGGCCTTGGCTGGAGGATGCCGCTGGGTGCAGTTGCGCATGAAGGATGCCACGGTGGATGAGATCCGTCCCGTGGCGCTGGAGGCACAGCACTTGTGCAAGGAGGCAGGGGCCACCTTCATCATCGACGACCATGTGGCGTTGGTGAAGGAGATAGGTGCCGACGGCGTGCACTTGGGTAAGAACGACATGCCGATAGCCGAGGCTCGCAAGCTGTTGGGCGACGGCTTCATCATTGGCGGCACGGCCAACACCATCGACGATGTGCGCAGCCACTACGCTTCGGGTGCCGACTACATCGGCTGCGGCCCATTCCGTTTCACCACGACCAAGAAGGGACTCTCGCCCGTATTGGGACTGGAGGGCTACCGCAGCATCGTGTCGCAGATGCGTGCCGAGGGCATCGACCTCCCCATTGTCGCCATTGGCGGCATCACGGCCAAAGACATTCCGGACATCATGCAGACGGGCGTGACGGGCATCGCGCTGAGCGGCACCGTGTTGCGTGCAGCTGATCCTGTGGCCGAAATGAGGCGACTGGTGGAGATGACAAAGTAACAATACAACAAAATAACATAAGAACAAGAATGAAGAAATTAGTTATTGCAGGCCGTGAGTTCAACTCGCGCCTCTTCCTGGGAACAGGCAAGTTCAGCAACAACCAGCTCATGGCGCAGGCTATCGAGGCTTCGGAGACCGAAATGGTGACCGTGGCCATGAAGCGCATCGAGCTGGGCGACAAGCAGGACGACCTCCTGCAGCACATCATCCAGAACAAGAACATCCAGCTGCTACCCAATACCTCGGGCGTGCGCAATGCCGAGGAGGCCGTCTTCGCTGCCCAGATGGCACGCGAGGCTTTCGGCACCAACTGGCTGAAACTCGAGATCCATCCCGATCCACGTTACCTTCTGCCCGATAGCATCGAAACGCTGAAGGCAACCGAAGAACTCGTCAAACTGGGCTTCGTCGTGCTGCCTTACTGTCAGGCTGACCCAACCCTCTGCAAACACCTTGAAGAGGCAGGTGCCGCCACCGTGATGCCACTTGCTGCTCCTATCGGCACCAACAAGGGACTTCGCATGAAGGACTTCCTCCAGATCATCATCGAGCAGGCCAATGTGCCAGTCGTTGTCGATGCCGGCATCGGTGCGCCAAGCCATGCCGCCGAGGCCATGGAGATGGGCGCCGACTGCTGCCTTGTCAACACCGCCATCGCCGTAGCCGGTGATCCTGTTCAGATGGCTGTAGCCTTCAAGGAGGCTGTCATTGCTGGTCGTCGTGCCTACGAGGCTGGCTTGGGCGCAATTTCTGATTCGGCTGAGGCTTCAAGCCCGCTGACTGCATTCCTGAATTAATAAACCGTTTGCCTGATTTTCGGACACCCCATTATCCATAGGTGACGGTAACAATTATTAAATATTCATTTTTCATTATTCATTAAGAATATGCCACAAGATAGCAAAGCATACGCACAGAGGGAAAAAGCATACATGCAGGGGCGTCTTTTTCCTTTTGTCAAGGTAGGTATGACCAAGGTCAACCTGACACCTACCGTTACGAAAGATAAGAACGGAGTGCCTCATACTGAGGAGAATGCTCCAGTTTATATTTACGATACCGCCGGATTGTATAACGATCCTGACTACACCGTCGATCTGAAGAAGGGTCTGCCACGCATGCGTGAGCAGTGGATCCTGGATCGTGACGACACCGAGCAGCTCCAGGAGGTGACCAGCGAATACGGCAAGCAGCGCTTGGCCGACAAGAGCCTGGATCATCTGCGTTTCGAACACATTGCTCTCCCTCGTCGCGCCAAGGCCGGCAAGCACATCACCCAGATGGACTATGCCAAGGCCGGCATCATCACGCCCGAGATGGAGTACGTGGCCATTCGCGAGAACATGAACTGCGAGGAGCTGGGCATCAAGAGCCACATCACACCCGAGTTCGTGCGCAGCGAGATTGCCCGTGGTCGTGCCGTCCTTCCTGCCAACATCAATCACCCTGAGGCAGAGCCAATGATCATCGGCCGCAACTTCCTGGTCAAGATCAACACCAACATCGGCAACTCTGCCACCACTTCGAGCATTGAAGAGGAGGTCGATAAGGCCGTGTGGAGCTGCAAGTGGGGTGGCGATACCTTGATGGATCTCTCGACCGGCGAGAACATCCACGAGACCCGCGAGTGGATCATCCGCAACTGCCCTGTTCCCGTTGGCACCGTGCCTATCTACCAGGCATTGGAGAAGGTCAATGGCCGCGTGGAGGACCTCGACTGGGAGGTGTATAAGGACACCCTCATCGAGCAGTGCGAGCAGGGCGTGGACTACTTCACCATCCATGCCGGCATCCGTCGTCACAACGTGCACTTGGCCGACAGCCGTCTGTGCGGCATCGTGAGCCGTGGTGGTTCGATCATGTCCAAGTGGTGCTTGATCAAGGATCAGGAGTCGTTCCTCTACGAGCACTTCGACGACATCTGCGACATCGTGCGTCAGTACGACGTGGCCCTCTCCTTGGGCGACGGCCTCCGTCCTGGCTGTACGGCCGATGCCAACGATGCCGCTCAGTTCGCAGAGCTCGACACCATGGGCGAACTCGTCACCCGTGCCTGGGAGAAGGGCGTGCAGGCCTTCATCGAGGGCCCTGGCCATGTGCCCATGCACAAGATCCGCGAGAACATGGAGCGTCAGCTCGACCACTGCCACGAGGCACCGTTCTACACCCTCGGCCCAATCGTCACCGACATCGCACCGGGTTACGACCACATCACCTCGGCCATCGGTGGCGCACAGATCGCCTGGCTCGGCACCGCCATGCTTTGCTACGTGACGCCAAAGGAGCACCTTGCCCTGCCTAACCGTGAGGATGTGCGCAACGGCGTGATCACCTACAAGATTGCAGCCCATGCTGCCGACCTGGCCAAGGGACATCCCGGTGCCGAGATTCGCGACAATGCCCTCTCGAAGGCTCGCTTCGACTTCCGTTGGCGCGACCAGTTCCACCTCTCGCTCGATCCTGAGCGTGCCCTCCAGTACTTCGAGGAGGCAGGTCATACCGATGGCGAGTATTGCACCATGTGTGGCCCTAACTTCTGCGCAGCCAAGCTGACGCACGACTTGAGGAAACTGTAGAACCCTCCCCCCCGGGAGTAATTGCTATGACAGAAGAACATAAACAACGATATCACCGTCATATCCAGCTCGAAGGCTTCGGCCGGGAAGGGCAGGAGAAGCTGCTCCACAGCCGCGTATTGCTGATAGGGGCGGGTGGCCTCGGTTCGCCCAATGCCCTCTATCTGGCGGCCGCGGGTGTCGGCACCATCGGTATTGCCGATGCCGATGTGGTCAGCATCAGCAACCTGCAGCGTCAGGTCATTCACTTCACCTCCGATGTCCATCGTCCGAAAGTGGAGTCGGCTGCCGAGAAGATGCGCCAGATCAATCCCGACGTCCAGGTCATCACCTGCGACAGCTTCATCACCGAGGACAATGCCTTGGAGATCATCCGCGACTACGACTTCGTCATCGACTGCACCGACAGCTATGCCTCGAAGTATCTGGTCAATGATGCCTGCGTGATGGCTGGCAAGCCCTTCTGTGCAGGTGGCGTGGTGAAGTATGGCGCACAGGTGATGACGCACGTTCCGGGCACCGCCTGCTACCGCTGCCTCTTTCCCGAGCCGCCGGCACGCAAGGATGTCGAGACGTGTGCCACCGTTGGCGTGCTGGGCAGCGTGGTGGGCATCATGGGTTCGATACAGGCCACCGAGGCCATCAAGTACCTCACCGGCATCGGCCAGCTGCTGACCGACCGTCTGCTCATCATCGATGCCCTGACCATGGAGTTCCACACCCTCCAATTCAATCCTAATCCGGAGTGCCCACTCTGTGGTGAGCATCCCACAATAACCGAACTGAACGAATACTCCTTCCAGCCCTGCAGGCTGAAGAAGTGACAAGTCAATAATCATAGAACAATGTTTTCAGACGAATTACTGAAATACGACTGGGACGATATCACCGCACGCATTGCCGCCAAGACCGACATGGATGTGCGCCGAGCCCTGGCCAAGTCACGTTGTGACATCGAGGACTTCATGGCCCTCATCTCGCCGGCTGCCGAACCCTATCTGGAGGTGATGGCCCGCTTGAGTCAGAAATACACGCAGGAGCGATTCGGTAAGACCATGTCGATGTTCATCCCGCTCTATATCACCAATTCCTGTACGAATTCGTGCGTCTATTGCGGCTTCCATCGCGAGAACCCCATGGCACGCACCATCCTCACCATCGACCAGTGCGAGGACGAGTACCGTGCCATCAAGCGTATCGCCCCCTTCGAGAACCTGCTCATCGTGACGGGCGAGAACCCCGGCGTGGCAGGCCCTAAGTATCTGGCCGAGGCCCTGGATCGCGCCAAGCCCTACTTCTCGAACCTCAAGATCGAGGTGATGCCGCTCAAGGCCGAGGAGTACGAGATGCTGACCCACCACGGCCTGAACGGCGTGATCTGCTTCCAGGAGACCTACAACCGCAAGAACTACAAGCTCTACCATCCGCACGGCATGAAGTCGCACTTCGAGTGGCGTGTCAACGGCTTCGACCGCATGGGGCAGGCTGGCGTACACTCCATCGGCATGGGTGCCCTGCTCGGCCTTGAGAAGGAGTGGAAGACCGATGTCACCATGCTCGCCATCCACTTGCGTTACCTGCAGAAGCACTATTGGCGCACCAAGTACTCGGTCAACTTCCCTCGTATGCGTCCGGCACAGAACGAGGGTTTCCAGCCCAACTGCTTCGTCACCGACCGCGAACTGGCACAGGTCACCTTTGCCATGCGCATCTTCGACCACGACGTCGATATCTCTTATTCTACGCGCGAGCCGGAGTTCATCCGCAACAACATGTGTACCCTTGGTGTCACCACCATGTCGGCCGAAAGTCGTGTGAATCCAGGCGGTTACTACACCTATCCCGAAGCCCTCGAACAGTTCTCGGTGAGCGATGACCGCAAGGTCGATGAGATCGTCCGCTCGCTCAAGGAACGCGGCATCGAACCGGTGTGGAAGGACTGGGATGCATCATTTGACGCGATGCGACAAATGAGAATGTAAAAACACACATTTTGAATTTATGAAAATTGTAATCACATTACCAATTTTCATCCCCAACGAAGCCGATGCCATCGTTTGCCTCTTCGACGAACGTGGCATCGACCGTTTGCATCTGCGCAAGCCCGAAGCGACGGAAGGGGAGGTCGAGGCATTGCTGCGCCAGATTCCCCCGCGTCTCTATCCCCGCATCAGCATCCACGATCATTTCGCCTTGGCCCAACGCTATCATCTGGGTGGCATCCACCTCAACAGCCGCCACCCCGTGCCCCCCGCTTCGTGGCAAGGCATGATCTCCACCAGCTGCCACAGCATCGAGGAGCTGGCACGACGCAAACAGGAGGGCATTGTGGTGCCCAATGCAGATTCCGCCCGCCCCTTCGATTACCTCTCCCTCAGCCCCATCTTCGACAGCATCTCTAAGCAGGGCTATCTCGCGGCTTTCACCCCCGGAGACCTGGCTGCTGCCCGACAACAAGGCATCATCGACCACCGCGTCCTCGCCCTCGGTGGCGTCACCTTCGCCCGCATTACCGAGGTCATCGCCATGGGTTTTGGTGGCGGCATGATTTTGGGCGACGCCTGGCGATGACAAGACCGCCGCGCTCTCATTGCGAGGGTTGCGGCGATTTTTGTTAATGACACTCATGACACTTGACACTCATGACACTCATGACACTCGGCCTTTATAACTTGCTAATCGGTTAGGCAAGCAGGGCGATGCACTGGGTGCGGGCGATGAGGGTAAGGATGTTGTTCATAAAAGTTGAGAGTAGTTGATTAGTTGAGAGTAGTTGATTAGTTGAGAGTTGATTAGAGAGAAAAAATGAGAGTCAGGGAATTGTGCGGATAAGCCGCAAGTTAGGAAAATAGGAAAAATGGGGTTAAGGGTTAGGAAGGGTTGGCGCGAACGTGCGGCGAGGTTTCCCAAGGGTTGGGAAGGGTTGGCGCGTGGATGCGGGGAAGGAGCATAAGGGTTAGGAATGAGGGGTTAGGGGATGAGGGAA
>JAZQPJ010000093.1:0-18524 GCA_045628525.1 Bacteroidales bacterium
AGCTTGCGACGGATGCGGCGGTACACGTTGTCGCGCTCTGCATCGGCCTTCTCCATCTCCTGGGTGATGGACGAGCCGGCGGCCTTGTTCACGATGTCCTGCTCTTGCGTGATGGCCTGCAGGTAGGGGTTGAAGATGCCCGTTGCCAGCCCGATCTTGCTGGCGGTGGCAGCGTTGATGATGTCACGCACGTTGCTGTGGAATGCCACGTGCTCGGCGTGCTTGAACTTCTTCATATCGACAGAAGTCAAGATAAGGAATGAATAATTTGCCATAGTTGAGTTGAAATTAGTTGAATTTAGTTGAATGAGTTGAGGGTTGAGTTGAATTGGGTTGAGGGTTAGTTGAATTGGGTTGAGGGTTAGTTGAGGGTTAGTTGAATTGGGTTGAGGGTTGGGTTGGGGGTTGGGTTGAGGGTTAGTTGAAAATGAGTTGAAGGTTAGTTGAATTGGGTTGAGGGTTAGTTGAAAATGAGTTGAGGATGGGTGGTGGACGCTCTGACGTCGCCACGCTCTCAGCATACCGAGAGCCCTTGAGGTTGATACTGGTTTGAATCATAGTTGAGGTTAAATTATCTTATTGATTTTCACGCTGCAAAGTTACGAAAAAAATCTGTCATTTCCAAATTTTTCGGCCACTTTTTTCGATGAAAATGAAACTTTTTTTATTGCCAATAAGCGAGTTCCACAGTCGAATAATGGAAGACCCGTTCTGCGTGCAGAATTCGTTGCCACAAGATGTCGGTGACCAATTCTGCGTGCAGAATTCGTTGTCAGCACTTGTCGATGTCCCATTCGGCGTGCAGAATTCCTTGCCACAAGATGTCGGTGACCAATTCGGCGTGCAGAATGCCACGTCGCATACGATTCACGTCGGATTCTGCACGCCGAATTTCACGCCACACACGATTTTCGACGATTCTGCGCGCCGAATTTCTCATCGCATGCGGTTGGCAGGGAATTCGGCGCGCAGAATGCTCTTTGTGAGCGCAAAAGCGGTTGGATGTCCTTCGGGGAGAAGGAGATGAATCTGATTGTGGTTTTCATTTTCGAGTAAATTCAATGTTTTCGAGTAAAGAAATGAAACAGCAGCCATGCGACCTCGTGGGGAACGCATGGCTGCTGCATTGATTAGAGTATCAGGAGGGGCTTACTGCTGCGAAGCCTGTACCTTGACGTAAACACCTCGTCTGACGCGCACGATGATCTGTTTGCGTGAGCACATCTCGCCCAGCATACGCTCGGCTGTGCGCTCTGGCACAGAAAGCTGCTTTGCGATGGCAATGAAGTCCTTCGTCTCGAATTCGGAATCGGGCAAGGCGGTGTAGAGGCGGATCTCAACAGGTGAAAGCTTGATGCCCTTATTGGCGAAGGGATTGTCCTGCTCCTTGTTGAGCACACTGAACACACGCGAGTTGTGTTCGATGATAGCTTCCATCATCGTCATAGCCGTCTGGAAGTCGCGCTCATCGCAGATCATGGCATTCTCGTCATCGTCGAAGATAGGCTTCTCCTCGAAAGGATTGGCCTGGTCAAGGCGACGCAGAGCCGAGAGTACCATAGCGATGCGGAAATTCATCAGACCGAAGCGGTAAACCATGGCCTCGCTACCCTCGCCTAAAAGGGCATAACGTTCGCTAAGGGTGTCTGAGAAGAAGTCGAGGAAGTACTGTTCCTGCTGCTGGCTCATGACGAAATGGATGGGATGGCCCTGACGCTGCTGCAAGGCATGATAGAGCGGGGTGAACTGTCGGCCGATCTCCTTGTAAACATCCTCCATTGAGCGATCCTTGCGGGCAAATACATTGCGGAAGTGGAGTTTCTCGCTTGGCAGATAATAGAAGATGAAGCGCGAACCGAGGCCACTATCCCATGCGGTGTCGAACATTGAGGCCAGCTGACCAGGTGTTTGAGTGACAAGGATTGCCAGACGAGGCTTTTCGGCTTCAACGCGCAGGTTGTCCATGCGACGTCCCAGTTCGGCAACCTCATGATGGAAGCTCTTGCACCAGAGTGCAGAGTAATCGCCGTATTCGCTTTTGAACATAGAGGAGATCGTTTCACCCTCGGTCTCGAGTGTGATGCCCGACCCTCCATTGTTGCAAAGCTGAACCTGGTAGAACGAGGCACTTGAGTTACCAGGGATAAACACATCACGATATTCTGGTTCCTTAGGTGCTGGTGTACCCGAACGGTTCTTGCCCTGATTCTGCGCCTTCCATTCGTTGAGTTCCTGCTCATACTGCTCCATTTCTTCCTTATACTTGCCCACAACTTCCTGACGGATCTCGCTGGCCAGGTATCGGCAGTATTTGATAGGACCTTTTCCGCTCGAAGGGCTTCCATAGATCATGGTGTAGAGTGGGGCAAAGACCATATCGCCATCGTAGATGCCATAGATACCGCTGCGTTCATCCCCATAATAGCTTGCCATGCCCATCAACCCAGAGAACAGCGTGATGGCACCAAGAAGCATCTTGTCACGGTGGGCGGCAGTATCCTGCGTATCATAGATCTTCTGCAAGATCAGTGGCAGAGCGTCGTACTGGAGCTTGTCAGAAAAGGTTGGGAGCAGCGCAGTAACCGCCACTTCCCCACTTCCGCCACTTGCGTTATTATAGTCAAAAGTAGTCAAATCATTATTATTTGTACTATTTTCAATATTTACGGCCAAAGGCGGATTGGCGGTACTGGCGGCAGCACCCTGCTGCACATGCTTTACTTCATGAGCAATCTCAGCAATAGGGATTCCTGCCTGGTTGGCATAGAGGAGCATCGACTTGTAGGTCACCGAGCCGTTCGACGAGCGAGTGTAGGCGGTGTACTGCTGGTCGGCATACTGCTGGTCATACTTGGCCGACAGGCGGCTGATACGGTGGAAGTACTTGCGGCCCTCCTCGCCGAAGAGCTGCACCAGGCCAAAGCCGATGTTGCGCCACTGCTCATAATTGCCAGTGATATCGATGCCACGCTCCTCTATCTTATTGAGGAGGGCAACGACCATGGCCTTGGCATCGTCGTCACACTCGCTCACAGATGGAGCAGGATCACTCTCAGCGATGGTGTTGTAGGCGTTGGCATAGCCCTCTACATCGAAACCATCGGTTTTCTTAGGTTTTTCTTTTGGATAAATCTCTTCCATAAGAATTAAAAGTTAAGGGGTTAATATAACAGTTTGGGTCGTAAGGGAGAAAGCAGGCGCGGCTCTCGTTGGCTCCGCTCCGGTCGGTCTCAAGGTGATACTGCTGACGCACATAGCTGCTGATAGCAGCAAACCAGGTGCGGTGATCGCATCGGGCAAGATCGATCTCAACCACCCATTTGAGCCCGTCGCCCGAAGGCGAGGTGAAGAGCAGCTCGGTCTCGAAATGAGGGTCATTGATCAGCATCTGGCTGACCTCTGTCTTTCTGTCACCGAGGTGATCGAAGTCGATGCAGATCAGACCAGAGTGCTGGATCAAGCCACTGTCCTTGCGAGCATTGAACAGGCCGGAGAAGAGGGCGAAGGCGAAATGCTCGCCCTTGTACTTGCGGTGCTGCTGCTCATTGGTGATGGAGCGGAGAGTCTGCGTAGCCTGCTGAATGCCACCGGCATCCCCATTAAGAGGCCCGTGCTTAAGGATCAGGTCTTTCAACGGGTCGCACAGTGAGGTATGGGTGATATAGAGGTACACGTCCTTTATGCTCACCTCTGCCTTGACCGCAGTGTTCCTGATCGGAGCTGGATAGAATTGTATCCGTGGCTCCTGAAGTTCTCGGGTGGTCATGGGGTGCGATGGTAAAGCTTTTCATTGAACACTGCCTTCTTGACCAGCGCTGCCAGTGGGTAGTCTGACTGAAGGTACTCTGCGACAATCTCTCTGATGTGTTTCGGGCCGGTAGTCCCGATGAGTACCGGCCCATAATTGCAAATCTTGCTCATAACATAAAATGTTTAGGTTAATAATGCAACGGAGTTGCATTATCAGAAATTAGGGGTTGGTCTTATCGAATGGCGAAAGACCTGAGTGGAGGTGGATGTTTTTTATGCATAGGCATATATTATTTGTAATTAATAATAAGTTTTAATTCTTCTCATTGACCGGAGGGAACCGTCAATCCATCGCAGGACTGCCCTTACCGAGGGCTGAGTTGTAGCAGGATGTCAAAGAACGTGGTGCAAAGATAGTGAGAAGTCAAGAAATTATTAATAGATTTGCTTAGTTTTTTCGTTTCATGTCTAGCATGTCTAGCAAAATAGCACTTTCGTGTCAAGCATGTCTAGCGTGTCCGTCTTCAAAAATGACAAAAAGAGGAGGATTGGCATGAAAAATTGCAAAAGAATTGCAAAAAAAGAGAAGATTGTTTGCAAGGAATTAGTAAAAATTGTATCTTTGCACCCAAATTATGACATTATGGCAAAACCAATCAAAGAAACCCCAATCCTGACCGGTAGCGATGCAGAGCGCTTCGCTTTTGCGGTAGAACACCCACAGGCTGTGAGCCGTGAGGATGTGCTTCGTGCCAAGGCTGTCTATGAGCGCCTTAGCATGAAGAGTGGTTTCGCATTCTAACCAGAAGCCTGACACTATGGTTGATTTCGAGATCACACGACTCACTCCACAGCATGACATAGCACATTTCGATTGCGGAAATGTGGACATAAACGAATTCCTGACAGACGATTCACTCGACTATCAGGAAGGACTGCTTGCTGTGACCTATCTTGCCCTCGAATCAAAAACGGATAACCTGGTGGCCTATTTCTGCCTGCTCAACGATAAGCTGGCCTACTTGCCAGGTGATGACAAGTCGGCCTGGAACCGACTGAACCGCAAGGTCAGCAACCATAAGCGCATGAAGAGTTACCCAGCCGTGAAGATTGGCCGTCTGGGTACGTCAGTAGAATATGCACGTCAGGGTGTCGCTCGCGAAATCATTGACCTGATTAAGGTGAAGCTGACCAATAACAACCTCACGGGTTGTCGGTTCCTCACGGTCGATGCACATCGTGATGCCATCGGACTATACGAAAAATGCGGGTTCACCTTCTTCACCGAAACCGATGCCGAAGACGATACCCGCCTGATGTATTTTGACCTTAAGCCTTTCAGCGACGCCATGCGTCAGCTTTGAATGTATTTGTCGCGTAGTTGCTCTAATGCTTTCTTAACTTTTATCCCGATCTGGAGCATACGACTATATTTCTCCTCTTTGTTATTGATACGCTTGCCTGTGATGGATTCAGTCGTTGACGGAATGTATTCGGTCTTTTCCCAATCCTGCACAAAGAGTTCTCCTTTATCCTTTATAGTCCAGCGCTTTCGCTCTTCACTTAAAGCCTTACGCAGGGTCTTGTATTTTTCTGAAGATGTGGCTTTGGCTTCTTTACCGTCTTCGGCTTTTGTATCGTTAATTGGAAAAATATTCACATCTTCCGCCAGTTCTGGCATCAGCATACATAGGTCTTCAAACATGGCCACGTCTGGAGTTTTTTTCTCGGACAATACCTTGTGCCACTTTCCCAACTTGTCTTTCTTTACTGCTACACTTTGAGCACCTCGCAAGACAGCATACCAGTCTTGTTTTGTTGCTACCTGGTCAGGCGGGAGGGCTTCTTTTAGCTCCTGCTTTTTGATGATAGGAAGAAGAGCATTACGAAGATCTTGCTTTCGTTCATCGGTATTGAAGAGCTCTTCGTTGAAGAAGTGGAGTGGTTGGAAATTTAGTTTGACTTCTTTCACCTCATTAGCCTTATTAGCTTTATTACTATTTTCTTTTTCTGTCTTTTGGGTATTATCACATGATTTAATCCTTTCTACTAATCTGTCCAACTGATTTCTCGTCTCCTCCCGGTAAAAAGAGGCAAGTTTCAAATAATCGTCTATAGCATTGTTCTGATCTTCCTTTTGGGTGAAGAAATAAGAAAAAAGGCTAAACCGAGGAACTCGAATTCTATCCAGATCAATAATTGGATTTTCATAGTTGATATCATCATTATGCAATCTGAACAAAGCGTTAGTAAACCCTATCTCTTGGCTATAAAAAATCCTTGATTCAAGCGGAAACCCATCTATCGTCTCTGGCCATTCAATATCTGAAGTGTAAATATCTAAAGTGACTATTCTACCATTGTCTGTTTTGCTAAGTTTCAGTTCATTACCATCTGGATCGATGATTTTGTCAAACAGAAATTCATCTTCAAAAAAACCGAATTCCTGAATATCCGAGTTAAGATATTTTGTTTCTCGAATGAATGCTTCTGCTTTCCATACCGCTTTTTTGAATTCTTCAAACCTCTCATGGGGATCTTCTACTCCAGCATATTTAAGGGCATTTTCCCGTGTTATGCCAATATCCGGACGATTCCAATGATTAAAAAGAGCATGTAAAATGACATTCATGAATTCGTATATCTCATTGGCATAGAATTCAGACGATTCCTTGAATGATTCCGGCAAATCTCCAGACCAATACTGAATGAATACAGTCTCACCAAAGTATTCTTTTTTCATGGCTCGTTTAGTATTGAATCCGAATCGTGCCTGGGCTGGATGTGGACATCGGAAAAAGAACATAGGGCAAGCTTCAATACAATAAGGTGATGATTGATTCGCTTGGATATCTCCTATATATATTTTTAACCTTTGTTTGTCTCTGTCTGAAAGCAAGGCATGAGAAGTTACTACTTTATAGTCCAGATAATTTGGGCAATATAATGGCAATGTATATTGATTATAGGACAAAAGGTGCAAACCACCCAAAGGTTTTATTTCTGGCATCATTTCTATTAGCCTTCTCCATATCCAGTCACAAATATTCTCTGCATGCTGAGTGATGTAGAGATTGAGTCGCGGAGTTCGAGGATCGCAAACATAATAGATTACTCCGATGGGAATTTTGAGGTAGATTTTGTTTGAGGACATAGTTTGATTTATAATTATGATATGAATCCCAGAGCACGAACATCCTTACGTAGTTTGTCAGTAAGGGTGCGATATGCTTCCTTGAATGAGGTGAAGTCCACTCTCTGCTGGCCCAATTCCTTACGAGCCTGCAAGGCATTGCGTACTTGATACCACCCTACATCCTGCCTGCCGAGCCGGAATCGCTCGCGCACACTACGCTCGTCTGTATAGGTGAAGTATTGGCGCCAAAGCTTGCGGCCCTCGGTCATCACAGCCTTTGCCTCCTCACTCAGTGTCTTATCGGCAAGATAATCCAGCATGAAGGTGGACTCAAAACGGGAGTTGGCATCCAGCTCTTCCTCGGTGAAGGGGATGAAGTGATTCACGATGCTCCATTCCTTGCCACGCCACATCAGCTTGTCAGCCGAGGCTGTGCCGTTGCTGTTGTTGAATAACATCCACACGAGACAGTCGTTCTTAAACTCGTCCAGTAACTCACCTGTGGGCATCAGGAACTGGTCGCGGTCATTAACCCAAGTGGCAGGCTCGATGAGGCGTACTGTGAAGACTATGGCCACTTGCCATAGATTCTCGGCAGTCACCCATAACGCGCCTGCGCTGCAATAGCCTGCGGAAAGTAGAGAAGTGTACTTCTGGTGTTGAAAGTCATTACCATTACACATGAAGCTTGCAATTGCGAAGTTTGGCATTACCATGCCTCTTACGTCCTTCTCGCTGTTGGTCGGGTTGAGGGCACTCTTCAACGGAATCGAAGGCACTCCGCCTTTGCTTTTGGGGCGAAGGATCCAGTTGTTGAGATATTGATTCTCGGCGAGTGGGAAGTACTTCTTTTGTCCCTTAGGTTTCATCTCTCGATCAAAGATATCGACCATGACTTCACCGATTCTATACTGTGAGCCTTCCTCATGATTATGTGTTTTCCAGATGAGGAAGCCTATGGGGAAGTTACCCTTCAGACCATCAAATATCTTGCTATGGACAATGTAGCCACCCAGGTATTCTGCCCGCCATTTGTCACGGAAGGTGCTGAAATTACCGGCATTGATATATTTTAATGTGCTGAACATTGCAATAACAGCATTGGGAATCTCCCTTGCTATACGATAGAGGAACTGCACAAAAAGCTCTCGTTTGGCGTAGGCATACCCTTCATTCTCCATCAGGCGTGATATGGCTGTTCCCGACACGCCTTGCTTCGACTCCGCATCGCTCAGGTTTGCACCATTTGCTGTATTGTCGGCGTTCATGGCTTCGGCATAAGGAGGATTGATCAGAACCAAAATCTTCTTACGCTCGGCAATAGCCTTGCGCAACTGCTGCGGCACCTTCCCGGTTATTGCATAATCAATTGTCCCATCCTCGGCAATGTCGTCATTCAGATAATCATACTGGAATCTCTCGGCTACACGGCATGTTTTAGTTGCCTTCATCACATCCACATCCACCTGATTGAGGGTGCTCATAAACAGGTTGCGATGGTTGGCATGTTTGGTCTCCAGATTGCCCACACCACAACACATGTCCCACACAAGATAGTCCTTCTGCCAGTTTGGGCCAAGAGCCTGCTCAAGGTAGTCATACGCCTTATCTACAGCAACAAGAGGAGTATAGAAATCACCATTGAATGCGCGTTCGTTAGTAGGGATAAGGCTATCTCTGCGCTCAAGCAGGTAGTTGCGGTATTCTTCCTTCGGTGGACGGTCGTAGATGTTCCAGAAGTTGCGATAACCCTCCTTGTTGCCAAGTTCATAGAATATGCCATTAATCATGAATGCAGGGCTACCTCCTTTGAATATCAACTCCGCGGGCAGATTCTCATGTGTGCTACGGGTACCATCGCTCATAATATCAGCGTAGAATAATTGGTCGTACTTATCTTCGGTTACATCCATTATCTCGCGCCCTATCATTTCAACCCATTTATCGAAGACCTGCTTAAGGTTATTAGGCGTAATCTGAGTTCGGACAAGCCTACCCTCCTTTATTGCCGTCTTCACCATCTGAACGAACTCGGCTTCGTGGGTTCGGATGTTGAAGGATATAAAGAAGGTACCAAGATACTGAGAAACAGCATCAAGTGCCTCTTGTGAGTAGTTGCTGGCCGATTTGCCCCATACGATGTCTTTGCGGTTTATCAGAAACATAGCATCATCGGTGCGCATAATTGCGGCTTTGCGTGTATCTATTACGCAAAGAAAAGGCGCAACGTATTCTCCTTGAACTGTGGCTTGCTTTACATAGTGAAGCAGCTGAGTGAACATCTCATATGTTGTGTGCTTGTATCCATCTTTTGCTTCAAACCATATTTCCTTGGTTTGAATATCAATAAGATTCTTCTGATAACTTGTTAAGCCAAGAGCCTCAATGTAAAGATCTTTCACATCTTCCTCAGATGAAACAAGTTCTAGTTTCTCATAAAGTGTCATGTTGGATTTCTATTTATTAGATTGTCTAAAAATAACATACCCTAATGTGCAGAGATACGCTTTTATTGTTTTGATGAGAGCTCTACACTAATCCAGATGGCCAATGTGCCATCGTGCATTTTCAATACAGAAGTATAATTTTTATTTGCCATAGGTTCCTATTATTATATACGACATAACAACCCGCACCCCATCCCTCGTCAGGACAGCGTGTAAGTTCTTTGTTCAATAAGTATTAGTGGGGAGAAGTGAATTAGCAAATTGTTAGAAAGATTGCAGGATTGGGGGGGGGTAGCGGCGCCACTCTGCTTGCAAATTGCTATGATTGGGGTATTGGGTTTCATGTAATGCTTTGTGTTTCTGTCCTATCGCAAGTGATAAGACGCTGCAAATGTAATGATTATTTTTTTAGCTTCCAAATTTTTCCCTCACTTTTTTGCATTTAAAGCAAACAATCGGCCGGATTCGGAGGGGAATGGGGCCGATTGGGGTGTATTGGTTTGTCATGCTTCGTTGTTCCTCACGATGCGGGCTTCGCCTTCGAACTGGCAGAGATGCTGGGCAAGGGTGTTGAGGTTGTGGAAGCGGGAGTAGTCGGTGGTGGAGGGGATGGTGCCGTAGCCGGGCATGGTGTCGAGGCGCCATGGGGCAAGGATGAGGAGGGAACCGTCTACGCAGGCATCGAAGCGCGACTTCTCGGGCTTCCAGTATGGGCTGATGGGCTCTTTCTGCAGGTGTATGAGGGGAAAGTGGCGAAGGAGGCACTCGTTCTTGATGAGCTGCTCGCCGGGCGAGATGCCTGGGGTGACGACCACGGTGGCGCCCTGCATGACCTGCTGGATGAGCTGGTCGTGCTGCACGCGATAGGCAGTGGTGGATTCGTAGGGGATGCCGAGGGGTGTCTTGCGGTGGCAGAAGACCTGCAGCTTGCGCGGCCATCGCAGCAGGAAGAGGTTGCCGAAGGCGGCATATTCCACGCCGTCGATGACGATGTGCAGCTGTCTTTGCATGAACTGGGGGAAGAGGCGGCGGAAGATGGCGCGGCGCGGGTTGTCGGCCACGTATGCGAGCATGCGCTTGCGATGGGCATCGCTCAGGCAGATGGTGTCGTCGTAGTCGTCGTCGAAGAGGGGGCGCTCAATGAGGGGACGGGTGGCGTAGTAGGCGCGGCGGTTTTTTACGCTGCTGCTGCGGATTAGAGCCGACGAGGTCGCCGGCTCTGCATACCCCGTGACTTCGCGGCGCCAGCGGGCGGTGCAGGCTGACTTGAAGCATTGGATGATGTAGCCGAGGCTGCGGTCCATGCGGGTGTGCACCTGTATGACACCGTGCCAATGGTCGGGCATGCAGACCTGGGCGTGGGTTTCGATATGGCGGCCCTTGGAGGCTTGGATGGTGGCGGTCTTGTCCCACTCTTCGTGTACGATGGCGCCTGTGGGGGTGGGTTGCACGGAGGGGCTGGTGGCGCTGTTGCCGAGCTGGGACAGGCGGGGTTGGCGTCCCGTCACTACGAGGGTGATGAGGTAGATGCCGGGATCGTAGTAGTCATGACCGGGATCGTGGGGACGATAGGAGGACGAGGATGTGGAACACATGGAATAATACTGTTTTGACTGCACAAATGTACGAACTTTTTCCCACTCTTCCAAATTTTCCCTTCACTTTTTGCATTAAGCACAATCAATCGGCCGGATTCGGAGGGGAATGGGGCTGATTGGGGTGTATTGGTTTGTCATGCTTCGTTGTTCCTCACGATGCGGGCTTTGCCAAAGAACTGGCAGAGATGCATTAGCACTTACGTAATACAAAAGACATTCAATGAAGTTGAATATAGGTCAAAATCTCGAAAAAAGGAGTTGGAAAACTTGCATATTTGGATATAAACTAATATATTTGCGCCAACAAATACTGATGTGAAATCGAAGAATAGCAAACTATGCGAATACTGATTCTCTGCACAGGCAACCGCTGTCGTTCGCAGATGGCACATTACCGTATGCGGTGGTGCCAGGGAGTCTTGCCCGATATTCTCAGGCAAGGTGGCTCACAGGCTGCATATCGGCTTTGACGATCCTGATGCCTTCATGGGAACTGAGGAGGAGATTCTGCCAGAGTTCCGCAGGGTCAGGGATGAGATTGTAGAACGCTTCACGGCATTCAGTAACGAAATATCGAGATAATTCGTAATTATGCAAAGGCAGCGCACCTACATAGCCATCGACCTGAAGTCATTCTATGCTTCGGTGGAATGTGTGGAGAGAGGACTCGATCCGCTCACCACCAACCTTGTCGTGGCTGATACGAGCAGGACGGACAAGACGATCTGTCTGGCTGTGTCACCCTCGCTGAAGGCGTATGGCATAGGTGGCAGGGCGCGTCTGTTCGAGGTGGTACAGAGGGTCAGGGAGGTCAACTTCCAGAGGCAGAGACTTGCTCCTGGCTATCGACTGACGGGTAAGTCCATACATGACAAGGAGCTGAAGACGCATCCTGAACTGGCTGTAGATTATATCGCTGCGGTTCCGAGGATGGCATACTACATCGAGTACAGCACGAGGATCTACCAGATCTATCTGAAGTATGTGGCAACCGAGGATATTCATGTCTATTCGATCGACGAGGTCTTCATGGACGTGACCAATTATCTGGATTCGTGCTACAAGATGACCGCCCATGAGTTGGCCATGACCATCATAAGGGATGTCCTTCAGCATACTGGCATCACGGCAACGGCTGGCATCGGTACGAATATGTATCTGGCCAAGATCGCTATGGATATCGTAGCCAAGCACATACCTGCCGATAAGGATGGCGTGCGAATAGCAGAGCTGGATGAGATGTCATACCGCCGTCAGCTTTGGGATCACAGGCCGTTGACCAGTTTCTGGCGTATCGGCAGGGGCATTGCTCATAAGCTGGAGCAGTATGGCATGGACACGATGGGCAAGGTGGCGAGGCAGTCGGTCAAGAACGAAGAGGTGCTGTATAAGCTCTTCGGTGTCAATGCTGAACTGATCATTGACCATGCCTGGGGCTGGGAGCCTTGCACGATTGACAAGATCAAGGCATACAAGCCAGAAAGCAACTCCCTCAGCAGCGGACAAGTATTGACCAGCGCTTACGACGTGAAGAAAGCGAGAGTGGTCATTCAAGAGATGGCCGATGCCATTGCGCTTGATCTGGTCGATAAGCATCTGGTCACGGATCAGCTGGTCGTTGCTGTAGGCTATGACGTGGAGAGCCTGAAAGGTGGTCAGTACCAAGGGGAGATAGTCATTGACCACTATGGTCGGAAGGTGCCGAAATATGCGCATGGCACGGGCAACCTGGAGCATTATACCTCGTCATCGAAAGCAATCACCGAGGCGGTGCTGAGCGTGTATGACAGGATCGTCAACCCAGAACTGCTGGTACGTAGGCTTAATGTCACCACGAATCACGTCATTCGCGAGGAAGATGCAAGAAAGCATGTACAGCCCATACAGCTCGACCTCTTTACAGACTATGAGGAGCTGGAAAGACGGCGCGAGGAAGAGAAGGCGGCATTGGCCAAGGAACGCAAGATGCAGGAGGCGCTGCTGACCATCAAGAAGAGGTTCGGCAAGAACGCTATCCTCAAAGGACTCAACTTTGAGGAGGGTGCTACGGCCAAGGACAGGAACCAACAGATTGGAGGACATAAGGCTTAGTACTAATGACAAATTACAAATGACAAATTACGAATTACAATTGTAAATGGTAAATAGTACATACGACGACATCATCAACCTACCGCATCATGTGTCGAGGAACCATCCTCAGATGACGATGCTAAAGCGAGCTGCGCAGTTCGCTCCGTTTGCTGCGCTCACAGGTCATGATGCAGCCATCCAAGAGACGGCAAGGCTTACCGACGATGAGCTCGACCTGTCGGAGAATGGCAGGGAACTGTTGGACAGAAAGCTCACTTATCTGCTGTCATACGCTGGAACACCAACGGTGACGATAACCTATTTCGTCCCTGATGAGAGAAAGCAGGGAGGAGCATACGCTTCGGTGACAGGCTTGATAAGGAAAGTCGATCATTCTGAAAGGAGTCTGATCATGGCAGATGGCAGCAGGATTCCCTTCGAACACATCGCCGACCTGGACAGCGAGATCTTTGACGAATAAATAAATAATTAAATACACCATAAAGCAGGTGTCGAATATGAAAAACTTCACAAATAAACTCTTTGCCGTTGATGCTGGCAACCGATTCTGCAAGACCCTTCGCACGGCTCAGGGACAACGGATTTGAAAGTGAAGATTCCTGTAACACAGGTTTTCATCATGAAGTCTGTGCGCATTGATTCCATTGCAGTCGATAATTCTTTTAATCATAGTATATGAAAACATTTATTAATCTTACTTTTGCAGGTCTTTTGTTATCCTGCACTCCTACAGCTCAGTCAACCTTTGAAGGAGCTGAATGGATTGGTACAGACGAGGTAGTGCTCAATGCGCAGTACCTCGCAGAGTTCTCTGTTTCGTACGATGTCACACCCAACGATGCGGAGCAGTCGGTATTCTATTTCGGTGGTAATGATGAACGACTGATGAGCCGCAACCTGAATCACATGGGTGTGGAAAACCGAGCCGGGGAGATTTACCTCGCTCTCGCATTCAGTCAGGATCAGGTCTCTGTATCGCGTCGTGGCTATGAGACTGATGGCAAGGAGCGTGAGTTGCAAACCCTTCCTCTGCCAGCAGAATGGAAAGGATCTCCCCTTCACGTCAAGGCCGAGATCGAACTGGGTGTGATGCATCTGGCCGTCAATGACTCGTTGCTGGGCGACATCAAGATCACGCCTAATGAACAGACGGGTGGCGACTATATTGCCTACCCTGTTTTGGGTGAAATCGGTTGTAACGGAGAAATACAGAATATTGAAGTGCGTAACCTCCGTTCGCCCTATACATTATATTATAGTGCCGAGGCATGGAAAGATCAGGAGCTGTTCGATCCTTCGAACTTAGGAATGCCTGTTCTCCAAAGCATTCTGACCCTGAAGGACAAGCCTATCGAAAGCGCTACACTCTATGCTACTGCCCGTGGTATCTATGAGGTGTATCTCAATGATCGGAAGGTCGGAAATGATTATTTCGCGCCTGGCATCTCGCAGTATAACAAGACTCATTACTATCAGACCTACGATATTACCAGCATGCTCTCGGCCGGAGAGAACCGTGTGACCGCCTTGCTTGGCGAAGGCTGGTGGATGGGATCAATCGGATTCTGGAGCCGTGGCATCAATCACTTCGGTGATCAGCTCTCGTTCCTGGCGCGAATGGTAATAAAATATGCCGATGGTGAGGAACAGGTACTGGTGACCAACGACAAGGACTGGATGGTAGCCACCGATGGCGAAATCCGATATGCTTCGCGCTTCAATGGCGAAATAATAGATGGCAGAAACAAAGCTGAGAATTGGAAGCCTGCACAGGTCATGACACTCGAAGGACACCTCCCTTCCGAGTCGGCTGCCAACATGCCTGCCGTTGATGACTATTCGCAGTTCCAGTTGCTTCCACAACCTGATGAGAGCGTGAAGCAATTTCTTTTGCTCACAGCACAAAACGTGGAGGAAGTTCGTCCTGGTGTCTTTGTCTATGACATGGGACAGAATATGGCAGGTTTGCCACAAATCACCTTCCACGGGTTGAAGGCAGGGCAAAAGGTGCGTATGCGCTATGCAGAGGTCAAGTATCCTGATATGAAGGAATATGCTTTGAACAAAGGCATGGTGATGATGGAGAACATCCGCGCCGCTTTTGCCCAGGATCTCTATTACGGAGGTGGCAAAGAGACAGAGACATTCGCCCCACACTTCACACTCCACGGTTATCGTTATGTCGAAATATCCGGCATCGACGAAGCATTGCCTCTTGCCGATGTTAAGGGTCGCGTCCTGAGCAGCATCGAGCTGGCAAGTGGTTTCGAGTGCAGCAATCCGCTCGTCAACCATTTGTGGCAGAACATCCAGTGGTCAACGCTGGGCAACTTTATCTCCATCCCTACCGACTGTCCGCAGCGAAACGAGCGTCTGGGTTGGGGTGGCGACATCAACGTCTTCTCGCGCACCTCTACCTTCATGGCTGACAACTATGACTTCCTGCGTCGCCACATGCGCAATATCCGAGACTGTCAGGACGACAATGGCATGTTCCCGGACATCGCTCCTGTAAATGGCGGCTTTGGCGGTTTCCTTTGGGGCAGCTCGGGCATCACCATTCCTTATGAGGCATGGCGTCAGTCGGGTCGCACCGAGATCCTTGAGGAGAACTACGAGGCCATGAAGCGATACATGGAGTTCGTTGCACAGAATTACATTGAGGAATCGACAGGCCTTCTCATCCAGTCACGCCTTTGGGGAGGATTGGGCGACTGGCTCAACCTCGAATATGGCAAGCTCGACAACTCGGCACAGTATGAGTGCTATTATATCTTCGAGCTGCAAAGTATGGCAGAGATGGCCGATGCCCTTGGTCGTGGCGAGGATGCTGCACTTTACCGCCAGCTGGCACAGGAGCGCAAGGCGTTCTATGTGGAGCATTATGTTGATGCTGAGACAGGCAAGACCCGATACTCGAACTTCGACACCGCTCGTGACGGCCAGATCTGTGACTATCAGGCGATGTACGTCCTGCCACTTGCCTTCGGCGTGATTGATGATGCGGAACTGCGTCAGAAGATGATCGATAACCTTGTGGCTGCCATCGAGCGTACGAATACCACTGACGAGGGAGTCACCTGCCCTGCTTATTCGCTCATGACCGGCTTTGTTTCGACAGCATGGATCTGTCAGGCATTGAGTGAGAATGGTCGTTCAGATGTGGCTTATCGTCTGCTACAGACCACCACCTACCCTTCATGGCTCTATCCTGTGACACAGGGTGCCACCACCATCTGGGAACGACTCAATTCCTACAATGACTTTGAGGGCTTCGGAGGTAACAACTCCATGAACTCCTTCAACCATTATAGCTTCGGTGCTGTGGGCCAATGGATGATGACTCGCATTCTGGGCATTGACCGAGATCCTGCCGCAGCTGGCTTCCATCACTTCACTTTACGGCCAGTTGCTGATCCTACCCATCAGATGACCTACGCCCGTGGCTGGTACAACACGAAGTATGGCACTATTCGCGCAGGATGGGAAGCAAAGGATGGTAAGGTCATCTATAAGTTCACCATCCCTGCTGGCTGTTCGGCTACACTCATTGTAGAAGGTCAGGAACCAAAAGAGTATGGCGAAGGAAGTTTTGAAGCAGAGATTCAATGAATAAGAGAATCGTATTCTTTGACTACATCCGAGTGATAGGATGCCTCCTCGTAATGCTTGTGCATACGAGTGGGCATTCCTATAGCTGGACGGCTGAAAGATCCGTAGAGGAAAAGGAAAGTAGTTTGAGCGATTATCAAGGTATCCTGTTCCGCATATCGGGCAATGGATTGACGGCTCCTTCCTATGCGCTTGGCACCTTCCATACCATACCGGGCGACTTCGTTCATACCCTACCCCATTTTGAGGAAATGATGCAGAGTGTGGAGCAGTTATTATGTGAATATGATTTTGAGGCACAGGAGAAGGCGCTCGTACGGCAAAGGCATACACAGCAACAGATTGATTCACTCTATGATCACATTACGTCGCTTTACACCGACCGAAAAGGCAGGACAAGGTCGTTTATGGATGACCTGTCACGTAAGCAGCGTGATGGCATTAAAGGGTCACTCTATGGTTGGGGCATAGAAGACCGCTCACAAGGCAGCTACGTCCCGTCACCCGAAGACACGTAATGCCTTTGGCGTAGGCCCATTTATTTTCCGACAGAGAACCTCAATCCAAGATTCAGATTGAAGTCAAATACTTTGTCTTTGAATACGGTTTCGAGCGATGAATGATCGTCGAAATAATAGCTGCATCCGGGTTCGGCATAGATGGAAAGCAATGGGTTGAGGTTGTATTGTACACCAGCCTTGGCTCCGACGGACCATTGCATAGGTCGCGAAAAGATAGTGCAGACCTCTTCTTCTCCCTGCATTTTGTTGCCGATAATGAACTTCTTGCGTGATTGGCCTGAAATACAATGTTCTGCCAATATGTTGGAAGACAAATAAAGGTCAAGACGGTTCCAGGAAAGCAGGCGGTAGGTGGCGCCCAGAGGAATACCCACATAGTGCAGGCTTTGCTTTTCTTCGATGAAGTTTGATACACTTCCCTCATGGAAGTCAGAAGAAACGAAGGCGTAGGAGATTCCGCTCTCGATGCTCCATCGGTCATTGAGGCGATAAGAGAATGAAAGTCCTGTTCGGATTGGAGCGTGGTGAGTTACTTTCCTCTCAGTCTCTGCTCCTCGGTTGAGCGCCATGATGCCCAATAGTGGGCTATCCACCCAATTCGATTCGCTCAGCATAGAACTTGATGCTGCGTAGCCCCCTTGGAAGAGTTGGAGATTGTCAGAGCCGATGCCTCCAGAGGTAGAGAGACTTACCGAAAAGTGAGGATCGTTGTAGTGCCTCTTGTGGCTGGTTTGCGCTAAGTATTCGTAGCGTTTCAAAGATTCTTCTTTCTTGGCTTCCGAATGCTTTTTGGGTTCCGAATGTGTTTGGGTGTCCGAATGTATTTTGCTCTCAGATGGTTTTTCGTCCTCCGATTGCATCAAACTGTCAGAATTATTTGCTGCTGTTTGCAAGCTATGGATATTCTTCTTGTCTGAAGTCGCTGCTGCAATGAACGGCTGCTCTGCTTGTTCCGAATCATTAGGAAGAACCTTATCCTCAATAGTTGTACGATGATCAGTCGAAACTATCTCTTGTGTAGGAAGTGACGGAATCTCTGTTGTCTGCTCTAAGTCAGGTCGTATGAACCAGAGAAGGATCATGCAGGCAGCGACTGCAGCTGAGCTACCTATCCAGATTTTGTAATCTTTCTTTTGAGGAACGATTACAGGCGTTTCTTTTGCCGTAGCTTCTGCCGCACAGATATCATCCCACAGGCCTTGAGGCGCGTCGGTCTCAAAGTCTGCCATTCTGTCGTGAATGTCTTTCAGCCAGTCTTTTTTCATCGTTGATGGTCTTTACTATTTCTGAATCGGGTTATCTTCTCTGCCAGCATGGCTTTAGCATGATGCAGTTGCGATGCGGACGAACTCTCTTTGATGCCAAG
>JAZQPJ010000094.1:0-4262 GCA_045628525.1 Bacteroidales bacterium
AAACCCCTCAAACTCCTCAACCCCCTCCCAACCCTTCGACCACCTTCGCCCCACTCTGCACCACCCTTTCCTAACCCTTAACTCCTCATTCCTCACTCCTAAATCCTCATTTATGCACCCCTATGCTCCTTTCCCGCCTACACGCGCCAACCCTTCCCAACCCTTGGAAAACTCGCCGCATCCACGCGCCAACCCTTCCCAACCCTCAGGAAACCTCGCCGCACCCACGCCCAACCCTTCCCAACCCTCAGGAAGCCACGCCGCAATCCGCGCCAACGTTTCCCAACATTTAACACGAAAATGTGTCCCCTGACGTTTTTTTGGCATTCTGGGAGAAAAGAAACAGTGCTGATGGCATAGAATCTGAGGCAAATGGAAGAAAAGTGGGGGATTTATTTGGAAATGACGGAGTTTATGCTTATCTTTGTCGCGTAAATAATAACATGCAAAATAATATCATGCAAATAGTAAACCGGATGAGAAAGACTTTGAAACATGCCATGATGGCTGTGGTGGCCATGGTGGCGCTGGCAGGATGCAAGGATGAGGCGCCGCTGCCATTGGCACAGATCAACACCGGACGCATCGAAGGAACGCTGGAGGAGGGCGGCATCTACGCCTTCAAGGGCATCCCCTACGCCACGGCTGAACGTTTCCAGCCCGCACACCCTGTGGAGGCCTGGGACACAGTGATGCAGTGCAAGGAATACGGCCCCTGGGCCCGTCAGGCCGAGAACGAGGGCAAGAGCGAGGAGGGCAAGGGCGACTTCCTGGCCAACGTGTGGACGTCGGGCCTCGGCGATGGCGGCAAGCGTCCGATCATGGTGTGGATTCATGGCGGCGGCTTCTCGTTCGGCTCGGCCAATGCTGACCCCACCGATGGCGCTGCCCTGGCACGCAAGGGAGCCGTGGTGGTGAGCATCAATCACCGCCTGGACGTGATGGGATTCCTGGACCTCTCGGCCTTCGGCGGCAAGTGGACGGAGTCGGTCAACGTGGGCATGCGCGACATCATCGAGGCGCTCCGCTGGACGCGTGAGAATGCCGAGGTGTTCGGCGGCGATGCGGACAACATCACGATCTTCGGAGAATCGGGCGGCGGCGGCAAAGTGGGCACCCTGATGTGCATGCCTGAGGCACAGGGACTGTTCCAGAAGGCCATCATCCAGAGCGGTGCCAAGATCAACATCACGACCCGGGAGATCTCGCGTCAGCTGGGCATCAACGTGGTGGAGGGCCTGGGCCTGACAGCCGATAACCTGGAGGAAATCAACAACGTACCTTACGACTCGCTGCTGGCTGTAAGCCGCCGTTGCCAGGCTGAGATTCTGGGCCCTCGCACGCCGGGTTCGATCAAGATGTGGGGCTTCGTGCCTACGGCGGATGACGAGACGCTGTTGCAGCAGCCCTACACCCCGGGCTTCTCGGCACTGGCACACGACGTTCCGATCATGATCGGCACCACGTTCAACGAGTTGGAGCAGAAATTCTACACCGACCAGACGCTGGATCGCGCCAAGGCCGACAGCATCCTCGCAGTGCGCTACGGAGCCGAAGCCTCGGAGTTTGAGGCAGCCTTCCGCGAGGCCTATCCGGAGGGATCGCTGGCCGACATGCTGGGCACCGACAGCAACATCCGCACGCTGACGCTGGCCACTGCCGACGACAAGGCGAGCGAAGAGGGCGGCGCACCGGTGTATGTGTACCTGCTCCGCTGGGTATCGGACTTCGACGAGGGCGGCAGCGGTGCCTACCATTCGCTCGACATCCCGCTGTGTTTCAACAACCCATACGACGAGCGCTACCAGGTGCGCGACGATGACCCCAAGGCTGCGCTGGTGGCCGACCGCATGAGCGACCTGTGGCTGAGCTTTGCGCGCAACGGTGAACCGGTGGCCGAGGGCGTGCCTGCATGGGAGCCCTATTCGGCCGAGACCGAAGCCACGCTGATCATCGACAACACGTACGAGATGCGCTACAACTTCGACAAGAAGATGCAGCTGATGCTGAGAGAGAGGCTGAAGTAGTGCTATTCATGCAAGGAACACGGATTCAAAGCCCCAAACGCTTCCGGACGTAGGCAACACTCTGGCGATACTGCTCGTCGGTATCGAGGTGCTCGATGATCATGGGAGTGTCGGGGCTTTCTGCATCGACCAGACGGGCATAGAGCTCCATGTCGAGCGTGCCTTCGCCACAGGCGCATTCCTGCAGCTGGAAGGTGTATTCGGGCTTGAGCAGGACGTCCTTGAGGTGGCAGCTGACGATGTGGCCGTGGAGCTTGTCGAAACACTCGCGCAGGAAGCGGTCGTTGTAGAAGTAACGCTCGGGCGAGGTGATCATGTTCACCACGTCGAGATGGGCGCCAAACTGCGGACGATCCACGTCGTGAATCAGGCGCACGTACTCATCGGGCGAGCTGGGAATCATCCAGGGCATGGACTCGATGCTGAACTTGGCGTGCCGGGGCTGGGCGGTGTCGATAATCTGCTGTATCATGCTGACTGCCTGTTGCCAAAGCTCGGGGCTGAAGTTCTGGCGATAGCCACCGTCCCAACGCGGACCGTAGGGCGTGCCGACCACGTTGACGCAACAGCGGGCACCGATCTGATCGGCCATGCGGAGCTGCCCCACGGCATAATCAATCCATTGGGCGCGCTCCTGCGGATCGGCGGCCAGGGTGTTGCGCCACACGCCCACCTCGGCGATGACGAGGCCTGCGGCATCGGCTGCCTGCTTGTAGGCCATGTAGCACGATTCGCCCGAGAGGTGATCGACGGGGAAGTTGACTGACTTGAGGCCGAGCGCCTTGTGACGGGCTGCCCAGTCCTCGGGGCTGGTGTGGGTTAAGCTTGAGGAAATTCCGAGTAACATGTATGAGTTTTTTTTAGATGACAAATGTCAAATTTCAAATGACATTCGGCTGCAAAGATAGAACATTTTTGTGGAATAGGCAAAAGAAATTGCTTTTTTTTGGATTTTTCTTTAAACCTTCGCGCGCACTCGCGTCATATATTAGGAATTTGTATGTCTCTCTTGCATACACTGATTTGTAGTATCTCTTTTGAAATGACTTTTTTGTGTAATATTAAGCTATGAAAAAATCGATAAAGTGGGGACTCATTGGAGTTGCCGCAGCAGCTATTGTGGCGGGCGGAATCTGGTACCAGCAGCCCAAGGTGAATGAAGAACTTGCACAAGCCGGACCCAAGCCAGGCGGCAAGGGCGGTCCGAGCATGAAGGTGCTGAACGTGAACGGCAAGCTGATCCGTCCGCAGCAGCTGACCGACGAGTTCCGCACCACCGGCCTCATCTTGCCCGACGAGGAGGTGAATCTCTCATTTGAGACATCGGGCAAAATCATCGACATCAAGTTTACGGAGGGCACCACCGTGCATAAGGGCCAGCTCCTTGCCAAGGTGAACGACAAGACCCTGCAGGCTCAGCTGAAGCGACTGATGGCACAGCTCGACCTGGCCAGGAACCGCGTGTATCGCCAGGAACAGCTCTTGAAAAAGGAGGCTGCCAGCCAGGAGGCATACGAGGAGGCCAAGACGCAGCTGGCTACGCTCGAAGCCGAGATTGAGGGCGTGAAGGTGAACATCGAGCTCACCGAGCTCCGTGCTCCATTCGATGGCGTGATCGGTCTGCGCCAGGTCAGCGTGGGTGCCTACGCCAACCCCAGCACCGTGGTGGCCAAGCTGACCAAGATCTCGCCGCTGAAGGTGGAGTTCTCGGTGCCTGAGCGCTACGCATCGCAAATCAAGAAGGGTGTGAACATGGACTTCGCCGTAGAGGGCTTCCAAGATGCCTTCCATGCCCAGGTGTATGCGGTGGAGTCGGCTGTGGATCGTGACCAGCACGTGTTCACCGCACGTGGCCTCTACCAGAACGCCAGCCATCGCCTGCTGCCTGGCCAATACGCCAGCATCTTGCTCAAGAAGGAGGAGATCAGCGACGCCATGGTGATTCCCACAGAGGCCATCGTGCCTGAAATGGGCGTGGACAAGGTGTTCTGCTACCGAAGCGGCAAGGCCATGCCTGTAGAGATCACCACGGGCATCCGCACCGCCGGCGAAGTGCAGGTGCTCTCAGGCCTGCAGATGGGCGACACCATCATCACATCGGGCACCTTGCAGCTGAGAATGGGATTGCCAGTGGTGCTGGATGTGGTGGAGTAAAAGTTTTAAGAGTATTAAGGGAAGTGAAAGGGGAGTGAAAGGGACGATACCATCGGATTGTCCGAACCCCTAAAGTTCTCA
>JAZQPJ010000095.1:0-20905 GCA_045628525.1 Bacteroidales bacterium
TGATGTCATGGTCCCGCAGTGTGAGGACAGACGACGGAGAAGACACGTATGAGGATCTCTCCTGGGGTACGCGCAGCCATCCTGCCAAGGTCATGGGCATCGTGAAGGATTATTATTGCACGCATGCTTCAGAGGGTATCAAACCTATGGTCTTCTGCTGCTTAATGAGTGAGGTAGGTGGCATCTACATCGGTGCGCCTTACATGCTTCGCCCTGTTCCTGGCAAGGCCGACGAGCTGATCTCTTTCCTTGAATCGTTGCAACAGAAGTATTACGGCACTTCCGACCTCGACTGGCACTGGTATCAGCAGGAAGTCGATGATCTCTATCAGGACGACCGTCGTCTCTCGCATATCTGCACCCTCTTTGCCTTCATTGCCATCACAATCTGCTGTCTCGGCCTCTTCGGCCTCTCGCTCTTCGACATCCGTCAGCGTTATCGCGAGATCGCGATCCGTAAGGCGCATGGTGCGCATCGTCGCGACCTCTACCTGCTCCTTGGCCGCAAGTATCTCTACGTCCTCGCTGCCACCTTCGTGCTGAGCATCCCCATCACCTATCTGCTCATCCATCGCTACACCGAGTCGTTCATCGAGAGCGCACCGATCACGCCGTGGCTCTATCTTGAGGCCCTCGGCATCGTTGTCCTCATTACGTTGCTGACGCTCATCTACCAGTTAGAGAAAGCAGCGAGAGTGAATGTGGCGAGTGTAGTAAAGACTGAATAATAACATATACAATGATCAAGCATTATATAACCTTAGCCTTTCGCAACCTTTCGCGCAACAAGTTCCAGTCGCTGTTCTCCATCGTCGGCCTTGCCGTGGCGTTCTTCTGCTTCGGCATCTGCATGTACTTCGTGCATGGATTGCTCAGCATGGACACCTATTATGATAATCATGATAGGGTGATGGTGTTCCGGCAGGATCATGCTATGTCGGGAATACCTAACCGCCAGTTCGAAGACTATGTGCGCCAGTTCCCCGAGATAGAATGTGGGTGCCGTTTCTCGCTCGATGTGGGTTACAGCTACAAGATCAACCCTGAGGGTGGCCTTGCTTCGGGCGTGGATGTGCAGCCCATGACGTTGGAATGTGACACGACTTTGCGCCACATCTACAACCCGCGTCTCATTGCAGGCTCGTGGCAGGCGGCCGAGACATCGGCCAACAGCTTTGTTCTGGCCGAATGGTATGCTCGCAAGCTCTTTGGCAGCGCTCAGGCGGCTATCGGACAGGAGTTCTGGTGCAACAGCGAGCGAATCGTCCATCGTGAGAGCACAGAACTGCCCATCTATCGCGTTCGGGCAGTCATCGAAGACCTGCCTTATAACAACACCATCCAGCCGTTTGCTCCCATTGCTGCGTGGATTATGAACGACACCGACGGCAAGCTGCAATCCGCCAGCGAATACGTCTATATCTACGAAAACCGAATCATGCTGCGTGAAGGCGTCGATCCCGAACAGTTCGCAGCGCGCGTTGATCAGGCCAAGATACGGGCTGGTGGCTTCGATCGACCCAAGATACAAGAGGGCCAGGACAAATATTGTCTCTCGGCAGACGATCCGTATGACATCAAGCGACAGTTCAACAACTACGGCATCTTCGCGCTCATGCTGCTTGTCATCGCCACTCCAGGCCTGCTGGTCTTGCTGTCGGCATTGAGCAACTTCTTCCACCTGCTAATCTCGAGCATTATGATGCGCCGTCGCGAATATACGCTGCGCCGCGCTCATGGGGCCCACACGCGCGACCTTTGGCTCATGGTATCGACCCAGGTCATTGTCACAATGCTCATCGTGGGCTTTGTTTCGATGCTGGTGGTGGAATTGTGCTCGCCCATCTTCTCGCTCAAGATGAGCCAGATTAACCAGTTTGTGCTCGACCGCCACGAGATGTTGCGCCAGAATGCCATGCACATCGGCATGCTCCTCGTCATCGGCCTGCTCGTGGCGTGGGTGGCAGTGGCTCGCATCCGCAAGGACTCGCTGCAGGAGTCGATGAAGACCTCCACGGGCGGTCGTCCTGGCCGACACATCGGCCGCAACCTCATGCTTGGCTGGCAGATGTTGATCGGGTTCGTGTTTGTCACGGTGCTGGCAGCTACGATTCTGCAGGTTCGTACCAATGAGAGGGAGCAACTGCCTTGGCTCACGATGCAGGAGAAGAAAGAGATTGTGCTGTTGCCCCAGATTTTCATCAAGGAAACAAAAGATGCGATTGCGGCCGAACTGCGCGCCATCCCATCGGCCCAGGAGGTGATGGCGGTATCGCGCTATGCGTTGGGCTTTGAGTTCCCTGCCTGGAGTGCGCTGAATGTGCTCAATGCACAGGGCGACACGCTGGAGGTCAGCCAGATGTCGAGCGAGGCCAATGTCCTTCCTTCGCTCCGCGTGCCATTGCTTCGTGGCCGATGGTCAGAGCGGTTTGACGAAATCCTGATCGATCAGAACCTCGCCGGCCGTGCCCATCTTGACGTAGGCGATCAGCTTGACCTTCTGCCCGAAAGCAACGACACACGCTTTGTAGCCACAGATACGACCGAGACCTACCTGCGCTACGTTACAATCGTGGGCGTGATTGACAACGTGATGGAGAAATCATCCATCAACACAGATGGAAATCATTGGATACTCAAACGCGGTGGCATCTATTTCTGCTGCCCTGAAAGCAGTGGTAACTTCTATGTGAAAGCCTTCCCGGGCAAGGTTGAGGAACTGAAGAAGGCGCTGGGAGAGCTGATGCACAGCCGTGGTTATGTTACAGACGATGGTGGCCTTCTGTTAGAGACCGTCTATGATTACATCCACAGTCGCAACAACGTAGAGCGTCAGTTCCTGCCGCTGTTCTGGCTCTTCACGGTCATCGCCCTCATCATCACGCTGCTGGCTATCTATTCAGCCATCACAATGGACACCACCGCGCGCCGCAAGGAGATGGCCATCCGCAAGATCAATGGTGCCAAGGCTCGCCACATAGCCACGCTATTCAGCCGTCTTTATATTATTATAATAGGTGTAGCTGCGGCCATCGCCTTCTCGCTCACCTACATCCTCTTCACGTGGCTGGGAGAGGTGGGTTACCGCGAGACCTTTGACTACGGCTTCCTCTTCTACGCCAGCATCTTCCTGCTGATGACCGCATTCGTGGCGCTGACCGTGGGTGTGCAGATATGGAGGATATCGAGGATTGAGCCGGCGAGCGTGGTGAAGAGCGAATAAAATGGAGAAAAGGCACGATTGGGCTCACCTGTGCCTTTTGTTGACGAAGAAAACTGACACGTGGTACCGTGTGTCAGTTCTACGGAGCCAGAAAGACTTGGTTAAGGCAAAGGAGATGACATTTTTGTTAACTACTAATAAATGCTTCCTTTATACGAATAATGGAAGTTAAACTTTTGTCACAGAGAGAAAATTGTTGAACTAAAATTTTCGTATTTGAAAATTTTCGTATATCTTTGCAGCGGCAAATGGGAAGTGAACTCTGTTTGTCGCTGTAATCATTTTTTTGCAATAGAAAGCTATGCAGAATCAGACTTTGACCAAAAGCGAAATGACCGTCATGAACATCCTGTGGGAGATGCCCGATGGCGGCACTGTATATGATGTGCTCGCAAAGTACGACGAACCGAAACCTGCCTACACCACCACGGCTACCTTTATGAAGATCCTGGAGAAGAAGGGCTATCTGGAGGCTAAGAAGTATATCGACAAATACCCCAAAGCGAAGAATGGTGTAGTAATGATCGATTCATTTATGAAGAATACCTCACTATTTGTGATTGATGGCGAACCGATGAATTTTCAGGCCATGCGTCAGAAATATCCAGAAGGATTGCCTCCGGTCAAATACCACATCAATCACAAAGATGCCGAGACTTTGGCCAAATACAGCCAATACCCAGAGGCAAAGAATGGTGTGAATATCATAATTACTGATCAAGAATAACAAACATGGGAATTTCCAACTCCTAGGTATTGTCGTATAGTTACACTGCATTGATTAATTCATTGTGAAAGCAAGAGGTTACCGCGAAGGTAACCTCTTGCTCATTCTGATTCTATACATTACGTTTTCGTTTGTGTAGGCTAAGACTCGCAAAGTCTCATCGCCTATTTTGTAATACACAGCTTTCAAAAAAACGCAATAACTAAGAATTTTAGTTACTCAAAGAAGGATTTAACTAAAAATATTCGTTGTGTAACTAAATAAAATAGTTACTTTGCGCCAGCAAACAAAAAAACACCGAGATGAAACAGGAACTTACAGTAAAGGAAGAAGAGGCAATGAATATCTTCTGGCAACACGGACCTCAGTTCATCCGCGAGATGCTGGCGTTCTATGAAGAGCCTCGTCCTCATTTTAATACGCTCTCTACGGTAGTTCGTACGCTCGAAGAGAAGGGATATGTGGCACACAAGAGCCTTGGTGCCACCTATCAATACTATGCTGTCGTCTCAGCTGATGAATATCACAAGAAGACGCTGACTTCAGTGATCTCGCGCTATTTTAAGGGTTCGTATCTCAATGCTATATCTGCCTTGGTCAAAGAGGAGAATGTATCGATCGATGAGCTTAAGCAATTGATAGACGAAGTAGAAAAGGACAAATAACAGGTAGTCATGGGAATGTTTTTAGCTTATATGCTCAAATCAGCCTTGTGCCTTGTAGCATATTACCTATTTTATAAGCTATTGCTCAGTCGCGATACTTTCTATCGTTTCAACCGCTTTGCTTTGATACTGCTTTTGATGTGCTCGATGGTTCTGCCATTCTTGCATTGGAACTGGAGTAAGACCCCCGGATTAGAAGGCGTTGCAACTACCGGACTGCCAATGATGGCCGAAATCGTCAATCCTGAAGTTTCACTTTGGGACCAGCTGATGGCACTCCCGCTGCTGGTCTATCTGGTCGGAATCATCGTATTCCTCCTTCGGACGCTGATTTCCTATCTTAGCCTTTGGCAGATGATCAGACATTGTGAGGAGCGTCCCATAGCCGATTATACAGCTTCGGGAAAAGCTCGTCTCCTGGTCACGACCGACCAGGTCTCGCCTTTCAGCTGGATGAACTACATCGTCGTCAGCGAACAGGATCTGGCCGATAATAGCCGAAGCATACTGCTGCATGAGCTGGGGCATATCCGTCACCACCATACGGTTGACATCCTCCTAACCGAACTGTGTATCATCCTGCAGTGGTTCAATCCTGCCGTATGGCTGATGCGCGAAGAACTGCAGGCCATCCATGAGTTCGAAGCCGATGAGGAGGTGCTTAATGCCGGCGTCAATGCACGTGAATATCAATTACTACTCATAAAAAAAGCTGCTGGTAGCCGACTGCAATCAATTACCAACAGCTTGCACCAAAGTTCAATTAAAAAACGTATCACAATGATGCAAAAGAAAAAATCAAATCGTTGGGCACAGGCCAAGTATCTCTTGGCTGTACCAGTCACGGCTCTCGGCGTCATGCTGTTTGCCACACCTGCTGCCTCTGCTATCTCTGCTGAGATTTCAGGTTGCAAAGTTAGTAATTTATTTCCAACTGACCAAGCTTTGGCTTCGGAAAGTGTTAATCCATCGTCAGAATTGCCCCGGAATGTTAGTGATGAGGTATTTCGCGTGGTAGAAGTGATGCCGGAATATACAGGTGGAACACAAGCCATGATGCAGTTTATTGCTGAGAACCTGCGTTATCCTGCAGAGTGTGCCGATAAGGGAATCCAGGGCCGTGTCATACTCAGTTTCGTGGTTGAAAAAGATGGCACAGTATCCAGCATCGAGGAAATGCAATCGCCCGATGAGCGTCTGACTGCCGAAGCAACCCGTGTGGTATCCCTAATGCCCAAATGGAAGCCAGGAAAGCAGCGTGGAGTGGAAGTGAGGGTGAAGTTTGTGATGCCATTCAATTTCTTTCTCGATGATCAAGGGGGCATCATCGTTGTCGATGAAGTCAAAGCAGAATAACAACAGTAGTTATTACTCGGTATTACATACCAACTCACTATAGAGTCACACAAACTGTAATTCAATCCATAACGAAATTAAAAAGATAGCGATAATCTGTGGTATTCCCAAGATTCCGCTATCTTTTTTTGGAGCAGCACTGCCCATAGGATTCCCGTTTAGTCGGTAGCCTGTTACTATATGTCAGAACTGGAGTATGAACACTGCGCCTCCCGTTTCGTTGCCAGAACAAGTCAGCGAGCCTTTATGCAGATTCATGATCTGTCGGCTGAGGGCGAGGCCGATGCCGGAGCCATCGGTTTTAGAGGTGTAGAATGGCAGGAAGATTTCCTCGCGCTTGTCGGCAGGGATGCCAGGGCCGCGGTCGCTTACGGTGATGCGAGGCTTGCCTTCGGGAGCCGAGGCGGTGATCATGACAGCAGGGATTCTCTCATTCTTTAATTTTATCATTCTCTCATTTCCCATTGCTTCGAGTGCATTCTTCACCAGATTAATCAATAGCTGTTTAATCTGTCCTTCGTCGCATTGCAGCTTCAGGCCTTGGGCACACTCGATGCTGATGCCCTGATCGGGATAGAGGCGCTCCACGTGCTGAAGCAGCGACTTGGCATCGACCTCGCGGAGCTCGGGCTTGGGCAGGTGGGTGAGCTCGTAGTAGCTGTCGAGGAAGGTCTTGATCGAGGTGCATTGCTCGTTGATCACCTCGATGGCCTCGCGGCTGTCGGCAGGCGCATACTCGCGACTGAGCATGTCCTCGCTCAACGAGATGATGGGGGTGATGGAGTTGCGCAGCTCGTGCGTCATGATGCGGAGTATGCGGTCGTAGTACATGCGCTTCGTCTCCAGTTCCATCTGACTCTGGCCGTACTTCTGCATGATGAGGTTCATGTCGTCGTACATCTGCTTGAGATCAGTATCGTGAGTTTCGGGGAAGCGGCTCATCGTGTCCTTGCTGTGCAGACACCCTAAGAAATACTTAACCTGGTCGGGCAAGAACGAGGCACCACGCCATATTATATATAATAAGCAGAGGCAAAGCGCTGCACAGCCACCCATTGCCAAGCCACTCCATTCACTCTTGCATGCCAGCATAAGCAAGCCACCCGATGCCATGAGCATCAGACCGACCAACAGCATGTATAGGTGATAGTGACGTTGCTTAAGCATTTGCACAATTAACAGCTAACAATTAACAATTAGTGCAGCACGCTGAATTTCTTCAGCTTATTGTAGAGCGTCTGGCGTGAGATGCCCAGTCGCTCAGCAGCATTAACTAAGTTGCCATTCTCCTGGTCCACAATCTCAAGGATATGTTTCTTCTCAAGGTCTTCGAGCGAGAGGTGCTGGTTGGCCTCAATCTGCTCGTGTAGCGAAGCCGCCTCAGCAGCGAGTGTGGCGGCTTGCTGTTTGGCGCGATGCTTAGTGATGGCTGCTTCGAGTTTCTGTATCAGCACCTGATTGTCCCACGGCTTGGTTACAAAGTCCTCGGCCCCCTGTTGCACGCTGCGTACGGCCAGATCGATGTCGCCAAAGGCCGTGATCAGGACGACCGCAGGCGCATTCGGCATCTCGTTGATGCGATTGAGCCAAAAGAGGCCCTCCTCACCATCAAGCTTACGCGCATCAAAATTCATGTCGAGCAGCACCACATCCACGTCGCCTGCCTGCAAAAGCGCGGGTATCAGCTTCGGGTCGGGCACAGTAACCACCGTGCTGAATACACCATTCAACACCAGTTTGAGCGTACGCAGCACCGACTGATTATCGTCGATTATGAGTATCTTATATGGATTCATCCCTTTGGGTTAGTGCTTTGGTTCTAATGATTTGATAGGCTTATACCGCTGGTTGCAGATGAGGAGGCTGTCGCCGGGCTCCATGGCTGAGGGCTCGAAGAAGCGGTTGGTGCAGTCTTCCCAGGCGACGAACTGGTGGGTGTCGCGGGTGAGGAGGACGAACTTGAAGCGGAGGGGGAACTTGAGGGTGCTGCGGTCGATGGTGACGCCCCAGAGGTGCTGGCCGATGGGGTGCATCACGACGGCCTGCTCGGGCTGCCAGTTGCCGAGTTCCGGGACGTTGCCGATCAGGGCCAGGACGTGTTCGGGCAGGATGGAGGCGGCTTCGCACACCATGGTCAGCTTGTCGGGCTGCAGGGCTTCGAAGTCCAGTTCGGCATCGACGTGATGGCGGACGGGACTCTTCTTGAAGACGAGCGAGAAGAAGCTGCGGTAGAGGGGGAGGCGACGCCAATCGTCCCACACGCGTAGGGTGGGCACCTCCTTGTTGGCCTGGCTGAGGCCGGCGATGCGGTGGCCGTTGCCAAACTCGTTGCGCATCACGCGACGCTGGTAGGCGAGTACATAATGGTAGGCGGTGGAGGAGAGGCGCTTGGCCTCGACCTCGACAAACCAGTTGCCGCGGCCGTCGTTGTCCATCTCGATGGCATCAGCTGGCAGGCGGTCGCCGATGTCGGGTTTCTTGCCGGTGGTGACGTAGAGCTGTGCGCCCCATTGGGTCTGGTATTCGATGTGTAAGGAAATGGTCATAATCGTATGTTTTTACAGGGCGAAGATACGGTAAATTATTTACTATTCAAAATTTTTGGGGAGAAAGCCGTCGATTTGGCGCAAAAAAATACCCAAAAGCAATCTTTTGGGTATTCTATCTTAGAAATTGATGCCGACATTGAAAGACCAGGTGTTGGAACGGAGACTTGCATCGTAGAAATTGGCGTCAAGGTTGAGCAATCCGTAATCGTATGCAATTTCCATATAGACAGGACGGATGTTGAGTGCAATGCCGGTGCGTAAGCCGGCATCGAAGTCCTCGAGTATGCCGTCGTCGAAGCTATCATACTTCTCGGAGCTGCTGCTGTGGGAGTCGAATGTCGTGGTGCCGGCAAAGCCGAATGACATGAATGCACCCGCAAACGGTTGAAGGCTGACCATCGGAACGACGGGAAGATGAAGTTTGAACACCACGGGGAGTTCGAATGAATGCATGGTCATCTTGATGTTGTAATCGGACGAGGAGCTGCGCGTGCCACCCCAGTCACCGAACGAAGGGGAGGAACTGCGGCTGTAGATGCGTCCGCCCTTCATCGAATAATAGAGACCAGGCTCGACCGAAACTAACTTGCTCTTGCCCAGATACCAGCCAAATACGATGCCGAGATCTACGCCCGTGATGGATTCGGAACCGGCATCAAAACCAGAAAGGCGCATAGAAGCCGAATTGAAGCCGAAACGCAGGCCGGTGTAGTCGTCGATATGGGCCAGGCGGGTGCCCAGCATGGCGTATTCGGCAGCTGTCTCGACGGCATCGAGACCACGCAGCACGTCGCTGGTGCGGCTATGATAGTGATGGCGAGTGGGACGCTGACCATTGTATTGAGCTACAGCGGTGCTGCCAAGGCTGAGGCCGAGCAGGAGTAGCATGAGGCTGATGCGTGAAACGAGATTCTTCATAAGCAATGGTTTTTTAGTTTGTTGTTGATTTCTTCAATGACTCAATCCTCCGAGAACTTGAGCAGCAGTTGGCGGTAGGTGGCGTAGATGTTCTGGCGCGAGAGCATGCCCAGATATTTGCCTTGTTGGTCGATGACGGGCAGGGTCCAGGCATCGGTGGTATCGAAGAGGTTCATCACCTCGGCCATGTTCATCTCGGGCAGTACCTTGCCTTTGGGTCCGATCATGATGTCGGCCACCGTCATGCGTTCGTAGAGACGGGGCTGGAACATGATGTTGCGGATCTCATTGAGCGTGACCACCCCCACGAAGGTGCCGTCGGCATCGCAAACGGGATAGTGGTTGTGCGTCTGGGCGGAGATGACTTTGACCAGTTCGCCCAGTTTCAAGGAAGGCTGCACGATGGCATAGTCCTTGATGATGAGATCCTGCAGATTGAGCAGGGTGAGCACCGCCTTGTCCTTGTGGTGGGTGATGAGTTCGCCCTTCTGTGCCAGACGACGGGTATAGATGGAGTAGGGCTCGAAGATGCGGATGGTGCCATACGAGAGGCAGGCCGCAATCATGAGCGGGAGGAAGAGGTCGAAGCGACCAGTGAGTTCGGCCGAGAGGAAGACTCCCATCAGAGGAGCATGCATCACGCCACTCATCACGGCAGCCATGCCCATCACAGCAAAATTCTGTTCGGGCAGGAAGGTGAAAAAGCCTGCCTCATTGAGCATGTAGGCAAAAAGGAAACCCGCGAAGTTGCCCAGGAAGAGCGAAGGCGCGAACGTACCGCCGCATCCGCCGCCGCCATTGGTGGCAGCAGTGGCGAAACTCTTGGTGAGCATCACCATGGTGACGAAGATGAGCAGGATCCAGAACTTGCCATTGGGGATGATGTCGCTGAGACCGTAGAAGACGGAGTTGCCCAGAATCTCGTGGAACTGACCATTATAGATGTGCTGCACCGACTCGTAGCCTTCGCCATAGAGAGGCGGCAACAGGAAGATGGCCACACTTAGGAACGAGCCGCCGATGATCCACTTGATCCAGGGATTGCGCACACGCTTGAACATATCCTCGGCCCAGAAGGTAGTGCGGGTGAAATAGAGCGAGGCGAAGCCGCAGAAGATGCCGAGCAGGATGACGAAGGGGAGACGCTCGATGGAGAAGTCCATGGTTTCGGTGAACGAGAAGAGTGCCGTGGGACCCTCGATGGCGTATGCCACCGAAGCTGCGGTCACGGCCGAGATCAGCAGCGGCATGATGGAGAAGGCGGTGAGGTCGAGCATCAACACCTCGACGGTGAACAGCAGGCCCGCAATCGGAGCCTTGAAGATACCTGCGATACCTGCCGTGGCACCGCAGCCCAGCAGGATCATCAGCGTGTGCTGGTCCATGCGGAACAGTCGGCCCAGGTTCGATCCGATGGCCGAACCCGTGAGCACGATAGGTGCCTCGGCACCCACTGATCCACCAAAGCCGATGGTGACGCTCGATGCCATGACCGAGGTGTACATGTTATGCACCTTGATGATGGACTTGCGCTGCGAGATGGCGTAGAGGATCTTGGTGACACCGTGGCCGATGTCGTCGCGCACAATATATCGCACATAGCAGCCGGCAATGAGGATGCCCAGCACAGGATAGAGCAGGTAGAGGTAGTTGGCACCATCAACCTCGAAGTAGTGCGTCAGCAGGTGCTGGAATGAGTGGATGAGCCACTTCAGGACGAGCGCAGCGGCAGCACCGGCCAATCCGGTGAGGAAGGCCAGCACGAGCACGAACTGCTGCTCGGTGAGGTGACGCTCGCGCCAGGTGACGATGGTCTCGACTGCGCGATTCAATGATGTGTAGGTCCTGCTAAGCACAAGTAATCAGTAATTTGTAATCTGTAATTCGTAATTCACCCTCGGGGTTCAGATTCCCTTGCCGGTCAACACGATCTTGACTGTGTAACCTATGATCTTGATGTCCATGCCGATGGAGCAGTTATCGACATACATGAGGTCGTAGCGCAGTCGTTCCACCATCTGGAAGATTGATGAGGCATAGCCGTACTTGACCTGTCCCCACGAAGTGATGCCGGGGCGCACCTGCAGCAAACGAGAATAGTGTGGGGCGACATCCATGATCTGACGGATGTAGAAGTCGCGTTCGGGACGAGGTCCCACCAGGCTCATGTCGCCACGCAGCACGTTCCAGAACTGAGGCAACTCGTCCAGACGATATTTGCGCAGATAGTGGCCGATGCGTGTGATGCGGGGATCCATCTGGCTCGACAGCTGTGGACCGTCGGCCTCGGCACCGATGCGCATCGAGCGGAACTTATAGATGCGGAATGGACGGCCAGACCATCCCACACGCTCCTGACTGAAGAAGATAGGACCGGGCGAATCCATCCGCACGGCGATGGCCAATGCCAGGTAGAGGGGCACGAGGAGCAGCAAGGCGATGAGCGAGAAGAGGATGTCGCCCGTGCGCTTCACGTTGCGCATGAAGGGCGGCAGCAGCTCGGCGGAATACTCGATCATCGGCAGCGTGGTGAGCGACTCCACATGTACCATGCCGCTGAGCATCTCGTCGTTGGTAGCCTTGATGCGGATGGGAAGTCTGAAGGGCATCAGACGGTAGATGAGTCGGTCAAGCACACGCTGGTCATGTTGGTCAGGTGCCAGCAGGATCGCATCGATGTGCTGCTGCGCGATGAGCGAGGCGATGGCTTCGTGGTCGGTATCAGCCGCTGTCTGGGCAGTCACGATGTATCCGCTCTGCGTCTTCTGTGCCTTGAGTTCGCGAATCAGTTGTGCGGCATTCTTGCCATCACCGATGAGGAGTGTGCGCCATCCCAACTTGCCCGACTGGATGGCCGAAGTGGTGTGGTGCGTGATGAGGTAACGCACCACATAGACCGGCAGGAAGATGCAACCGAACATGGTGAGCAGAATCTGCAGATAGACCGTGGGCGACACATGTACGATCTTGACCATGCCGAAAACTTCATCATCGAAGAAGGGTACGTCATCGATCACCATGACGAAGAATGCCACCAGACAGCCCACCAGACATGATAGGAAAGTGACGCGAAACTCCTCAATGTATGACTTGAAAAAGACCTTCTGGTAATAGCCCGAGAAGGCGAAGAGCAGCATCCATGCCAGCGGACCAGCCACCAGGCTGTTCTGTACGGATGCCAGTGACATGAATTCCTTTAGCGTAGGTGCCGTCTGGAAGCCTGTCACGTCGAACCTATAGACATAGAACAACAGCCAGCCGGCCGTGACGGCCAGCAGGTCACACAGGATGTAGGTTATGCGCTGTCGTGTCTGGTTCAATCTTATTATTTATTATTTGTCATTTGTCATCATCTGATGACCGTGACCACTCCGCCATCTTCCACCTTAATGATGCCGGATGGGGCGGGGTTGTGGGTTTCGTTCTGGCGCAGGGGGATGATGTAGTCAACGGCATCCTTCACCTCCTGGCTGATGTCGGCAAAGCAACGGGCGGTGGGCTCGCCGCTGATGTTGGCGCTGGTGCTCACCAAGGGGCGGCGCAGACGGGCGCAGAGGGTGTTCGAAACCTCCTCCCTGGTGATGCGCATGCCCATGGTTCCATCTTCGGCGATGAGTTCGGGGGCGACGTTGCGGGCACGAGGCAGGATCAGGGTGAGGGGCTTGTCGGCCACCTCCCACAGATCCCACGCTATCTCGGGCACACGGTCAAAGTAATAATCCACACGTCCCACGGCATCGACCAACGAGAGCATTGACTTACTGTCTGAGCGGCGCTTGATCTCGTAGATGCGTCGCACGGCTGCCGAGTTGGTGGCATCGCAGCCCAGGCCCCACACGGTGTCGGTGGGGTAGAGGATCACGCCTCCGCGGTTCAGAACCTCCAGTGCCTTGGTGATGATTTCTCTATCAATAGCCATTTTATAAAAAAAACACAAGCATCGCACTTCGAGTGGAAATGCGATGCATGGTATTTAGATTTCCAACAATCTTGATTAGAGGTTTGGATTCATAGTCTTCCAGTCCTCAACAGCAGGGATGATGCCAAGACCGATGATCTCGTCGCGCATCTTCTGGAGGTGCTCGTATGAAGAAGCCAGAGCAGCCATCTCCTCAGCGGTACCCTCAGGAGCGGTGAAGTGAACGCCGTCCTTGTCGATAACGGTAGGCATAGCCATCATCACGTTCTTGTAACCGCACTTGTCGCAGTTAACGTAGCAGCCTGCAGGCCAGTAGAACTTATCGCCGCCCATAGCAGCTTCGATCATCTTGACAGCCTGGTAAGCTGGGCTCTGGAATGAAGAGCGGCCACGCAGCTTGATGATGTTCGAGCCACCCTGGGTAGTGCGCTTCTTGATGTCTGCCCAACGCTCCTCAGAGAGCTCCTTCTCAGCCAATGGAGTGCCGTCAATCAGAGCCTTTGAAGCAAATACTGCCATCTGCTCGCCGTGGCCACCGTAGGTATAGGCTCCGGTCACCTTGTCCTGCTGTACGCCGAACTCCTGAGCGAGAGCCTGCTGCAGACGGGTAGAGTCGAGGGCAGCGAGTGAGGTGAGCTGGTTTGGCTTGAGGCCTGAGTGGATGAGAGCAGTGAGGGCGGTAACGTCTGCTGGGTTGAAGATTACAACGACGTGCTCAACCTCTGGGCAGTACTTCTTGATGTAGTCGCCGAACTCAGCTGCGATCTGGCAGTTGCCCTTGAGCAGGTCCTCACGGGTCATGCCCTCCTTACGTGGAGCGCCGCCTGATGAGATGATATATTTGGCACCGGTGAAAGCCTCCTCTGGATTGGTGGTCCAGGTTACGTTGGCACCAGGGAATGCGCAGTGTGCGATCTCGTCAGCCACGCCGTGTACGCCTGGCTCGAAGATATCGTAAAGGCAAACGTTAGGAGTAAGACCGAGCATCAGTACAGACTGAACCATGTTAGAACCGATCATGCCGCCGGCACCAACAATCACGAGTTTTTCATTAGATAAATAAGCCATAATGATTGAATGTATAAATGTTTTGTTTCAAATAATAATTGCCACTTCACGGATATGCTTTCCGGTTGTCCGATGCTACATATCCTCGGCAAATTTAATTATATTTTTTATAATATGTATAATAAAAGGCAAAATATCTAATCTTGCGATTAAATATTCTGCCTAAAAGTCTGCTTTGGAAGGCGTATTTGTCATTTTGCCGCCTGCAACGATACGATGACGCGCGAATTGCTTGGGTCGTTTGTGATGATCGTAATGTTGTGGCTCACGCTCTTCTGTTCGCACTTGGCTGGGTCGAAAGTGATGGTCAGCGTCGAGGTCTGACCTGGCTTCAGTACAGTCTCGGTGAGTTCGGTGCGGAAGGCGTCACTCTTCTCGTTGTAGATCTTGCGGATCACCAGTTTGTCCTTGCCGGTATTGCGGATGGTGATATCCTGTGTGCGTGTCTCGCCACCCTTGCCGAAGTTGACCAGTGTGCTCGAAACATCTACCTCGGCAGCGTTGTCCCTGTCCTTCTTGCTCATGTCAGAGAAGTCTTCCCAGATGTCAGACATCAAAGCGATGTGGTTGCCTTTCATCTTGGTTTCCTTGCCCTTTACGAAGATGTCGAACAGGTCCTTGCGTGGCCCCCAGTCCTTCACCTTGTCGGTCAGGAAGGTTACCAGGACCTTGCCTTCGCTCTTGGGTGCAATCACTTCCGGATCGCATTCTACATGGACATGCTTCGGTACATTGCGGAAGGTGATGCGGATGGGTTCGTCACTCTCATTGTAGCACATAAGGGCGCGGGTGCGATGTGCTCGAGTAGGATAGACATCGAAGAAGTTGAGCGATGTCGTCTTGACGCGTAAGCCTCCACCTAACTGCTCGGTGTAGGTGTCGATGGGTCCGGTGGTGCTGATCACGTTGCCGGTGATGGTGAGCATCAGCCTCTCTTGTGACTTGGCGTTGGTATAGACATACACGCTCTTGTCGAACGGACCAGGACGGCCCTTGGCATGGTAGGTCACCTTGATTTCGCCACTCTCGCCAGGACGGAGAGGCTTCTTGGGATACTCGGGCGAGGTGCAGCCGCAGCTGGCCTGGGCTCGAGCGATGAGCAGCGGAGAGTCACCTTCGTTCACAAACTTGAAGCTGTAGGTGACGTCACCGTCCGATTCCTTAATGGTGCCGAAGTCATGCGTCAGCACCTCAAACTTCGCCTTGCTCTCAGCCAGCAAAGCGCTGACCGAGGCAAGGAGGATGAGAAGAAGAGTCGTGAATCTTTTCATAATAATCATGCCTTGATAGCATCCAAAATGTGGTTCACCGCATTGCTGAGGCCCTCGGCATTCTTGCCGCCTGCCTGAGCAAAGTGAGGCTGGCCGCCGCCGCCGCCCTGGATGAGCTTAGCAGCATCCTTCACGAGCTGACCGGCGTTGTAGCCCTGAGCCTTGACGTCGTCAGAGATGGCCACGGTGAGCAATGGCTTGCCTTGGTACTCGGTACCTGCTACCACGATGAGGTTCTGGTTCTCAGCACGGAGCTGGAAGGCGATGTTCTTGATTGAATCTGCCTCGAGGCTTGCCTTGATGCAAACCACCTTGATGCCCTTGATCTCGGTAGCCTGCTCCATGAATTGCTTCTTGAGCGCGATCTCCTGCTGGGCCTTGAATTCAGCCACCTGCTTCTTGAGCTCAGCATTCTCGTCCTGCTGCTTCTTGACAGCTGCCAGGAGGTTGGGAGCGTTGTTATACATGTCCTTGAGGCCGCGGATCATATCCTGCTGTGCGTCGAGCATCTCCTCCACCTTGGTGCCGGTGATGGCCTCGATACGACGTACGCCAGCGGCTACCGAAGTCTCAGTGATGATGCGGATCATACCGATGCGGCCAGTGTTCGAGATGTGGCAGCCACCACAGAGCTCTACCGAAGGACCGAACTTAACGACACGAACCTCGTCGCCATACTTCTCGCCGAACAGGGCGATAGCGCCCATCTTCTTGGCCTCGTCGATAGGCATGTTGCGATGCTCCTCAAGCTGGATGCCCTCACGTACCATCTGGTTGGCGAGGTGTTCTACCTGACGAAGCTCCTCGTCGGTCACCTTCTGGAAGTGGCTGAAGTCGAAGCGGAGGCTCTCCGATGAAACCAACGAGCCCTTCTGCTCTACATGGGTGCCGAGCACAGCACGCAGGCAGTAGTCGAGGATATGGGTAGCTGTGTGGTTGCACTCCAGGGCGGTGCGCTCCTCAGCGTTGATCTTGGCAAGGACTGGTGCGGTGATGTCCTGTGGCAACTTCTCTACGATGTGTACAGCCAGGTTGTTCTCGCGCTTGGTGTCGATGACCTTGATCACTTCACCACCGTTTTCGGCGCTCTCTCCGCCGAAAATCAGCACACCCTTGTCTCCTACCTGACCACCCATCTCGCCATAGAAAGGAGTCTTCTCCAGCACAATCTGGTAGAATGTCTTGTTCTTCTGCTTGATCTGACGATAGCGAAGCACCTCGGTCTCTGCCTCAGTGAAGTCATAGCCAACGAACTCGGTAGTGCCGGCGTGGAGCTCTACCCAGTCACCGTTCTCTACGGCAGCAGCGTTGCGGGCGCGTTCCTTCTGAGCCTGCATGTTAGCCTGGAAGCCCTCAGCGTCGATGGTCATGCCATTCTCACGGGCGATGAGCTCGGTGAGGTCGAGAGGGAAGCCGTAGGTATCGAACAGCGTGAATGCCTCTGTGCCGTCGATGACGGTTTTTCCCTGAGCCTTGGTGTCGGCCATGATAGCGTCCATACGCTTGATGCCGTTCTCCAAGGTGCGGAGGAATGAGTCTTCCTCTTCTTTGATGACCTTCACGATGAGCTCGTTCTGAGCCTTGAGCTCTGGGTAAGCATCGCCCATGGTCTCGATGAGCACAGGCAGCAGCTTATAGAGGAATGCCTCCTTCTGGCCAAGATAAGTGTAAGCGTAACGAACGGCACGACGGAGGATACGACGGATCACATAGCCTGCCTTGGCGTTCGATGGAAGCTGACCGTCGGCAATGGCAAAGGCGATGGTGCGGATGTGGTCGGCAAGTACACGCATGGCCACATCGGTCCTCTCGCTCTGGCCATACTGCATGCCGCTGAGAGCGCCGATGGTCTGGATGATTGGCTGGAAGACGTCTGTGTCGTAGTTCGAAGTCTTGCCCTGGAGGGTACGAACCAGACGCTCGAAGCCCATGCCGGTATCGATAACGTGAGCAGGAAGTTTCTCCAGACTGCCATCGGCCATGCGGTTGTACTGCATGAACACGATGTTCCAGATCTCAATAACCTGTGGGTGGTCGTGGTTCACGAGGTCACGGCCGCTCACTGCAGCCTTCTCCTCCTCGCTACGTGAGTCGTAGTGGATCTCAGAGCAAGGACCGCAAGGACCTGTATCGCCCATCTGCCAGAAGTTGTCGTGCTTGTTGCCGTTCAGGATGTGATCCTTTGGCAAAACGCGCTCCCAGATGCCAGCAGCCTCGTTATCGCGCTCAACGCCCTCTTCAGGAGCACCCTCGAAGACGGTAGCGTAGAGGTTCTTAGGGTCGAGCTTCAATACATCTACCAGGTACTCCCAAGCCCAAGAGATAGCCTCCTCCTTGAAGTAATCGCCGAACGACCAGTTGCCGAGCATCTCGAACATGGTGTGGTGATAGGTGTCGTGGCCTACCTCCTCGAGGTCGTGGTGCTTACCGCTAGCGCGGAGACACTTCTGTGAGTCGGCAGCACGAGAGAACTTCTTCTCCACGTTGCCGAGGATGATATCCTTGAACTGGTTCATACCAGCGTTGGTGAACATAAGGGTAGGGTCGCCTTTGAGTACCATAGGAGCCGATGGCACGATGGTACATCCCTTCGATGCAAAGAACTTCAGGAAGCTCTCGCGGATTTCTTTTGCTGTCATCATATTATTTCGAATTTTATTATTTACAATTTACAATTTTTGCGCGCAAAGATAATAAATAATCGTGTAACGTGGTATTTATAATGTATAAAAAACGCCAAACCCCGGCATTTTCGCCGAGGTTTGACTGTTTAGGGTGACAATCCCCACCCTTAACTCCTCATTCAAAGCCGATTTCCAACTGCGTGGGTGGCAGCAGCGAGAACGACATGCGATGGTAAGGCGTCGGACCATATTGTGCAATGCCGGCACGATGCGCCTTCGTCGGGTAGCCCTTGTTCACTGCCCATCCATACTGCGGATACTCTTTGTCGAGCTCCACCATCTTGTCGTCACGGTACGTCTTGGCCAGGATCGAAGCCGCCGCTATTGCCATCATCTTGCCGTCGCCCTTCACGATCGTCTGATGCGGAATGTCCTCAAATGGCGAGAATTTATTGCCATCGATCAGCAGGAACTCCGGCTTCACCCTCTCGCCGCCTCTCAACCCTTCGAATCCTTCAAACTTTTCAAACCTAATTCCGCGCACCGCGCGATGCATTGCCTCGATGCTCGCCCTCAGAATATTGAGCTTGTCGATCTCCCCATTGTCGCAGATGCCCACCGCCCAGGCCAGCGCATCGCGCTCGATGACAGGGCGCAGCGCATACCTCTGCTTCTCGGTCAGCTGCTTCGAGTCGTTGAGCGCTACGAGGCTCTCTTCCATCCGAAGCGTTCCCTCCGCAATCCGCTGACGGTCACGCTCCAGAATCTCATCTATATTGGGTGGCAAAACCACGGCAGCGGCATAGACAGGCCCGGCCAGACAGCCGCGTCCAGCCTCGTCACAACCCGCCTCAATGCGGCCTTTCTGTAGGTAAGGGAGTAGCATATCTAAAGTAATTCTATCTCTGCAGAACTTAATCCCGTGTACTTTTCGATTATCTCTACAGGAAGACCGTCTGCTTTCATTTTTGATGCAACTGACTTCTTCTCTTCTGATTGACCCTCTGCACGTCCTTCTGCGCGACCTTCTGCGCGACCTTCTGCTCGTCCCTCAGCACGTCCCTCAGTCATAGCTGTGCTTATCACGTCATTCTGAATCATTACAGCATTGATGTGCTCATCGTATGCTATCCGTTCAGGCCTGCTCATGCTCATGTAATCCAAGATTCGCTTGGCTTCTTGGAGTCCTGGCGCGGTAGTATCGTCAGAAATGACCCCATCCTTGAGATATTCAATCCATTCTTCGAGATGATTCTCTGCGATCTTGTCGAATGCGTTGACGCGTATCAGATAGTACTCAGGGAATACTTCTTGGGGTGATTTCATGTTAATCACGTTCTTCTCCTTCGTCGTCACCTGGAGTTCGTCGTGTTTTGTAAGACCAACAAACCGGGTCTGTCCACGGTATACATAATCCTCTCCCTTGCCCAGGTCGAAATACAGGATGCTGATACTGTAAACCTTCTTCACCTGATCATATTTGTTACCCAGATGAATGTGCTCAGTGATGGTTTTGGCTACTCCATAAAGTATGCGTTCGAGATAATACAGTTCTCGGGTCAGCTGAATCTCCACAAGAATTATCTCGTTTTTACTGTTCTTGGCCTTGATGTCAACACGATTGAACTTATCATCCTTGTCTGTCTGGTTACTTTCGCTTTCCAGCAATTCGATGATATGCACAGGCTCTTGCAGAAGAACCGTGCAGAGTCCCTCTAAAATGCAGAAATTTGCCTTGTCGCGCAAAATCTTTTTTGCTGCCCAATCGAAACGTACATATTTGTCCTGTGCCATGACTATATTCCTTTAATGTTGAACTTGTGCCATACTTGACGCCGCAAAGATACGACAATAATTTCGTATCTCCAAATTTTCTCTCCAAAAAATGCAAATCACTCATAAGAATGTATGCATCAGCACGCACACAGCGGCGGCTACCGCTGTGTGCGATCATAGCCTCCCTGCTATCCCTATTTTATTTCAATACGAGAGGAAAAAGTTTGAAAAACTACAATGCGCCAGCTTTTCAGGGGCATATTTTCATCGCGAACACTGAGGCCATGCACCCGCTGACAGAACCAGGCGTAAAATCGGGTTCGGGGTGGATAAGCGAATAGTATCGGTCAACGATCTCGCCATCGCGGACGATCACTACGCCTACACTACAGACCGACGAGGGAGATCCGTTGGCCGTCTCAAAATCTATGGCTGCAAAATCCTTCATAGCATGCCTCTGTATGTCTCGTTTGTTTGTTCCTGATATGTTTTCGTGGCAAAAAACGCGTGCAAATGTACGAAAAACATTTGAAAAATGAAAAGTAGTTGTGCAAAAGGGCGCCAACGGCTTTGGATGTGCTACGGAGGTACCTCAATAGCACAAAAAAGACGAGAGAAGTCGAATTGCAGATCTGCAAAACCTTGCCGATGACTTGAGATGTGCTTTTGCAGATGTGCAGGGATGCCAACGCGTACACGTTGGCATCCCTGCAGATGTACAATAGTCCGACCTGGATCCGAGTCGGACTGTCGCAGACGTGCAGAGATGCGAACGCGTACGCGTTGGCATCTCTGCAGATGTACAGAAG
>JAZQPJ010000096.1:0-20150 GCA_045628525.1 Bacteroidales bacterium
GATAGGGGAGTGAAAGGGACGAATGTATTGGTGGGTCGAAAGGCTTGTAACGGGGTAACACTTACTGTTCCTTAACGAGATAGATGCATGTTGGGAAGTGATCAGAATAGCCATTCTGCCATACGCCACCCGAAGTGGTACGCTTAGGGCCGCCCTTGTATTTGCCCTCCTGCTGCACCATATAATCGCGGATGAACACTTCGTTCATGTAGAAGGTAAGGCCGTTCTTGAGGTTGAGTTCGCTCATCTTGGGCTTCTTGCCATGACGCATGCGGGAGTCAACCATCGATCCGCTGAATACAATCTGATCGAAGAGATTCCATTTGCCATTGTAGAGCAAGGTGCCTTGACCTACGGTACGAAGAGTGTAAAGCCAGGGGTTGAACAGGTCGGTAGGGTTCTTTACCTCCTGATACTTATAAACGCAACCGAGCGCCTGAGTCATGGATTTGTTGTCAGGGTCGTCATTGAGGTCGCCCATGATGATTACTTTAATGCCCGGATAGCATGAGTAAAGAGCTTCAGTGAGCGCCTTGACCTGACGGCCGGCACGTTCGCGCACATAACTTTCTGCACCACGGCTTGGCCAGTGATTTACGATGACAGCAAGCTTCTCACCTGCCAGTTTGCCGATGCCGACAAGGAATCCGCGCGTGATGTGAGTAGTGTCACCATAGAGAGGCCGAGCCTTGATCAGATGCTTTCCTTCGTCAATGGTAAAGCCAAGGTTGTCTTTCGGATTCTCGCGCGAAGGATATATATAAGGTATATATAGAGAATCCTCAAGCGTAAAGAAGCGCGGGTTGTACAGCATTGCACAGTCAATGCCTCGGCGATCCGGGCTGTCATAATGGAGAATGCGGTATCCACGGCCACGCAAAGCCTCGCTGTTGACCAGATCCTCGACGACGGCGCGGTTCTCAACCTCTGACAATCCAATGATGGTTGCGCCTTGCTTGAGTCCCTTGTCTGTGCCGATTTCAGACAGCACGGTACTCATGTTTTTTATCTTTGCGCGATATTTCATGGTGTTCCATCCGTATGATCCATTAGGAAGGAAGTCTGCATCGTTGATGAGCGGGTCATCGATCGTGTCGAAGAGGTTCTCCTGATTGTAGAAAGCGATGGCGTACATGCTGTATTTTTTCTGGGCGCATGCTGGCAACAGGAGCAGCATGGCGAGCAAGAGTGAGGCAAAGTGCTTGTTCATATTAGTATATTTTTTTGCAATACATAGGTCCGCCCTATGCAGTTTAGTTGTGCAAAGATGGTAAAAAAAATGCAAAGTCGGTCAGTTCATGCTGACTTTTTGCCAAAAAATGCACTTTTGAAAGAAAAAAATTGAAAGTTTGACAAAAAATAGGTAAATTTGCGCACGATTTTATAACACGCGACAATTAATCAAAATCCTAATAACATGAGTAAAGTTGTTACTTTGACAGCCGCTGCCTGCTGCATGGCCGTGACGGGAGCCTGGGCACAGGTTTCTGCCGATGGTGTCGTGCAGACGAACCCCGTGGGCTCGCAGCAGACGGTGGAGGAGGACGCATCAGACTTTACCTTCACCGAGTCACAGCTCGATGAGGATGTCGATGCTGCCCAGACCATCTCGAACGTGGCATCGTCGAACAACGACCCTTACCTCTCGAACGTGGGCTTCCTGTGGAGCTCGATGCGATTCAAGGTTCGTGCCCTCGACAACATGTATTCCACCACATTTCTGAATGGCCTTGAGTTTAATGACCTGGAGCTCGGCCGCTACAACTACAGCCTCTTGGGCGGCTTGAACGATGCCACCCGCTCAAAGGAGGGTTCGTCGGGCTTCGAGAACAATTCGTTCGGCGTCACTGGCATCGGTGGCGGCGAGAACATGAACCTGCGTGCCTCGCACATCGCCACGGGGCAGAAGGTGACGCTCACCGCCTGCAACCGCAACTACAAGACCCGCCTGATGTACACCTTCGGTACGGGTGTGCTCAACAATGGCTGGAGCTTTGCAGGCACCTTCGGTTACCGCTGGGCCGACGAGGGCGTGATCGAGGGAACGTTCTACAATTCGTTCTCTTACCTCCTGGCCGTGGAGAAACGTACCCGCGACCTGAAGCACCACATCGCCCTCACTACCTTTGGCGCTCCAACCGAGCGTGCCCAGCAGGGCGCCTCGACCGAAGAGGCCTACTGGCTGGCCAATAGCCATTACTACAACCCGAACTGGGGCTATCAGGATGGCAAGAAGCGCAATTCGCGCGTGGTTCGCGACTATGAGCCAACCACACTCCTGACCTGGGACTGGAACATCGACAACGACTCGAAGCTCTCGACCACCGCTGCATTCAAGTACAGCAACTATTCGAGCTCGGCCCTCGGCTGGGGCGGCGAGGCCTACGATCCACGTCCGGATTACTACAAGAACCTGCCATCGAGCATCTTCAACGTCTATGACCCCGAGAAGAACAATCCCGACTATCTGGCCAACAACTCCTTCCTGATGGATGCCTACAACAGCCTCTATGACATGTGGCAGGAGAAGGAGAACCGCCAGGTGAACTGGGATCGCATGTACTATGTGAACAAGCAGAACGGCGAGAGCCTCTATTATCAGGAGCGTCGCCACAACGACCAGCGCGTCTTTGCCCTGTCATCGACCTACACCCGCAGCCTGAATACCCACAACAAGATCATGGCCGGCATCAGCTACAACAACACCCGTGGCATGCACTACAAGACCATGGGCGATCTGTTGGGCGGCACCTATTTCACCGACCTTGACAAGTTTGCCGCCGGCGACTATGGTGTGGGCAGCATCCAGGCACAGCCCGATCTGCAGCATCCAAACCGCAAGGTGAAGGAGGGTGACCGTTTCGGCTATGACTACGATACCAACATCAATCAGGAGAAGCTCTGGGCACAGTATGCCTACCAGAGCGGTCGCTTCACAGCCGACCTCTCGGGCCAGATTGTTGGCACACAGTTCAACCGTGTGGGCAACATGCAGAACGGCCAGGGCATGAACCTGCTGACCAAGGCCGAGGACATCGAGGCTGCCAAGAGCGCAGGTCGCCTGATCAACTACCAGGGACAGCAGTATTATGACAACTCGCTCGGCGCTTCGGATTGGGCCAAGTTCCTCGGCGGAAGTGTCAAGGGCCAGTTGGCTTGGATGCCGATGGCCGGACATCGCCTCACCGTGGCAGCCAGCTGGGAGAAGAAGGCTCCACTGGTGCGCAATGCCTTTGTGGCCCCTCGCGTGCAGAACAACTACGTCAACAACCTCACCCTGGAGGATATCCTCGGTGGCGAGGCCTCATACCAGTTCACCTTCGGCCCATTGAGCGGCAAGGTGACCGGCTACTACAACGAGTTCAGGAACGCCGTGGAGCAGACCGCCTTCTTCAACGACGCCAACTCAGCCTTCACCTACCTCACCATGAGCCAGGTGGATAAGCGCCATTATGGAGTGGAGATGGCCCTCGACTGCGAGGTGATCGAGAACCTGCACTTCCGCGTGATCGGCACCTACGGCGAGGCTGAATACACCAACAACCCATACGCACAGCTCACCACCGAGGGTATGAGCAATACCGACAACGTGAAGGTGAACTACTGGGAGAACCCTGTGACCCATCAGGCCATGCCATTGCGTGTGGCTGCCAAGGGCATGCGCGAGGGCTCGACCCCACTCACCGCCTTGACCCTCGGCCTGAAGTACAACATCAACTACTGGTTCCTGGAGTTCAACGCCAACTACTTCGACCGCGTATATCTCGCTTACTCGCAGTATCGTCGCCTGACCAACATCATGGGCAACTACACGCCATCGTCGGTCGATGCCAACGGCATGCTCACCTACGAGGCTACCCGTCAGGACCTGGACGACAATGGCGGCGTGATGCTCAATGCCGACGGTTCGGTACACAGTCTGGTGGCACCCAAGCAGGAGAAGTTCAAGGGCGGCTGGCTCTTCGATGCCTCGATCGGCAAGTCGCTGCGTTTCCGTGGCGGCAAGACCATGAGCATCAACCTGCAGCTGCAGAACCTGGCCAACAACACCAACATGCGTACCGGCGGCTACGAGCAGAATCGCGATGACTCGTACTACAACACCTACGGCACCGGCGATGGCTCGAAGGGTCAGGACAAGGCATATAAGTTCTCGCGCAATGCCAAGTACTACTATGCCAATGCATTCAACTTCTTCTTCAATGTTAACTATAGGTTCTAATCGTTAATACACTATTTGAATCATGAAAAGATATCTTTCGATCCTATTGATGAGTGCTGCCCTTCTGGGCGGTATGACCAGCTGTATGGACGATTTTGACGAGCCGGACCTCAAGGAGTTCTCCATCTTCTCACAGACCTCGGTGGGTTCGGTCAACACGACTATCGATCAGGTGAAAGCCAAATATTGCCAGACCAACCGTGGCGCTACCTATAGTCGCAACTCTTCGAACTGGGAGTTCAAGATTGAGGACGACCAGGTGTTTGAGGGCGTGGTGGTTGCCAACGATGGCCAATGGGGGGCTATGTACCAGCAGATTATCCTGCGTTCGCTCGATGGTGCTGAGACGAAGGTCAATGGGGTCAACGTGGGCCAGTGTATCCAGCTGGGTGTGAAGAACACTTGCCTCTATCCTTATTTCCAGATCGGTCAGAAGCTGAAGATCAACCTCAAGGGCCTCTATGTAGGTGTCTATAGCAAGACCCCGAAGATCGGTTTCCCTTACTACACTTCGGCCGGTAATCACAACCTCGGCCCGATGCCATTCGAGATGTGCGCCACCAACATCGAGCTGGTGGGTTCGCCCAACCCAAGTTGCACCGAGTGCCAGCCCATCGATCTGACTGGCAAGGATGGTGATGCATGGCTTCGTGCCAGCGCCAACCAGACCTACCAGTACTTCCCACTCTATGCCAAGATTCAGGGTAAGTTCGCCGATGCCAATGGCACCGACATCCTGGCTCCTGATGAGCTGGAGGATGCTGGTTACGCTGTGGATCGCACATTGCGACTTTTGACCAACAACTCAAGCGTAGTGGTTCGCACCTCGACAGGAAACGAACTCTCGCAGATCGTCATGCCTGCCAATACGGTCGAGATTACCGGCATCCTGACTTACTACACCGGTTGGCAGATCCAGTTCTGCGACCCGAGCGACATGAAGGAAATTCAATAACATTGCATTAACATTATAATAAGTATATGAAAAAGTATTTATTTTTGGCCGTCGCAGCATGTTTAGGTTTGGCCAGCTGCGAAGATGTGCCTGCTCCATACGAGATTTTTACCGACGGAGAGAATCCTAATGCTGGCGGTCATGTGACGGTAGTAGCTGAGGGCGACGGTTCGGCAGAGAACCCATTCAACGTGGCTGCTGTCAATGAGTTCGATCCAGGTTCGGGTGTTACTACCTCTGAGTCTTACTACGTACGTGGTAAGATCAGCCAGCTTAAGGAGTTTGGTGAGTCGTATGGTAACTACTCTTACTATATCTCCGACGATGGCTCGACCAAGAACCAGTATTACATCTACCGTGGCTATGACCTCGATGGCGCTAAGTTCACCAGTGCCGACCAGCTGGCTGTGGGCGATAGCGTAGTCATCTACGGCAAGATCGTGAACTACAACGGAACTTTGGAGTATGCTCAGGGCAGCAAGCTCGTCTATCACAATGGTCAGACTGCAGGTACCTCGCCAGAGCCACCTTCAGATCTGGGCGACAACCTCATCACCAATGGTGACTTCGAGTCATGGACCGATGGACAGCCAACCGATTGGAAGTCGGCTTGCACAGCCAGTAGCGCTACCCTGTCGCAGTCGGAGGATGCCCACGGCGGCAAGTATGCTGTCAAGGTGGCTGGTGCTGATCAGAACAAACGTCTCGCCTATAAGGAGCTCAACCTGAAGGCTGGTACTTACTATGTAACTTACTATGCTAAGTCGGGTGGTGATTGCACCAGCAGCTATGGCCGTCAGTGTCGTTCTGGCTATGTGCCAGTGACCAATGGTTCTGTAGGCAGCTACTCTTATGGCGACTATATCTCGCTCACCGAGAGCGACTGGACCAAGGCTGAGTTCAGCTTCAAGCTCACTGCTGCCCAGACAGTATGTCTCGTCATCATGGCTCCAGCCAACTGCGGCGACCTCTTCGTCGATGACTTCGAACTGAAGACCGCCGACGGTGGCATTGGCGAGGGAGGTTCGGTTACTCCTTCCGATCCTGTAGATGCCAACACCCCTGAGACCGCCTACACCGTAGCCAAGGCTCATCAGCTGATCGAAGGAGGTACGGGTCTTGACAATATGTTCTATGTCAAGGGCTTCATCAGCGAGATTCAGGAGGTTTCTACCTCATACGGCAATGCTACTTATTTCATTTCTGATGACAAGAGCACTACAGGTCAGCTCGAGGTTTATCGTGGCTATGGCCTGGGTGGCGCTAAGTTCACGTCTGAGTCGGAAATCAAGGTAGGTGATGAGGTGATTGTCTATGGCAAGCTGGTTGATTACAATGGCACTCATGAGTTCACCACAGGTAGCCAGATCTATTCGCTCAATGGCCAGACTGCTGGTACTGAGAATCCTGATCAGCCAGGTACCGATCCTGATCAGCCATCGGGTGACGTTCAGCAGATCACCATCGGTGAGTTCTTGACCAAGGCCGATCCTAACACTACCTATCGTCTGGTGGGTATTGTCAAGAACATTGCCAACACCACTTATGGCAACTTCGACCTTGAGGATGCTACAGGCTCCATCTATATCTATGGCTTGCTCAATGCCGCAGGTGAAGCCAAGAAGTTCGCTGAGATGGGTATCAATGAAGGCGACGAGCTGACCCTTGAAGGCAAGTATGTTGACTACAACGGCAAGGCTGAGATCAAGAATGCCCAGTACATTAGCCACACCTCGGCAGGCGGCAACGTGACTCCAGACGATCCGGATCCTGTCGTTCCTGATCCTCAGCCAACGGGCGACAATCTGGTCGCCAATGGAGACTTCGAAGCATGGACGGGCGGCAAGCCTAATTATTGGGCTACTTCATCGACGGCAGGTAATGCTACCTTGGAGCAGTCAACCAGTGCTCATGGTGGCTCTTATGCTGTTCAGGTTAATGGCAATGCCTCTTCAAACAAGCGTATCGGCTATCAGGAGACAATCTTTGAGCCTGGAACTTACAACGTGAAGTTCTATGCCAAGTCGCTTGGCGGTGCTGTCAGCGATTATGGCCCTCAGTGTCGCCCAGGTTTTGTGCCTGTGACTGATGGCAAGGTCGGCAGTTATGTATATGGCGAGTATGCCAACCTTGATGAGAATTCATGGACAGAGGTAACCTATACCTTCACGCTCGATGCCAAGACAACCATTTGCCTTGTGGTAATGAATGCCAAAGGTAGCGGCAACATCCTTATTGATGACTATGTCATTACTAAACAATAATCGATGAACATTCGCAAATTATTCCATATCCTCACCCTGGCAGCCGTGACACTCGCGGCTGCCACTTCGTGTGGAGAAGGGGAGGAGGACGACTTCATTCTCAGTCCGGGAGGTGGTAGCAGCACGAGTGGCAATGGCGGTTCGTCGGGCACGGGCGGCGGTAATACAAGCGGCGCTGGAAGCGGTGTGATGACTCGTCAGGACTATCTGCGCAAGATTGAGGTGCCGAAGCTCATAGACGAGACCCTCTTCGTGCAACACAGCGTGGAGTGGAAGGGCGACTCGGTGATGAACTACTGTCTGGAGTACGACCCCATTGCCCGTCACAGCCGTTGGGTAGCCTTCCGCTTCGATGCCGTTACCCGACTGAGCAACGTCGGACGTTCGTCCGAACCCTTCATGGACGATCCCGACATTCCTTCGCGCTATGAGATTGGCTACAACGGCTTTGGCTCGGAATATTACGACCTGAACGGTAAGCTCCAGAAACTGTCGACCCGCCAGTTCGACCGCGGACACATCTGTGCTTCGGCCGATCGCTACCTGAGTCGTGAGGCCAACGAGCAGACCTTCTACATGACCAACATGTCGCCCCAGATGTCCAACTTCAATTCGCCCTATTGGTCATCGTTCGAGCAATTTGTGCAGAAGAAGGGGCGCGATGCCTCGTTTGCTGATACCCTCTATGTCGTGAAGGGCGGCACCATCCTGCCCGGGCAGATTCTGGGTCATGTGGAGCGTCGCAACGGCTCGATGGTCACCATCCCGAAGTATTACTTCATGGCCTTGCTCAAGTGCAAGAACAACACCTATTCGGCCATCGCCTTCTGGATGGAGCACAAGGACTACGGCATCAATGACAATCTCAAGAATCGAGAGTTATCCGAGAAGGCAATCACCATCGACGAGCTCGAAGACCTTACAGGCATCGACTTCTTCCACAATTTGCCTGATGCTGTGGAGAATGTGGTTGAGGCATCCTGTCAGACTAGTGCATGGGGCTTGTGAGGAGTTTCGTAACAAGTGATTTTTTGCATTATAGCGCACCAAAAAGACAAGAAAGAGGAAAAAACATTCTGAAAAATGATTTTTCCCCTTTCTTTTTTGGTTTTTATATATTAAAAATGTATATTTGCGGCATCTATTTACCAATTTAAAACCTTTTGCTTATGAAAAAACTTTTACTCTCTTTGGCCGCAGTTGCGACTTTGAGCTTCAGCGCAAATGCCGACATCATTCAGAATGGCGGCTTCGAGTCATGGACCGATGGTACTCCGGATCATTGGAAGACCGCATCTTCGGCTGGCAATGCCACGCTCGTACAGTCAACTGACGCTCATGGTGGCAGCTATAGTGTGCAGGTCAATGGCGCATCGAGCAACAAGCGTCTTGGCTATGAGGAGATCACCCTTGAGGCAGGCACCTACAACGTGACTTTCTACGCCAAGTCTTTGGGAGGAGCTACCAGCGAGCATGGCGCACAGTGTCGTCCTGGTTATGCCACCTTCAATGCTGATGGCACCATCAATAGTAGTGGTTACAAGTATGGCGAGTATGTTTCAATCGAAGAGGGTGCATGGACGCAGGTTGCCTTTGAGTTTACCCTCGATGTCGCTCAGCAGATTTGCCCAGTTGTCATGAATCCAAAGAATAGCGGCGATATGCTGATTGACGACTACACCATCGTTACCTCTGATGGCGGCACTACCGAGAATCCTGGCGGTGGTGATGTGGACGATCCAGACACTCCACCAACCGACATTCAGGCTATTACCATCGCTCAGTTCCTTGCTGCAGCTGATCCTAACACAACCTATCAGCTCACCGGTACTGTAGCCAACATCAAGAACACCACCTACGGCAACTTCGACCTTGTTGACGAGACCGGTTCTATCTACATCTACGGCTTGCTCAATGCAGCTGGCGAGACCAAGAAGTTCGCAGAGATGGGCATCGAAGAGGGCGATGTGCTTACTCTTCAGGGTGCATATTTTGACTATAACGGCACTGCAGAAATCAAGAATGCACAGTATATCAGCCACGTTAAGGGTTCTGGCACCGATCCTGTTGATCCTGTTGATCCTGTCGAGCCAGAGGAACTTACCCCAGACACTCCAGTCAATGGCGATTACTTTGTCAATGGCGATTTCGAGGCATGGACCGATGGCACTCCTGACGGCTGGAAGTCAAGCACTACAGCCAGCAGTGCAACCCTCCATCAGTCAACCGACGCTCACGCTGGCAGCTACAGCGTGCTCATCGAGGGTGCAACTGGCAACAAGCGCCTTGCTTACAAGGAGCTCGTCCTTGCCAAGGGTACCTATACTTTCAGCTTCTATGCTAAGGGTGAGGCCGGCAATGAGACCGCAGAGGTTCGCCCAGGTTATGCTCCTTGGAAGGAGGATGGCACTCTCGGCAGCTACGTTTATGGCGATTATGCTCATGCTTATAGCGATGATGAGTGGGTGTTTGTCTATTTCGTCTTCACCCTCGAAGAGACCACCAAGCTCAACATGGTAGTCATGAATCCTAAGAACTGCGGCAACGTCCTCGTTGACGATGCCAAGCTCGTTGAAGGTGATCAGCACGATGCCATCCGCACCATTACTGCCGACAAGGCCATCGACCTCTCGAATGCCGTGATCTACGACATCCTTGGCAAGCGCGTTTACAACCTCGATAAGAAGGGTGTTTACGTAGTCAATGGCAAGAAGGTAGTCATCAAGTAATCAGTTCCCAACAAAGAATCGTTTTGTTCAGCAATGAAGAAAACTCTTTTACGTATCACAGCCTGGGCAGCGCTTCTGAGCCTTGCTCAGGCTATGTGTGCCGAAGGTGTGCCCAATGGCTACTATGACGATGCCGACGGCAAGAAGGGCAAGCAGCTGAAGGTGGCTCTGGGCGAGATCATCAGCAATCATACGGTGCTTCCCTATAGCAGCCTGTGGTCGCACTATGAGGTCACTGATGTGGTGCCAGGCACCGAGAAACAGGTGTTTGACTACTATTCACCCAATGTATATTACTTCCCTGGCAATGGCGCAGCTCCGTCAGGTGCCAACAAGGAGCATGCCTGTCCGCAGTCATGGTGGGGTGGCGGCAAAAATTCGAACTGCTACTCCGACCTCTTCAACGTGATGCCGTCTGAAGAGAAGGCCAACTCTGCCAAGAGCAACTATCCGCTCGGCACCACCAGCAACGCCACCTACAACAATGGTCGCACCAAGGTCGGCAACTCCAACCGGTCAGCGTATCAGGGCATGGTCTTTGAGCCGGCCGACGAGTTCAAGGGCGATTTCGCCCGCATCTATTTCTATGTTGCTACCTGCTATGCCAATGCTGCATGGGGTTCCAAGTCATCGGTTGCCTCTACCTGTGCCTTCACGCAGGAGGACTATCCCACCATCAAGTCGTGGTTGCTCGACCTGTTGCTACAGTGGAACGCTGCTGATCCTGTCGATGAGTGGGAGATCACTCGTCAGGAGCGTGTCTTCGGTGAGCAGCAGAATCGCAACCCATTTATCGACTATCCACAGCTGGCCGATCACATCTGGGGTGATAAGCAGAGTGTTGCCTTCGATTTCGCCTCGGCCATTCTCCATGGCGAGGCTTCTGGCAATTCCGGTTCGAATACCGATCCCGAAGACCCTGCCGATCCCGACGACCCCAGTGATCCTGATGAGCCAGGCGATCATTATGAGATAGGCGAGGAGTTGCTGTACGATGCCTTTGACGACATCACCGATGGCAATGACCACAGCACGGGTGGATCGTCCAAGGTCTGGAGTGGCAACGACAACTTCCCGACCGCCAGCAACGCGTTTCAGGCGGGTGGCGCCGTGCGCATGGGTTCGAGCAAGGGCATCGGTTCCATCATTTCGCGTCATCTGGGCAATGTGGCAGGCACCACCCTGGTCATTGAGGTTTCGGCCAAGGGCTGGACCAATGTGGAGGGCGACCTCATCGCTGTGGTCGATGGTTGTGACGAGCAGTCGCTCAGTTATGAGGCAACGATGAGCAGTTCGTACCAGACGCTGCGTTTCGAGTTCGAGGGCTGCAGCTCAAATGCTACCCTGATGCTCAAGACCTCGTCCAAGCGCATCTTCATCGATTCTGTCCGTGTCAATATCGGCGAGACGTCCGATGCCATCACCACGATTCGCAATGACCGGCAGCCCATGTCGCCATCCTACAGCCTTGGCGGTCATCGCCTTGCCAATGGTGCCTTGGGGCTGTGCATCCGTGATGGCAGGGTTTGCTGGTTCCGATAGGTCGGAAAAACTTCGTCGGGTACAATTAAACCTTCATCCGTAAGACAAGTCTTATTCAAAACTAACAACAATAATCTATTTATTCGAATTATGAAAAAGTTTTTAATGATCGCCCTCACGGGCTTGACCCTCTTGGTCACTTCTTGTGGTTCTTACACTGGTAACGGTACTCTCATCGGCACAGGTGCAGGTGCTGCCCTCGGTGCAGGTATCGGTGCTCTCATCGGTGGTAACAAGGGTGCTGCCATTGGTTCGGCAGTAGGTGCTGGCGTAGGTGCTGGTACGGGTGCCCTCATCGGCAAGCACATGGATAAGAAGAAGGCTGAGCTCGAGGCACAGATGGCCAATGCAGCTGACGTAGAGACCATCACCGACAGCCAGGGTCTCGCTGGTATCAAGGTTACCTTCAATGCCGACATGACCTTCGCTACCAACAAGGCTACCCTCAGCGCAAGCGCTCAGGACGCTCTCAAGCAGTTCGCTGCCCAGATGTCAGCCAACGACATGATCAATACCACCATCCAGATCAAGGGTCACACCGACAACACCGGTTCGGCTGCTGTCAACGAGAAGCTCTCTCTGCAGCGTGCTCAGTCCGTAGGCAAGGTGCTCCGTTCAAATGGCATCGCTGCCAGCCGTATTGGTGAGGAGGGTTGCTCATACAACTTCCCTGTGGCTGACAATGGTACCGCCGAGGGTCGCAAGCAGAACCGTCGTGTAGAGGTTTACGTCCTCGCTACCGACGCCATGGTTAAGCAGGCCGAGGCTGGTCAGCTGTAATCCGGCTTCGCTTCAAAACAACAAGCTCCAGAGGCATTCTCGCCTTTGGAGCTTTGTTTTTTAAAGGGTTTTAAGGTTTTTAGGTTTTTAAGGTTTTAAGGTTTTAAGGTTTTAAGGGTTTAAAGGGTTTAAAGGGGAGTGAAAGGGACAAATGTTTCGTGGGGCGAGTTTTTGGGGGACCCTTAAAGCCCTTCAATCACCCTACATCGAAAATGCTTCCGCCGATGAACTCCCTCAGCAACGATGAGCGCGGGATGTCGTCGCTCTCGATGGCGGTGAAGCAGCTCAGGAAGGTGAGCAGTCGGCGGGCAGTGTCGTACTCGGGGCAGTCGTCGGGCACCATGCGCAGCACCTCTTCGGCCTTAGGCTTGATGGCGGCCAGCTCGTAGAGCATCGAGGTGTCCACCACCACGTCGGCCTCCTTCTGGAAGGGCAGAATCCACTTCTCCTCACCACGGCGCACCGAGTCCCATCCGGCGATGGTCTGTTGGGCCGACTGTCCGCGTGTCTGGAAGTCGCGGCTGATGCGGCGCAACAGGCGGTTGGCCGATGTCGGGATCCAGTGTGTGCCATCCATCGAGATGGGGGTCAGGGGCGCAGCATAGATCTTGTATTTCGAGCTGGCCTCCACTTGGTCTGTGAGCAATGGGTTCAGAGCGTGGATGCCCTCGATCACCAGTATCATGTCGTCGGTCAGCTGCAGGCTCTCGCCGCGGTATTCGCGCTCACCGCGCGTGAAGTTATAGGTAGGCAGCATCACCTCCTTGCCGTCGGTCAAGTCCTGCAGGTCCTGGTTGAACTGCTTCAGGTCCATCGAGTAGATGCTCTCGAAGTCTGGCTTTCCATATTCGTCCAATGGGGTGTCGGCACGGTTCACGAACCAGTTGTCCATCGACAGCGCCACCGGGTGCTTCTTGCACGCCATCAGCTGAATGCACAGGCGCTTGCTGGTCGAGGTCTTGCCGCTCGACGACGGGCCTGCCAGCAGCACGATGCGGATGCGCTCGTTCGAGGCTATCTCCTCGGCAATCTTGGCCAGCTGCTTCTCCTGCAACGCCTCGCTCACCAGTATCAGGTCGGCAGCGTGGCCCTCCTCAATGGCCTCGTTCAGGTAGGGGATGGTTTGTTTCTCGCGGTCACTGGCCGTGCAGTAGTCGTGTATCGTATAGGTCTGTTCCATGGGTATTTGGGTTAGGGATTTCACAAAATTCGCCGTAAAGATAAGCCTTTTTTTCCAAACATCGCCCGTTTTTGTCCAAAAAATACCTCTATTTGCCATTTTTTATGCCCAATGCCTCGCAAATGTCGTTTTTTTTCCTTATTTTTGCATCCTCCAACAGTCAAATGGTACATCGTAAATAGTAAATCGCAAATGATACAAGCCCTCTCCCTGATCGGTGCCATCGCCCTCTGCCTCTACGGCATGAAACTCATGAGCCAGGGAATCCTCAAGTTCTCCGGTGCGCATCTTCGCGCCCGCTTGCGAGCCATCTCATCCCGTCCGCTTCGCAGCTTCAGCCTCGGCACCTGGATCACGGCATTGCTGCAGTCGTCATCGGCCATCACCGTCATGACGGTCAGTCTGGTCAATGCCGGTTTGCTCACGCTCAACCAGAGTATCGCCATCACCATGGGTGCCAACGTAGGCACCACCATCACCGCCTGGATCATTGCGATCTTCGGCTATGCCGTCCCCATCGGCTGGCTGGCCATCCCCATTGTCGCGTTGGCCCTGCCGTTCCAATTCACGTCGCGCTTCAAGCAGAAACCCTGGACCGAGGTGCTGACGGGCATCGCCCTCTATGTGCTGGGCTTCACCGCCTTCATCGGGTTCATGCCCTCGCCCGCTGCATATCCGCAGGTGCAGCAGTTCCTCGCCATGGTGGCAGGGTGGAGCGGTCTCGGCCTGCTGCTTTACTTCCTGCTGGGTGTTGGCATCACCTTCCTGTTCCGCTCGTCGGCAGCCACCATCATGCTCTCCATGGTAGCCGCTGTCACCGGCTGGCTCGATCTCTCCAGCGCCTTCGCCCTGGTGGTGGGCGACAATGTGGGCACCACGCTCACCGCCCTGGTGGCATCGCGTCATGCCAACGTCTCGGCGCGACGTGCCGCCTGCGGCCATGTGCTGTTCAATCTGGTGGGCATGCTCTGGTCGCTCATCATCATCTATCCCTTGGCCTACACGCTGCAGATGTGGTGCCAGCAGGGCGACGTGCATCGTGCAGCCTTCTGTGTGGCAGGGTTCCACACCGGGTTCAACCTGCTCACCGCCCTTATGCTGCTGGGCTTTGTGCCTGCCATCAACCGTCTGCTCTGCCGCCTCATTCCTATTGCCGAGGGCGATGAAGACGAGTTCCACCTCAACTTCATCCATGGCGGCCTGCTGAGCACCGCCGAGCTCTCCGTCGAGGAGGCACGCAAGGAGGCTGCCCTCTTCGGCGTACGTTGTCAGAAGATGTTGCAGCTCACCGTCGCCTTCGTGCGCATGTCGCCCGATTCGCCCGAGTTCTCGCACACCTTCAGCCGCATCGAGAAGTACGAGAAGATCACCGACCGCCTCGAACTCGAAATCGTCCGTTTCCTCAGCTCCGTCGATCGCTCGTCGCTCTCCGAGCATCAGGCCAATCGCGTGCGCTCGCTTTTCCGCATGGTCGATGAGCTCGAGTCCATCGGCGACGCCCTCTATAGTCTGGCACGCATCATCGTGCGCAAGCGCGAGCATCGAATCAGCTTTATCCAGATGCAGCAGAACAACATCACCCGAATGCTCGACGAGACCACCCAGGCCATGGCCCAGATGGTGCAACTGCTGCAGAAGACCGAGCTCACCGCCGCCGATATGAATCGCCTCTACAACCGCGAGGACAGCATCAACGCCCTCCGCAGCCAGTTGCGCGATCAGAACATCGGCAACGTGCAGGCTGCCTACTACACCTACCAGAGCGGCGTGCTCTACATGGACCTCATCAACTATTGCGAGAAGATAGGCGACTACATCGTCAATGTCATCGAGGCGCAATATGCCCAGATGGACATCGACTGAGCCCCGGCATCGTCCCCCGCGGACATTTCCCCGGCGCCTGAGTGCCCGAAAATGCCCTGTCCCGATGCCCAAATCCCGCCATTTTCGCCCGATTTGCACCTTTTCAGCACTTTTTTGCCCCGAAAATTTGGCAATACCAATTATTTTCCCTATCTTTGCCGCCGCAAAACTGCCCCATGGCGTAATGGGGCGCTTGTAACAAATTGCCCCATGGTGTAATGGGGCGCTTACAAAGGTTAGCTCCCCACCATGGGCACTTTGTAACAAATTGCCCCATGGTGTAATGGTAGCACACCAGATTTTGGTTCTGTTTGACTGAGTTCGAGTCTCGGTGGGGCAACAGCCAGAGAATCTATCTAGTTATATTTCAGAGACTAGGTAGATTCTCTTTTTTTATTTTGTCAACCGTTTGTCAACTGAATTGCCCCAACACCCATCGGCATCTCGTGGAGCGGCTTTCTCAGCACCTTCTCCGCCATCTTCGACACCATGGCGGCGTACCTCGCTTACGTGGTGCTTTGAGTAGGGTAGGGGTGCTGCAAAAAGTGTAGAAGGCTTGCTCCGAATGCGTGAGAAAGCGTCCTATAAGTATGGAAAGGTTCATGCAGGTCCAGGGCAAGCCTTCCTATAGGTAGGGAACCGCGCCGCATGCTTGCAGGATGCTTTCCTATAGGTTGGGAAACGCTGGCGCGAAGTGCGGCGAGGCTTCCTGAGTGTTGGGAGGGGTTGGCGCATGGAGTTGGAGTTGGGTGGGCAAGGGTCAGGAAACGTTGGCGCGTGGAGTTGGAGTGGGTGGGCAAGGGTTAGGAAAGGGTGGCGCGGAGTGAGGCAGGGTTTCCTAACTCTTATTCTCACTCCATCCGCGGCCGCCGAGGCGAGAGGTTAATGGGTCACGAGTGTCATTATGGAATTCACACCCCGAAAAATTGGGGAAATGGGTATAGGCGCTTGAATTTGTGACGCGAGCAGCGTGTTTGTGACATGAAGAGTGCGAAAGGAGCAGAAAATCAGCAGAAAATTTGGAGATTTGGCGAAAAGTCGTTATCTTTGCCGCGCAAATGGTGTGCTTTTTTAGCCACAGGCAATTAGAAAGAACAAGAAACAAGATACAGCTATGTGTACAGTAAACATGACATTCGAGGTGCCGGAGTCGAAGCACATCGATATTGAGGCATTGAAGAAGCAGGTCAGCAATTATGTTGGATACCTGATCTCAGTGCCTGGCATCGTATGGCAGGAGGAAAAAGAGGAAGAAGGGTGGGAAGCATCACCAGAACTCCTAGAGCGATTGGAAAAGGCGCGTCAGGAGATTCGTGAGGGGAATTGCACCACCCTGCGTTCAAAAGAAGAAATCAACGCTTTCTTTGAATCTCTATGAGCTACGACATTCACCTCACCAAAGTTGCCGAAAAGGTATTAAAGAAGTGGAAGAAGTCCAATCCACAGCTCTGTAAGAAAGTATATGCTATTTTCCTTGAACTGGCAGAGCACCCTCGCACAGGCACTGGTCACCCCGAGGCCTTGAAGGGTGGAAATGATATCACTTACTCTCGCCACATCACTGCCCACGACCGTATCATCTATGACATCCACGATGATCGAATCGAGGTAATGGTGCTCGAGATTGAGGGGCATTACGATGACAAATAACTCCCCAAGTTTTTAATCATCGAATTCAAGGAGACCGTGGGGACGGGTACATCGGACTTCGCAATAGCAAAAGAAAATTACCAAACAAAATTCTTGCCGCTTTCTTTTATTTGTCTGAGACGAGCCTCTTGCTCCTCTGTCAAATGAGGTACAGGCTTGCGATCCCATTTCTCTGCTTCTGCAAGGAAGTCGGCTGCCGACTGACCGGTCAGTACAGGTATTTTGAAAAAATACCATTATATTTGCGTGCCATTTCTCTAGAAATAAAAACACAATAGCAATGAAACACCGCACTCTCACCACCGCGCTCCTCGTGGGCTGCACACTCACCGCATGGGCTCAGAATGCCTCGCGTACCGCCGACTATAATACCATCCCCCTGCCCCGCAGCATCGAACTGAAGGGGGGCGAGGGCTACGTCTTGACCAAGGATAACCTGGAGCAGAGCCTCACCACGCGCATCGACACCAACGCCAGGCGCTGGGCGAAGGATCAGCACCCGGAGGAGGCATACGAGATCCGGGTGACAAAGAAAGGCATCGAGGTCGTGGGAGCCACCGAGGCGGGCCTCTTCTATGGCATGCAGACGCTACAGAAGGCGATGCAGGGCGACTTGGCCGAGGGCGAGCAGGTGGTACTGCCGCTGGTGGAGATCCACGACTCGCCGGAATTCGGCTACCGTGGCGTGCATCTGGACTGCTCGCGCCACTTCTTCAGCACCGACTTCGTGAAGCGATACATCGACATCATGGCGCTGCACGGCTGCAACGTGCTGCATTGGCACATCACCGACGATCAGGGCTGGCGCTTCGAGGTGAAGAAATATCCGATGCTGACCGAGGTGGGTTCGCGCCGCGCAGAGACGGTGATCGGTCACAACCTCAACATCTGGGACTGCACGCCACACGAGGGCTACTACACGCAGGAGGAGTGTCGCGAAATTGTGCGCTATGCCGCTGAACGTCACATCACGGTGATGCCCGAGGTGGACCTGCCGGGCCATATGGTGGCTGCCTTGGCAAGCTATCCGGAACTGGGCTGCACGGGCGGTCCCTACGAGGTGTGGGGCATGTGGGGCGTGGCCGACGATGTGCTGTGCGCCGGCAATCCCAAGGTGCTGCAGTTCGTGAAGGATGTGCTGGCCGAGCTGATCGACGTGTTCCCGTCGCAGATGATCCACCTGGGCGGCGACGAGTGCCCCAAGGTGCGCTGGCAGCAGTGCCCCAAGTGCCAGGGCAAGATCCGGGAGCTGGGCATCGTGGAACATGACGGCCTGAAGGCTGAGGATCAGTTGCAGAACTGGCTGATGCACGAGGCGGAGCAGTTCCTCAACGCGCATGGCCGCTCGATGATTGGCTGGGACGAGATACTGGAGGGCGGCGTGTCCGAGACCGCCTCGATCATGTCATGGCGCGGACTGGAGGGCGGCATCGCTGCGGCCCGCACGCATCACAACGTGGTGATGACGCCGATCAGCCATTGCTACATCAACTTCTACCAGTCGAAGAACCGCGACGCCGAGCCATTCAGCTTCGATGCCTACTGCCCATTGAGCATGGTGTATAACATCCCCGTGGTGCCTGAGGAGCTGAGTGCCGAGGAGTCGAAATACATCCTGGGCTGCCAGGTGAACCTCTGGACCGAATACATCCCCTACGCCGAGCAGGCCGAATGGATGCTGCTGCCCCGCCTGGCCGCCATCAGCGAGGCACAGTGGATGAGTGCCGGCGCGCGCCAGTACGACAACTTCCTGCAGCGACTGCCGGGGCTGAAGCGGTACTACGACAAGCAGGGGTATATCTACAGCCCGGCGGTGGAGTGAGGAGCATGCCGACGATGGGCGAGCCACTTTCGGCTCGGTAAGATGCTTCGGATTGACACATCCGAATGCCAATAAGAGCTTTTTGCGGGTTGTTTGGGCTGTTCGGGCCTGAATGACCCGCAAAATGTTGATAGAGTGGAACTTTTTTTGTATCTTTGCGCCCGCATTTGGTCACTAGCGACCATGCTCATTTAATTTTATGTCTAACAATGTTAATTTAACCGCAATCGAGGACTTCGACTGGGAAGCCTATGAGAACGGCGAGACCCTTACCTCGAAGAGTAAGGAAGAGCAGTCTGCAGCTTACGAGCAGACGCTGAATTCAATCAATGCCAACGAGGTAGTCAAAGGTACCGTTACCGCTATCAACAAGCGTGAGGTAATCGTAAACGTTGGCTACAAGAGCGAGGGCGTGATCTCTTCTTCAGAGTTCCGCTACAATCCTGACTTGAAGGTTGGTGACGAGGTGGAGGTTTACATCGAGTCACAGGAGAACCGTGCTGGTCAGCTCGTTCTTTCACACAAGAAGGCTCGCGCCACTACTTCTTGGGCCCGTGTTAACGAGGCTCTTGAGAGCCAGGAGGTTGTTACTGGCTTCGTGAAGTGCCGCACCAAGGGTGGTATGATCGTTGACGTATTCGGCATCGAGGCATTCCTCCCAGGTTCACAGATCGACGTTAAGCCAATCCGCGACTATGACGTATTCGTGAACAAGACCATGGAGTTCAAGGTTGTTAAGATCAACCAGGAGTATCGCAACGTAGTAGTTAGCCACAAGGTACTCATCGAGGCTGAGCTCGAGGAGAAGAAGAAGGAGATCATGTCTCAGCTTCAGAAGGGCCAGGTTATCGAGGGTACTGTTAAGAACATCACCTCTTACGGTGTATTCATCGACCTCGGTGGCGTTGACGGTCTCATCCATATCACCGACCTGTCTTGGGGCCGCGTAAGCGATCCAAAGGAGGTTGTTGCTCTCGACCAGAAGATCAATGTCGTTATTCACGACTTCGACGACGAGAAGAAGCGCATCGCCCTCGGCCTCAAGCAGCTCACCCCACATCCATGGGATGCTCTTGATGCCAACCTCACCGTTGGTGACAAGGTTCAGGGTAAGGTTGTGGTTATGGCCGACTACGGTGCATT
>JAZQPJ010000097.1:0-76138 GCA_045628525.1 Bacteroidales bacterium
TGTCTTGCCCTGAAATAAGTTGAATGAAAATTCAACAAAAAATGGAGCAAGCAGAAATTGAAAGAGCGATTCTTCGGGAGGAGATTCTCCTTAGAAGATCACATCATGGCGGGCCATCCGGGCCACACAAAAGTGAGCAGGAAAAGATCCAGATTGTTAAAGCGTACTTAGCAGGAGGGCAGACTTTGGATCAAGTTGCAGAAGAATTTGGAGTCGGAAAGAAGAGTATTTGCAGGTGGATTACTATCTTTGCCGGAAGAAAATCAGTTTCGCGTGACACTGAGTCGCGTGACACTGAGGCTTCAGCAGCGGTCGCTGCTGAAGCCAAACCCAACGTCAGTCTAACTTCACAGAAGATCTACATGGCAAAGAAAAACATCCAACCGGAAGAGCCAGACATTGCTGCATTGAAGGCAGAGATTGCCCGGCTGCAGAAAGAAGTGGAACTTGCGAACTACAAGGTGCATGTCCGCGATGTCATGATCGAGGAAGCGGAGAAAACCTTCAGCATCCCGATCAGAAAAAAATATGGCACCAAACAGTGAAAAGGCTTGAGGCAGAGGAAACGAAGATAAAGGGGATGAATATGTCCCGCCTCTGCCAGCTGTTTGGGAAGAGCTTTCAAGCCTACTACCAGCACGGCGATTCTTTGTCAAAACAGATGATGACGGAAACGATGGTGGTCAAATTCGTGAAGGAGATACGCGCCCTTGATCCTGGAATGGGGCCAGAGAAGCTCCATCTGCTGTACCAAAGGCGATTCGGCAAGGATTTTGAATATATGGTCGGACGCGACAAGATGGCGGAAATCATATCGAAATATGGCTTAACCCTAAGAAAGACAAGGAGAAAGCCGAAGACGACGGATTCCACGCATGGGCTGCCGACATACCCAAATCTTGTCAAGGATGTGATTCCTGTCAAGAAGAACAGGATCTGGGTGGCCGACATAACATATATCCCAATCTGGCTCAATATGAGGAGCGGGAAGTACTACTTCTGTTACCTTTCGCTTCTGACCGACTACTATACGAAGGAGATCATCGGCTGGTCGGTCGGAGAATCCCTCGGTACCAGATATTGCCTCGAGGCATTAGAAATGGCACTGGAAAGACTTTGCGAAGAGGATAATATCTGCCTGATACATCATTCCGACAGAGGCGTCCAATATGCAAGTGCCCCATATGTCAATATGCTTAAGGAGGCCGGAATTCAGATAAGCATGACCGAGTGCGGGGATCCGAAGGACAATGCAGTCGCGGAGCGTGTAAACGGAATCATTAAGAACGAGCTTTTGAAGGACTTCGCTTTCTTCTCGATTGAAGATGTAAAGAGAGCGGTTTCACGGGCGGTGGACTTCTATAATAACGAGCGTCCCCACATGAGCCTGAACTATATGACGCCATCTCAAGCTGCCAAACAGGACGGTAGGATAGCCAAAAGATGGGTAAGTTATAGAGAAAAGTACCTCGATAGCTTGCATATTGAAGAAGGAGCCACTATCTTTGCACAGCAAACCCTGGATTTCATTGAGCAAGGATAATCAGGGTTAACTCAACTTTTCCTAGGGTTAAGCATTTTCCATTCAATAAATCCTAGGGTTAAGAAAAAAAGCATTCAACCCTCTCTGGGGTTAACTATGAATAAGTATAAATACCATTCAACTTTTTTTAGGGAAGTACAATCTACGTTGTCATATTGTCAATTGTCATGATTGTCATTAAGGATTTTCGGATGCGAAAATGAAGGCATAAGAATAGTAATAATATAATTATATTATTACTATTCTTATGAGCCGATTTTCCACTTTTCATTTCCTTAATGACAATCATGACAATTGACAATATGACAACGATTGTTGTTTTTGGTGAATTTTCCTGCCGGCAGTAGACACATTAGCCGGAAATTTCCTAAATTGATAGACATGTTTCCTGAATAACTATACACTGTCCGGAATAAATAGACAGTTCCCTGATTCAGTAGACAAGTGTCCTGTTTTGATAGACCCCCTGCACTGAGGCACCAAAATCGGTTCCCACAACGTATGAAACCCTGCCTCACATTGCGCCAAGGGTTACGACACCTTCGCCCAGGCTGCCGCACGCATGCGCCATCGTCTCCCTACCCCTGGCACAGGCTCCCCCACAGATGCGCCACCGCTCCCCCACCCATGACCGCATGAAACGCACGGACGCCCCATGCCTTCCCGACCCTTGCCCCGGGTGCCGCACGCATGCGCCAACCCTTCCCTACCCTTGGGAAACCCTCGCGCACCCTCGCGCCATGCCTTCCCAAACCTTAGGCTGCCTCCTCGCACTATAAAGGCCGAAATCGCAAGATGCAGATGATATTTATTGCATAAAAGTGTTCAAAATGAGGGGGCAGTTGCAAATAATTGCTAATTTGTTTCGGTATGTGGATTTTTATTATTATATTTGCACTTGCATTATGGGCATTGCCCGCCTTGGCACCGATGCCCCAACCCCAAAGAATAATAATCAACAAACAACATAACACAATGGCAACACAGGAAGATGTATTCAAGAAGCTCGTCTCGCACTGCAAGGAGTATGGCTTCGTTTTCCCTTCGAGTGAAATCTATGACGGCCTCGGCGCAGTGTATGACTACGGTCAGAACGGCGTGGAGCTGAAGAACAATATCAAGCGCTACTGGTGGGAGGCTATGACCAAGCTGCACGAGAACATCGTGGGCATCGATGCCGCCATCTTCATGCACCCAACCACCTGGAAGGCTTCGGGCCACGTGGATGCATTCAACGACCCATTGATCGACAACCGCGACTCAAAGAAGCGCTACCGTGCCGACGTGCTCATCGAGGAGCAGCTGGCCAAGATCGAGGACAAGATGAACAAGGAGGTGGAGAAGGCCCGCAAGAAGTTCGGCGAGGCTTTCGACGAGGCTCAGTTCCGCGCTACGAACCAGCGCGTGCTCGACAACCAGGCCAAGTGGGACGCCCTGCACCAGCGCTACTCTGACGCCATGAACAAGATGGACCTGGAGGAGCTGAAGCAGATCATCCTCGACGAGGAGATCGTCTGCCCTATCTCTGGCACCCGCAACTGGACCGACGTGCGTCAGTTCAACCTGATGTTCTCGACCGACATGGGCTCGACTGCCGACGGAGCCATGAAGATCTACCTGCGTCCTGAGACCGCACAGGGCATCTTCGTGAACTACCTGAACGTGCAGAAGACCGGCCGCATGAAGCTGCCATTCGGCATCGCACAGATCGGCAAGGCATTCCGCAACGAGATCGTAGCCCGTCAGTTCATCTTCCGTATGCGCGAGTTCGAGCAGATGGAGATGCAGTTCTTCATCAAGCCTGGCACCGAGCTCGACTGGTTTGCCAAGTGGAAGAAGACCCGTCTCTCATGGCACAAAGCCCTGGGCTTCGGCGACAATATGTACCGCTACCACGATCATGAGAAGCTGGCTCACTATGCCAACGCTGCCACCGACATCGAGTTCAACATGCCATTCGGATTCAAGGAGGTGGAGGGCATCCACTCGCGCACCAACTTCGACCTTTCGCAGCACGCCAAGTACTCGGGCAAGAAGATCGAGTACTTCGACCCAGAGCTCAACGAGAGCTACACTCCATACGTCATCGAGACTTCGATCGGTGTGGACCGTATGTTCCTCTCAGTGATGGCTGCTTCGTACAAGGAGGAGGTCGTGAACGAGAAGGGCGAGACCCGCGTCGTACTGGCTCTGCCTGCAGCCCTGGCTCCTGTCAAGGTGGCTATTCTGCCACTGGTCAACAAGGACGGCCTGCCTGAGAAGGCTGAGGAGATCATGAAGGAGCTGCGCTACGACTACACCTGCCAGATCGAGGTGAAGGACTCAATCGGCAAGCGCTACCGTCGTCAGGACGCCATCGGCACTCCATACTGCATCACCGTGGACGGCCAGACCCTGGAGGACAACACCGTGACCCTGCGTTACCGCGACACAATGCAGCAGGAGCGCGTGGCCATCGCTGACCTCCACAAGATCATCGGCGACTCAGTGAACATCTCGTCACTGCTGCGCAAGATCGAGAACGATTGAGAAATTCATAATTCAATAATTGAGAATTGAAAAAGGCTAAAAACATATTGTTCCTGTTGCTGGCGATGTGCGTAGGTTACACCGCTTTCACCGCCTGCAACGAGGATGATGACAGCGTGGACTACACCGAGTACTACGACTGGCGCGATGCCAACACGGGGTTGATGGAATTCGTACACGGCCTGCAGAAGGACGACTCTGCGCAGACGTACTTCAACCAGAAGATCCAGTCGATGAAGGAACCAGCCTGGTACACGTACTACCACATTGTGCACGCCGCCAACGTGGACAGCCTGGCCAGCCTCACGCCACGCAAGGACTTCCACCCCTACTCCACCAGCACGCTGTCGGTACACTACACGCTGTACGACACCCATTCGGTACTGGACAAGCTGGAGGCGCTGGGATGCTCGCAGCAGACACTGCGCAATACTGCCGCCATGGACAGCATCTTCTTTGCCAACGCCGACGGCAACACGCTCAAGGCCGACACGCTGGAGTCGCAGCAGGTGGCTTTCTTCGACAACTTCACACCCAACGACGTCATCGTGGGCTGGGGCGACATCCTGCAGCAGATGTACATCGGCGACCATGTGGTGGCTATGATTCCATGGTTCCTGGGTTATGGCCAGAAAGGTTCGTTGCCTTCCATCGATCCATACTCGAACCTCTTCTTCCGCATCGAGCTGTGCGACATCACACGACTAGGCGCCACGGTGGAGTGATTTAGAAAACAAATGCCGGCCCATCCGTTTTTGAAGCGGATGGGCCGGTGTTTTGTATTTCGACCAAAGCCGTTGCTTTGTATTTCGACCAAAGCCACCGAGTGGCTTTGAATGGAACGGGGAGGGCAAAGATGCCTACAGAGCTTTAGCCTGCGATAGCCGCAGATTATTTACAGCATTGAGGCGAAGGCTTCGATGTCGGCTTCGGTGGTTTCCCACGAGGTCACGAAGCGGACTTTGGACTCCTGCTCGCCGCGAGGGCCCCAGTACTCGAACGAGGCTTCGGGCAGGAGGCGGTCGATGAGGGTGTTGGGCAGGATGAAGAACTGCTGGTTGGTGGGCGAGTCGATGAAGGGCTTGTAGCCTTTGGCTTCGAGCGCCTGACGCAGCCGCATGGCGAGGGCTACGGTGTGGCGGCCGATGCGGAGGTAGAGGTCGTTGGTGAAGAGAGCCTCGAACTGCATGCCCAGCAGGCGGCCCTTGGCCAGCACGGCACCGTGAGCCTTCTGGAGTGGGAAGAAGTGATGCAGCAGCTTGGGATTGGTGCAGACCACAGCCTCGCCGAAGAGAGCGCCCATCTTGGTGCCGCCGATGTAGAAGACGTCAGCGAGGCGGGCAATGTCGCGCAACGTGACATCGGACGAAGCGGCAAGGGCATGGCCCAGGCGGGCGCCGTCGATGTAGAGCGGAATGTCGTAACGCTGGCAGATGGCGTGCAGCTGCTCAAGCTCGGCCAGGGTGTAGAGCGTGCCGTATTCGGTCGAGAACGAGATGTAGAGCGCGCCCGGAGCCACCATGTGCTCGTAGGTCTCGTCGGCATAGAAGTCGCGCAGCCAGGCCTCCACCTCATCGGGGCAGAGACGCCCCTCGTGGCTGGGCAGCGGCAGCACCTTGTGGCCGAAGAGCTCCACGGCACCCGATTCGTGGGCGTTGATGTGGGCGGTCTCGGCAGCCAGCACGCCATCGGTGCGGCGCAGCAGGGCATCGAGCACCGTTGAGTTGGTCTGCGTGCCGCCTACGAGCAGATGCACGGCAGCATCGGGCGTGCCGCAAGCCTCGCGGATCAGGGCCTTGGCGCGCTGGCAGTAATCATCCACGCCGTAGCCAGCGGTCTGTACGGCGTTGTTACGTACGATGGCATCGAGCACCTCGGGGTGGGCACCGGCCATATAGTCACAGTCGAAATGAATCATATTATTTGAAGGGGTTGGAAAGTTTGAGAGTTTGAAAGGTTTGAGGGGGTTGAAGAGTTTGAGAGTTTGAAAGGTTTGTGGGGTTTGAAGAGTTTGAGGGGTTGGGTGTTTGAAGACCTTCAAACCCTTCGAACCTTTCGAACCTTTCAAACCTTTCGAACCTTTCAAACCTCGTCAGTAATTCTTGTATGATATTGCTTAAGTTCCTGCTCAAGCGCCTTCTCTTGTCCGCCAAGGAGCGCATCCAGTTCGGCATGGAAGGCGGGGCTGTGGTCCATGTGGTGGATGTGGGTGAGCTCGTGCAGCATGATGAGGCGCTGCAGGTGGTCGGGGAGCAAGATGCAGTAGAGCGACAGGTTGATCGTGTACTCCTTCTTGCCCCACAGTCCTCGCTTGCGCGCCACGCAACTGCCCCAGCGGGTGCGGGCACTGCTGATCTTGACCTCCTCCACCTTGAAGCCGTATTCCTCGGCCAGGGCGAGCAGCTTGGGCGGCAGCACGCGTTTGGCCAGGGCACGCATGCGCTCTATGCGTCGCACAGTTTCGGCGCGCTGTTCGGCTGTGGGCTGAGGCTTGGGAGGCAACTGCTGCTGCCGCTGCACCAATGTCCGCAGACGAGGACGCATCTCCTCGACCGAACGCTGCACATCGGCCAGCATGTAGCGCCGTGGCACGGTGACCAGAATGCCACACTCGGGCGATCCGTCCTTGGCGGGACGGAAAGTGTAACGCACGGCTCGGGCATTACATTTTATATATATGTGTCCGAACTCGGCATCGGGGAGAATCTTATCGACAGTCAATATTTATTATTTAATATTTGACATTTATTTTCGCAGGAAATCAGTGTGCCGCCAGCCAGTTGTCGCCCTTGCCGCAGTCGGCGATGAGGGGGACGGAGAGCTTGACCACGCCGGCCATCTCTTCGAGCACCAGGGCTTCGAGGCGTTCGAGCTCGGAGGCAGGCACGGAGAAGTTGAGTTCGTCGTGCACCTGGATGAGGAGCTTGGCATGGAGTTTCTCGCGACGGATGCGCTCGGTGATGCGCACCATGGCGATCTTGATGATGTCGGCAGCCGTGCCCTGGATGGGGGCGTTGATGGCATTGCGCTCGGCATAGCCACGCACGGTGCCATTGGCGCTGTGGATGTCCTTGAGCATGCGCTTGCGGCCGAAGAGCGTCTCCACGTAGCCTTGCTCGCGTGCCTTGGCGATGCACTCGTCCATGTACTCCTTGATGCGCGGATAAGTGGCGAAATAGCCGTCGATCAGCTCCTTGGCCTCAGCGCGCGGAATGTTCAGGCGCGAAGCCAGGCCGAAGGTCGAGATGCCGTAGATGATGCCGAAATTGGCCGTCTTGGCCTTGGTGCGCTGGAGCTTGCTCACCTCGTCGAGCGGCAGGTGATAGATCTTGGCGGCGGTGGCGCGGTGAATGTCGTCGCCTTCGAGGAAGGCTGCCACCATGTTCTTGTCGCCCGAAAGGTGTGCCATGAGGCGCAGTTCGATCTGGCTGTAGTCGGCGCTGAAGAAGACCTCGCCCTCGTCGGGCACGAAGGCCTTGCGGAGCTCGCGACCCAGGGCATCGCGAATCGGAATGTTCTGCAGGTTGGGGTTGCTCGATGAAAGGCGACCGGTGGCGGTCACCGTCTGGTTGAACTGGCAATGGATGCGGCCCGTGGTGGGGTTGACCTCCTCGGGCAAGGCCTCGATGTAAGTGCCGAGCAACTTCTTGATGCCGCGGTACGAGAGGATGTCGTCCAGAATCTCGGACTTCTCGACCTCCACCTCCGTGCCGTCAGCGGCCTTGACCTTCAGCTTCTCGCCGGACAATTTGACGATGAGCTGCTGCAGCACATCTTCGGCCGTGGAGCGCGCCTTGGCCTTGGGATCGAGGCGCAGTTCGTCGAAGATGACCTGCGCCACCACCTTGGGCGACAGCGGGTTGAACGGATGGCCGGCAATCAGCGTCATGCGTTCCTCCAGGCGCTTCAGTTCGGCTTCGAGCACAGACTTCGACTCGGTGAGCGCCGAGACGTCGAGCCGCACGCCCGTGAGCTCCATGTCGGCCAGCACGCGCACCAGGGGCATCTCCACCTCGCGGAAGAGCTTGTCCAAGCCCTGTTCCCTGAGCAGCGGCTGGAGCTTCTGAGCCAGCTGGTAGGTCACATCGGAGTCCTCGCAGCAGTATTCGGCCACTTTCTCGACGGGGCAGTCGCGCATCGACGCAGGTTTCTCAGCCTCCTCGGCAGCATCCATCATAGCGAAGAGGTCGAGCGTGGCCTCGGCCGTTTTCTTTTTCTTGCCCGTCTCAATCAACGCACTGGTCGGAATGGGACGATAGCCCAGGAAGACCTCGCTCAGATAGTCCATGTTGTGCTGTTGCTCGGGTTCGAGCAGATAGTGGGCAATCATGGTGTCGAAGATGGGATAGGCCACCTCCACGCCATAACGCTTGAGGATGCTGTAGTCGTACTTGGCATTCTGGGCGATCTTGAGGGCGGCATCGTTCTCGAAGATGGGACGCAACTCATCCACGATGGCGCGTGCCTCAGCCTGATCGGCAGGGATGGGCACATACCAGGCCTGATGGCCATCGATGGCAAACGAGATGCCTACCAGCTCGGCATCGACGGTGCTGAGCGAGGTGGTCTCGGTGTCGAATGCCCACTGCTGCGTCCAGAAGAGGGTCGAGATGAGGTCCTGGCGCTTGGCGGGGGTGTCGCAGATGATGTAGTTGCAAGAGACATCGGCAATGGTTTGAAGAGGCGAACCCGAACTCACAGCACCTACCGACCCTTCCACCGACCCTTCCCGTCGAGGGAGGGGGGTAGTATGTTCAAAGGACGAAGTCACCGGAGTGTCACTAGCAGAGGGAGTGCTACCTGCCGTGGAAACCTCTCCCCTCCCTTCACGGGAGGGGGCGGGGGAGGGTTTGGTAGGTGCTGTGGGTTTCCTTACCTCATCCCTCATCTTCCTGAACTCCAGTTCGTCGAACAGCTGGTACAGTCTGGCATAATCGGGCTCCTCCACCTTCAGCACCTCGGCATCGAGCACAAGGCCAGGCACCTGGCGGCAGATGGTGGCCAGGTACTTGGAGTCGCGAATCTGCTGCACGTTGTCGGCCACCTTGGCAAACATGCCCTTCTTCATGTTGGGCAATTCCTTTTTGCCTTCGGCCGCGGCAGCCTCCACGGTGGCGAGCATCTGCTCCACGCTGTCGAAGTCCTCGATGAGCTTCTGCGCCGTCTTGGGGCCTACGCCGGGACAGCCGGGGATGTTGTCGGCCGTGTCGCCCTGCAATCCGAGCATGTCGATCACCTGGTCGGTGCGCTTCAGGGCATATTTTTCGAGCACACGCGCCACATCGAGCATCTCGTAGCCCGGGCCGAACGACTTGGGTTTGAAGATGCGCGAGTGCTCGGTCACCAGCTGGGCATAGTCCTTGTCGGGACTCATCATGAAGGTCTCGAACTCGCCCGACTCATCGGCCAGACGCGCCATGGTGCCCACCACGTCGTCGGCCTCGTAGTTCTCCACCTCGAGGATGGGAATGCGGTAGGCCTCGATGATCTGCTTGATCCAAGGCACGGCAAAGGTGATGTCCTCGGGCTGCGCCTCGCGCTGTGCCTTGTACGAGGGGAACTCCTTGTGACGAAACGTCCCTCCCTTCGGGTCGAAGCACACGGCGATGCAGTCCGGACGCAACAGGCCATCGGCATCGACCACCTCGGCAGGCAGCTCGATGCCCAACGTCGAGGCACGCTGGCCCGCGAGCACATCCTGCAGCGTCTTGGTGAAGCCGTAGATGGCCGATGTGACCTGCCCCTTGCTGTTGACAAGCGGCTTGTTGATGAAGCCATAATAGGCACGGTAGATCAATGCGTAGGCATCGAGAAGGAAAAGACGTTTCATCATTTACGATTTACGATTGACAATGTACGATTTGCGATTGGCAATGTACGGGTCAGCAGTTATTTCTTCAATTTGGCAAACACCCACAGCACGATGACGGCACCAACCACACCGCAGATGATGTCACCGATCCAGGAATTGGTGTCGATGCCGACCAGGCTGAACAGCCAGCCGCCGACAGCACCACCAAGGATACCGAGGAACAGATTGATGATAAGGCCATTGCTATTGCCGCTCTGCAACTTGCTGGCAATGTAACCGGCGATGATGCCGATGATGATAGAATAAAGCATAAGCGTTATATTTTTGGAAGTTAATAATATAGTTACCATTTCACCTCAGCCGAAGTCTCGCCAGGCTGCACGGTAAGCAGCAGGCAGTCGCCCCGGTTGATGACGGCGACAGGCTGTCCGCCCTGTGTGGCCGATGGGTTGGCATTGCTCCAGTCGAAGCCACGGAGGGCCACGGTGAGCGGCTCGGCAAAGAGGGCGGCATCGAGCGAATGCTGAACGCTGACGGTGGCGCTGTTGGCTGTGCCCTGCACGCTGATGACGGCTGCGTCACGCTCGGCACGATAGGCAGCAACCTCGGCGAAAGTGCCGACCCAGACCTTGTCCTCCTGCGCCTTGACCTCGTCGTAGAAAGCATAGAGCTGCTGTGGATCGTCCCACATGTCCCAGCCGTATGTGGTGCCGTGGGTCATGGTGACGCCCCACTCGCCGGTTTCGAGCAGGTCCTGCAGCCATACGCGCATGCTGTCGGGCGTGGTGTGGCTCTCCTTCTGGCCGTGTCCGGTCTGATAGGTGCGGGTGGCTACGCGCCCCTCCTCGCACAGGGCAACGACCTCGGGGCTCATGGCATTGTATGGATAGGCCATCGTGATAGGACGCTTGCCGGTCACTGCCTCAAGCACAGAGTCGCAATGGGCGAGCTCCTGACGCACCTCGTCGAGCGAGAGACTGGGCAGCGAAGGATGGTTCCAGGTGTGGTTGCTCATCTCGTGACCACGTCTGGAGAGGTCGGCCACCTGCTCCCAGGTCATCCAGGGATAGTCAGGACTGTTGGTGTCCATGTTGGCTCCAATGATCCAGAAGGTACCGTGGAAGCCGCGCTTCTCGAGCTCGGGCGCAATGTCGGTGTAATGGCAGAGCATGCCATCGTCGTAGGTGAAGCTGATGGCGCACTGCTTGCCATCGCGATAAGGGGTGATCGAGGCATCGAACTGGACGGTCTGCTGTGTACATGCTGCTAACATAAGGGCGGCGGGAAGTATAAAGAGTTTTTTCATCTGGTTATGGTGTAAAAAGGGATGTTTATGACCGCAAAGATAGAGCAATTTGCAGACAAAAGCAAACAAAAGTGTATTTTTTGTGCCGAAAAGTTTGGCAGAAAGGATTCATTGCGTTTTTTTACACCAAAATTTACCTATTATTTCAAATTTATAAAACAATGCGACACTCATTATTTCTTCTCCTCGCCTGCCTTTTCGTATCATTGAGCGGCTAGGCCGTTGCACAAAACCCAAACCTTAAGTGGGGCAAGCCTTCGCAGGTAGAGTGGGCTCTTCAGGCATGGGGCGAGGCTCCTGATGCCGAAGCCGTAGTGCTTTGCAAGACGATGGATGTAAACTACAAGATCTCACGTCAGTTCCAAAGCTACAGCAATGTCGATACCGAGCTCAGCGTCAGCAGCCTGGACAACATCGGCTCGACCGACAACCAGAGCATCACCATGACCTACGAGGTCAAGCTCCGCACCAAGATCCTCAAGAACGAGGGCACCAAGTATGCCAACATCGACATCGTCTATTTTAATATGGAGGATGACTCAAAGATGTACGACGAGTTTGGCCGCGTCAAGGTCACCGTGCTCAGCCAGAACGAGAAGGGCAAGGTGCAGAAGAGCGACGTGAAGGCATCGAACTTCACCGACGAGCGCGTGAACAAGAACTACAAGGTTCGCCACATCGTCGTGCCCGATGTCAAGGCCGGCGACATTATCGAATATCAGTACGAGATCACCAGCACCCGAATCTCATACATCTATGACTGCAGCTTCCAGGAGGAGAACATCCCCGTGCTCTATGCCAAGTGCGAGATGAACATCCCTGCCATGCTTCAGTTTAACATGAACACCCCTGTGCACCCATTCATCAAGTCGAAGGCCGAAGCAGGAGTCATCCATGGCGAACTGGCCGGCGGTGACATGCAGGCATCCAAGTCATATCCGAGCAACCACTACACCATCGAGGGTCACGACATCCTGCCCAAGGCTCTCGACCTGCAGCGCAAGAACCCTACCGCCGACGCTGCAAAGGTGTCGTCTGAGGCTACCGACATGCTGAAGACCCTGTCGGCTATCAAGAACCCTGGCGTAGCCAAACCAGCGCCAATTCCTGCCGGTAAGGCCCATCTGATGATGGCCAGGTAATCACACCGCCCGCAAGGCCTAACAAGTACACAGCGCCCCTGTCCTCCAAGGCAAGGGCGCTGCTTTTTTGTCGCAGAAACACAAAATATGAAACAAATTAGGGGCTATGTTACAAAAATAGAGCAGAATTGTTACACGAAATATTTGATATATTGAAAATATATCGTATCTTTGCACCATCATATTACGCGCAAACACCAAAACACAATATCTCATTATGAAAAAACATTTCCTTTTGCTTACGATGGCAGGCATGGGTCTGCTGAATTGTCAGGCTACATACGCTGCCGACACGCATGTCATCGCCAGCCCCAGCGGTGACCTCAAGGTACACCTGACCCTGGCTGAAGGCGGCAAGCCCCAGTATGTAGTAACCTTGGGCAACGACACCGTGATCACCCCATCGCACCTCGGCCTCAACACCACCATCGGCGACTTCACGCAGGGCCTGACCCTGGGCAAGGTGAGCGACGTGGCATCGGTGAGCGACACCTACGACATCGCTACGCTCAAGAAGCGCAACATCACCTACACCGCCAACGAACAGACCTTCACCTTCAACCTGGGTAGCGGCAAGCCTGCCCTGGACATCACCTTCCACGTCGATGACAACAACGTAGCCTTCCGTTATATGATCTACCGCCAGAAGCCTCAGCGCGGCGACGAGCGCGTGGCCTGTCTGGTGAGCGACGAGCTGACCGACTTCGTGCTGCCACAGGGCACCACCACCTTCCTCTGCCCACAGATGACTCCCCAGACCGGTTTCGCCCGCACCGCACCAAGCTATGAGACCTACTACGAGTATGACGGCGAGATGGGCAAGAACGGCCATGGCCGCGGATACACCTTCCCTGCACTCTTCAAAGTCAAGGCTTCGGCCCCTGAACCTGTTGGCAAGAAGGCCAAGAAGCAGGCTCCTACCGAGAGCAACATCTGGGTGATGCTCTGCGAGACCGACGTGGCCGGCAACTACTGCGGCTCACGTCTGGAGTGCAAGGACAACCAGTACAAAGTGACTTACCCCGAGATGACCGAGTTCGGCGGCGTGGGCAGTGTGGAGCCAGGACTCATGCTGCCGGGCTACACCCCATGGCGCACCATTACCGTAGGCCGCACCCTCGCCCCCATCGCCGAGACCACCATCATGTGGGACCTTGTGAAGCCCATGTACGAAGCCTCGCAGCCTTACAACTACGGCAAGAGCACCTGGAGCTGGATCATCCGCATGGACGCCAGCTGCAACTTCGACGAGCAGAAGGAGTACATCGACCTCGCCGCCGACCTCGGCTGGCAGTATGTGCTGATCGATGCCTGGTGGGATGCCAACATCGGCTACGAGCGCATGGAGCAGCTCTCTAAGTACGCCGCCACCAAGGGCATCGGCCTCTTCCTGTGGTACAATTCAAACGGCTACTGGAACGATGCACCACAGGGCCCACGCGGCAAGATGCACCGCATGCTCGAACGTCGCCGCGAGATGGCCTGGCTGCAGAAGGCAGGCATCAAGGGCCTGAAGGTCGATTTCATTGGTTCGGACAAGCAGCAGACCATGCAGATGTATGAGGACATGATGGTCGATGCCAACGACTACGGACTGATGATGATCTTCCACGGTTGTACCATCCCACGCGGCTGGGAGCGCATGTTCCCTAACTTCGTAGCTTGTGAGGCTGCGCGTGTGAGCGAGAACCTGGCCTTCGGTCAGTACGACAACGACATCGAGGCACTCGCCGCCACCATCCATCCGGTGCTGCGCAACGCCATCGGCAACATGGACTTCGGTGGTTCGACCCTCAACAAGCACTATTCGAAGAACAACGAACGTGGCACCCTGCGCAAGACCACCGATGTCTATGCCCTCGCTACTGCCGTATTGTTCCAGACCCCAGTACAGAATTTCGCTTTGACCCCCAACAACCTCACCGACGCTCCCGTCTGGGCCGTCGATTTCATGAAGCAGGTGCCAACCCTGTGGCAGGACATGAAGCTCATAGACTGCTACCCTGGCAAGCACATCACGATGGCACGTCAGGACACCAATGGCAACTGGTACCTCGCCGGCGTCAACGCCACCCGCGAGCCTTTGAAGGTGAAGCTCGACCTCAGCATGTTTGCCGGCAAAGAGGTAAGCCTCTATGTCAACAACGAGGTAATGACACTCAAGGTCGACAACAAGCTCCTGAAGAAAGGCCTCGACGTCGTGATTCCATCTGACGGTGGCGTCGTAGTAAAATAAAAATACATCATTACCAACAATAATTATGAAGAACAGAAGATTTCTGAGCGTGGCAGCCGCCATGTTGATGGCTTTGATGGGGACATCGGCCATGGCTCAGCACAAAGGACCCGTGCTGACCGACTATTTCACCGAGGTGTCAGCCACCCAAGTATCCACCCCTGACGACCAGGGCTTCATCCGCCGCTGGATGCTGCTCGAGCCCGTGGGCAAGCCCAACCGCTCGAACACTCCTTTCGTAGATAGCTACCTGCGCGAGCATCTGAACCAGGAGTATTTCAAGGGTCAGCAGACCATCATGCCTAAGAATGGACAGAAGGTGAATGTAACCTACACCGTGGAGGAGATGCCAGCCAACTTCGACTACCGCAACCCAACCCCACCAACCATCAAGACCGTGAAGGACAAGCTGGCCTGGCACGAGCTGGAGAGCAACCGCTACAACGTGAAGCTGTTCCGCTTCGCTTCCGGCCTCGACAAGACCGTCTATGGCGTGATCTTCTTCGCTGTCACCGTCATCGAGTGCGACGAGGATATCGAGAACGTACGCCTGGCCGTGGGTTCTAACTCTGGTTCACTTTGGTGGCTCAATGGCGAGGAGACCCTCATCCTCAGCGGTGACCGCCGCATGGTGCAGGACGACTGCGTATCGAAGCGCATCACCCTCAAGAAGGGCCGCAACGTGCTGCGCGGTGCTGTGATCAATGGTCCTGGCATGAGCGACTTCTGCGTTCGTTTCATCGACGAGAAGGGCAATCCAGTGAAGGGTTATAAGGTAATTTCAACAAGTGCTAAGTAACAATAAAGAAGAAACGACTATGAAAAAGATTAATATTTTCGCTACACTGGCACTTGCCACACTTACATATTACAATGCCGATGCACAGATCGGCCAGCCATGGATCCACGATCCATCGACCCTGGTAGAGTGCGACGGCAAATGGTACACCTACGGCACCGGCGGCGGCGGCCTCGTCACCGAGGACGGCTGGTCATGGACCGGTCTGCCACGCGAGGCACGTCCAGGCGGCGGCGCTGCTCCTGATGCCATCAAGATGGGCCCTAACAAGTACCTCATCGTCTATGGCGCAACGGGCGGTGGCCTCGGCGGCCGCCACAACGGTACCATCCTGACCATGTGGAACAAGAACCTCGACCCTAACCACCCAGACTTCAAGTACACCGAGGCCATTCAGGTGGCTGCTTCTGACGGCTTCGAGGACAATGACGCTATCGATCCAGGTATCCTCCTCGACCCAACCACCGGTCGCATGTGGGTATCGTACGGCACCTACTTCGGCAACATCCGCATCATCGAGCTCGATCCCAAGACCGGCAAGCGTGTGGAGGGCAACGTGGCCAAGGACATCGCCATCGACTGCGAGGCTTCGGACCTCCTGTATCGTGACGGCTGGTATTACCTGCTCGGCACCCACGGCACCTGCTGCGACGGTGTGAACTCTACCTACAACATCGTGGTGGGTCGTTCAAAGTCTGTTACTGGTCCATACATCGACAACGTTGGCCGCGACATGATGGCCGGCGGCGGCAAGATGGTGGTCTATGCCGGCAATCGCAAGACGGGTGCCGGTCACTTCGGCCGTACCGTCGTTGACGATGGCGTGGAGATCACCTCATTCCACTGGGAGGCTGACTACGACCTGAGCGGCCGCAGCACCCTCGCCATCCACCCATTGCTCTGGAAGAACGGCTGGCCAGTGGCTGGCGAGCAGTTCCAGGAGGGCACCTACATGATCGAGTCAGAGCGTCGCGGCTATGCACTTGAGCTGGCCGTTGACTTCCAGCGTCAGCAGGTGGAGCGCGTGCGTCACTGGGGCGTTGACCCCAACGAGCCAACCAAGAAGCTCGACATACAGACCCTCGACCAGGTGAAGGACACCTGGCCAGCCGGCGAGACCGACATCCGCATCGGCGACTACATGTTCCGTCCTCACCAGCGCTGGACCATCACCGCCGTGCCTGAGGCTGGCGGCTACCTGTCAGCACCTTACTTCAAGATCTGCATCGAGGGCACCAACCGCGCACTCGCTGCCACCGAGGCCGGCGACGTGATCAGCGTGCCTGAGTTCACCGGTGCCAACGAGCAGCTCTGGCGCATCGAGCAGTGCATCGATGGCACGTACCGCATCATGCCTAAGCAGATTCCTGGACAGGAGGGCATCAACACCAAGTACGTACTCTACTCTATCGGCGACAGCACCCCAACACTCACCAACTGGGACTTCAACTCCGACAACGCCAAGTGGAACTTCCGCCAGCGTTAATCCCGTTCATCAATCGCTAAACAACCACCCATGAAGAGACTCATTATTGTTACCCTCTCTCTTCTGTGTACAGCTGCAGGCACCTGGGCGCATGACTATCAGTTCACGCCCCAGGGCCTGCATGCCTATCTGCAGGAGCAGGAGGTCGTGATCACCTATTACACACCCAACATCGTACGTGTGCACAAGAAGCCCCTGGCCAGCCAGGTCGAGGAGCTGCCCAGCTTCTCGGTCATCGCACAGCCCCAGAAGGTCAGGGTGCAGGGCCAGGCCAAGGCCGGCAGCTTTGTGCTGAAGAGCGGGACGCTGACCGTGCGCGTCGATGAGCAGACGGGCGTCATCAGCTTCTACGACAAGCGCGACACGCTGCTGCTCAGCGAACTGCCCGTGGCCGAGGCTTTCCGCCCCATCGACGATGCAGGCCGCGCCAGCTACAGCGTCACCCAGTCGTTCCGTTTGCGCCCCGATGAGGCCATCTACGGCCTCGGCCAGACACAGAGCGGCAAGATGTCGCAGCGTGGCGTCGTCAAAAAGATGATACAGAACAATACCGAGGACTTCTCGCCCGTCATACAGTCGGTGCGGGGCTACGGTCTCTTCTGGGACAACTATTCGCCCACGCTCTTCTCCGACAAGCCTGAGGCCACCACCTTCCAGAGCGAGGTGGGCGACTGCATGGACTACTACTTCGTCTGGGGTGGCAACATGGACGGCACCGTGGCAGGCCTGCGCCAGCTCACGGGCGAGGTGCCCATGTTCCCACTCTGGACCTACGGTTTCTTCCAGAGCAAGGAGCGCTACAAGAGCCAAGACGAGACGGTGGGCATCGTGCGCCGCCACCGCGAACTGGGCGTGCCGCTCGATGGCATCATCCAGGACTGGCAATACTGGGGCTCGAACTACCTGTGGAATGCCATGGACTTCCTCAACGACGAGTTCCCCGACCCTCAGCGCATGATCGATCAGGTGCACGCTATGAATGCCCGCATGGTCATCTCCATCTGGTCGTCGTTCGGCCCACAGACCAAGCCCTATCGCGACCTCAAGGCCAAAGGACTCCTCTGGGGCATCGAGACCTGGCCGCAGTCGGGCAGCACCCTCTGGCCGCCACGCAAGGAGGATTATCCTTCGGGCGTGATGGTCTATAACCCTTATTCAAGCGAGGCACGCGACATCTACTGGAAGTACCTCAACCAAGGCATCTTCCGCCTCGGCATGGACGGCTGGTGGATGGACTCCACCGAGCCCGACCACCTCTATTGGCCCGACTCCGACCTCAACCTCCAGACCGGCATCGGCTCGTGGCGACGTGTGCGCAACGCCTTCCCTATCGCCACCGTGGGCGGTGTCTATGACCACCAGCGTGCCGAGATTGAGCGACTCAAGGCCGAGGAGCCTGATGCCAAGGCTCAGAACCAGAACAAGCGAGTCTTCATCCTCACCCGTTCGGGCATCATCGGCCAGCAGCGCTATGGTTCGAATGTATGGACAGGCGACGTCGGCTCGTCATGGGAGTCGTTCCGAGCACAGATTCCCGCAGGACTTAACTTCAACCTCACGGGCATGCCGCATTGGAACACCGATCTGGGCGGCTTCTTCTGCTCGAAGTACAACGGCCCAGGCTACAAGGCAGCACAGAACCCGCTCTATCAGGAGCTCTATGTGCGCTGGCTGCAGTTCGGCATCTTCTGCCCGATGATGCGCAGCCATGGTGCCGATGCGCCACGCGAGATCTGGCAGTTCGGTGACCCGGGCACACCCGTGTACGAAGCCATCGCCAAGGGCATCCGCCAGCGTTACGCCCTTATACCTTATATATATAGTACCTCATGGCAAGTGACCCACTGCAACGGCTCGTTCATGCGCGCCCTCGCCATGGACTTTGCCGCCGACCAGAAGGTGTGGGACATCAACAGCGAGTACATGTTTGGCGATGCCTTCCTCGTCGCTCCCGTCACCCATGCCCAGTACACCTCCGAGGTGGAGGGACACATCGGCGAGATGGAGGGCTGGAACCGACTCACCGACAACAAGGCACAGCGCAAGGAGCTGGTTGACTTCAGCGCAGCCAGGAGCATGGACATCTACCTGCCAGCCGGTGCCCAGTGGTACGACTGGTATTCGGGCAAGCGCTATGAGGGTGGCCAGACCATCGCCTACGACACCCATTTCGACGAGATCCCATTGCTCGTGCGTGCCGGCAGCATCGTGCCCATGCAGACCGATGCCGTGCAATACACCACACAGAAGGCATGGGACAACCTCACCCTCCGCATCTATCCGGGTGCCGACGCCTCGTTCGTCTTCTACGAGGATGAGTTCGACAACTACAACTACGAGCAGGGAGCTTACACCGAGATACCCATGCAGTGGAACGACAAGACACACACCCTCACCCTCGGCAAGCGTCAGGGCACCTACCCTGGCATGATCGAGCACCGCACCTTCACCGTCGTACTGCCCGATGGCACACAGCAGACCATCAGCTACGACGGCAAGGCCACTCGACTGAAAATGTAAATCATTACCTATACAACTGACATGAAACTGACCCAAACACTCCTCGCCGCAGGAGCCTGCCTGTTCTTCGCACAGGCTAATGCCCAGCTGTCAACGAATGCTGACAAGTTTCTGGGCAACATCACTACAAGCGGACAAGTAGATTACGGCAACGAGAAGTACCACACCCTCTGGAACCAGCTTACCCCCGAGAACGAGACCAAGTGGTCGTCGATCGAGGGCAACCGCGGACAGTTCAACTGGGGCGGTGCCGACCGTGCCTACAACTATGCCAAGCAGTACGGCTTCCCCTTCAAGTTCCACACCCTCGTGTGGGGCTCGCAGTACCCTAACTGGATGGATGGCCTTTCGACTGCCGAGCAGTACGACGAAATCGTGAAGTGGATGGATGCCGTCAAGGAGCGCTATCCTGACCTGCCATTGATCGACGTAGTCAACGAGGCAGTGGCCGGACATGCCCCTGCCCCATACCGCGCTGCCCTGGGCGGCGAGGGCAAGACTGGCTACGACTGGATCATCAAGGCCTTCGAGATGGCACATGACCGCTGGCCGGATGCCATCCTGATCTACAACGACTACAACACCTTCCAGTGGCAGCGTGACCAGTTTATCGAGCTGGTGCGCACCCTGCGCGATGCCGGTGCTCCTATCGACGCCTACGGCTGCCAGTCGCACGACCTCACCGACATGAATGTCTCCGCCTTCAAGGCTGCCATGGATGAGATACAGAATGCATTGCAGATCCCTATGTACAGCACGGAGTATGACATAGGCACCACCGACGACAGCTACCAGCTGCAGCGCTACAAGGAGCAGATCCCCTACATGTGGGAGGCAGACTACTGTGCAGGCATCACCCTGTGGGGCTACATCTATGGCCGCACCTGGACCACCGACGGCAACTCGGGCATCATCCGCAACGGCCAGGATCGCCCGGCCATGACCTGGCTGCGCGAGTACATGCAGACCGACGCTGCCAAGAATGCCAAGAGCCCATTCCCCGGCATGGTCAAGGAGGCTTCGGTCTATGTGAAGCCCACCGCGCTCAGCGTCACCGAAAAAGAGCCAATGACCATCGACGTGCTTGCCTCGATGAAGACCAAGACCATCGACCATGTGGACCTCTACGTCCAGGGCAAGAAGTATTGCACCATGACCGAGGCTCCATACAAAACAGAATACACCCCTGCAGGCAAGGGCAAGTATGACATCAAGGCCGTGGTGGTCACCACCGACGGCACTGAGTACACCCGCCTTTCGGGCTTCACCGCCTTTGGTGCACGCTCGCCATTCAAGGAGGAGCTCATCACACTGCCTGGCCGACTCGAAATCGAGGACTTCGACCAGGGCGGCGAGGGTCTGACCTTCCACGACACTGACACCAAGGACGAGGGTGGCGCTGGCTACCGCACAGACAATGGCGGCGTCGATATCGTTGGCACCGAGACAGGCTACGGCATCGGCTACACCGCCCAGGGCGAGTGGCTGGAATATACAGTGGAGGTTACCGAGCCTGGCATGTATGCTGTCGATGCCTACGGCGCATCGGGCATCTCAGGTTCGGCATTCACCCTTTCGGTCGATCAGGGCAACGGCATGCAGCTCATGACCACTGTCAACATCCCATGCGTGGCTGACAACGACTGGAGCAAGTACGGCATCGCTCATAGCGTATGCAGCGTACCGCTGACCGTGGGCCGTCACATCATCCGCCTCACCATCACCGGTGCTTACGCCAACATCGACTACATCGACTTCTCGCTGGCCGAGCGCAAGCCTTACGCTGGCGTCATCACCATCCCTGGCATCATCGAGGCCGAGAACTTCGACTGCGGCGGCGAAGGCCTGACCTTCCACGACAGCGATGCCAAGAATGAGGGCGATGCCAGCTACCGCGATGACAATGGCGGTCTCGACATCGGCCTGGGCAACGGCGGCTACGTCATCGGCTATACCGCTCAGGGCGAGTGGACCGAGTACAGCGTGGATGTCACCGTGGCTGGCGAGTACGAGTATGTCGCTACCGTATCTTCCGGCTCGAACAACTCAGGCTTCTCACTCTTTGCCTGGATCGATGGCCAGCTCACCCGTCTGACCAACAAGATCAACGTGCCAAATGGCGGCAACTGGGACGACTACACCACCGTCACGGGCAAGCTGCTCATCCCACTGCAGGCTGGTGAGCAGACCTTCCGCCTCACCATCGATGCTCCATACTGCAACATCGACAAAGTGGAGCTGATCTGCACCAAGGCAGGCATCGAGGAGATCTCCAGCGACGAGGCCGCCAATGCCAGCATGTACAACCTCTCGGGCCAGAAGGTTGGTGCCGGCTACAAGGGCTTCGTGATCCGCAATGGCAAGAAGTACATCAGCAAATAATCCCATATCATGAAGAAATTCCTTCCCCTACTCATAACCCTCATGACCCTCTCTGGCACTAGCCAGATGAGGGCCGATGACGGTTCGATGCTCTGGATGCGACAGCAGGCCGGACAACCGTCAGAAATCACGCTGAAAGGCAAGTCGTCCACCACCACCGGGCTCGCCATGGATGAGCTCAGGCAAGCCTGGAAAGGCGGACCGATCAACCTGGTGCTGCGCAAGCAGAAGGGCATGAAATGCGAGGCGTTCAGCATCCGTTCGGCCAATGGCATCACCACCATCTCAGCCACGGCCGACATCGGTCTGCTCTATGGCGCATACCATCTGCTTCGTCTGCAGGGGACAGGGGTTTCCCTTTCCGACCTGGACATCACCGAAGCGCCCTTCCATGACATCCGCGTGCTCGACCATTGGGACAACCTCGACGGCAACAGCGAGCGCGGATATGCCGGCAAGAGCATCTTCTGGGATGTGCAGGGTTATCCCGATGCCATCGGGGTGAACGACGTGGCTGACATCGCCAACAATCCGCTCCAGAACCCGATGTACGCCCGTGCCAATGCCTCGCTGGGCATCAATGGCGCGGTGCTCAACAATGTGAATGCCTCGCCCAAGATGCTGACCCACGAGGTACTGGAGATGGCACGCCAGTATGCCGACGTGCTCCGTCCCTACGGCATCAAGGTCTATCTGGCTGTCAACTTCTCGAGCCCTGTGGTGCTCGACGGCCTCCCGACGGCCGATCCGCTCGACAAGCAGGTGCAGCAATGGTGGCAGCGCAAGGCCAAGGAGATCTACGCCCTGATTCCCGACTTCGGCGGCTTCCTGGTCAAAGCCAACTCCGAGGGGCAGCCCGGTCCGATGGACTTCGGCCGCACGCATGCCGACGGCGCCAACGTGCTGGCCCGTGCGCTGAAGCCATACGGTGGCATCGTCATGTGGCGCGCCTTCGTGTATAGCCCCAGCGATCCTGACCGTGCCAAGCAGGCGCGTCTGGAGTTTGAGGATCTGGACGGACAGTTCCTCGACAACGTCATCATCCAGATCAAGAACGGACCGATCGACTTCCAGCCACGCGAGCCCTTCAATGCGCTGTTCGGTGCTTTGAAGCAGACGCCCGACATGGTGGAGTTTCAGGTGACGCAGGAGTACCTGGGCCAGGCCAACCATCTGGCCTACCTGGGCACCATGTGGCAGGAGTTCTTCGAGGAGGCCAACCAGTATGCCGGCTACATGCCCTACCAGCTGCAGTCGCGCTACAACGCCATCTCGGGCGTGGCCAACATCGGCACCGATGCCGACTGGACGGGTCATCCCTTGGCACAATCCAACTGGTACGCCTACGGCCGCATGGCCTGGGATCCGGAACTCTCGGCCCAGGACATTGCCGACGAGTGGGTGTCGCTCACCTACCCTGACCTGACCTCCGAGCAGCATGCCACGCTGGTGTCGATGCTGATGCGCAGCCGCGAGGCAGTGGTCAATTACGAGATGCCGCTGGGCCTGCACCATCAGTTCGGCGACTCGCACTACGCCCCCGGCCCCTGGGAGAACCGCGGCATGCGTCGCGACTGGCTGCCCGCCTTCTACAACCAGGCCGACGCACAGGGCATCGGCTTCGACCGCACTTCGGCCACCGGCAGCAAGAACACCGATCAGTATGATCCCACCTTTGCCCAGCTGGTCGAGGACGTGAACACCTGCCCAGACAAATATCTGCTCTGGTTCCACCATGTGGCTTGGGACCACAAGTGCCAGTCGGGCCGCACCGTGTGGGAGGAACTCTGCTACCGCTACCAGAACGGACTGAACGAGGCACGTCAGCTGCAGCGTCAGTGGAACAGTCTGGAGGGAGCCATCGATCCTGAGATCTTCCATGACGTGCAGGTACGCCTGATGACCCAGACGCGCGATGCCGAGTGGTGGAAGGACGGCTGTCTGCTCTACTTCCAGTCGCTCCACAAGCTGCCATTCCCCGACTTCCTCGAACCACCGGTCCACACCCTCGACGAATGCAAGAATGCCCGCCTGCGCGTTGGCCTTTACAAGAGTCCGACGCACGAGCAGCTCAACCAGCAGCGATAAATCATCTTATTATTATATATAATATGAGGAAAACACTCTATTTTCTAAGTCCCCTCGCTGCCGGCGCGCTGCTGCTGACGGCATGCAACGATTCGGCGAATGCGGATCTTTCCGTTCAGGCATCGGTAGTGACCACCGAGGATGGTTGTAGCTCCATCGTCATCAGCTATCAAGGCACGTCGGTAGCCGAGATCACTCGCCTAGGCATGGTCACCGCCATTGACAGTGCCGGCGTCTGGACGGTGACGGGTCAGTCAAAGACCGTAGCCATCAGCGAGTCGTATGACATGCTCATCGGCAAGCAGCTGCATTGCGAAAACCACGGCGTTGAGACCATCTACGAACTTTCCGACGGTCAGGGCCACACGCAGCAGCTCGAGGTGCGCACCAATGACGACGGCGTGGCTTTCCGTTATGTGCTCGGCAAGGGTTATGAGTCGCCTGTCGATCTGAAGGGCGAGCAGACCACCGTGCAGATGCACTTCGACAACGGCTGCCGCCGCTGGATCTCGAAATGGACCGAGCCTTACGAGGACTTCTTCCCATTGAACCCGGAGGAGAAGGATGGCGACCACTGGGGCTATCCAGCGCTCTTCAACCCTCGTCACAACGGCGAGGAGCAGGATGTCTATCTCCTGCTCACCGAGGCCAATGTGCTGCGTGGCCACAGCGCATCGAGCTTCTATACCGACCTCACTGACGGCGCCGGCTATCGCATCCAGCCCGACGAGATGGTGAGCCAGGTGCAGACCGGCTGGGCAACACCTTGGCGCGTGCTCATCACCGGCAGCCTGGGCGATGTGGTGCAATCGACTCTCGTCACCGACCTCAGCGAGCCATGCTCCTACGACGACACCTCATGGATCCAGCCGGGCGTTGTGTCATGGATCTACTGGGCCTACAACCACGGTTCGAACGACTACAAGATCGTGTGCGACTACATCGACATGGCCGAGCAGCTCAAGCTCCCCTACATGCTCATCGATGCCGAATGGGACGAGATGGGCAATGGCGGCACCATCGAGGATGCCCTTGCCTATGCCAGGGAGAAGGGCGTGAAGCCACTTATCTGGTACAACTCTACCACAGCCTGGATCGATTGGGCACCAGGGCCGAAGTACCGCCTCAACGATCCGGAGAAGCGCGAGGCTGAGTTCCAGTGGTGCGAGGATCACGGTGTGGCTGGCGTGAAGATCGACTTCTTCCAGGGCGACCGTGAGTCGGCTATGAACTACTGCATCGACCTCTTGGAGAGCGCTGCCCGTCATCATCTCCTGGTTAATTTCCACGGCGCCACCATCCCTCGTGGTTGGTTCCGCACCTATCCGAATCTGGTCAGCACCGAGGCTGTGTATGGTGCCGAGTGGTACAACAACCGCCCTACTCTCACCAATCGTGCTGCTGCCCACAATGCCACTTTGCCATTCACCCGCAATGTGATCGGCTCGATGGACTACACCCCTTGCACCTTCACCGACTCGCAGCATCCGCACATCACCACCCATGCTCACGAGCTGGCTTTGACCGTGTTGTTCGAATCGGGCCTCCAGCACTTGGCCGATCGTCCATCGTCTTATCTGTCACAGCCACAGGAGGTACAGGATTTCCTCTCAAACCTTCCTTCGGTATGGGATGAGACCCGCCTCGTAAGTGGAGAGCCTGGCCATCATGCCGTAATGGCTCGCCGAAGTGGAGGAACCTGGCACATTGCAGGTATCAATGGCACAGACGAGCAGATTGAACTTGAGCTTGACCTGACTCCGTATGTTGCGTCGGGCGATAAGATAACCCTCTTCCAGGACTCAGGACTGGCGTTGGATACCTCTATCACAGATCCTGAAAAGATTGCTGGCTACTGGTTCATCCATCCTTGGCCGACGGCTGCGCAAGAGGGTGAGAAACTGACTGACTACCATCAGAAAATCCAGCTTCAGCCTCGTGGCGGTTACGTGTGTGTTATTCAGAAATAATCATTATCTTTTATAAATATTATGAAGAGATTTCTTTTTTCCTCAGCTTTGTTGCTGACCGCTTCGCAGATGATGGCGCAAGACCCCGTCATCCAGACCAAGTTCACGGCCGATCCTGCCCCAATGGTATGGAACGACACCGTATATCTCTACACCACGCACGACGAGGACGACGCCCGTGGCTACGCCTTCAAGATGCACGACTGGCTGCTCTATACCAGCACCGACATGGTCAACTGGAAGGAGTACGGCGCCGTGGCTTCGTTGCAGGACTTCAGCTGGCGCACCCGTGATAATGGTGCCTGGGCGCTGCACGTTGTGCCTCGCAATGGCAAGTTCTACATGTACTGCCCGCTCCACGGCCATGGCATCGGCGTACTCGTTGCCGACTCGCCTTACGGTCCCTTCAAGGATCCCCTCGGCAAGCCACTCGTATGGCAGACCGAGCATTGGGACGACATCGACCCTGCCGTATGGATCGACGATGACGGCCAGGCCTACATGTACTGGGGCAACCCACACACCTACTGCATCAAGCTCAACGAGGACATGATCTCCACCTCGGGCGACATCCTCGTCATCGACCCACGTGATGGCGTGATGCGTCCTGTCAAGGAGGAGGGCGCCCGCATCGATCTCAAGGTCGATCCTAAGAAAAAGAAGACCTGGGCATTCCAGAACTATCAGGAGGGTCCCTGGTTCTGGGGCCGCGTGAACGAGCAGGGTGAGAAGAAGTATTACCTCTCGTTTGCCTCGACCTGCTGCCCTGAGGCCATCGGCTATGCCATGAGCGACAATCCTACCGGCCCCTGGAAGTGGGTCGATTACATCATGGCTCCAACCGAGCGCACCCGTGGCAACCACCCTGGCATCATCGAATACAAGGGCCACAGCTACGTCTTCGGCCTCAACTACGACATCCTGCGCCGCATCACCAAGGAGCACAGCGAGCGTCGTTCCGTATCGGGTGCCGAGATCAAGTATCGTCCGGACGGCACCATCGAGCAGCTGCCATACTGGCTCGATTGCGATCCGATCACCCCGCTTGAGAACTTCAACCCCTACCGCCGCAACACCGCTACCACCATGGCCAACTCATGGGGCCTGAAGTCGGTCTATCACGGCGGCATCAGCACCGCCGAGGCCAAGTGGACACGCATGGGCTTCCCTGGCGCTCCTGGCGGCCCACGCGAGATCGGCACCAAGCTCAACACCCGTGGCGTCTATCTCACCGACATCAACGATGGCGATGCCATGCTCATCCGTTCGGTTGACTTCGGCCAGAAGAGCCCTGCCATGCTCGAGGTTTCGGTTGCCAGTGCCAAGTTCGGCGGCACCCTGCAGGTGCGCGTCGATGGCCGTGAGGGTCAGGTCATTGCCGAGATCGAGGTGCCTGTCACCGGCGGTCAGGAGCATTGGATCACCCTGCGCACTGACGACGTGAAGCCTGTCCGTGGCGTGCACGACCTCTACTTCACCTTCGTAAATAGTGCCGCCTTCCGCCAGACCGGCATTGAGGAGCGTGTCAATCCGCTCTTCAACTTCGACTGGTGGCAGTTCTACACCGAGAAGCCCGAGACCCTGGAGCAGATCATGACCAAGACCCAGCCTGCCGAGACCAACATCGACGGTGCCGACTGGCCACGCGTAGCAGCTGACGGCAGCGTCTATTTCCGCTACCGTTCGCCACAGACCAAGGAGCTCGTCGTGGACATCTGCAGCAAGAAATACACCATGCAGAAGGATGCCGAGGGCTACTTCACCTGCAAGACCGACCCATTGGTCGTAGGTTTCCACTACTACTTCCTCATCGCCGATGGCATTTCGGTCATCGATCCGCAGACCACCAGCTTCTTCGGCTGCAACCGCTATGCCGGCGGCATCGAGATTCCTGAGGGCAAGGAGGGAGACTACTACCGCCTCGCACAGGTGCCTCATGGCCAGGTTCGCAACGTGAACTACTGGTCTGAGAGCCAGCAGCAGTGGCGTCATGCCCTGGTTTACACCCCAGCCGAATACGAGCAGGGCAAGAAAAAGTATCCTGTGCTCTACCTGCAGCACGGCATGGGCGAGGACGAGACCGGCTGGAGCCATCCGCTGCAGGGTCGCGCAGGCATCATCCTCGACAATATGATTGCTTCGGGCGAGTGCGTGCCCATGATCGTCGTGATGGAGAGCGGCGACACCCAGGCTCCATTCGGCTACGGTGGCACCACCTACGATTCGTATGGCAAGTCATTCAACGAGGCCCTCATCGCCGACCTCATCCCGATGATCGACCAGACCTTCCGCACCAAGTCCGACCGCGAGAACCGCGCCATGGCCGGCCTCTCATGGGGTGGCCGTCAGACATGGGAGTCGGCCCTGCCCAACCTCGACAAGTTCAGCTACATCGGCACCTTCTCAGGCGCCCTGTTCGGCATGGACGTCAAGCAGGTGGCCAACGGCGTCTTCCAGCGTCCTGACTTCAACCAGCAGGTACACTACCTCTTCCTGGGCGTAGGCACCGAGGAGAACTTCGGCACACAGCAGATGGTCAAGGAGCTGCAGCAGATGGGCGTCGACGCCCACCTCTACGAGAGCCCCGGCACCGCCCACGAGTGGCTCACCTGGCGCCGTTGCCTCAAGGAGTTCGTGCCACATCTGTTCAAGAGCGGGAAAAAGTAAGCTGAAACACTCATCCGAGCGCTCGAAAACCCATTCCACCACGCGGACAAGGTTTTCGAGCTCTCGAATTGTTCATTCCATACCCTTGGCGGACATTTCGAGGCCTCGGAAATCTCATTCCATAGCTATGACAGACTTTCCGATGTGTCGGAAACCACATTCCATAGCTGGGACAAACTTTCCGAGGCCTCGGAAAGCTCATCCTATACCCTTGGCAGACTATCCGACGCATCGAAGAGTACATTTTGTGTTGCGGACGCAGTTTCCGCTGGCCATAGTCATGAACTGTTTCTAATCTACAATAAACATACCCTATCATGAAACTACGATTTCTAATTCTTTTCCTCCTCATCACCTTCGGCCTTCGCGCCCAGTCAGAGTCTCAGTATCCCACCGCCGCCGATGCTCCTGGCCTTGAGTTTGCCTTCGAGCTCCATGTCAAGATCGACGGAGCCTTCAGCGTGGGACCCACCTCGCACGGCGAGCGCGTGGTCATCCCCATCACCGGCGGCACCTTCGAGGGTCCGCTCATCCACGGCACCATCCTCAGTGGCGGCGCCGACTACCAGCTGGTCGATAAGGAGCGCAACCGCACCGAACTCGAAGCCATCTACTGCATCCAGACGCACGATGGCGTGAACATCCACGTCCGCAACCGCGGCATCATCTGGATGGGCCGCAACGAGCACGGCGAGGATACCTATTACTTCCGTGCAGCCCCAACGTTCGAGGCTCCTGCCGACAGTCCATACGCCTGGCTCAACAACGCCATCTTTGTCTGCACCGTCGTGCCCTGGGATGGCGGCATCGGACTGCGCATCTGGAAGGTCAAGTGACCGACTGCCAAATACAAAGATGTCCCCACTTCATCTGAGGCGGGGACATTTTGTTTCTGTGAAATGAACAAGTGAAGATTACTCATCGGCATCTTCCTCATTGCTTGATCCTGCAGCGGCATCGGTGTCTGATGCACCATCGGCAGCCGGTACTGGCACTTGTGGCTTGCTGCGGTGACCATCCATGTACTGGGTAGGCGATACGCCATAGAGCTCCTTAAAGGCAGTGGCGAAGTTGTTCGGATTGGCAAAGCCGACCTGATAGGCAACTTCGGCTACAGCCATCTTCTTCTGCGAGAGGAGTTCGGCGGCCTTGGTCAGACGAATATTGCGGAAGTAGTTGCGTGCCGACTGATTGGTGAGCTCCTTGAGCTTGCGATAGAGGTGTACACGGCTCAAGCCGACCTCCTTGGCAATCATCTCGGAGGTAAGATCCGGATTGTTGAGATTGTCGTTGATCACCTTGACCACGCGCTCCAGCAGACGCTCGTCGGGCGACTTGAGTTCTGGCGTAGCAATCTGATCGGCTGGCACCTGCTGGCCGCTGAAGGTATTGCGCAAGCGATCCTGCGTCTGCAGGAGGTTCTGCAGGGTCTTCTTGAGCAGTTCGATGTTGAATGGCTTCGCGATAAAGGCATTGGCACCGATCTCCAGGCTCGTAAGTCGGTCCTCGTCGCTGGCTCGAGCGGTGAGCAATACCACAGGGATGTGGTTGAGACGCACGTTGCCTCGGATCTTGCGGCAGAGTTCCTCGCCATCCATACCCGGCATCATGACGTCGCTGAGCACCAGGTCGAAATTGCCCTGCATGATGGCATCGAAGGCCGGCTGTCCATCAGGGAAGCCCGTAACACGATAATAGGGCGAGAGCTCGGAGATGAGATACTGACGGATCTCGTCTTCGTCCTCCACTACAGCAATCTGCTTGCGCGAAGCTGGAGCCTGCGGTGCCTCCTGTTCGGAAATGGCCTCAGGCAGCGAGTGCAGCGCCACGGTGGCAGCAGCCGAGTGTCCGATCATGATTGGCTGCTCGCTGGCCGTCTCGCTCTGCAGCTCTTCCTTGGCAAAGACGCGCGTGCCCAATGGCAGATTGATGATGAATGACGAACCGCGGCCTGCAGGATTCTCAATCATGCGGATAGTGCCATGATGCAGCAGCACAAGCGAATGTACGAGGTTCAGGCCGATGCCCGTGCCCATCGAGTTGGAAATGTCATTGCGCACCTGATAGAATCGCTCGAAGATATGGAGACGCTCCTTCTCGGGGATGCCGATGCCCGTGTCGGTGACCGAGATGCGGACGCTGCCCTCGGGGAAGTGGCTGTTGGGCGCATCCTTGACCAGGCTGACATTGATCGAGCCACCCTCCGGTGTGAACTTTAGTGCATTGGAGAGCAGGTTGATCAGAATCTTCTCGAAGCAGGCAGTATCGAGCATCATCCGGGTTCCCACTGGCAACGAATCGGTAACGGTAAGCTGGATGCGACGCACCTCAGCCATATCCGAGACGGTGCTGGCGAGGTCGCTGACGTGGGTCGAGATGTCCACCTGACGACAGACGATCTTCATCTGCTCGGCATCGATCTTACGCAAGTCCATCAGCTCGTTGATCAGGTTGAGGATGCGGTTGGCGTTGCGCTCGATGAGCTTGTAGGTATGCTGGCGCTGAGGGTCGGTATCGGACGACATGAGCTTCTGCAATGGCGTCAGGATAAGTGTCATTGGAGTACGGAACTCATGCGAAATGTTCATGAAGAACTGCAGCTTGGCCTCGTTGATGGCCTCATGCTGATGATGCTCGCGCATACGGCGACGCATCTGGATGCGACGCAGGGCGAGCTGAAGGCTCAGCCAGACGAGCAGGCCGATGATGCCCACCCAGATGAGCGTAGCCCACCAACTGCGATACCAGGGATATGCGATATGGATGAAGACGGTCTGAACCTCCGACTCAGCGCCATCGTAGAACGACTGGAAGCGGAACGAGTGTGTGCCCGATGTCATGTGGCTGAATGCAACACGGTTGAGACCGGGTGGAAGTGTCTGCCAGCGATCGCCATCCATGGAGTAGCGATAGACGACACGACCCGTAAGCATGATCGGACAGGTGGCCAGCTCGACCGTGAACGAGTGATTTTCGTCCGGCAGCTGGTAGGAACCATCCGCCTCAGGATGAAAATACGTAAGGTCCGTACGGAAGCTGACAATACGCACGGAATGCTGAGGTATCTGCTGATAGATGCTGAGCGGCTTGAACCAAGTGATGCCGTTGGTGCCACCGAACCACAGCGTGCCATCTACGTCGCGCATGGCAGCGTTCTTATAGAACTCATTGCCCTGCAAGCCATCGCGGATGGTGTAGTTGGTAATCTGCTCCTGCGCGATGTTGAGCTTCGAGAGGCCAGAATTGCTGCTCATCCAGAGATTGCCTTCATTGTCATCGAGTGCAGCATAGAGATTGTTGTTCGAAAGGCCATCGTCGGTAGTGAAGCGGCGATGGGTGCGCGAAGTGCAATCGTAGATTATCAGGCCCTGATTTGTACACAGAGACAGTTTGTTGGACGAAAAGCGTGTGATGCTATAGACGATGAACTCGGGGAATGTCTGCTCGACGCCGATGCTGTCTCCCTTGAGTGAAATAATGGAAAGACCATTGTACGAACCCACATAGAGCTTCTCTTCCTCGGCATCGTAGTCAAGGTCGCAACTCCACAGACTGGCATTGTTACCCAAGAGCACCTGGCGGAATTCCTGCGCCGACTCGTTGAAGCGCACCAGACCCAGACCCATGGTGGCAGCCCAGATGTTGCCCTGCCGGTCCTCGACAAAAGAATAGACATTGGCCGACGAGCCATCCACACCTGCGATGGGCATATAACGGCACTTGCCCGTCTTGAGATCGACGATGCCGCAGCCCTGGCTGTAGGAACCGAACCACACACGTTGGCGCGAGTCCTCGAAGATGTTCATGAACGAAAGCGGCACCGAACCCGGCTGTCCGGTGACAGGGAAGTGCTGCAGCTGCTGTCCCTGCTCGTTGATGCCATAGAGACCGCCATTGTCGGTAGCAACCCAGATCGTGCCGTCGTGAAGACGGAGCAACGAGGTAACGCAACGGTCACCGATGCAGTTGTACCGTACCGACTTTGGGCCGAAATAACGGAACTGGATCGGATTGCGCGCCATGGCAAAAACGCCTTTCTGGTAGAGCGCCATCCACACCTCGCCACTCTTCGAGATGGAGATGGAGTGAACCTTCTGGGTGGCTGCATCGATGCGGGAGTCGTCGAAAAGGAACGAGGTAATCTGGTTGGTCTGGCAGTCGAGCACCTTGGTACCCTCGCCATCGGTACCGATATACATCTGGTGTGTGCCGGGCACAGGGCAGAAAGAACGGACGGGGAAATTCTGCCCGGAAGAGGTGATCAGGTCGAAACGGCCACTCTCCTTATTATATTTATATACACCACTGCCGTTGCCGCCGGCAAACAGATGGCCGTCGGCATCGCAACCGATGGTTGAGAAGATGAGACGCTGCCCGTCGGGACGATAGGACATGAGGGTGCCGTCTTTGTCAAGAAGGTAAAGATCCTCATTGGCCTTGACAACCCAGATGTTTTCATCGCCATCCTGCGCCACGCGGTAGGTTAGCGACACATTGTTCTGCGTAAAGGGATTGGCAATGGCTGTGAACTCATCGGTCTTCTCATTATAATGCACCGAAAATGTGGTATTGCCCGTGATGAAGAAATCGCCATTCTTCAAGAGTGCAATATCGCTGATGTTGCCTTCATTGATACCAGATCCAGGGTTAAGTAACAGAGGGGTGAAGTCATCGGTTGCCGGTCGATATACCTGCACGCCCGAAAGCGAGCCGACAAGCAAGTGGCCCTTATCATCGGCACAGAGTGTACGCACAAAGTTATTGGCCACCGAATTCGGATTCTTCGGATCATTGCGATAGGTGGTGAATCGCGAACCATCGAAGCGGCACAAGCCATCCTCGGTAGCCACCCAGATCATCTCGTCCGGACCTTCAACCACGTCATTAATCAAGCTGTTGGGCAACTCACTATCAGAGGTAAACAGACGATTGAACTGAGCAAAAGCCTGCTGCAATGACAGGCAGGCCAATAATAGAATGATGTATATCGTACGTTGCATAATGCTGTAAATGGTATCAAGCAAGTTCAAGACCAAAGGTTTCGACCAATGCGGATATGGTGTCAGGGTGGGCATTGCGGATCGCTTCCATCTTCTCGCGTGGCGTGAAGGCTCGATGCACACCCTCCACCTCATGCACATCGATCTGGAGGTTCAGGTGCGAGTTATGGAGCGACTGGCGCAAATAATCCATCACCCGTTCCTGATGCTCCTGTATGCGCAGTTTCTGTTCGTCACTGCCTACGACGAGCATGATTCGGGTGCCATCGGCCAATGACAACTGGCTATTGCTCATGGCTGTGACCAGGAGCTTCTCGGTGGGGTTCTGCTGTATGAAGGTGTTCCATGTGCGCCGAAGCGCCGAGTCGTCCACCGGCTCATTCTGCTCCGCCACCTGCTGAGGAGCTGCAGCGGTGGCTGGTGTGTTGCCAAGCGAGACGCCACGGAGCGATGCCATCATGGTGCGGCCGGGCATGACGCCACGCTGCATCAAGGGGCGCTGCCCTTGTGGCTGCGGCATAGGTTGCTGCTGCGGGTATGCCTGGGTTGCCTGTGGCATGGGCTGAGCAGGACGTGCCGCTGCGGGTTGCATTGCCGGACGCTGCTGCATCTGCTGAGGGGCGGCTTGCTGCATGGGACGTGCCTGCTGTGGTGCTGGCTGCACTGCCTGCGGCTGACCATTGACAGGCTGCATCTGCGCACGCTGCGGCTGTTGCGGCTGCTGCACAGGATTCATGAGCTGGCAGATGCGGATGATGGCGATTTCGACCGACAGGCGCTTGTTGCGCGAGTTGCGGTAGTTGAAGTCGCAGTCATTGGCAATCATCACTGCATTGTAGAGGAAATATGGCTTGCTCTGCGCTGCCTGCTGCTGGTAGCGCTGTGCCACCTCGGGCCCTGCCTCGATGAGCTGCACGGTGGCTGGATCCTGGCTTACCATCAGGTCGCGCAGATGGCTGGCCCATCCGCCAATGAAGTACTGCGGATCGAAGCCGCGGCGAATCACCTGGTCGAGCATCATCAATGCAGCCGGTACATTGCCCTGCAGTGCGGCATCGGTCAGGCGGAAGAAGAGCTCGTAATCCAGGATGTTCAGGTTGTCGATGGTCTGCTGATAGGTGACGTGTCCGCCAGTGAACGAGGCAATCTGGTCGAACACCGAGAGGGCATCGCGCATGCCGCCATCTGCCTTGCGGGCAATGACCTGCAAGGCCTGTGCCTCGGCCTGGATGCCCTCCTGGTCGGCAATGTAGCGCAGCTGGTCCACGATGTCCTGCAGCTGTATGCGCTGGAAGTCGTAGGTCTGGCAGCGGCTCAGGATGGTGGGCAGGATCTTCTGCTTCTCGGTGGTACACATCACGAAGATGGCATGCTTCGGCGGCTCCTCCAGGGTCTTGAGGAAGGCGTTGAACGCCTGAGTCGAGAGCATGTGCACCTCGTCGATGATGAACACCTTGTACTTGCCGATCTGTGGCGGGATCTGCACCTGGTCGATCAGCTCGCGAATGTTATCGACCGAGTTGTTCGAGGCGGCATCGAGCTCATACACGTTGTACGAGCGCTGCTCACCCATCGAACGGCAGCTCTCGCACTCGTTGCAAGCCTCGCCCTCTGCGGTACGATGCTCGCAGTTGATGGTCTTGGCAAAGATTCGGGCACAGGTGGTCTTGCCCACGCCACGGGGGCCGCAGAAGAGGTAGGCATGAGCCAGTTTGCCGCTCGCGATAGCATTCTTGAGCGTCTGTACCAATGCCTTCTGACCCACTACCGTGTTGAAGGTAGCAGGACGATATTTACGTGCCGAAACGATATAGTCTGCCATAGGTCTTGCGTGTATTTTTAGATTGTTCGTCGTTCGTACGCGACTTTTTCGGTGCAAATATACTATTTTTTTCGATATCTTGGTCATATTGGGGCTTTTTTTTTGCTCTTCGGTGCATTTATCGCCTGTTATGAGGCATAATAACGGCCGAAAAGCCACTATGCAATCCGTTTGCAAGTAATTCCGCTTACCTTTGCAGCGTTATTTCTCTTATTATATATATTATCTGTATGAAAATCTTTCGCACCATACCCTTGCTCTTGACGCTGGCCGCCCTCTCCTTTGGCTGCAGCCACGACCACGACCATGACCATGAGCACGAACACGCCGGACTCACCGAGGCCGAGCACCACGAACATGCCGGCGAGATACACTTCGGTGCCGAACAGGCTGCTGCCGCACACCTGCAGCTCGAGACCATCGCCCCTGCCCCCTTCACCGGTGTGATCCGCGTGGGCGGCATCATCCAGTCACCTCTTGGCGAAGAGCAGACAGTGGTGGCCACCGCCAGCGGCATCGTCTCGCTGGGCAGCAGTTCGCTCACCGAAGGCTCGGCTGTGCGCGCCGGACAGTCGCTTGCCACCATCTCAGCACGCAAATTGCAGGACGGCGATGCGGCCGACAAGGCCCGGCTTGCCTTCGAGGCCGTGCAGAGCGAGTACCAGCGTGCCCAGGCATTGGTGCAGGAGCAGATCATCTCGCAGCGCGACTTCGAGGAGGTGCGCCTCCGCTACGAGACCGCCCGTGCCGCCTACGAGGGCCAATCCTCACACATGACCGCCCGCGGCGTCAGCATTTCAGCCTCGATCAACGGCTACATCAAGAGCCTCAACGTCATCCCGGGCGACTATGTCGAAGTGGGCACTCCGCTCTTCACCATCACTCAGAACCGCCACCTGCAGCTTCGTGCCGAAGTTCCTGAGAGCCAGTACCGACAGCTCCGTCAGGTGAATGGTGCCAACTTCCGCGTGGCTTACGACGATGCCCTGTATCGCCTCTCCGACCTCCATGGCCGCCTGCTCTCCTATGGTTGCACTTCGGCCACCGATGGAGCCTCATCGGGCTATCTTCCCGTCACCTTTGAGTTCGACAACGTGGGCGATCTCGTTCCCGGCACCTTTGCCGACGTCTATCTGCTCACCCAGTCGCACCAGGACATCCTCTCTGTGCCATCGCACGCCCTCACCGAGGAGCAGGGCCTCCACTTTGTCTATGTGCAGGTGCCCGACGAGCCCGATGCCTTCCTGAAGCGCGAGGTTGCCATCGGCCAGGACAATGGCGAACGTACCGAGATCCTGCAGGGCCTCCAGCCAGGCGAGCTCGTCGTGGTCAACGGCGTTATTCAGGTCAAGCTGGCTGCCGTGGCTACGGTAGCGCCCGAGGGGCATCATCATTGACAGTTAAGAGATTAGAGTTTAGAGATTAGAGATAAACAACGAGTTCCTATGCTCAACCGCATCATACGTTTTTCGCTCCAGAACCGCCTAGCCATCCTTGCCTTGTCGCTGCTGCTCCTCGTGGGCGGCATCTACACGGCTTCGCGCATGGAGGTGGATGTCTTCCCCGACCTCAACGCCCCCACTGTGGTGGTGATGACCGAGGCCAACGGCATGGCACCAGAAGAGGTGGAGCGCCTGGTCACCTTCCCCGTAGAAACGGCCGTCAATGGCGCCACCGATGTGCGTCGCGTCCGCTCCTCTTCCACTACAGGTTTCTCAATTGTCTGGGTTGAATTCAACTGGGGCACAGACATCTACCGAGCCCGGCAAGTCGTATCCGAAAAGCTCGCCGTGATCCGTGACGAACTGCCCGCCACCGTAGGCAATCCCACCCTTGGCCCCCAGTCCTCCATCCTGGGCGAACTGATGTTCGTTGCCCTCACCGTCGATAGCATCGCACCCGTCCCTTCCACGGCCGGCCACACCTCCCTCCAGGACCTCCGCACCCTCGCTGACTGGCAGATCCGCCCCCGTCTCCTGGCCACCGGCGGCGTGGCTCAGGTCTCAGTCCTCGGCGGCGAGATCAAGGAGTACCAGATCCTGCTCCATCCCGAGCGCATGCGCCACTACGGCATCACCCTCAGCGACATCTACGCAGCCGTCGATGACATGAACCGCAACCGCGCCGGCGGCATCCTCTATGAATACGGCAACGAGTACATCATCCGCGGCGTCCTCTCCACCTCGCGTGTCGATGAACTCGCCCACTCCCTCATCAAGCAGGTCGATGGCCGGCCCATCTACCTCGATGCCGTGGCCGACGTCTGCATCGGCGACAAGACCCCCAAGATGGGTGTTGCCTCCTACAACGGGCAGCCCTCGGTCGTGATGACCATCACCAAGCAGCCCAACATCAGCACCCTCGAACTCACCAAACAGCTCGACCAGGTACTTGCCGAGGTGCAGCAGACGCTCCCCGCCGACGTCCACCTCTCCACCGACGTCTATCGCCAGTCGCACTTCATCGAGACTTCGGTCAGCAACGTGGGCCATGCCCTGCTCGAAGGCGCCATCTTCGTCATCATCGTGCTCTTCATCTTCCTGATGAACGCGCGCACCACCCTCATCTCGCTCGTCACCATCCCGCTCTCGCTGCTGGCCTCCATCGTGGTGCTCCAGCTCCTCGGTCTCACCATCAACACCATGAGCCTCGGCGGCCTCTGCATCGCCATCGGTTCGCTGGTCGATGATGCCATCGTCGATGTCGAGAATGTCTATAAGCGACTGCGCGAGAACCGAGCCCTCCCCGCCGAGCGTCGCCGCCTTGTCCTACAGGTCATCTATGATGCTTCGCGCGAGGTGCGCATGCCTATCCTCAACTCCACCCTCATCATCGTGGCCAGCTTCCTGCCCCTCTTCTTCCTGTCGGGCATGGAGGGCCGCATGCTTGCCCCTCTGGGCATCGCCTTCATCGTGGCGCTCTGCTCCTCAACGCTCGTAGCGCTCACCCTCACCCCCGTCCTCTGCAGCTACCTGCTGGGCAAGGAGGGTGTCGCTCCCGTTCCCGACGCTTCCCCGTCGGGCACCGCTGCTGCTACCGCCCCCACCGAGCCTTACGTGGCCCGCCACCTCAAGCGACTCTACACCCGCGCCCTCCAATGGGCATTGGCACACCGCCCTGCCGTCCTCGGTTCCACCGCCGCAGCCTTGGTGCTTGCCATCGTGATCTTCTTCACCCTGGGCCGCAGCTTCCTGCCACCGTTCAACGAGGGCTCGTTCACCATCAACGTCAGCACCCTACCGGGCATCTCGCTCGAGGAGTCTGACCAGATAGGCCGCATGGCCGAGGAGGCACTCCTCGCCATCCCCGAGATCCAGGCCGTGGGCCGCAAGACCGGTCGTGCCGAACTCGACGAGCACGCCCTCGGCGTCAACACCTCTGAGATCGAAGCGCCATTCGTGTTGCAAGGCCGCAGCAAGGAGGCACTTATGGCCGATGTCCGCCAGCGCTTGAAGCTCATCCCTGGCGCCAACATCGAGGTTGGCTCGCCCATCTCGCACCGCATCGACGCCATGCTGTCGGGCACCCGCGCCAGCATCGCCATCAAGCTCTTTGGCACCGACCTCAACCACATGTTCTCCCTCGGCAACGAGATTCGAGGAGCCATCGCCGACGTGCCCGGTATCGCCGACCTCAACGTGGAGCAGCAGGTGGAGCGTCCCCAGCTCCAGATCACGCCTCGTCGCGAGATGCTCGGCCGCTACGGCATCACCCTGCCCGAATTTGGCCGTCTGGTGAGCGTGCTGCTGGCTGGCGAGGCCGTGTCGCAAGTCTATGAGGGCAATCAGGCCTTCGACCTCACCCTCAAGGTCAGCGACCAGAGCCGCCTCACCATCGAGCAGCTCCGCACCCTCATGGTCGATGCTGGCGGACAGCAGGTGCCGCTGGGCAACATCGCCCACATCACATCGAGCTCCGGCCCCAACACCATCAACCGCGAGAATGTGGCACGTAAGTTGGTCATCTCGGCCAATGTTGCCGACCGTGGCCTCCTGCAGGTAGTCAATGACATACGCGAGCGCATCGACAGCCGAATAGAGATGCCCGAGGGCTACCACGTGGAGTACGGCGGACAGTTTGAGAGTGAACAAGCAGCCTCGCGCACCCTGATGCTCACCTCGTTCTTTTCGCTGCTGGTCATCTTCCTGTTGCTCTACAACCAGTTCCACAGCACGGTGCAGGCATCGGTCATCCTGCTCAACCTGCCGCTTGCCCTCATCGGCGGCGTGGTGGCCATCTGGCTCACGGGCGGCGTCATCAGCATCCCAGCCACCATCGGCTTCATCTCGCTGTTCGGCATCGCCACGCGCAACGGCATGCTGCTCATCGCCCGCTACAACGACCTGCGCCAGTTCGGCCATTCGCCCCTCGAATGCGTCATGATGGGCTCTGCTGACCGTCTCAACCCCATCCTCATGACCGCCCTCACCTCGGCCCTCGCCCTCATCCCCATGGTCCTGGGTGGCGACCAGCCGGGCAACGAGATCCAGAGCCCCATGGCCATCGTCATCCTGGGCGGCCTCTTCACATCCACGCTGCTCAATGGCTTCATCGTGCCGATCATGTACCTTTATACTACCAAAAGTAATAAATAAGGACTACCCTTCCAAAATATGAATCGCCTCCTCTCCCTCATAATCCTGCTGTGCGTGACACTCCCCACATTCGCACAAAGCCTCGATGAGCTTATTGCCATCATCGAGCGCAACAACACCACGCTGCAAGCCCTGCGCAAGACCACCGATGCCGAACAGCTGGCCGCGCGTGCCGAACTGGGTCTCCCCGACCCCGAAGTGGGCTATAACTACCTGTGGGGCAATCCCTCAGAGATCGGCGTGCGTCACGACATCACCATCACGCAGACCTTCGATGCAGCCACCCTCGGCGGACAGAAACGACGTGTGGCCGACAGCCGCAGCCAAGCTCTCGAACAGCAGTATCGCGCTGAACGCATGAACATCCTGCTCGATGCCCGTCAGCACCTCGTGGACCTCATCTACAGCAACGCCATGCTCGCCCTGTGCGAACAGCGTCTGGCCGATGCCACCACCCTGCTCAACGCCCAGCAGCGCCGCCTCGACACCGGCGACGGCACCCTGCTCGACCTCAACAACGCCCGCCTCAACCAGGCCACCCTCCAGGCCCAGCACGAGCAGCTGCAGGCCGATCGCAACACCCTCCTTGCCCAGCTCCGGCAACTCAACGGCGGCCAGGATATTGCCCCCGTTCCGGACGCTTCTCCGTCAGGCACCCCTCTCTCCTCCCTCACCACCTTCCCCCTCACCCCCCTCCCCACCGACTTCGACACCTGGTATGCCGAAGCCGCCGCCCACAGCCCCTTCCTGGCCGAGGCCGCTGCCGACGTCGAACTCAGCCGCCGCCTGCTGGCCCTGAGCCGTGCCGAGTGCCTGCCCGCCCTCACCGTGGGCTATATGAGCGAGAAGACCGCAGGCGAGCATTACCAGGGCATCACCGCCGGCCTCAGCATCCCGCTGTGGAGCGGCAGTCGCAAGATCCGCCAGGCCAAGGCAGGCATCGCTGCTGCCGAAGCCCGCCAGCAGGATGTGTCACTGCAGCTACGCACCCAGCTCCAGACGCTCTACCTGCGCGCTCTTGCCCTGCAACGTTCCGCCATCAACTACCGCAATGCCGTGAATGAATCCGACAACACCCCACTCCTCCATCGCGCCCTCGAAGCCGGACAGATCTCCTTGCCCGAATACCTGCAGCAACTCTCCCTTATCTACGATGCGCAGGATGTGGCTCTTGCTACCGAACGCGACTACCAACGAGCCCTCGCCGAACTCTCCGCCTACATTTATTGATTCAAGACCTTGGCATTTGTTCTCCAACATCTTGCAAAGCATACTGATTTCTCACCTTTTTACCAAATAAAGACGTTTTGCAAAGTGTTTTCTAAAAAAAATACCTATATTTGCACCCAGTTTGAGTGAAAATAATAGGCCAATGACCAAATATATCATTTTTTTTCTTATTAGTTTAGCATGGCTCTTTTGTCAATGTACGAGCCGTAACGCAGCGATTGATGACGGGGAAAGTGATTACCCGAGCAGGGAGACTTTTGCCATCATTGACAACTGCATGAGCGCCATGAAAACCGCCCCGGAGCAAACGCATCAGACCCTTGACTCGCTGTTGGGTGCCGGACTGATGTCACAAGGGCGCTGCGACTATTACCACGCCATGGTGGTTTTCTTTGGCGAAGACAAGCCAGACAGTGCACTTGTCCTCTGCGACCGTCTGCTCGATGCTGGCGAATTCGGCAACGACCGCTTCCTTGAAGAAGAGATCTGCGAGCTGGCCTCAAACATCTCTTTGGAGCAGCAACACTATCTTGCCACCCTCAAGTATGCCAATCGGGGCATTGCTCTCTGCCATGGTGATGAACGGATGCGTAGCGATGAAGCAATGCTGATGGCTCGCGTCGGAGTGGCCGAGCAGGAGTTGGGACGCATCGATCGTGCGCAAAATATCTATGCCCGCGCGCATCAGTTATTAACGGTCAACACCTCATTTTCTGACCTGATCGCCCTCATCTCCCTGCAGAAGAAACAAGCCCGGCTCTACTCCGAGATCAAGCAATATGACATGACTATCAGCATCTGTCAACAGATATTGGATTTGCTTGAGAGCTTCGATCACGACCCTTCGTTCATCCTGCAGCGTCCCGAGACCATGCAGGAGCCCGGCACCGCCACCCATGAATTCACCGACTTCTACCGCTGCCAGATCTATTGTCACATTGCGCGTGCCCATCACATGAAGGTCAAGCAGGGGTTGTCGCTCGATGTGAAGGCCGACACTGACGCTGTACGAACCTATATTGAGAAGTTCAGGCACACCGATGGTGCGCAGTCCCCCGACAACCTTGCGAATTGCCTGCCCGAATTATATTTCCTTGGCGAGAAGACGGCATTTGCCAATGCCGTACCCATTGTGGCTGAAAGATACCAAGGCGACAGCTTGACCAGCGAGTATGTCGATTTCCTCACACTTCTGGCCTCCTATGCCGCAGATGAACACAACCTCAAGGCAAGCAATGACTACATGAAGCGAGCCATCGCTGTGAGCGACAGCATCCGACAGCGCGAACTGACGCGCATGCTGGCCGAGCAGATATCACTCAACATGGTGCAGGAGCAGCAGTTGGCCCGACTCGATGCCGAGACGCAGCTGGAGCGCAACAGAATCCTTGTCAAGGTCCTTTCTGTCATCCTGTCGATCTTCCTGATTGCCTCTCTGATCATCGCATTCCTGATTCGCAAGAATCACAGGAACCAGGAGATCCTGGAGATGACGCAGCAAGACCTATCGGAAACGAAGGAGGAGATCAAGGAACTCGAGCAGCAACTGGAGGAGAGCAGTTCCGAACAAACAGCAAGCAACCAACAAGTTCTCTACGAGCGAATCGAGAAAGTAATGCGCGAGAAGAAACTCTACCTCGACCCGGAGCTCGACCTCAAGAAGATTGCCGAAGCCGCCTGCTCCTGCCGCTCCATAGTCTCGGCGTGCATCAACGGTGTCTCAGGCAAAAGTTTCCGCCAGTGGATTTCAGAGTATCGCCTCTCCCTGTTCGTGCAGATGCTCCAGAGTCATCCTGATGAATCCATAGACAAACTTATGGCACAATGTGGTTACAAAGACCAGAGTACCTTCCGCCGCCAATTCAAAATCGCATACGGCATGACGGTAAGGGAATACAAGAGGTCGCATATTAACAGAGAGACAAAACATTGACTTCCCAAATCATCGACATAGATTCACTATAATAGTGTCTTTTAGAAACAGAAGTTTGTGTAAGAAAATAAGCAAAAACCCAGAAGCAGGCCACTCGTGAGAGCAGCCTGCTTCAATTTTTATGTTATCTGAAATCTCTTTATTTCTTCAAGCCGTTGTTGGCAATGAGCCACTCGGCAATCTGTACGGCGTTGAGGGCAGCGCCCTTCTTGATCTGGTCGCCTACGAGCCAGAAGGTCAAGCCGTTCTCGTTGGCGAGATCCTTGCGGATGCGACCCACATATACGTCATCCTTACCAGCGAGGAACAGAGGCATCGGATAGACCTTGTTGGCAGGATCGTCCATCAGCTGAACACCCTCGCCCTTCTGGATAGCCTCCTTGAATGCCTCAACGCTGACAGGCTCCTCGGTCTCAACCCACACGGCCTCTGAGTGGCTGCGGAGCGATGGCACGCGAACACACATGGCTGAGCAGGCAGCATCGGTGTGCATGATCTTGCGGGTCTCGTTGAACATCTTCATCTCCTCCTTGGTGTAACCATTGTCGGTGAAGACGTCGATCTGTGGGATCACGTTGTAGGCAAGCTGGTATGCGAACTTATCGACGGTGACAGGCTCGCCAGCCAATACCTGACGGTACTGGGTCTCAAGCTCCTGCATAGCCACAGCGCCGGCACCCGAAGCGGCCTGGTATGAGGCGATGTGGATACGCTTGATGTGGCTGAGCTGCTCAAGGCACTGCAGCACTACGACCATCATGATGGTGGTGCAGTTAGGGTTGGCGATGATGCCGCGTGGACGGTCGAGGGCATCGGCAGCGTTGCACTCAGGCACCACGAGCGGCACGTCCGGATCCATGCGGAAAGCCGAGGAGTTGTCGATCATCACAGCACCGTACTTGGTGATGTCGGCAGCAAACTCCTTGCTGGTGCCGCCACCGGCCGAGGTGAAGGCGATGTCCACGCCCTTGAAGTCCTCAGGGTTGTGGGTGAGCTCCTTGACTACGATGTCCTTGCCACGGAAGTTGTAGGTACGGCCTGCACTGCGTGAAGAACCGAAGAGGAGAAGTTCGTCGATAGGGAAGTTACGCTCAGCGAGTACCTGCAGGAACTCCTGGCCAACGGCGCCACTGGCACCAACAATTGCTACTTTCATCTTTATTATCTGTTGTTTTGTTTCTTTGTTCTTTCGTTCATTGCCCGACGGAAAAGCATCGAGAACGGGCTAAAGGAGAATTGCACCTTAAATATGGAGTGCAAAGATATGCAAAAATATGCTTTCCATCGTTACGCACACAATAAAATATGCATGTTTTGCATGAAAATCGGTATTTTTTGCCAATATTGCTATGCGGAATTTATAGATAAGTGAGGGATTTAGCACCTTCATTTTTAAGATTTTTCCTTACAGCACTTTTGGTGCTGCAAGGCAATCTCGGCAGTTTCAAGGGGGCGATATACGAGAATGTGATGGCAGACATTCTTGGCAAAATGGGTCGCAAGCTCTATTATTGCCCTTCTACATGGCATTCCTGCTGACAGAGATATGACCAAGTTTCGTTAATTGGAAAAGACTGGCAAAACCGAATTAGAACATTTAGCACATGACTTCTACTCCACCTCTATCCGAATAACCCTGTCATCAATTGTAGAATTCTTTGCGACAATAAGATAAGATTTATTGTTGAATTCTACAATACCATAATGTGATGCAGATAATTGTTGAGAAGCAAACCGCTCCATACGATTCAAGATTGGATAGTTCTGCCATTTCGAAGGAGAAAGAATGAATTCAACAGATCGGATAGAATCCTGCTCATCCCACTCTCGAACGTAATAGAAATAATCAGATGCATAGTCAAAGTCACTCATATCCTTACCCGCCTTAATATCATCAAGGAGTTCTTTTTGTATAAATACCAAAGGAATATCTGAATGATAATATCTTGTTACATTCGTGTTAATCCAATCCGCCTTATCAAAACCCGTTCTTTTTTGATAATTATCATAGTGCAAAACAAATCTGTCCAAAAATGAAGGCGTATTCTTTACGACATCCAAAGGGATCACCCCGTCTTTCGTCATCGCCACATTCTTCTCCATATCTTTGAAGATTCTATAATTGTCCAAACAATATGGGAAAGCTGCCACCAAACAAATCAAGCTAATCGCAGACAGGCTCAAATAAACCCAACTGCCGATTCTTTCAATAGACAAAGAACTGAGAATTATTATCAGGGCAAACATTTCAATACCGAAACGTGAGTGCTCAGATGCATGACCTGTCAGCATTACGAATACGAAAGATGACAGCATCGCTACAATCCAAGGTGATCTGCTCTCTTTCTTGAAGATAAGGAATAAGACTGCTATAAAGAAAAGCCTCAGATTAAACATCTGCGAGAAGTTTAGTCCCAGCTTCCAGATAAAAGACACCAATGAGAATTGGGTCTCTGCAATTCCTGATCTATGAATTGATCCAGGTGAAAGACACAACAAAGCCGCTCCCAACAAGAGGCCTGCAAGAAGAAGCCACTGATGAGGTTGCATGTTCTTTCGATTATCATAAACCATGTATAGAACGTAGCAGCAATATCCTGCGACATAAGCTTCGTTCGTCCATCCGCACAGAATACCTAACACAAATAGTAAAGAATAAAGATACTTATTGGCGATCTTTATCGAGAACAGATAATTAAAGACCAGAAGAAATGAGAATCCCCAGATGTAATTGAATGCACCACTCATCCACAAGAATGCATTTCGGAATCCGCACATCACTACCAGAATTGCAAAAGCAGAGATGATTGCAGTTTTTACATAATGCTTCTTTTCTTTGACAAAATTCACATTTAGCAAATGGATCATCATCACGAACACCAATGCATTTGCAAGGTTGAACGCAGATTTACCCAATAACCCGTCAAAAGTTTGCAGCAGAAGGTGTGGTACCAATCGACCATTATTGCCAAAATAATGATAGTATTGACTTACCAAAACATCTTGTATTGAGCTAATGTGCTCGGATGTCCCCCAAATGAAACCATAATGCCAATCATCAGAAAAAAGAGGCGTCAATGCATTTATTGCATAGAACAATACCCCAAACACGAACATTATCGAGAAGTATTCCCATTTACTCTCTAATTTTACTCTTTCCAATAACATATACAGGTCTGTTTTTTGATTCGTTGAAAATTCTTGCAAGATACTCACCAATAATACCGATGCTAAACAGCTGAATGCCTCCCATGAAAAGGATCACAACCATCAGTGAAGGATAACCAGCCACCGGATCGCCCCAAAAGAACGCTTTCGCAAATATGTAGCACATATAGACAAGAGCAGCAATTGAGACAACAATGCCCACGATTGTAGCGAGTTTCAATGGTGCCGTAGTGAACGATGTGATTCCATCAATGGCGAGATGAAACAATTTGCCATAACTCCATGCAGACTGTCCCGTCTTCCGATCCTGTCGTTCAAACAGAATCTCTTTCTTGTTGAAGCCTATCCATGCAAACAGTCCTTTTGTATATCTTTCCTTCTCGCGCAACTCACACAATATGTTGATGCACTTTCTATCCAACAATCTGAAATCGCCGACATTTGGCAGCATGTTGATCTTTGATGAATGCTGCAGCAACCTATAGAACGTCATGCTGAGCGTACGTCTTAACCAACTCTCCTTGCCGCGTGTAGTACGACGTGCATAGACATCATCATATCCCTGTTCCCAAAGGGATAACATTTCCGGAATCAGTTGTGGCGGATCCTGCAAATCTGCATCGATTATCACCATGCAGTCACCTTTGGCATGGTCGAAACCCGCCAGCATGGCACTTTCCTTGCCGAAGTTGCGTGAAAGGCTGATATAGTCAATCCTGTCATCTTCAGCTGCTAACTTCTCAATGATTTCCTGCGTTCTGTCCGAACTACCATCATTGACCAAGAGTATTTGAAACGTGTAGTCAGGATTGCTGCATACACATCCCTCTTGGCGGCAGAGAGTGTCATATAACAAGGGAAGATTGCCTTCCTCATTGTAGCATGGCACGAGAATCGTTACCCGATGTCTTGTGCTGCCGCCATTCCCGTGGGTATTATCGTTATCTATTTTCATAAAAAAATGATTAGACAGTTCGTGCATCATACATGAACTATCTAATCAATCGTGGTGCTGATAACTTTGGCAGTTCCTTTTCTCCGTCAGAACACAAAAAGGCCGCGAGCCTTCTTATGGCATTCCGGGGTACAAGCCTAGGAATTGAGATGGACCCCACCCAAGTATAAGAATCATGCTCACGACCATTACTGTCATGAACATCATCCTATCGTCATACTTGGTATTGGCTCATTCCTAACGCTTGAAAACGCCAGAGCCAACCATCATTGATGTGGTAGTTATCCATCCGAACGAGTTTCCTAGGCTTGTTTTCTGGAATACCACAATGATAGTCTGATGCTACTATGTGTTATGTTGTTTTTCCCTCATCCTAAGATACAGACATTGCTGTCTAAGAACTGGGAGTTAATATCTTGCTTTTTTCTTGTTAATCAGTTTATATTTCCATTAGTGACTTTGCATTGCTCAGCCATATAGGCTTCTTGCATTTACCGCGTGCAAAATTACAAATAATAATTCAAATATCCATCATTTCGGGACAACAAGTTGCTCTATTTTGCAAAACTTTATGATTTATCGCAACTTCCGTCTTCCATTTCGCTTCTTCATAAAGCAAAAATATCAGTTCTCAAACAAATCATCCATTGTAATCTGGCTTTGAACAATAGAAGAATATTTGTTTTCTTTCAAGCCATAAGTAGAGATCAATGTCAGGTGAACAGCATTTTTGGCAGGAACACATTCTTTGACCTCTGCCAGTTTGTTCAGCAGGTTCTTCTCATATTTTGCATCAATAGAGAAAGGGGTACTATAGAACTTCGCCTCACAAAGGTTGGTAACATGGTCGCCCCTGTTGAGCAGCAAATCTATCTGAGCTCCTTTGGTGCGTAGTGCCTCATGGTTACACAAAACCGCACCAATCTGCAAGGCCTTCTTTATCTGTTCCAAATGTAAATGACAGACAAGTTCAAACGAAAGTCCGTTCCAGGTGTTGTTGCCCGGAGAATTCACATAGTGGCTCCAGAATGCAGGGTCGTTGATCTTTGCGTTTGCGACAAACCGCATGAAGAAAAGTGTGAAGAAGTCTGTCAGTCGATAGACTGCTGCACCATTGTTCTTTATCGGATGATATTCTGTGATGAAATTACACTTATCGAGGTCTTCCAGAAGGTGTGACAATCCGCCTCCGGCTTTGGTGCCAGTTTCTTCTGCTATTTCGTCACGAGTCAATCCCCCGTTCTTATTATATAGTGCGTTGATGATCTTGATATATGGTTCGGGACTGTTGAATAGCGATTTCATCAAAAGATCAAATTCGTCTCTCAATGGCGCATTTTTTGAAGCAAAGAACAACGCATCGATGTTCTGTGCCAGACTCATGCCCGGCTGCAGCTGATTCCAGTAGAATGGTACGCCGCCCAATATCATATAGGCCGAAAGCAGATCATATCGACTCAGTTTGAGACGGTGCATCTCAGATAATTTCTCACATTCGGACAATGTGAATGGCGGGAGGTACATCTTGCGGGTAACGCGATTGAACAGACCGCCTTTATTCTTGAATATTTTCTTTATGATCCAAGAAGTTGCAGATCCACAGACCACCAGCATCAGGTTGTCTTGTCCGCTGGCCCATCCGTTCCAGAATGATTCAAACGCAACAAGAAAGCCACTCCGGGGAGTGTCCATCCAAGGCATCTCGTCTATGAAAACGACATGTCGCTTGTTGGATGGCTGTTTCGAAAGCAGCGCTTTGAGCATCTGAAAGGCCTCCATCCAAGAAGTCGGGTCATCTCCTTTGTGCCCATATTCCTTCAGGGCATATCCGAAATTTTGCAGCTGGTATTGCAGGTCGCTGATACTTTTCTTTGTCTTCTCCAAAGGAGACAAGCCTGTCACATAGAAGCTAAAGTGCTCAGACAGCAAAGTCCTCACAAGGTAAGTTTTACCGACACGCCTTCTTCCATAAACCACAATGAATTCAGGAGAACCATTGTTCAAATAGCTCTTGAGAAGTTTCGTTTCTTGTTTTCTGCCTATAATCGTTGCCATGTTGAGATGTTTTTCTGGTGCAAAAATAGTAAATATTATTCAAATGACAAAGAAAAACTGCCACTATTCTGCCGAATTTGATGTTTTTTATATAGATTCGGCAGAATAGAGGCAGTTTTTGGCAAGAAAAATAGCGAATTTTGGCAAACAAAGGCTTTAACTTACAGCCAAAAAACTGCCACTATTCTGCCGAATTGGGTGTTTTTTACATGGATTCGGCAGAATAGTGGCAGTTTTTGGCAAGGAAAGGGGGAATTTTCACCTCCTTTTCTTCGCCAGACTCTTCCGCATCTCATTCCAGTTGTCTGTGCCGCCATAACTCTTCTTGCCTGTGGCTGTGAGGCCGAGATGGGTGCGGACAAAGCGGGAGATGGAAGTTGGGGAGGCATAGCCCATGGCTTTGGAGAGCTCTTCGGCTGTGTGCTTGGGATGGGCGGCGATGTAGGCACGGAGTTGCATGACGCGATAGGCTTCGATGAGGTCGCGCAGAGTGACACCAACCTCAATGGAGAGGGCGGCAGAGAGCTTGCGAGGATCCAGTTCGAGGTAGTGAGCCACATCGTTGCCATCGATGAACTTGGTGTGATACAGCACCTCAGCTACCGCATTGACCAGAGGCGAGCTGATGTAAGTTGAGGGGTCATCGGGACGGTAGTTGAGGACATCCTGCACGCTGATCTGGCGCACAAAAGGACGCTTAGGCTTCGGAGTGATGACGATACGTTCTATGATTGGATGTTTTTCGTTCATCGTTTTTCGGTTTTTGTACACATGGCACGATGTGTAAATGTCTTGACATCGGAACATGTACGCACCGTGCCATGTGTACATGTTTTGTATTTCGGACATGTACGCATCGTGCCATGCGTACATGTCGGCACTCATCGGCAAACCATTGCAGATGTGCAGAAGGTTGCCGTGCACTCGGGGCATGTACACATCGTTCACTGCGTACATGCGCGAGCATCGCGGGATGTACGCCTGGTGCAATGTGTACACATTTCGGTTTTTTGGTCACTCAATCTCGACTACCGTGATGCCTGCGCCACCCAGCTGCACATGTTCGTCGTGGTAGTTGGCGATGCCGGGGAGGGAGCTGAGGTACTGGCGGATGGCTGTGCGGAGCGCACCAGTGCCCGTGCCGTGCAGGATGCGCACCTGACCCATGGAGAGGAGGATGGCATCGTCGAGGAAGTACATCACCGCCTGCAGGGCCTCATCGGCACGCATACCACGAACGTCGAGCTCCTGCTTGAAGGCTTTGCGACGCTCGCTCATCACATCGACGGCGCCCTTGCCTATGGTGTCCCTAAAAGGGAGGCGCTCGGCGAGATGCGAGAATGGAGAGGAGGCGGCATCGCGCTTCACCTGATTCTTCGACACTACCTCGAGGCGGCTGATATCGACATAGCTCTTGATCAAGCCGAAAGCCACCTGGCACTGGCGGCCGCTGACAGCAAGGACCTCGCCCACGGTCTGCTGGCCTTTGAGGCGAACCATTGCTCCTGTTTCCAGGAGCGTTGTTGTGCTATTTTGTTGTTTTGTTGTTGTGTTATTGTCGGATGAAGAAGAGGACTGCTGACCTGCCCCCTTCGAAGGAGAGTCGGGACGAGTCTTGGTCTTCTCTTTGAACTTCTCATGCTCCGCACGAATCTTGCGCGTAGCCTCCTTTTCGGCCTGAGCCTCCTTGATGTCCTTGATGGTCTTCTCGATGCGGGCGTTGGCTTGCTGCAGGAGGGACGAAGCCTCGGAGCGGGCCCGCTCCATCACCTCCTGACGCTTCTGCTTCAGTTCGCGGGTCTTCTCGTCGTACTCCTGCGTCTTCTGCTCCAGCTCCTTCTCCTGCTGATGCACCTTCTGGCGCTTCTGCTCCCAGTAACGCTTGTCGCGACTGATGTCCTGCAGGTACTTGTCCATGTTGACGTAGTCGCTGCCCACGATGCGCTTGGCCTCCTCGATGACATCGTTGGGCAGGCCGATCTTGTGAGCAATCTCGAGGGCGAACGAAGAACCCGGGCGACCCACTTCGAGGCGGAACAGAGGTCGCATCTCGCCACGATCGTAGAGCATGGCACCATTGACGATGCCAGGAGTCTCATCAGCAAAGAGCTTGAGGTTGGTGAAGTGCGTGGTGATCACGCCATTGACCTGCTGGTTGTTGAGCTTGCCGAGCAGGGCCTGGGCGATGGCACCACCGATCTGAGGCTCGGTGCCGCTGCCGAACTCATCGATCAAGACCAGCGTGCCGTTTGAGCCGACGAACTGGCCGTGGGGACGACGGTAGCCATTGCTGTTGCGCACGAAGAACTTCATGTTCTGCAAGTGGCTGGAGTAGGTCGAGAGGTCGTTGTCGATGCTCTGCTCGTCGCCAATATCGACGAAGATGTGGTCGAAGATGGCGCACGAGGAGTTGTCCTTCATCGGCACAGCCAGGCCATGCTGCAGCATGTACTGCACGAGGCCCAACGTCTCAAGGCACACCGACTTACCGCCCGCATTCGGGCCAGAAATGAGCACGATGCGCTGCTTCTTGTGGTCGAGCAGGATGTCGAGCGGGACGACCACCTTAGGACGGGGAATCTCCTGCTCCACTCCGTCCGCATCGACCACACGGCGATGGGTGGCGCGATACTGCTGTTCCCAGTCGCGCGGAATGGCAAAGCCGCCCTCGCCATTGGGATAGATGCCCAGGCGCTCGTTGTGCCGCTTATACCTTATATATAATAATGGGTGGCGCGCCTGTACCCAGTCGGTGATGTTCTGGTCGCTGAGGGTAGGCACGATGCCCTCGATGCTCTGGGCAAAGCGCACCTTGGCACGGAGGAAATCGACCTCGCCGAGGAAGTCGTAACCCGACAGCATATTGTCCACCTCGGGACGAATCAGGTTGGCAATGCCGGTGAGGATGCGGATGATCTCCTGACGCTCCTCGCCCTCGAGCTCGCGGATGCGGTTGTTGGCCTCCACCACCTCGGCAGGCTCCACGTAGAGGGTCTTGCCGGTGGCCGACTCGTCGTGTACGATGCCCCGGAGCTTGCGCTTGCTCGATGGCGGAATGGGGATGACCAAGCGGCCATCGCGCATGGTGGGGGCGGTGTCCTTATCGACGATGCCCTCAGCCTGAGCCGAGCGCAGGATGCCATTGAGCAGACGACCGATGCTGGAGAGGTTGCGCGCCATCTCGTGACGGATCTCGGCCAGCTGTGGCGAGGCATTGTCACGAATCTCGCCCGTGGGAGTGAGCGTCTGGTCGATCTTGCGGATGATGTCGGGGAAGGTGAGCACGTCGGCTGCCAGCTCGCGCAACAAGGGGAAACGCTCAGAGAAACTGATGTTGGCCGAGCCGCCCATGCCGTCATCGAGGCGGAACTCCTGACCCTCGCGCGGATTGAGATAATGCACAAGTGCCTCGATGGTGCGGAGCGAGCGCATCAGGTCGTAGAGCTCCTCGGTCTCCATGAAGGTGCCGGCGAGGCGCACTCGCTTGAGGGCGGCGGTGAGGTCGAAGAAATGATCGGTAGGCAGAGGCTGCGAGGCCTGTTCGATGAGCGTCTTCATCTCGGACAGGAGACTGAGCTCATGCTGCAGGGCGCGACGGTCGGTGAGGAACTGCATCTCATCGACACGCTGGGCTCCCAGCGCACATAGGGTGCTCTGGCGCACCATGTTGCGGATCTTGTCAAATCCGAGTTTTTCTTCGAAGTTATTGGGATAGATCATGATTCAAATATCAAATTACAAATGACAAATGTCATTTTAGCTCAGTGCGCCCACTCCCTGCCGGAGAATCATGGGCTCCTCGCCCGTCAGGTCCACGACCGTCGAGGGATTATCTTCGCCATATCCGCCATCGATGAGAATGTCGGCCTGGTGCTGGAACGCCTCTTCGATCAGGAAGGGATCGGTCATGTAGCTCACAGCGTCGGCATCATCAGCATCGACAGGGGCCTTGAGCGAGGTGGTGAGCAGAGGCGTGTCGAGCTCTTCGAGCAACGCCTGGAGGATTTTGTTATCGACAATGCGGATGCCTACCGTCTTGCGGCTGCGGAACACCTTGGGCAACCTCAACCCGGCTTCGAGGATGAAGGTGAAGGGGCCGGGCACATGGCGGTGCATCAGTTTGAACTGCTCCTTCGAGATGCGGGTGTATTCGTTGGCCTGCGAAATGTCGCGACAGATGATCGAGAGCGCACCCTCGCGCGCCTCCTCCTTGCGGTACTGGTAGATGCGCTCCACGGCACGCTGGTTGAGCGCGTCGCACCCGATGGCATAGACCGAGTCGGTGGGATAGATCACCACGCCGCCATCGCGGATCACCTGGGCGATGTCCTGCAGGATGCGGGGGTTGGGATTGTTGGCGTAGAGTTTGTAGGTTTGCATGTCTCAGTTCCTATTACATGCTGCAAAGATAGCGACTTTCTGCGAAAACTCCAAATTCTGCCCCCTTTTTATTGCAGAAGTCGGAAAAACTGCCTATCTTTGCCGCATGAAAATAGCCATTATCGGTGCTGGCGCCGCCGGATGTTTCTGCGCCGTGAACTTGAAGCGAATGCTTCGCGATGCCCATGTGGAGGTGTTCGAGGCAGGTTCGCGCCCTTTGGCCAAGGTGGCCATAACGGGTGGCGGCCGCTGCAATCTGACCAACACCTTCCGCGATGTGCGCAGCCTTCAGCAGGTATATCCACGCGGACACAAGCTGATGAAGAGGCTGTTCCACCAGTTCGACCACGAGCAGCTGATGGCATGGTTCGAAGCCGAGGGCGTGCGACTCACGGTGCAGGAGGACCAGTGCGTGTTCCCGGCCAGCCAGGATGCCATGCAGATCGTGAACACCCTGCTCTCGGCCATGCAGCGCGAGGGGGTGGTGCTGCGATGCGGGCAGAGGGTGGTGGAAGTGGCAACAACCACCACCGCACCCCGCTACCGCCTCACTACTTCCAGCCGTAGTGCCCTCTACGATGCCGTCATCGTGACCACTGGCGGCTCGCCCAAGGCTTCGGGCCTCGACTTCCTGCAGCCGCTGGGGCTGGAGATTGAGGCACCCGTGCCGTCGCTCTTCACCTTCAAACTCAACAGCCCCATCACCGAACTGATGGGCGTGGTGGTGGAGGAGACTGTCGTGACGCTGGCAGGCACCAAGATGAAGGCCGAGGGGCCGTTGCTCATCACCCATTGGGGCATGTCGGGCCCTGCCATCCTGAAGCTGTCGAGCCATGCTGCACGCCTCCTGGCCGAACAGCAATACCGGGCGCAGCTCAATGTGAACTGGCTCGCCGGGCAGAACGAGGAAGCTGTGCGCCAACAATTGGAACAACTCCTGCAGGACAATCCGCAGAAGCAGATCGGCAGCGTACACCTCACCACCGACCACAAACTGAAGACCGGCGCCACCTCGCCCCTCACCACCCGCCTGTGGCATTATCTGCTCAACGCCAGCGGCATTGCCCCCGAACGTCGTTGCGCCGAGGTGGGACACAAACAGCTCAACCGCCTGGCCTCGACCCTGACATGCGACACTTACCAGCTGGCCGGACAGAGCCGCTTCAAGGAGGAGTTCGTCACCTGCGGAGGTGTGGCATTGAGCAACATCGACCCCAACACGCTGGAGTGCCGCCAGCATCCCGGCCTCTATCTGGCTGGTGAGGTGCTCGACGTGGATGCCGTCACCGGCGGCTTCAACCTGCAGGCTGCCTGGACCATGGGCTACTGCATTGCTATGGCTCTGACCGATAGCGGCAATCGACAACAACAATAGCAGTCATCGACACCGTACGAAAATGATGTTAGCACGGGTCAATACTTGTCGAATATAGAATGTCAAGTAGAGTTTACTTTGCACGCATTTTTATACAATAAGGATGGGAAAAAGCCGATGGACAGTTCCATCGTCTCGGAAAAATCAGTAAATTTGCGCCGCTAAAATAGGCATTCGTGCGTATGTATGCATTAGTAACGACGCAAATTCAATAATTAAAACTAATACTAATCAAATGTTCAAAAGTTTCCAGGGAGCTCATGTGATTGACTCCTACCACAAGAACAAGGCGAAGAAGCGCTTCCAGATGGATGCCTACGTCAAGGCAATCATCGCGGCTATCGTTTCGATCATCATCGCCTGCCTTCCTACCGAGATGCTGGGCATCGCTGGTCTCGATGCCGTACAGCAGCGCGTTATCGCCATCTTCGTTTTCGCAGCCGTGATGTGGCTCACCGAGGCCATCCCATCGTGGTGTACCTCAGTGCTCATCATCGTAGTGATGCTCTTCACCATCAGCGACAAGGGTCTGACCTGCTTCATGGGTGTACCTGAGGCTACATACGTGCCATACAAGAACCTCATGCACTGCTTTGCCGATCCTACCATCCTGCTCTTCATCGGTGGTTTCGTATTGGCTATCGGCATGACCAAGACCAAGCTCGATGTAGTGCTCGCCAAGAAGCTCCTTGCTCCATTCGGCACCAACCCATCGACCGTACTGCTCGGCTTCATCGTCGTTACCGCCATCTTCTCGGCATTCGTTTCGAACACCGCCACCGCAGCTATGATGCTCGCCTTCCTGGCTCCTGTGCTCCGCGCTATGCCTGAAGGTTCGAAGGACCGTACCGCACTTGCCCTGGCCATCCCTATCGGTGCCAACATCGGTGGTATCGCCACTCCTATCGGTACTCCTCCTAACACCATCGTACTCGGTTACCTCAACGAGACCCTCGGCCTCAGCATCTCATTCGGTGAGTGGATGCTCAAGATGGTACCATTCGTGGTGATCCTGCTCGTATTCGGCTGGGCATTGCTCAAGATGCTCTTCCCATTCCAGCAGAAGGAGATCAAGCTGCAGATCGATGGTGAGTTCGAGTCAACGCCACACGCTTGGATCGTAATCGTTACCTTCGTCGTTACCATCTTCCTGTGGTGCTTCGGCGACCTGCTCGGCTGGGGTCTCAACTCTAACATCGTAGCCCTCCTGCCAGTAGCTGCATTCGCTGTGACTGGCGTATTCACCAAGCATGACCTTGAGGAGATCAACTGGTCAGTGCTCTGGATGGTTGCCGGTGGTTTCGCCCTTGGCGTTGCCCTCAACACCACCAAGCTCTCTTCAGTGCTCGTGGCTTCGATTCCATTCGATCAGTGGAGCCCACTCCTCGTGATGATCATTTCGGGTCTCGTATGCTTCGGCTTCTCTAACTTCATCAGCCACTCGGCTGCTGCTTCGCTCCTTACCCCAGTGCTCGGCGTGGTTGCCGGCGCCATGGTGGCTGGCGGCACCCTCGACCAGGGCGGTATGGCACAGATGCTCATCGGCGTTGCCATCGCAGCTTCTGTATCAATGATCCTGCCTATCTCTACTCCTCCGAATGCCATCGCCCACTCTACTGGCTTCATTCAGCAGTCAGAGATGATGAAGGTCGGCATCATCGTAGGCCTCGCCGGTCTGGTGATCGGTTATGCCTGGATGTTCCTTGTATTCTAATTCTTTATTGAAAACAAATATGAAGGGATCTCTTCTGGAGGTCCCTTCAAATACATTTATAGCAAGTATGAAAAAGTTTTTTGCTTTCGCAATGGCCGTTGCCATGGCAATGCCATTGATGGCCAATGAGCCAGAGACCTCTGAGTTCGGCAGCGAGGAGGCATTGGAGTCGGGCTTCTTCACCGAGGCACTCAACAACGCCATCGCCAGCAGCATGGAGGCCTATCCTTCTGCAGTACCCGCAGCTGCTCCTGCTGAGCAGTCAATGAACTATGGTCGCACCGTCACCGATTTCGTTTCTGCCCCTAAGTTCGGCGGTTATGTCATCGGCAAGTATAGCTATAGCGATCAGGACGGCAAGCATGGCGGTGATGGCTTCAACCAGCGCCTTGTCCGCTTCTACGTCGATGGCACCATCCTCAAGGATTTCGCCTATCGCATCCAGCTCCAGACCAACAATGCCGGCTTCCACATGAAGGACTTCTTCGTGGAGTGGCGCAAGTATAAGTTCGCACAGATCAAGGTTGGCCAATTCAAGCGTGCCTTCGGCTTCGAGAACCCAATGAACCCATGGGACATCTCGACCGGCGACTACTCGCTCATGACCAAGTTGCTCACCGGCCACAACGATTACCTCGGTGCCGATGCTGCCTCAAACGGCGGTCGTGACCAGGGTATCCAGGTACAGGGTGATTTCATGCCATTCGGCGCCGACAACCACAACCTGTTCCACTACCAGCTCATGGTATCAAACGGTCCTGGCATCAACGTGAGTGACAACGACGGCAAGAAGGACATCACCGGCACGCTGCAGGTACAGCCTATTAAGGGTCTCTTCCTCGGCGTATTCGGTTGGAAGGGTACTTTCCGCAATGCTTCAGGCGACCACAGCCGCAACCGCTATGCTTTCGGTGCCAAGTATGACAAGAATGGATGGTGCGCCCGCACAGAGTACGCTCATGGCCAGTCAGACCTCGGCAATGCTGATGCCTGGTATGTAGTAGGCGCTGCTCCTATCAACGATTGGTTCCGACTCTCGGCACAGTACCAGACCGCTCGCAAGACCAAGTCTTGGCAGAATGCCCAGTGCGTCTATTCGCTCATCCCAGAGTTCCAGCTCCACAAGAACCTGAAGCTCCAGCTCCAGTACAACTGGAACGACAACCGTGGTGCTGCCGACAAGCACTACAATGAGTTCTGGGTCGAGACCTATTTCCGCTTCTAACCAAGCCCCCAAAGGATCATAGTCCTAATCTCCTATGATCTCTTTGATGGAATAAGATTGACAAAAGACAAGTAAAATAATCGCCCTATCTCTAAACCATCCTATGGCGCAGATAGGGCGATTTTCCATTCACGATGGTATTAGACTCACACGATGGCATTTGATTCGATCATCTTCTTTCTCTTCCTCGGCATCGTCCTCACACTCTATTGGATGCTCCTTGGCCACACCCGGAGGCAGAACCTTTTGCTTCTGGCAGCCAGCTATGTGTTCTATGGATGGTGGGATTGGCGTTTCCTGGGGCTGATCGTCTTCACCACGCTCAGCAGCTTCTGCTGCGCCCTGGCCATCGAGCACAGCATGGCACAGGGTCGCCACCGTCTTGCCTCGTGGGCCAATGCCCTCAACATCGTGGTAAATCTGGGCATCCTGGCGCTGTTCAAATACTACGACTTCTTCTGCGCCAGCATGCTCTCCGTGCTGTCAGCCATGGGCATCACGGCCGACTGGCCCCTGCTGCACCTCATCCTGCCCGTCGGCATCAGCTTTTACACGTTCCAGTCGCTCAGCTATACCATCGACGTGCGTCGCGGCACCTTGCCGGCCACCCGTCAGCTCCTCGACTATGCCACCTATCTGGCGTTCTTTCCCCAACTCGTAGCCGGACCTATCGAGCGTGCCACCCACCTGTTGCCGCAGTTCGCTCGTCGTCGCGTCTTCGATCGTCAGGAGGCGGTCGAGGGCTTCCGGCTGATGCTCTGGGGATTCTTCAAGAAGATCGTCATTGCCGACAACTGCGCCACCACCGCCGAACTGATCTTCCGCGACTATGACCATCTGGGCACATTGGCTTTGCTCTATGGTGCCGTGGTCTTTGCCTTCCAGATCTATGCCGACTTCTCTGGCTACAGCGACATCGCCATCGGCACCGCCCGTCTGTTCGGCATCCGGCTGTCGCAGAATTTCAATTGTCCCTACCTCGCCTCCAGCATCCCCGACTTCTGGCGTCGCTGGCATATCTCGCTCACCAGCTGGTTTCGCGATTACGTCTATTTCCCCTTGGGCGGCAGTCGCCGAGGCCGTTGGCGCACGTTCCGCAACACCCTCATCATCTTCGGGCTAAGCGGCTTGTGGCATGGAGCCAACTGGACGTTCGTCTGCTGGGGGCTATATCACGGCTTGCTCTTTTTCCCCTACAATATGCGCTGGCTCAAGGCTCACTCAGATAATTCATTGGTGGACAGTAGCCTTCTTTCCGTTGCCAGCGTCTGGGGGCAACGGCTCCTCACCTTCCTTTTGGTCTGCATCGGCTGGATACTCTTCCGTGCCGACTCCATCCAGACCGCCAGCCAGTACCTCGGCCGCCTGTTCACGCAGTTCGACCTTGCCATCCCCTACTCCAAGTCCATCATGCTGTATGTCCTGCTGATGCTTTGGGCAGAATGGCATCACTGCCCGCTGCCCCGACGCACCTGGTTGCGCTGGACGATCTATTATGCCCTGCTGCTACTCATGCTGTGGAAGGGAACCGCAGGCAGTCAGTTCATTTACTTCCAATTCTAACGCGCCATGACCACCGACACTCAGAAGACAGCCCTCCTCACCTTTGCCCGCCGCTTGCTTTGGGCGGCATTGCCCCTGTTCCTGCTTGGGCTGATCTATCTGTGCATAGATCCGTTCAAGGTCGTCTGGCACTACGACAACTTCTACCCCACCCAGACCTCGGGCGGCATTGCGCTCAATCCCGGCTACGTGGCCACTCAAACCTACCGCCACCAGCAGGCCCAGCAGCACTACAACGCCTTCATCTTCGGCAACTCGCGCAGCATCTATTACCCCGTTGCCCAATGGCGGGAGTGTGTGGGCGATCCGCAGATGCAGCCATTCCACTTCGATGCCGCCGCCGAGTCGCTCATGGGCTTGTGGCTCAAAGTCCAATTTATCGACCGACAGGGAGGCGAGCTGCGCCATGCCCTCATCGTCACCGATGTCTCCATGCTCGGCAAGCTCGACTGCGACCACTGGCATCTGTGCGAGACACCGCCCGCCCTCTGCTCCTACCAGAACGCCGTGAATTTCTACTGGTACAATTTCCGCGCTTTCCTCAATCCTGAGTATTTCATCGCACTGACCGACTACAGCCTCTTCCATCAGCTCCGTCCCTATATGCTCCGCAATCACCTGCTCAGCGAGGACATGTTCCGCTACGACTCCATCGCCAACGAGTGCGACTTCCTGCCCATGGAGCAGGCCATCGCGCAGGGCTGGTATTACACCCCCGAGCGCATCGCCCTCTTCCAGGGGCAGCAATACCCCGACTCCGTGTCGCCCAGCTGCATCGGGCAGCCGCATCTGGCCTTGCTCGACTCCATTGCCTCCGTCTTCCTTCGACACCAGACGCAATGCCACATCATCATCAGTCCACTCTACAATCAGATACGCATCCACCCATCCGACCTTGAGGCGCTACGCCAACGCTTTGGTTCGTCGCAGGTGCATGACTTCTCGGGCCCCAATGCGTGGAATGCCGACTATCACAACTACTACGAGACCTCGCACTACCGGACGCACGTCGCCAGTGCTCTGCTCGATTCAATCTATTAACTATGTCCGAACGTCTCTGGAACCGCAACTATCTGCGTGCATGGTGTGCCAACTTCACCATCTTCTTCTCGTTCATGCTCATCGTGCCCCTGCTGCCCATCTACCTGCAGGAGGAGTACGGGGCATCGAAGGATGTGATCGGCGTGGTGCTGAGCGGCTACACCGTGGTGGCGTTGCTCACCCGTGCCACCAGCGGCTATGTGGTCGATCATTATCCGCGCAAGCAGGTGCTCGTTCTGGGCTTCGTGTTGCTCACCGCCTTCTTTTCCGGCTATCTGGCTGCAGGTTCCTTGCTGCTTTTTGCCTGTGTACGCACGCTGCATGGCATGCCGTTCGGCCTCTCCACCGTCTCCAATAGTACCGTGGCCATCGATGTCCTGCCCGCCTCGCGTCGTGCTGAGGGCATCGGCTATTACGGGCTCTCCAACAACGTCGCCACCGCCATCTCCCCCACCATCGGCTTGTGGCTGTACGACACTTTCCACGACTTCGACATCCTCTTCTGCACCTCCATGGGCGTAGCGCTGCTGGGAACAATTGCGGTCGCAGGTATAAAGATAGACCCGCCCCTACCTTGTGGCTCTCGCAGCCATGAAAAAGGCTTGATAAGCCTTGGGCGAGAAAGAAAGGGGGAGGGTATTCTCTCCCATTTCTTCCTCACCGCCGCCTGGCGTCAGGCAGTGGCCATTGCCTGTTATTCCTTTGCCTACGGCGTGGTGAGCACCTATGTAGCCATCTACGGGCGCGAAGAATTGGACATCCAGGGTGGTTCGGGCCTCTTCTTCGCCCTGCTGGCATCGGGTCTGATCCTCTCCCGTCTGGTGGGCAGCCGCACACTGCGGAGGGGTCTGGTGGTGCGCAATGCCTCCATCGGCGTCAGCATCAGCTGCGTGGGCTATCTGCTCTTTGCCCTGCTGCACAACGAGGTGGGCTACTACGGCGCCGCGCTGCTCATCGGCCTGGGCAACGGACACTTGTGGCCGGCGTTCCAGACCATGTTCATCAACCTGGGCCCCACCAGCAAACGCGGAACTGCCAATGCTTCGTTGCTCACATCGTGGGATCTGGGCGTAGGCATTGGCGTCATCAGTGGAGGCTTCGCCATCGAGCACTTCGGCTACCACACGGCCTTCTGGTGCGCATGGGTGGTCGAAGCACTAGGCGTGCTCTTCTATTTCGTAAAAATCAGGGGTTATCGCTCGTCACCCGAGCCATGAATCTTGTCGCGCTGCATACGCGACGCCAGCTTGTCGAGGTTCATCTGGCACACCTCGTCGAGCGTGTAGCCCAGGTCGTGGGCCAGGGCAGCAGCATACCACATCACGTCGCCCAACTCCAGGGCAATCTGGTGGCGACGCTCGGCCGAGAACTCGTCATTGTTGTCACGAATCACCTTCTTGACCTTGTCGGCCACCTCGCCAGCCTCACCGGTCAGTCCGAGCGTGGGATAGATGATGCGGCGCGACTCCGGGTAGATGGCCGTGGAGCGTGCGCCCTCCTGGTATTCATTGATTTTCATACGGTAGTGTCGTTATTTAGTTCCCGCAGGTAGTTCATATAGACGCGGATGGCAGTCTCGACCATTCGTATGCATGGACGCTTGCGGTAATATTCGTCCGTGCGCGCTTCGGGCGTGGCACAGATCACTATTTCGGGTATCGAGCCATCGGCACGCTGCTTGTTCAGCCCCAGCAGCTCCTTGCAGACGATACTGCCCGTCACAGCCTTGAAGTCGGCAGCCAGCCGTTGCACCGCGGCATAGGTCGCGGCCTTAATGGTGGCATCGGCCTGTTCGGATGCCACCTCCAGCCCTACCAGCATGAACATGCCCAGAGCCGAGCCGCACGTCTCACGCATACGGCCGATGCCGCCACCATACGAGGCCGAGAGGCGCGCCATCAGTCCCTGCGGGATGCCGTACCAGTCGGCAAAGGTCATGGCCACCGACTGCGAGCAGTTGTAGCCCTGCTTGAACAGTGCCACACCCTTGGCCACACGGGCCTCGGTCTCGGCAGCCCAGTCTGTCACATCGGCAGCCATGGTTGCGCGGTTTTCTGTCGATTCTCTCAACGTCTCCAATTGTCTTTCCTTACTTCTTGAAGCCAGGATCAGGCAGGTGCATACCGGCCATGGTCAGACCATTGGCCTTGGCATATTCCAGAATGCGCTTGCGGCTCTCGACCGACTTCGCCTTGTCCATGTCGTAGTTCGAATTGTACTCCGGGTGCTCCTCCTGCAGGGCCAGGCCATGCATCAGGTCGCCGATCACCAGCAGCTCGCCCTTCTGGAACACGGTGTGGCCCGGCGTGTGACCCACGGCATCCATGGCCACCACACCGCAAGGCAGGGTGTCGCCAAAGGCAAACTGATGCAGACGCTCGGCATAGAGTTCCAGGGCGCCGCGCTGCAAGCCGGTCTTCTCGGCAGGCATCTGGTTCATCCAGGCATCATACTCCACAGCACCCACATACACCTCGGCGCGGGCAAAGGCAGCGCCCTCCTCACCCATCAGGCCGCCCACATGATCGCCATGCAGATGGGTCAGATAGATCATGTCGATGCTGTCGGCACTCAGTCCGATGGCTGCCAGTCGCTCAGCCATGTGTCCGCCCATCTTAGGTCCAAGGCCGGCGTCGAACAGGATGTTCTTGCCCTCGGTCTTGAGCAGGAAGGTGCTGACCGAAGCAGGCATGCCGTTGGTCAGGCCCAGGCTGTCAATCAGGGCATCAGGGGCATCCGAGAAGAGGTCGCGCGAGTTCATCTTCTCGCCTTCGTTGTCCTTCAGCCAGATCACTTGACTGCCATCAGCCAGGGTCATGGCGCTCACGCCTTCGATGCCGTCATAGCACGAAGCCTCCTCTGCCTGTTGCTCAGGCTGTGGGTTCTTATTGGTACAGGCGCTCAATACGCCCAAAGTGGCCAACACAGCCACCGATAAGAATGTAGTCTTCTTCATCTTTGTCTTGGTGGATTATTCTTTGGTTTCTTCCTTCTTGGCCTCGGTCTCCTGCTGCTTATCCTTCAGGACTGCCTCGCCCTCCTTCATGCCGTCTTTGAAACTCTTGACGCCGGCACCCAAGCCACGCATCAACTCCGGAATCTTCTTGCCGCCAAAGAGGAGCAATGCCACTACTGCAATCAGCACAAGCTCGGTCGTGCCGATCATGCCTAAAAATGGGATCTGTAACATATATAAGGGTTTTAAGAGTATTAAAGGTTTGAAGAGTATTAAGGGATTGAAGGGGTTCGAACCTTCAAACCACACGTGCCAAACAAAGCACATCTCGCTGCAAAAATACAAAAATAATGCATACGTTGTACCAAAACTCAACGATTTTTTGTAATTTTGCGCTGGTTTACACCCAAAAGACAATATCAAAATGGCAAATCTCACGGCTGCTTCGCCCAAATACCACACCATCACACTGCCCTGCGGCCTCCGCATCGTCTATCGCCATCAGGCATCGCCTGTCAGCTACTGCGGTTTCATGCTCGACTGCGGCACACGCCACGAAGCCTCGCCCGGTCAGTTCGGACTGGCGCACTTCATCGAACACATCCTCTTCAAAGGCACCACCCATCGCGACTCCTGGCACATCAACAACCGCATGGAAAGCGTAGGCGGCGAACTCAACGCGTTCACCACTAAGGAGGAGACCACCTTCTATTCCGCCTTCCTCAGCCACGACTACGAACGCGCCATCGAGCTGCTGTGCGACCTCGTGTGCCACGCCACCGCCCCCGAACGCGAGTTGCTCAAGGAGCAGGAGGTGGTTATCGACGAGATCATGTCCTATCGCGACACGCCATCGGAGCTCATCTACGACGAATTCGAGAACCGCCTCTTCGCCGACCATCCCCTCGGCCACAACATCCTGGGCAGTGAGGAGACCGTGCGCCAGTTCCACAGCCAGACCTGCCTCGACTTCATACGCCACAACTACATCCCCCAGCGCACCGTCTTCTTCTATCAGGGCGAGGTGAGCTATGAGCGGGTGCTCAAGAGCGTAATGAAGCATTATGCTGCTGAGGCAGAATTAGGAATGAGAAATGAGGAATTAGGAATCAATAATGTTTCGCAAGCCTCCATCCAGCAGAACAAACCTGATTCCTCACTCCTCATTCCTAATTCCTCATTAACGAATGACAATGGGATTGTCATTCGTTCCGGTCACAACCAGAGCCACGTCCTGCTCGGCACCACCACCTACCCCATCGGGCACCCCAACGCTGCAGCCCTGGCGCTGATCAACAACATGCTAGGCGGTCCCGGCATGAACAGTCGCCTCAACCTCGCATTGCGCGAGCGTCGCGGCTTGGTCTATAATGTGGAGAGCAACGTCACCACCTACACCGATGCCGGCTACTTCAGCATCTACTTCGGCTGCGACCATCAGGACGTGCACCGATGCCTCCGCCTCTGCCATCAGCAAATCGAGCACCTGCGCCTCAATCCCCTCTCCCCTGCCCAGCTCGCCGCTGCCAAGCGCCAGTTGCGCGGACAGTTAGGTGTCGGCTCGGCCAACATGGAGAACTCCGCCATTCTCATGGCCAAGAACCTGCTCCGCCTGGGCCACGTGGAGAGCCTCGAAGAGACATGTCAGCGCATCGATGCAGTCACCCCCGAACAGATCACCGAAGTTATGAACCAACTTTTCAACAAAGAGCGGTTGATAAGTGTGGTTATCGAATAATATCAGCGGGTTATACACGCCCTGAGGAACACTCCGAAACCGGTTTTCAACATTTATCAACCAAGTTATCAACACAAGGGATTGTGTATCTACTTGGCAACGTCTGGAACATCTCCACAATAATCTCAGCCTTGGTCGGTATGGCCTCGCGGGCGGACAGATGCGTCGTCTCATAGAAGTGGTGCAGGGGATCGTCATTGACCTTTTGCCACTCGCCATCGCGTCCGCCCCATCCGCTGCCGTGCCTGATGATGCTACTTGCAGGGTGAGAAGCGGAAGATCGTGGTGCTGTGGAAGGTCTCGCCTGGACGCAATGCAGTGCTGGGCCACTGGGGTTTGTTGGGCGAGTCGGGGAAGTGCATGGTCTCGAAGCAGATGGCATTGCGGCGAGGGTAGGCCTGGCCGCCCTTGCCGATGATGTTGCCCTTGTGGCCGTTGGCTGTGTAGATCTGCAGGGCGGGCTCGGTGGTGAAGACCTCCATGGTGAGGGAGGTAGAGGGGTCGGTGAGGCGGGCTGCCATGTGAGGGGCCTCGGTCAAGGCAGCACCTCTAAGCTGGTAGCAGTGGTCGTAGCCGCCAGTCACTTTCAGCTGGTCGTTCTCCTCGTCGATGCGCTCGCCGATGGGGCGGGGTTGGCGGAAGTCGAAGGGGGTGCCGGCTACGGCTCCCAGCTGGCCGGTCACTTTCTTCTTGTCGTCATAGAGGGCGATGCTGTCACTGTCGATCCACAGCTCTTCGCTCAGCACATCGGCCGAGAGGTCGCCCGTGAGGTTGAAGAAGGTGTGGTTCGAGGGGTTGAGCACCGTGGGCTTGGTGGTGCGTGCCTGGTAATCGATGCGCAGGCCGTCAGAGGTGAGGGTGTAGGTGGTGAGCAGAGTGAGCTCGCCAGGGAAGCCGTTCTCCCCGTCGGGCGAGACGTAGCGCAGCGTCATGGTGGTGTCGGTGAGCGAGCCGGGCACCAGGCTCCACATGCGGCCGCCGAAGTTGGGGTCGCCGCCATGGCCGCAGTCACCGCTCGACTGTAGCTGCAGGTGGGCAGTGTCGCCATCCAGCACGTAGGTGCCATTCAGGATGCGCCCGATGTAGCGGCCCACGACGGCTCCGAAGTTCTGCTTCACCGTGCGGTAATGGCTGAGGGTGTCGAAGCCGAGCACCACGTCGGTGCCATCGACGGTGAGGCTCTGGATGCGAGCGCCCCAGTTGAGGGCGGTCATCTGCATCGTACCGTTGCGGAGTGTGTAGGCATGCAGGGTGGTGTCGGTGGGGGCATCGAGCCCGAGGGTGAAGAGGTCGGGCGCCGCCGTCTCATGCGAGGGGCTTCCTCCACATGCGGTGAGTGACAGCAGAATGGCTGGGAGTGCCAGGTGTGGGAGCTTGTTCATGTGTGGTATGATTATTTGAAGTGCACTCTAAAAGTGCTTTGCAACATTCCAGATATCCATCATAGAAATCAATCCTTATATGCAAAAGGTCCCGCACAATGCGAGACCTTTTGTATCTGAGTCGGGATTGTTCGTCCCGTTGGCTTATTAGTAAGGCAGGTTGCCGTTGCCGAAGAGCCAGGTCTTGGTGTCGTCATCCGACCAGCCTGGGGTCTGGGTCAGCACGCCCTCCGAGAGGATGATCTGGTCGTTAGGAATACGCTGGAAGCCGCGGGTCTCGGTCCAACGCTTCTGCATGCCGTTGCCAGGAATCTCCTTGTATCCGCCAGGAACGGTCTTGCCGCGGTACTCGATGAAGCCGCCTACCTGGTTGCGAGAGATCACCTCGCCAGCGTTCTGTGGATACCAGCGACGCAGGTCGTTGAAGCGTACACCCTCGAAGCAGAGCTCGTAGCGACGCTCCTTGCGCAGACGTTCCTCGGTGTAGCCGTCGTAAGCAGCCAGGCCTGCACGTGCACGCAGCTGGTTCATACCGGTGACGGTGTGCTCCAGTTCGTCGAGCATCAGCAGCACGTCTGCGTAGCGGATATAGACGATGTCGTTGCGGTTGTCGAACTGGTTACTGTTCGAGCCGTTGAAGCCTGGGATCACGTAGAAGAAGTTGGCACGCAGGGTTGACTTGGCAGCGTCGGTGTATGCGGTCGATACCATGTACTTCTTGTTGTGGAACATTGACTTCTCAACCTCCTTCGAGTCGTTGCCCGGGTGGTCAGGGAGCTCGACGATGCACTCGTCGTTCCACCAGTTGCCGCCATCGCCACCTCCGAAGATCTCAGCAGCGTTATCAACAGCGAAGACTGAGCCCCAGAGGCGCACGTCCTTGCAGCCGTAGTCAGGATCGGTAACCCACTCCTCGACCATCTTAGGATTGACCGAACCGTTGGTGTAGCCGATGCCGTATGGATAGCACAGGGCGTTGGGCGAAGAGGCCGAGTTACGCAGACCGTAATACTCGCCGATGCGGTTGTGGCCGGCACTGCCGTTGCTCACCCATACATAGCTGAAGTGTGCACCCCAGACGGTCTCCTTCGAGTGGTTGCCCACCCAGTGCAGGTTGTTGCGCGAGGCGTAGGTGTCGAAGTCGGTTTCGTATGCGAAGCCGCTCGACCACTCGTTGGTGTTAGGCCAGATCTCGCGTGGATCGGCTTCGAGGCCGAACTTCGAGTTGTCGCGTACGTCCTTGAGGTAGGTGATGATCTGTTGCTTTGAGATGCCAGCCATGTCGCTCTTGCCGTAGAAGCCGGTGTAGAACATCCAGATACGTGCCAAGAGTGCCTCGGCGGCGTACTTGGTGGCACGGCCTGCCTTGCCAGCCTCGGTGGTGTAGCCGTACTTGGCAGGCATCAGGTTGATGGCGTCGGTGAGGTCAGCACCGATCTGGGTGTAGATCGAATCGACCGAGGTACGTGGGATGGTGACCGACTCAGGCTTGGTGAGCAGTGGGAAGGTCTCGAAGTTGTTGGTGAGCTCCCAGTAGGTCCATGCACGCAGGAAGTGTGCTTGGCCCAGCAGATAGTCGCGGTTCTCGACGCTGGCGAACTCCGACTCAGGAATCTCAGGGATGGCCTCGAGTGCGTAGTTGCAGCGGAACACGCCCATGAAGTAGTCCTTCCAGGCTGCGTCGAAGAAGTTTGACTCCTTGTTCATCAGGCGGTCGAAGGCCTGTGCGCCGGTGTTCGAGGTAGAACCTGCGCCATACATCTCGTCACTCATCATGTTGTGGGTGAACACGGTGTGGGTCTCGACGGTATTTGAGCAAAGCAGAATCAGGGTATTGTAGCACGAGGTGAGGATCTGTTCGGCATCCTTCTCGTTCTTTGGGAACGACGAGGTGTCGGTCTTCTCGTAGTTGACGGTATCGAGCAGATCTTCGCAGCTTGTAGCGCAAAGCGCACCGGCTATAGCTAACGAATATAATAGTTTTTTCATATCCAGTATATGTTAAATCTTAGAATTTCAGACTTGCACCAATCATGTAGCTCTTAGGACTTGGGTACGAACCGATATCGATGCCCGATGTCCAGCTGTAGCCGTAGCCATAGCCGACCTCAGGATCCATACCGTCGTAACCGGTGAAGGTCAGGAGGTTCTGGCCGGTGAAGTAGATGCGGCACTGCTCAAGAGGCATCTTTGGGAAGAGATGCTTGAAGTCGTAGCCGAGGGTGATGGTACGGATCTTGATGTAGTCAGCATCCTGGCACCATACGTCGCCCACGTAGCCCTTGGCATAGAAGTTGTTGTGCTTGCCGTAGGTGAAGCGTGGGAACGAGTTGGTCGAGCCCTCGCCGGTCCAGAGGCGGTCAACGAAATTGTTGGTGTAGTTCTCGACGTCGCTGTTGGCGAATGAGCGGTAGCTCTGCAGGATCTGGTGACCGAAGGCACCTGAACCGCTCAGCGAGAAGTCGATGCCCTTCCAGGCAAGGTTGACGCTGAAGCCTACGTTTACGTCTGGGTGAGGATTACCGATCTCGACAACGTCGTCATCGTTGAAGCTGCCGTCGCCGTTCTGGTCGATCCACTTCACGTCACCAGGCTGTGCCTTCTCGTAGCCATCCATGAATGCCTTGCCGGCTGCGTTCCAGGCGTCGATCTCAGCTTGGTTCTGGAAGATACCGTCGCTGGCCAGACCGGTGAAGTAGCCGATAGGCTTGCCAGGACGTGCCTCGAAGGTGTTGTAGGTCGAAATGTTCTGGGCAATGACGTCGGTGCCGCCATGGAGGATACCGTCGGCATTGTCGATGAAGAGCACCTTGTTCGAGTTCTTCGACATGTTGGCGCTCACGCCGTAGCGGAAGTCACCTACCTTGTCGTTCCAGGTGAGGCCGATCTCGAAGCCACGGTTGCGCACGGCACCACCGTTGATGTTGGCCGAACCGGTACCGATCACAGCAGGAGCTGGAGCCTTGACGAGCCAGTCCTTGGTCTCCTTGTTGTACCAGTCGAATACCAGACCCAGACGGTTGTGGAGGAAGCGTGCATCGAAGCCTAAGTCGGTCTGCTCGGTGGTCTCCCAGGTGAGCGATGGGTTAGGCAGGATGTCAGGATATGCACCGATCGAAGCCGACTGGCCGCCAGGGGTGAAGTCGTAGTAGGCATCGAGCGCTACGGTGGCAGCATACTGGAAGTTACCTACCGAGCAGTTACCGTTCTGGCCCCAGCTGGCACGCAGCTTGAGGAAGTCGAGCCATGAGCTGGTGGCCTGCATGAACTTCTCGTTGCTCAATACCCAGCCACCCGATACTGATGGGAAGGTACCCCAGCGGTGACCGCGTGCAAAGTTGCTCGAACCGTCCTCGCGGAGGATCAGGGTCAACAGGTAGGTCTCCTTATAGTTATAGTTGGCACGGGCAAAGAATGAGACGAGGTTGTTGTAAGGCACGGTGTTGCCGCCCCAGATGCTTACGTGCTCTGAGTCGATGTCGCTGCCCGAAGATGAGAGGTTGGCCGACTCCCAGGTGCCGAACTTGGTGTCCTTGCGCCAGCCGCCCAGGCTCTGGCCCCAGCCGGTGCCCTCGATTGAGGTACCTACCAACGCATCAACGTTGTGCTTGCCGAACTTGTGCTTCCACGACAGGGTGTTCTCCCACGACCAGCTGTTGCTGACGCTGGCCTCCTGCTGTACACGGTCGAGCACGTTCATGTTGGTACCTGACAACTGATAGACAGGGTTGTAGCTACGCTTCATGTTGTTGTAGTAGCGGAAACCATAAACGGTGCGGAACTTCCAGTCCTTGTGAGGATTGATCTCGAGCCACGCATTGCCCTGGATGCGCATGCGCTTGTTCTCCGACTCGCCGTACGAGTAGCTCTCCAACAGGTTGTAGGCGCCATCGGCCTGCTGCCACTTGTCGGCTACCTGATCCTCGTAGGTGTAGAACGAGCCATCCTCCTTGTATGCAGGGAGCAATGGGGTGTAAACCAATGCGGTGTGGATGGCATTGTCGTAGATGTTGCCCTGGCTTACGCTGTTCGAAGCGTAGATGGAGATGGTGGCATTCTCGCCGAACTTCACGATGTCGCGGTTCTTGAGGCGCAGCAGGGTGTAGTCTGAGTTCATGCGGATGGTGGTACGGTCGTAGTAGGTCTTCTTAGGATAACCGAGGGTACCGTCGCTTGAGCTGTTCGAGATGCCGAGCGAATAGTGGTTGGTGTCGCTGCCGCCGGTGATGGTCAGCGAGGCGTTGTATGAAGAGGCATCTGGGTTCACTGACTCGTGCAACCAGTCGGTACCATTGAACTTGCCAGCCTTCATCTGAGCCCACTGCACAGGCATCAGCTTCTCGAGGTTGAAGTAGTGGTCGTCGCTGTCGAAGCGGGCACCGTTGCTCTCGAATGCCTTGTCCACCAGGTCGATGTACTCCATACCGGTTACGGAATGTACGCCGTTGAAGTTAGGCTTCTGGGTGGCAATGTAGCCGTCGAAGCTGATGCGGATCTTGCCCTTCTCGCCCTGCTTGGTGGTCACGAGCACAACGCCCGAAGATGCACGGGCACCGTAGATGGCAGCCGAAGCGGCGTCCTTCAGGATGTCGATGCTCTCAATGTCGGCAGGGTTGAGCGAGTTGATGTCGCCGCCAGCCACGCCGTCGATGACGTAGAGTGGGCCAGAGCTGCCGGTGGTGTTCAGACCACGCACGGTGATGTTGTAGCTTGCACCTGGCTGACCGTTGCTCACGGTGATGTTCACGCCAGGCACCGAGCTATAGAGTGCGCCCAGTGGGCTGGTGGTGTTCTGCTTGGCAATTTCGTCGCCCGAGATGTTGATGGTGGCACCGGTGAGCAGCTTCTTCTTCTGCACGCCGTAACCTACCACCACGACCTCTTCGATCAATTCCTGGTCTTCCACCAGGGTGACGTTGGTCACGTTGTGAGCCTTTACTTCCTGGGTCACATAACCCACGTAGGAAATGGTGAGCTCAGCACCTTGCTTGACGCGCAACGTATAGTTGCCGTCAATGTCGGAAATCACGCCATTTTCTGTACCCTTCTCGATGATGGTGGCACCAGCGATAGGCTCGCCCAGCTGGTCGATAATGGTACCTCGTACAGTTTGACTCTGTGCATAGATGGCACAACAGAAGAAGGTCATCAGCAAAGTAGCCAAACAACGATTCAATAAAGACTGAAGTTTTGGCATAGAGGTAATGTTTTTAAGTGTTTGTTAATAAAAAAAGGTAATGTTTGGTTGGTTTTATTGGGGCAAATATAATGAGAATTTCAGTAAAAACAATATTTTGGGTCAAAAAAGTGTAATTTTTTGCTGCAAAACCTTAAAAAAGGTCAAATTGAGTGTGTTTTTCATGGTATTATCGTGCTTTTTTCAATGCCATTGGGCTAGTCGGCGCAGCAGCTCGATCGTTACGCGCCAGATGTCGTCGCACGTCTCCAGCTCCACGCGCTCGGAGGTGCTGTGCGGCTCCAGTATGCGGGGACCGATCGATGCCATCTGGATGCCTGGATATTTCTGCACGAAGTAGCCGGCTTCCAGCACAAAGTGCATCGCCACCGGGGTGGGTCGGAAGCCGAGCAGGTCGTGGAACGTGTCGCTGGTCAGCTGCAGGAAGGGACTCTGCACATCCTCCTGCCAGGCTGGGGCGTTCATCACCGTTTCCACTTCGGCACCGCTGAACTCCAGGATCTCGCGTATCTTCGATGCCAGCAGCTCCATGTCCTCCATGCGGAAGGAGCGGGAGTGGGTGCTGATGAGGAAGTGAGTTTGTGAGGTCGTTAGGTTATGAGGTTGTGAGGGGTTCGAGGAGTTTGAGGGGTTTGAGGGGTTCGAAGGGTTTGTGGGCTTGGTAATCATCCTTACCAATCCGATGTTGTTGCTGGTCATCGGTGTGCCGGGCATGTCGGGATGCATCTCCAGCGGACCGGTGGGGATGGCGTTGATGTCGGCCAGCAGGCAGCGGGTCGATTCTTCGTCGAGGATGGTGCCGTGCCAGGTGGCGGGCTCGAACAGCACTTCAGTGTCGGGGTCGGTCACGCCATACTGTGCCTGTACGGCACATGAACCCTGGATCAGGATGTCCTTGAACTCCTGTTCCATGTCGGCAGGCAGGGCCACCATGGCCTCGGCCGACGATGGGATGCTGGCCGATGCCTGTCCGCCCTCGAAGCGCACCAGATAGAGCGCCACATGGCCGTGCACGATGCTCACCTGCAGCAGGTTGGCCAGAATCTTGATGGCATTGGCACGCTGCTTCACGATGTCCACACCCGAGTGGCCGCCCAGACCGCCTCGCACACGTACCTTATAATATATGTAGTCCTTGGGAGCCCGGATTTCGTGGTAGGGCAGACGCGCCTGCTGGATGTAGGCACCGGCGGCACCCACGGTGATCTGGTCGTAGGCTTCGGAGTCGAGGTTGATGATGTGTCGGCCGCGGATGAAGTCGGGCGACAGGTTGGCTGCTCCGTCCATGCCGTCCTCCTCGTTGGTGGTGGTGATCACCTCCAAGGGGCCATGCTCGATGCTCTTGTCGGCCAGGATGGCCAATGCCATCGACAGGCCCATGCCATTGTCAGCACCCAGGCTCGTGCCGTGGGCTTTCATCCAGTGATGCGTCTGGCCTTCGTCGGTGGTGAAGGGCTCCACGTAGGCATCGATGTCATCGTGCAGCGGATCGAACGGATGTCCCTCTTCGGCCACACACACCATGTCCATGTGGTTCAGGATCACTACGGGCAGCGCATCCTCGTGTCCGGGCGAGGCAGGCTTGCGTATCACGATGCAGTTGTGTGCGTCGCGTGTATAGTCCAGGCCGTGCGCTTCGGCAAAGCGGCACAGGAAATCTGCCACCTGTTCCTCGTGGTGCGAGGGACGTGGTGTGCGGTTCAACTGTGCGAAGATATCGTAGAAAGGAAGTGTTTGATTCATCATAAAAGAGATTTATTTGGGGCAAAGATAGCAAAAAAAACGTGATTGAACAAAAAATCATTTATTTTTTTGTGATTTACCAATTATTTGAGTATATTTGCGCTCGTAATTAGCCAATAATAATTCCTAATTCCAAACAACCTCCTCCCCTCAAACCCTTCAACCCCCTCAAACCCCATAACCTCATAACCTCATAACCCCATAACCTCCCATGCCCCGTCTCCTCTCCCTCGACGTCCTCCGCGGCCTGGCACTCGCCGGCATGATCCTGGTCAACAATCCTGGTGACTGGGGCAACATCTACGCCCCCTTCGAGCATGCTCCCTTCATCGGCCTGACGCTGGCCGATCTGGTGTTCCCCACGTTCATGTTCGTCATGGGCTTCAGTATTCCGTTGTCGCTGCGTCGCTACGACTTCAAGCCCTCGGGCGCAGCCATGTGGCGCATTGTCCGCCGCACGCTGGTCATCTTCCTGGTGGGCGTGCTGCTGCAATGGTTCTCGTGCCGCTTCACCACCGACTTCAGCCACTTCCGCACCCTCGGCGTGCTGCATCGCCTGGCCATCTGCTACGGCCTGGCCGCCCTGCTGTTGCTGTGGGTTCGGGCCAAATACCTGCCACACCTCATCATCGGGCTGCTGGTGGTCTATCTGGGCCTCCTGCAGTTTGGCAACGGCTACGAATGGAGCACCGACAACATCGTGGCGCGTGTCGATGCCCTGATCCTCGGCCCCAACCACATGTACGTCGATGAGGGCGTACAGCTCGATCCCGAAGGCCTGCTCAGCACCCTGCCCTCGCTGGCCCATGTGCTCATCGGTGCCCTGCTTTGTCTTCGCTTGGGCAATCAGCTGGTCGATAGCCGTCGCACATTGGCCATCATCGGCCTGGTCAGCATCGTCATCGCCCTTGTCATGCACTTCACGGGCTTCTGTCCCATTGCCAAGAAAGTCTGGACCCCCTCGTTCGTCTTCGTCACCACGGGCATTGCCGAAGTGACCTTCGCCCTGTTCATCTGGCTGCTCGATGTCCGCCGTCTGGGTGGCTGGTGGAGCGAAGCCTTCCGCGTCTTCGGCATCAATCCGCTGCCCATGTATGTCATCTCGTGGATTCTGGCCGACCTGCTCGGCGGCTGGGGCATCTCGTGGGGGCTCTATCAGTGGTACGGCCAGTGGTGCTCGCCCTGCACCGCCAGCCTCCTCTTCGCCATCACCTTCGTAGCCCTCAACTGGCTCATCGCCTGGTTGCTGAGTCGCACCAGGCTCGTGATACGGGCTTAGTTTAGTACACTTTCCGCTCTACACTTTCCACTTTACTCTTTACTCTTTCCACTTTACCCTTTCCACTTTACTCTTTCCACTAACATGAGTCACTCCCTCACCAACGGCACCCTCACCATCGAGGTGAAAGAACATGGTGCCGAACTTGCCTCACTCGTGCTCAACAGCACCGGTCGTCAATACCTGTGGCAGGCCGATCCTGCCTACTGGAAGCGTCATTCACCCGTCCTGTTCCCCATCGTCGGTTCGGTGTGGGACGGACAGTATCGTTCCAAGGGCCAGAAGGGCTTGCTCGAAGCCAACCAGGCATACGTCGAGCACACCTATCAGATGGGACAGCACGGCTTTGCCCGCGACATGGACTTCCAGCTCATCGACGATGCCCCCGATGCCGATGGCAACCCACAGCTCCTCTACGTGCTCCGCAGCAGCGAGGAGACCCTCAAGAAGTACCCCTACCGTTTCCGCCTCGAGATCGGCTACCGCCTCGTGGGCAATGCCGTGGAGGTGATCTGGCGCGTCATGAACCCCAGCCGCGACGAGGAACTCAAGTTCCAGATCGGCGCACATCCCGCCTTCTATTGGCCATTGCTCCCTGACGACGTCGTGGCTGCCGGCGTGGCTGCCCAGGATGCACTCCTCGCCCAGAGCACGGCACGCGGCTACTTCCGCCTCTATGGCCCAGAGGGCAAGCTCCTTGCCAATGCCGAGCTGAAGAAGAGCGTCATCACCGAGAAGGGCTGCGTCGATCCCGAGCAGAGCGCCACCTTCACCCTCGATACCGACGGCTACCTGCCACTCGACACCGAGACCTTCGCCCACGATGCCCTCGTGCTGGAGGACAGCCAGGTACAGACCGTCGAGTTGTGCGGCCAGGACCGTCGTCCTTACCTCACCCTCCGCAGCGAAGCCCCGCTGATGGGCCTCTGGTCACCTCCCGGCAAGAACGCCCCATTCGTCTGCATCGAGCCCTGGTACGGCCGCTGCGACCGCGTCCGCTTCGATGGCACCTACGAGCAGAAGGACTGGATCCAGACCCTCGCCCCACTCGGTGTGTTCGAGGCACGTTACCAGATTGCTGTGGGTTGATCCACGGCTATCTGCCCCATCCCTTTCGAGCCGTCGAAAAGTCTGCCAGAAGTGTTGGCAAGCTTTTCGACGGCTCTAAATCTTTGTCCGGCAATAGGGCGAGGGAGGGGGTACAAGATGTCATGCAATAATTACACGAAGTATATCAATCCAACCCATCAGGCTTTCCGATGGCTTCGAAGAAGGCGTTGGCCTGTCTCGCAGTCAGCACCCGCTGA